>NZ_JCAUAR010000002.1:0-1070803 GCF_059692055.1 Paenibacillus sp. J31R109 | reverse complement strand
AATCCATAGGACTTCGTTTTCTAAGCGGTCGTTATTTTCATGGTGATGAAATCCTGCGAATGAGTGAGCATACGTTAAATAAACCCTTAAAACCGAGGGACGGGCAGGATACTTTAATGATTCCTCGAATACTTTAAGTTAAATGCACAGAATTTTATCGAGAGGGAAGATGATTTATGGACTTGATAAAATATGGTGAAATCCGAGGATTTTTAAAAGCCTTGTCTGAAATTAAATTTGAAGAATATGAAACATACTATTTTTATTTCGAGAACGTGAATCTTGTTGATACTAACTTGGTGAGGAGTTTAAAACAACATATATTAAGTTGTCATTATGTCACTAAGTCTGAACCACTCAATATTTCACTATCAGAAATTGAAAACTGGCATAAAGCTGTTATTCGAGGTTTTCATGACTTCGATATAGGTGACAAAGTCGTAGAAGAGTATTTAAATTTACTTGATGATTTTTTCGGAACATATAGCATCAAAGTATGGCAAGTAAATAGTGAATCGCATTTTGGAGCTTGCCAGTTTGAATACTTATTTGAAGTAAATAATTCCCTTTACTATCTCCTAATGTATATGACAGATTGATTTGTAGTTCCATGATAGAGAGGTTCTATCCAAAGAAATCCACTCCATTGTTAGGAGTGGATTTGTCTTTATATACTAATGTAAATCTTATGGTCAAATTGTACTTTGTGCTTAGATACATTACGGAGAACCGTACCATAGATGACAGGTAAGGTCATTATGCTAACGGAACCGAGGGAGTTCAATCGCCTATGCGGCAGCCGGTCAAACGATCGACTGTCGTTTTCTTTTGAAGTGACGGGCAAAATACGAGACTGGTCAGACAGAGAACGATGGTGTACCATAGATTACACAACTCTCTTTGTTTGCATGGTTGCTAGTCACTCCAATGAAACCAAACGAAGAAGGTACTTTTTGTTTAGAGAAAGATAAAACACGATTTATCCTTTTTTGTGGAGGAATTAACAGTGATTGTAAGTACAAAATTTCAGATCCCCCATATACGAAATACTATGGTATCCCGTCCGAAGCTGATGCGCAAGCTTAATGAGGGGATGGAAACCAAGCTGATGCTTATTTCCGCGCAGGCTGGTTATGGAAAGACAACAGCGTTATGTGAATGGGTGAAACAATGCAGCGCGCTTGCTGCGTGGGTCTCTTTAGATAAGCATGATAATGAGTGGATTTCATTTTGGAGTTGCGTAACGGCCTCCATTAAGGAGAGAATCCCTGGCTTTGGCCAAACGATTGGGTATCTTATTGAGAATGGACCTTCGGAATCTTCAGAGCCTATGATTAAGGAACTTTTGAATGAATTGAATTATATAACCGGTGAACTGGTAATCATACTCGACGATTATCATGTCATTCAACTCCCCGATATTCACCAATCATTGAGCTACTTACTGGAACATTTACCTCCTCATATACATCTTTATATCGCTAGCCGTACCGATTTGCCGATTCCTACTACCAGACTTCTGGCGAAGGGTGAATTGCATTATATTCAAATGCAGGATTTACGCTTTGAACTGGAAGAGGGGGTTGTATTTTTTCGAGATACGACGGATTTATCGCTAACGAAAGGGCAAGTAACCGAGCTGTTCCATCAAACTGAGGGTTGGGTCAGTGGATTGCAGCTGGCGGCAATCTCTCTGAAACGCAGTACGAATATAAAGCAGTCCATCCAGCAATTTACGGGTCAACAGCATCATATATCCGATTACTTGTTGGAAGAAGTGTTCCTGCATCAGTCGGAAACCATGCGGTCCTTTTTATTGGAAACGTCCATTTTAAGTAGAATGAACCATTCTTTATGCCAAGCAGTAACGGGGCAAATGAACAGTCAAGAGCAATTGGAGAGACTGGAGCAGCTAAATTTATTCATTATACCCTTAGACGAGGAGCGGAATTGGTATCGATATCACCATTTGCTTTCCGATTTCTTACGACAGCTAGGGTCCAGAACGGATTCGGAGAAATGGATTCAAGTGCACATCCGCGCGGCGAATTGGTTGGAAAAAAATGGGTTTGATGAAGAAGCGGTGGAGCATTATTTAGAAGGCCAACAGTTTTTGGATGTTATTCGGTTGATCGAGAAAAATCCCCCTGCCTTGATGCAATCGAAGAGTGATGCGTTGATGAGGTGGATAACTGTTTTACCAGAAAGCTCCTTTGCAGAGAAGCCAATGATTGAAATGTTTTATATAGCCGTAATGTTGCTAGGAGGTAAGAGGGAAGCCGCTATTCAGAGAATGGAGCAAACCAGAGTCCGGTTTGAAGCACTGCAAGGGAAATCACCCGATGTAGACTGGAACCAGGTTATGGGTAATATCTATTTCTATTGCGGTATGGCCTCTTATATCCAAAATGACTTTGTGCGAGCGTCGGAATACTTGGTCCTTACCGAACGATATATGCCGGAGGGAAGCTACTTTCAGGTGATGGGGGTAAACCGGTATGAAGGGTATAGTAGGAATTATGATCAATTAACTTTAATTAAAGATCTGTATGCGGCGGAAGACTTCATTTTGAAATGGATTAAAGCATGGGAGCATAAAAGGAATTATCCTTTCATTGGATATTTTTACTTGGCATATATCCATTTGCTGTATGAGTGGAATCGGTTGGAGGAGGCAGAATTTAACTATGGTCAGTCATTGGGGCGCATAAACCATCAGCCTCTTGCACGAATTATGATCCAATTAGACATCGCTGCATCGCGGCTTGAGCAAGCCAAAGGAAATCCAAAGCGAGCGTCCGAACTATTGGTGCAATTGAAGTCAAAAATTGATTCACCCGATTATGCTTTATTTGTAGTGAAAATCGAAACGGAACAAGCTTATTTATCTTTGCGGCAAGGCTCGCTCCAAGATGCGCTTGATTGGTCGCAAAGGTGCGGTCTTGCGCACACGGATGAGGTTTCATTGAACCTTTTGGCTGAGCATCTGATTTTGGCTAGAGTGCTTGCGGCGTCCGAACGAATAGAAGAAGCGCTGTACCTGTTGGAAAGATTATATCTCTTGGTACGCAAGGGAGACTGTCTCCGTGATCACACAAAAGTATTAATTGTGCAAAGTGTGACGCTATGGCATTCGGGTCAAAAGGAGGCTGCGCTCATTCCATTGGTCACTGCTTTGGATTTGGCTAAGCCAGATGGATATATTCGTAGTTTTATTGACGAAGGTTCTGTAATGGCGGAGATGCTTAACGCTTATTCAAAGGTTCAGGAAGATAGTCATTCTTCTTCGGGTTACTATGTAAAGCAACTGTTGCGTGCTATGAATAATACACCAGAGGATCATCAATCACCGAAAGGAAAACTTACAGGGCAGGAATTTAAAATTTTGCTGCTAATTATGGATAGATTGATGAACAAGGAAATTGCTGAACGTCTGAATATTACGGTAGATACCGTGAAATATCATATTAAAAACATCTACACGAAGCTTGGAGTAAACAATCGTAAACAAGCACTGGAACGTGCAAAGCAATTATAGAGACTTGGTTAAAATGCCTATCCTGTTTATTCAAAACCTACCCCTGGCGGGTAGGTTTTTTTTTGTTTATTTTAATTTATAGTAGAGGTGAATGTCGAATCTAGACAAAGGTGAGTGAAACAATTTATGAACAAACGTTGGATTTCTTTAGTAATGGGATTCGTTATTCTATTAGGGATGATCCCCACTTTTTCTAACGCTGCTTCTACCGATAATTGGGTTAATCGGCAACCTAATAACCTTGTTACCAGTAATCAGGACGTCTGCTACGGCAACGGCAAGTTTATGGCGGTGACTGATGAGGGGGCCATCTTAACCTCGACTGACGGAACAAGTTGGGCGAATTACAAACCGGCAACTACATTCAAGCTTACTAGTATCAGTTGCGATAATGGTAAGTTTGTGGTTGTGAGTAGAGCTGGAGATGCATCGTCCTCTAGTGACGGAGTGAACTGGAAAACTGGTTACACCCTCAATAATTATGCACAACTTTGGGGCGTTAGCTACGGCAAAGGCCTGTATGTGGCAGTGGGAGGCAAAATTGATGCTAGAAAAGGAGCCGTATACACCTCTACGACGAGTGAGACGCCTGACTTATGGACGGATCGCAATGTAAGCACCACGTCAATTCTTACGGGCGTCACCTACGGCAACGGAAAGTTTGTGGCGGTGGGGCAATATGGAACGATACTGACCTCCAGTGACGGAGCGAGCTGGCCGAGCCAACAATCGGGCATTGCGGCAGATCTTAAAGGCGTCAAATACCTAAATGGTAAGTTTGTGTCCTGGACAGTAGACGGAAAAACGATATTGACCTCCGTTGACGGAGCGAGTTGGAGTAAGATCACCACGTCGGGCATTATCTGTGCCTCATGTGAGTCGACAAATTCTGGTGTCCTTCATAGTGTCTCCTACGGCAATGGTACGTATGTGGGGGTGGGACCGGTTAATTCTATCTATACCTCCAGTGACTTAGTGAATTGGACGAAAAGCTATGCGGGTACGAACGGGTCTCTTAATGGCGTCACCTACGGCAACGGCACGTTTATCGTGGTAGGTAACAGAGGAGACATATTTCAAAACATTGATCCCCCGACGTACACGATTACTTATTACGGCAATGGCAGCACGGGAGGAACCGTGCCAACGGATAGCAATTCATACGCGCAAAATGCAACTGTAACTGTACTAGGAAACACGGGAAGCTTGGTGAAGACGGGCAACACCTTCAAAGGTTGGAACACGGCGGCCAACGGAACAGGAACCCCCTATGCGGCAAATGCAACGTTCGGCATGGGGGCGGCGAATGTGACGCTGTACGCGCAGTGGACGGTCAACCCGACATACACCGTAACGTACAACGGTAATGGCAGCACGGGAGGAACCGTGCCAACGGATAGCAATTCATACGCGCAAAATGCAACGGTAACCGTATTAGGAAACACGGGAAGCTTGGTGAAGACGGGCAACACCTTCAAAGGTTGGAACACGGCGGCCAACGGAACAGGAACATCCTATGCGGCAAATGCAACGTTCGGCATAGGAGTGGCGAATGTGACGCTGTACGCGCAGTGGACGGTCAACCCGACATACACCATAACGTATAACGGCAACGGCAGCACGGGAGGAACCGTGCCAACGGATAGCAATTCATACGCGCAAAATGCAACTGTAACCGTATTAGGAAACACGGGAAGCTTGGTGAAGACGGGCAACACCTTCAAAGGTTGGAACACGGCGGCCAACGGAACAGGAACACCCTATGCGGCAAATGCAACGTTCGGCATGGGGGCGGCGAATGTAACGCTATACGCGCAGTGGACGGTCAACCCGACATACACCGTAACGTATAACGGCAATGGCAGCACGGGAGGAACCGTGCCAACGGATAGCATTCCGTACGCGCAAAATGAAACGGTAACCGTATTAGGAAACACGGGAAGCTTGGTGAAGACGGGCAACACCTTCAAAGGTTGGAACACGGCGGGCAACGGAACAGGAACACCCTATGCGGCAAATGAAACGTTCGGCATGGGAGCGGCGAATGTGACGCTATATGCGCAGTGGACTACGGACCCGACATACACCGTAACGTACAACGGCAATGGCAGCACGGGAGGAACCGTGCCAACGGATAGCAATCCGTACGCGCAAAATGAAACGGTAACCGTATTAGGAAACACGGGAAGCTTAGTGAAGACGGGCAACACCTTCAAAGGTTGGAACACGGCGGGCAACGGAACAGGAACATCCTATGCGGCAAATGCAACGTTTGGCATGGGAGCGGCGAACGCGACGCTGTACGCGCAGTGGACGGCCAGCCCTGGTGGCGGTAGCGGTGACGGCAGTGGAGGTGGAGGTGGAGGTGGCATCCCAACACCACCAGATGACAGCAAAGTAATCTCAGAGAATGGTGAATTATCGCTTCCCACAGGCAAAACAGGCGAGGTTAGTTTGGCAGATGAAATCACAATAGATATTCCGGCAAATGCAACGGACAAAGAACTGAAACTAACAATTGAAAAACTTACTGAAACTCAAGATCTTCTAACGGATGAAGACGTTCTGGCTAGTCCAATCTTCGAGATTCTAAAAAATTTCTCAGAGAACTTCAGTAAACCCGTAACACTGACTTTTAAGTTTGATCCGACAAAATTGAGCGGTGATCGAAGAGCAGCCGTGTTCTATTATGATGAAGTGCAGAAGAAATGGGTAGAAGTTGGCGGTGTTGTTAGCGGTAATCAGATTACCGCAGAAGTAACCCACTTTACAAAATTTGCTGTAATGGTTGTAGGGCAAGCAACAAGTGAGCCAAAACCAACGATTAACTTTAGCGATATATCCGAACACTGGGCGAGGGCAATCATTAAGCAAGCGGTAAGCAGCGGAATCGTCACTGGTTATGAGGACGGCACGTTTAAGCCGGACAAAACCGTGACTCGTGCGGAATTTGCCGTCATGCTGATGAATGCGTTGAAGTCGGAAGGAGCGGGAGCGGCGCTGACGTTCACAGATACAGCGAAGATCGGAAGCTGGGCGCAGAAAGCGGTCGCGCAAGCGGTGCAAGCAGGCATAATTAATGGCTATGAGGACGGTACTTTCCGTCCAGCTGGGGAAATTACGCGTGCAGAGATGGCAGCGATGATTGCAGGTGCTTTGGGTAAATATACCGAAGCGAATGCCACAGCAACTAGCTTCGCAGACGACAAGGACATTCCAGCGTGGGCAAAAGATGCGGTTGCATATGTAAAGCAAGCAGGCATCGTGCAAGGGAAAGGCGACAACGAATTTGCCCCTGGGGACCCTGCAACAAGAGCAGAGGCTGTAACGGTTCTGCTGAACATGCTGGCTCAAAAGAGCAAGTAAAGTAGTAATCGTCAACCCAAACTGATTTTAGTTTAGATGTGTAAATAACAAGGGTTATCCTTAAAGCGGTAAAATTAACTGCTTAGGGGATAGCCCTTGCCTTATTTCAAATAGGAAGTATCGACACATGTGGAGTACTGTGGTATGGCTATAAAAGCTTTTCGTATTGATTTTTCTATGGCTACTTGCAGGTTATATCGGATCTGTTCTGAATTCATGGGGTTACCTAATCTCAAGTGGTTAAATAAAACTATACACGGTGTTAACTATCTCTAGATTGATCATACTCATTTTAATAATATAATGTTCATGATACTGGAGAAATAGTTAAGAGTACGTTCTCCTTAATCTTAGAAGAACAGGAGATAACTATGGCAGATCAAAATATCTCGAATGAATCCTTGCATGACATTATTCTTGAATGTAAACAGCTAATTCATCAGCTTGAAGAAATATCCATGTTATATATGGAAAAGTCGAATGTGTATACGGATGGAACCGAGATTGAAAAACGACAAAATAAGGATAAGCAATGTCGTTAATATAGGAGGCTAGTGGAAATTGATAGGACAAAAGAACAGGTTCATGTTACAGGTATCTTTGGGCACCATAGCACTCAGCTTTATCATCCATTTATTGTATAGAAAATTTAATTTCATGAAAAACATGGGACACATGATGCCGATGGAGAATCTGGCTGCTGGTCATGATACCGGTCAACACTATTCATTCGCGCTGAGCATTTTTTTAATTATTCCCGTGGTTTTCTTGGGGGTAGCTTATTTTCTTTATCGTAAGCAAACAGATCAACCCCTAATACCAATGCTTAATACATTAGTTCTTACGTTTTCTAGTATCTCTATTATTGCTGGTGGGGGAGGGGGGATAGAGCTGCATTTTTCTATATTTATGGTGGTTGCCATAGTAGCATATTATGAAGATATTAAGCTAATTGCCCTTATGACAGGAATTTTCGCCTTGCAGCATGTTTTAGGATATTTCTTTGTGCCTAAGTTGATCTTTGGGAGTAGCGATTACTCTTTCGTAATGCTTCTTATCCACGCCATTTTTCTGATCTTAACGTCCAGTGCAACAAGTCTCCAGGTTGTATCTAAGGAAAGAATTATGAGGGCAGTAGAATTGGAAAAAGCGATTAAACAAAAAGAAGCTGAAGCGCTTCTCGAAACGGTACGAAAACATTCTCAAGAATTAGAACAAGCATCTGTAATCATTTCAGAGAAATCTGAAAATAACATTGTGGCTAATCATGATATGCTGGCTACTTTTAAAGAAGTGTCTACAGGTCTTGAATTTCAAAGCGAATCACTAAGCAATATGGAGATTAATCTGCACAGTATTAATGAGATGATTGAGCAGAACTCCCAATCCTTTTCTGACTTGCAAGCAACGGCTGCTACAACAGCAACAACGATGCATAACAACCAAAATAATATTGAACCTTTGTTTGAGCAAGTTAGAATCGTATCCAATGCGATACACCAAACGACGGACACCATGCAAAATTTATATGAGTCTTCTCACCAAGTAGGGGATATTATTACCACGATTCAACAAATAGCTAACCAAACGGGTATTTTAGCTTTAAATGCGTCTATAGAAGCAGCTCGAGCTGGGGAACATGGCAGGGGGTTTGCGGTCGTTGCCAGTGAGATTCGGAAATTAGCTGAGCAGAGTAATAAGGCTACATATGAAATAAAGGCAATTCTAACTAATATTCAAGAGGAAAGTGAAGAATCTTTAACCCAGATTGAAGTTGGAAGACAAGCCACATCTCACACGGTTGAACTTGCAGAAGCGTCGATATCCAGTTTGGAGCAAATGAACCAGGCCATTACCGAGATGATTGTGATTGTTAAAGCCCTTAATGAATCTGTGAAGCATATTGAACTGCGGTCACAAGTGATTTCTAATGAAATGACTAACATATCAGCGGTCACCGAAGAAAGCGTGTCCACTGTACAAGAGCTTTATAGCACTACAGAAACCCAATCGAATACTTCTTACCACATTAATAGAGAGTTACTCCGTTTGAAGGAGCTTTCCAAAACATTACAGGAACAATTTTCTTCTTAAGATTGTAAAGGACCGCAATTCCAATGTTTCCGTGACATTTCCATTTTTATTCTTAAAGATTATAGAGAGATGTCATTGCCCGTGTAACCTATGTCGGGCTTATTTGTCTGCGTGATAGCCCGCATTGCGGGAACATTTTTAATGAGATTTTGAAACACATACTTACTATGTTAGGAGAATGAATCTAGCGATGATAGTAAACCGATTAATTGTAGAGTCACCCGTATTTAATGCGTACTTCAATACGTTTAAGGAACGGTTTTGTCTTACTCCGAGGGAGATTGAGGTATTGAGCCTGCTGATCGTTTGTGGAAACAATAATAGAGAGTTAGGTGAACAACTCCATATCACTGAAAAAACGCTGAATAATCATATTACTAAGATTAAGTTTAAAACCAGAACACATTCCATTCGGGAGCTTCAAGCATTTATTTATCGAGACTCTTTCAACCTGCTTCTTGTCAATATTTTTAAAAATGAAGAGAATATATCGGAGCCATTTTATTTTCAGCAATGATCTCAGATAGATTTGTATGCTAAATCGCGTTATTTCGAAATTGAAATAAAAAAGTACCCGCAAACAAGCAATAATGAACAAAGGCAAATCCATCGAAAGGTGGAGACGCAAAGCCACAGGTCTAAGCCAGGAAACATATTCATCCTGGGATGATAGCTGGGTTACCTTTAAAGGCTTGTTTTTTGCGTGAAAAGAATTGAAATAATCCTATTTAATTTATAAATAAGGAGATGCATATGTTTGCAAATAACGTTCCAATTCTACACCATTTCAATTTGTTGTATCTTGCTAATTGTAATGCTCGTTATGGCTTTAAGACTATTTCGACTGAGAAAAAAACAAGTATATTTGATACTAACATTCGGCCTGATACTTGCAGTGGTATATGAAGTCCTTAAAATGACCTCGATAGGATCCAAATCACTACTGCACATTGCTAGTGCCATCATGTTCATGAACATAAATATTGGAATTTACGCTTCATACCTTAATAAGATAAAACGAAGCATAATTTACTATTTGGTTGCTGCGATTTTCATCCCACTCTTACTCTTCTTTAGCAGTTCTTTCCATGCAGATGTATCACTTTTCATCATTGAACTTGCTGCTGTATGTATCTCCTGGATACTTATCAGCCCTCATATAGATGAGATGATTAAATACCGAGTATCATTAATAATCTATTCAGCTATTATTGTGATAAACATTGAAACAAACCACCTATGGCGAACAGAAAAATGGATCCTAATTGCAAAAGATATTCTACCGATTATTTACTATTTTATGCTGCTCTTAATCTTTATCGAACGTTTCCTAACTATGTTTCAGAGTGTGGTGGACTCATCATTAATAGATGGGTTAACTGGACTGTACAACCGTAAAGCTATCAGCGCTAGGATTAAGCAATGTGTGGAAAAAGGGGGATGTGTGATCGTATTCACGGATATTGATAATTTTAAGTTGCTCAATGATACCCTTGGCCACCATGCTGGGGATGCTGCATTAAAGACCGTCGCTGAAATTTTACAAGAAGAGACGGATGAAATTGGTTTTCCAGGGCGCTATGGGGGTGAAGAACTCATTGCTGTTATTGATGATAAAGATACGATCTCGCGTATTGAAGAGTGGACAGAGAACTTCCGTTCTAGAGTAGAGAGAGAGAGTAATGTCACCTTAAGCATAGGATTCAGCATATCCCGCAATGGTATAAGCCCAGAGAAGCTGCTTAAGCAAGCTGATCTAGGTATGTACTCCGCTAAACGGTCCGGTAAGAATAAAATTGTAGCCTATAAAGACGAACTGGATCGCGAGTATTAAAATATGAACGTAACTTATAGTCATAACCATACGTATTTCATTACTGATTTTCTAGCGTGCGCCGCAGCTTCTCGAGCTGGCTGCCGCGGACACGCTGATCCGCAACGCTGGTCTTCCTCTTGAAGTTACTGCAAATTCGATTGATCTAGGATTAGCACCTTACTTTCCGAATTACTCGAAAGAAAATGCACAGCTTAACCAAATGGTCAACGATTATGCGGTCAAGATCATTGTTGGCGGTGAACAGCTTACAGGTTTCGATGCATTTACGGATAAATTCAAAAAAGCAGGTGGCCAAACGAGTTATGACGAAATTAATGCTTGGTACGCGACCACTCGTAAATAACACAGTGCGGCAGTCGAGTACCTCTGTATGCGGAGAGTTGAAGCTATTATTACCCTAAGAGGAGCTCAATGGATGAAAATAATTAAACAAGTATCAACAACGCAAAAAGCGATTGCTTTTACATTTGACGATGGCCCTAACCCCGAGTATACACCTCAATTGTTAGATATTTTCGAAGAGGTATCCGGCCGTGCTACTTTTTTTATGATGGGAAAACAAATGGAATTGTATCCTGAGACGGCTCTCGATGTTCATATCAGGAAACACGAGATAGGGAATCATACTTACTCCCATCCTTTTATGACCCAGATTAGTTTGGAGGCATGTGAACAAGAACTTCTCGATACGGACAGATTAATTACACAGGTTACGGGCTCCCGGCCAGTTGTTATGCGTCCTCCTTACTTGGATTACAATCTGGAAGTTCACGAGATTACAGCCAAATTTGACTATCAAGTCATCGGAGCTCTTAACGGGGGAACAAGGGATTGGGAGATGCCTGGCGTCGAACATATTCTGGAGGTAACCCGAGATCACATCGGATGCGGGAGCATCTTTCTCTTCCATGATGGTTTTGAAGATCGCTCGCAAACAGTAGAGGCTGTTCGAATCTTGGCAAAGGAATTAACGGAACTTGGTTATCAACTTGTCACGGTTAGTGAGCTCCTGCAAATGGCGGAATCAGAATAAGGAACAACAAAAACGGAGCGCTGCAGGTAGCAGGCTCCGTTTTCTATTTTAAAGCACGGAACCATTCTTCCGGCTGCGTTTCACTTTATACATGGCTTCATCCGCTTTCTTCATTAATGTTGTAACATCCGTCGCATCTCTCGGGTATAGACTGATTCCAGCACTAAACGAAATGGGGATTGTGATATCTTCATATTGGAAGGGGGACTCGTATAAAAGTGATAATCGTCTATGCATAGTCGTGTCTAGTTCGCTATACTCATCAATGGATGAAATGACCCAAACAAACTCGTCTCCACCAATTCGTCCTATGAGATCACCGGGCCCAGAGCTCCTTTGTAAAATTTGTGCCATATGCTTCAGATAAAGATCACCCACGAAATGCCCGTGTAAATCGTTAATTGGTTTAAAACTATCCAAGTCGACTACTATGAGGGCAAAAAATTCATGATTGGCTATCTTTTGCAGTATTTGCTCCTGAAGGGCTGCGCGATTATATAAATTGGTTAGTGAATCATGGTGTGCAATATATTTGTAGCTTTGCTCTGATTCCAATAGTTTACGTTCTGTATCTTTCAACGAAGTAACGTCAGTAAGATGCATCACATACAATTTTTCATTGGTCTCCTCGATCAATTCTAAGCCTATTATCATATCCAAATCACCTATTTTCGGTGTAACCAACTTCGCCTCCCACTGAACTTCACTCTCCCGTTCAACCCGTGCCAATCTGGCGGCTAGACTCAGCCCGTCACCGAACTGAAAATGGTTCAACATGTCAGAAGCAAGGATCCCATCAAGCCATTGTTGTGCCTTTGGATTCATTTCTTTCATGGCTCCCTTTTGATCCAGAAGAAGAATAGCTGTAGGGGCCGACTTGAATAGATTATGGAAGAGCTTGCGGTAATCGGGCATAATGTCGTATTTACCAATCAAATGACGAAGTGCAACCCCCCAGAACAAATAACCGATAAAAAATAAGATCATGGCATTTCGTGAAGTGACGAACTTCGATTGCAAGAGAAGGGTGACCAAGACAAACCAGGTAAAAAGCAAGAATAAACTGAGAAGCAGAGAACGAAGAATTTTCCTATGCTTCACATCGCGAGCACGATACCAGGAGACTGTGAGAATGACAACGGAAATCAGGATATAGCCTGCAATAAAAGAAACGGTAACGAGTAGAAATAGCGGATCGAGGGGGCTTCGTCCATCCGTCACTGCAGCGTTATATAAGACCCTATGATCCTTGCTGATTAAAAATATAGCCCATAATGCGTACGGTGCTGCGTAAACGAGTGGCAAGCATCGCTTCAAGGATGAAACAGAGGGTCCTCCCATGAGAATGCTCAAGTGAACTAAGCAGCATATGACCAAAAGAATCATCGGACTGTTTCCGTAAAGGACGATCTGCATTTGATATTGCGGTAACAATGACGTTTTAATGTATTCCCCTAAAAAATATAACTGAAAAGCAAACATGAGAACAGCAGCAATTCGGTTAAGCATGCTCTTCATATTTCGATGTATTAAGGTAAAGGCCATGTAGAAAAAGAAATAAGTAGGGAGCAGAATTGTTAAGAAGTCCATGAATAGTTCGTTCATCAGTATATTCCTTATCGTAATGGCAGAGTGAAATAATAAATGTCCATTCTCACAGTAGCACGAAATTTACTATTGGCGCAATAAATCATCGAAGAACCTCTTTTAAAAAAGAGTAAAAAACACAACGAATTAGCGTAGCGTTCAAATTGTGACTACGGCTCATTTGTAAGATGATGGCTATGTAAGAATAATAGCTACAGGGGAGCGATTAAGCCATGTTAACACAAGAGCAGCTGCAACAATACGATGAAAAAGGTTTTATCATTTTAGAAAATGTATTCTCAAATGAAGAAATGGATCGCGTGCGCACCATCATAGATCATTTCGATGAAGAAACGGAACGCCGTCTCAGTGAAGCGGGGCAAAATTTTAACAACATCCCGAATCAGATCAATTTTACTTCCGGCTTGAATTTTATGAACCCAGAACTGCAACAGTTTATAGCGGATGATCGTTTTGTAGATTTGACAACTACTATTCTAGGCCCGGACAATCGTCTGTATTGGGACCAGTCTGTCTATAAGCGTCCAGAAGCGAATCGCGATTTCCCATGGCATCAGGACAATGGGTATGCGCCGATAGAGCCTATGCATTATTTAACCTGTTGGCTTGCACTTGAGGACGCTACCCTGGAAAACGGTTGTATTTGGGTTCAAGAGGGTTCTCATCATAAAGGCTTAGTTGAGCATGTGAAAACAGACATCGGTTGGTTATGTTACTACGGGGACGTTCAGGGGACACCAGTACCTTTGAAAAAAGGAAGCATGGTCGCATTCCATTCGTTATTGTTCCACCGCAGCACACCTAACCGAAGTCAAGGTACACGCAAAGCTTACGTGATTCAGTATTCTGCCCTAGGTTCAATTGACCCTAGAAATGGCGCTGAATACAAGAATGGTCCGATTATTTCAAAGGACGGAAAAGCTGTCTATGAGGGCTTTCAGTCCAAAGAGGAGTTGTAGAGGGGGAAGTTAGGATGGGCAAGCAAGTACTTTGCTGTATGAGAAACTTTCAGCAGTTTCAATATGGGCATATTTTGCAAGAGTTGGCAGACAATGCTCATGAGGTTCGTCTTGAACGATGTCAAAGCCAGTGTACCGGGTGTCGGCAGCAACCAGCAGCCATCATCGAGGGGAAGTGGATAGGATTTGATAAATCCGAGCAAATACGACAATATGTAAGTGAGCAGCTTTCATGAGAAAAGCTTATATGTGATAGTTAGGAGTGAGCTTGGTGAAGGAGCAAAAGGAACTGATGGACGAGTACTGGCAAATTCGCTTATATCAGGTGGAGGAAGCTTCCTATCAAGCCATCAATTTAGAAAACCTAATGTATCCTTATTGGGTTGTCAGCTTTATCTTTGAAGGACAGGTCGAGGTGAAGGATGGGAACAAGGCGCAAACAGCGAAGTCTGGACAGGTCATGCTGCATGCGCCAGGAGTTCCTTTTGCTGAAAAAGCTACGACACCTGGTATTCACCTATGGTTGTTAATTGATGCGAGAAACAGTTACCAAGTGGATTTGTTCCGTTTATATCCCATAGCTGAAGTGATGACCATGATAGATGCTGACGCCTACTCCGATATCTTTTACAAGCTATTAACCTCTTGGCAAAAAAATAATACGCCTTTTCGTGAACTTGAGTTATCAGGTCTTGGCATGCAATTAGTCCATTTATTATTATTGAGTTGGGATCAGAATGGCCGGGCTAGCCGGAATTTTCAGAGGGGCAGAAAAGACGAGCGTTTAGAAAAGGTCATCTCTTATATCAATACGTCTTTCCATGAGAAAATAACTCGAAAAACATTAGCCCAACTTGTGCATTTAAATTCAAGCTATCTGGATAAGATCTTCATTGAGCACTATCACATAAATCCGATGCAGATGCTTCGTGAACTGCGATTAAAGAAAGCCAAGAGTTTGCTGGAATCCAGCAACGAGAGTCTTGTTGATATTGCAACGGCGTGCGGATTGGGAGATGCCTCCTACCTTAGTCACCAATTCGCCAAGAGGTTTGGGGTTAATCCTGGAAAGTACAGGGAGCAAGTTCGTCAGACGACGCAGTCTTATTATCAGTGATGGACCTAGCCTTCGGACTTCACTTCTTGGAATGGTTCTTCATGATTTCATCCAGTAATCCTTGTAATCAAGTATATATTGTTCGATTTGTGTAGGTTGCTGATTCGTAATTTGTGTATACGTATCGGTAATCCCTTTGGCAAGCCCCAGTTTGGTGGGAATGTGAATGCCAGTTACGACATTAATGTAAGCTTCATCCAGACCCTTTTCGATCATGTAGGAGCGAAATTGTTTGACAGATGGGTTGGCATAGGTAATTTGACGACCCAAGATACGTGACATGATGTCAGCAACTTGGTAAAAATCCATGGCACGGTTACCTGTTAAGACTGGCTTATGGCCTTGAAAAGCTTCTCCTTCAAGTAGTGATCGCGCTGCAATTTCTGCAATATCTCGGACATCAATGAAGCTGGTTTTCCCCTTTCCACAGGGGACGAACAGGCGATCATTCCGCAGTACTTCATCCAACATAAAGAGGTTTAAATTTTGCATAAAATAGCCGGCTCTAAGAAAAGTAAAGGGTATCCCACTTTGTTTGATGATTTTTTCGTTTTTATTGTGTGGAATGAAGGGTAAAAACTGCACATCTTTCACAGAAAGATAGACAATGTGCTTGATGGCCATTTCTTTCGCTGTTTGGATGAACAGATGAAAATCTTGAAGCGAAGTCTCCGGCGGGTACATAAGAAACACACTTTGTATGCCTTGTAATGCTTTTTTAAATGTTTCATGCTTCTGATAGTGTAATTCCACGTACGAAATCTTCTCACCATAGGTTAGTTTAGCTTTCTCCGCATCTCGGACAGCGCATATCATATTCCCTTGCTTTTCCATTAATTTCTTTGCCACTTCTTGTCCTACATTACCGGTAAACCCAGTCACTAATATGTTATCCATGGGGGCAACCTCTTTTACTTAAATGATGGTTATTCCAGATCTATTATATACGTGCATGCCCATACCGGAAAGCAAAGGAAGCAAGTTCATGACTCAAAGGTCATGAACGAAAAAGAGGCTGTTCTCAAAAAGTCTAGATCGACTTTTGGGACAGCATCTTTCTATTCACATTGCCAGAATCATAGGAATGAAATTATAGCTTCCACTGCGAACTCTCGCTTACAGGCTCCTGCCCTTGTCGAGGGCGCAGCGTCACCCAGCGTGCCTGCTGACTCAGCAGGCGCTGCCACACAAGTTCCACCTCATAGAGTGGAATGCGAGGGGGTGCAGGTAAGCCCGTTACTTCGCCCTTCAGTGCTGCAGCTTTGCGCAGCAAGGTCTCAAGACAGGCGAGCATGATACGCTCGCCTTCAGCTCGCGAAGCTTCGCCAGCGTCCTCTCCCGCAGCGAGCCTGCCGCCTGAACCAGGTATCTGCTCCAGCGGGAGCAGGGACATGTCAACCAGCTCAGGTCGCAGGTACATGAGCTGGGAGATTTCATATTTACCGGCATGATCGCCGGTAAATTGACCCTGAACGAGCTCAGGGTCGCTGACGACCCACACACGAACTGGCGAGATCGCCATGAAGAGCTCAGCAGCCAGACGCAAGTCTTCTTGGTTGCCGCCACTGTGGCCAGAAACAACAACAATGGCCTTGAAGCCAGCATTGACGAAAGAACGCAGCTGATACAGGAAGAAATGCAGTACCACATGGGGCGGCATGCTGGTCATTCGGGGATTCTCCTCCCCGACAACTTCTTCCAGCCAGCGGGCATGGTAGCCGGTTTCATGGATGTGATAAGCTTGCGTTGGCGCAACAATTCCACCAATTTCGCTTGCGGCCTTTTCACACAGCCACTCCGCTTTCATTGTATCTAACCCGAACGCGCTGAATTGTCCATGCGGCTCACAGATGCCGAGAGGCAAATAGACGATGGGACACGCATCAATCCGCTGGTTAAATGCATAGGGGAAAAGTTCGGACCACCGCACGTTGTCAGTCATCGGCCTACCAGAACTTCGTGTCATAGAAATTACGAACCCATCTGTGATACTTCTGAATTTCCTCGAAAATAGGATCTGGCAGCGGAGCCTTGTCTAATGCAGCAATATTTTGATTCGCATACTGTGGAATATGCATGGAGACAAGTGCGGAGGTAACCGCAGGGTGGTGGAGTACGAATTTGAGCGCGAGCTCAGCAAGATTGTCAGCATATTCAGGGATAAATTTGCGCAGGCGATCCACCCGCTCGATATACATGGCACGAGGCACGTAGTCGAAGTACGTTTTACGGTAATCGCTGTCAGCGAATGTCGTATCTTCCGTCAGGAAGCCAGTCAAACCGCCTTCGTCCATGACACAGCGGGCCAAGAATGCCACGTTATGCTCTTCGCAGAAAGGCAGCAAGCAGTCGAGTGGAAGCGGATCAAAAATATTGAAGACCGTCTGCACGGCATCAATGGCACCACTGCGCACGATGGAAAGCGCAATATCATGCCGCTGATCGGGAATGGATATGCCGATAAAGCGAACTTTACCTTCTTCTTTCAGACGAAGCAGCTCCTCCATCCAATAATCCGCCCTATCCCATTGCGGCCAGTACTGGTGTAGTTGGATGAGATCAATAACATCAACGCCCAATTCCTTCAGAGACAGCTCTGTGCTTTCGCGCAGCCATCCTTGCGGGTAAGCAGATTCGATAGGAATGTGCGTCCCCCACCCCACGGAACCAGGACCCAACGATTGCACCTTGGAGGCGAGGAAGGGTTTGTCACCTTTCCACTCTTTGAGTGCTCTGCCAAGAATACGCTCCGAATCACCGTAAGCACGCGCAGTGTCAATAAAGTTGACCCCTTGTTCGAGACAGTTCAGTACACTCTTAATCAAGTCTTTTTCATCATGTGAGCCAAATGAACCGCCAAGCCCCATGGCACCAAAGCCAAGCCGTGATACTTGATCCGTTTCGGATCGAAATGCGTTATACTTCATGCGATGTTCACTCCTTTGTAATTGAGATATCGAAAGTCCACTTTGTTTGACCGAAAGCAGGAACAGACTTCACTTTGTTCATGACACTAGCGATATACACATCGTCCAAATACCCTGTGGCAGGCTCCAAGGCCAACGTATAATCACCGTTAAAAGCGCCGTAGTTCGCCCAAACCGCTAAGTAAGGGATATCATCTGGGGAAAAAGTGTAGCTAAGCGTTTCGCCCGAGATCGGATCAAATATGCCTGTGCGTCCCTCAGTTAGATCGCCTTCAAACCAATATTTCTCGGCATGTTGGCCAAGGTTAGGTTCAATCATCGATAAATCCACAGAGGTGCCCTTGACGAGTGGAAAGGAAGAACGTCCGTAAGGCTTCGGTGTTAACCGATTTTGATGTGAATATTGATATTGCACGGTGTCCAAATGAGGGGGAATGAGCAGTTGCATACCAGGACTTATTGCAAGCAAATTATGCGCACACCAAAGATAAGAGAAAGGATGCGGTGTGGGGTTGTGTACTTCATAGGTCGTGTGCAGCATGCCGCCGCTTATCGTGTAGGACTTAAAGAACTGGTAGGGTACTTTTACGCCATGAACCCACATACGTACGCTATATGTATGAAGCTCATAAGACCAGGGGAGGGTCCAAACCTCTCCATGATCAGGGAATTGGGTGCCACGCCACGGCTCATCTGGACAGGGGCAGGAGAGAATGGTTGGAAACATTTCGTCCCACCCGCTGCGATCCCCTTGATCCCACATCATGCCGTATGTTAATGGCTGCCAGGGCACCTCGGTTTGGAAAGCCCACTCCTTGCCAGAGGATTTACTCAAGTAGGAAACAAGCTTGCCTCCACGACCAGGCACGATCTCTACACGCAGTTCAGAGGTTTCGCCAACAACGCTGCGCATGCCTTTGTACACGGATTCCCGCCAAGTTGCAGAAGCCATTTTAAGTCAACTCCTTCAGCAGCGCTTTTAAATTAAGGCAGGGCTCAGCGAGCCTGCTCGGATCTAGAACAGCATGCTTCAGAATGAGCATTTCGGCTAGCTTAATGTCTTTGGCAATTCCTGAACCGATGCCGCTTGCAGCCACCAAGTGATGCGAGCTATCCAAGTGGAAAAAGAACAATCGTCCGTCGTCAGCATGGCTCTGAACGGTTATCGAACTGGCATCTGGCAGACCAACAACCTGCAGCGTCTGCTCATACTGATCCGACCAGAACCACGGAATCGCCTCGTACGGCTGATCCGCGCCGAGCATATTTCGCGCGGCATGGGCGCCGCCCTCTTGGGCATTGCGCCACGCTTCCAGCCGGATGCGTGTGCCGCCGTACACCTCATGCGGGAACGCGGAGCAGTCTCCCGCCGCATAAATCGCTGGATCGCTCGTGGCGAGCCGATCATTCACATGGATACCGTTGCCCACGTCCAGTCCACATGCTGTGGCCAGACTCGTCTCCGGTATCGCCCCAATGCCTGCGATGATCGCGTCGCATCGCAGCACTGCGCCATCCGCGAGCGTAATCCGCTGCTCGCCTTCCACATCCTCGATGCGTGCGATGCCGACGCCGAGCTGAAAATTCACCCCGGCCTCTCGGTGCCGGGCTTCCACAGCTTGCGCGATGCCCAGGGGAACCCCGCGCATCAGAATACGGTGACCGACCTCGAGGACGGTCACTTCACAGCCTCGCTCGCGGGCGCTGGCTGCGACCTCGAGGCCAATAAAGCCGGCGCCGATGACGACGAGATGGCGTCCGGCCTCCAGCCTCGTGCGGAGCTTCTCGGCGTCCGCATAGGTCCGCAACACCATGACCCCGGTGGTGTCGGAGCCTTCGAGCGTGAGCTTGCGCGGACTTGCGCCTGTTGCAAGGAGCAGCTTAACATAGGCGATTTCCTGTCCATCTGCAAGCCGAACGGTTTGGTGCTCGCGGTCAATCTGCACGGCAAGCACATCTCGCACCCATGTAATCGCTAACTCATCCAACGCATGTTCATTTAAAATATAAGTAGGAGCAGCATCGCTTCCCGAAGCCAAAGCTCCTTTGGATAGAGGGGGGCGCTCATAGGGCGCAAGTTTTTCCTGACCAATGAGGGTAATTGGGCCTTGCCAGCCTTCTTCACGCAGAGTTCGAGCTGCGCTTGCGCCGGTTTCTCCAGCGCCGATAATCACCATGCCACCTGTTCGCACAACGTTTTGCCCCCTAGTCGATTTTGATGTAAACCTTGCCGTCGTTCGTGACTTGGACAGGGTACGTAATTAAATGCTCGCATGCAGGCGTTTTCTTTGCCTGACCTGTTTTGTAGTTGAACCTGCCGTTATGTTTGGGACATTCAATAATATCTCCCATGACAAGGCCATCGGCCAAATGCACCTTCTCATGCGTGCAAAAGCCATCAGTTGCATAATAGTTGCTATCTTCCGAACGATAAATCGCAAAGGATCGTCTGCCGGAATCAAAGCGAATCACATCCTCCTCGTCCACGGCGTCTGCCTCACATGCGTATGTCCATCCTTCTAGTTGCATTATTGTGCCCTCCCTAAATTCTTTCCTTCTTCTCGTTCCTCACTTGTAGGACCATATTTGTAAGGCTGTGCGGTTGCAGGAAGCACACGCTGAATCGTGTAACTAGGATCCTTGCCTTGCCGAATAAGGGCAACCGTTACTTCCTTTACTGCTTCCCATACGCTGCGGTTTGGTTGAGGGAAGTCCGATTTGAGTTCCTCGTGCAGCTTAGGCAGCGCATGATACGGTACCATTGGAAACATGTGATGCTCAATATGATAGTTCATATTCCAGTAAAGGAATCGGAATACCGGATTCATATAGATCGTACGTGCGTTCAAGCGATGATCAAGCACATCCTCGTGCAGACCGAGATGCTGGACTAATCCGAATGTGAGCATGAGCGAAGCACCGTAGAATGAAGGTAGAACGATGAACATCGCGGGTAGTATGCTCCCGGTATAGAGACAAAGTCCGATAACAGCCAAGAAAATGAGCACATACACACGTGATTCCCAGAATGTTTTGCGGAATTCCGATTCGGGCAAATAGGTGCGCTGCTCCGGATCCACAATGCCAAAACAATGGAGAATCATGCGTTTGATATCCTTCGGCCCACCGTATAAATGAAAGAACTCCATGAGAATAATGCGCCAAACGGGCGGACGGGGCTGAGCAATCTCCGGATCAAGACCGACAATGTACGTATCGGTATGATGACGTGTGTGACTCCAGCGCCAAGGCGTTGCGGGACGTAGAACCATAAATGAAGCGATTTGATAGATGACTTCATTCATCCACGACGTTTTGAACGCAGTGCCATGTCCGCACTCGTGCCAGCGGGAATCACCGGGGGATGAGTACAAAATCCCATAAACGAAGAAGGCCGGAATGGCCCACCAGGTACCCCAAGAATAGAAGGCCAGCACGCCGGTACCGATCAATAAAGCAAACCAAATGAGTGTATCGCGGATGGCCGGTCCGTTGCGACGCTGCATCAGCTCTTTGAGCCGTTTCCGTGAAATGGGGCTGGCATACCACTGAGCGGAGGCAAGTCCTTTTTCCAACGCTCGCAATCGTTCTGTACCTGTCAAACTATAATCCCTTTTATGGCTTGTAGCTGCGCTCATACGAATCTCCTCCAACATCGAAATGTCTACAGTAAAGGCTTACATTTCTCATTATAGAAGCTTAGTAAGAGACTGTATTTAGTATAAATCCGCAATGTGGTGTCCAAAATCGTGGTTAATTCAATTTAAATCAGGTACAATTCTTAGAGAAGGAGGGAGCTGCGGATGCCGAAGAAACCGCTCTATTATTTAAGTCCCAATGACACGCTCAGCGAATTAATTGATACGTATTTCCCACCCTATATTACCTTAGCGCATACGTTCAATGCTCCAGCCGGATGGGGGATTTATAACCGCGTTCTCAAACAATTTCAGCTGCAATATGTATTAAATGGAAGCGCCCAATATACCATTGAAGGCAACCCTTATTTGACACGAAAAGGCGATCTCATTTTTCACAGACCTGGTGAAAGGCACAGTGTGTCCACCATTCCAGGCGAGCCGTATTTGTGTTTGTCATTGGTATTTCATTTTGGTCAAAGCGCATTCCCCTTAGATGACTTGGTGTCGACGACGAACTACTTGGGCAACTTTACTAGTCATGAGATTGAGCGCAAGCTGACTTCCCTCGTTGTCCATTATCGACAGCCAGGACTGGTGCATCAACTGCATGCGCAGACGCTGCTGATGGAGCTGTTGCTTACGTTCAACTCCTTAGCTGGAGAGCGAAGTGAACAAGAGGCAACCGTGGCACAGCGGAACAATTTTACAAGGTTAGTACTGGTCAAAAACTACATCATTGAGCATTTTGCCGAAGAAGTGAAAATTAAAGATCTGGAAGCACTTTGCGGATTTAGCTGCGATTATTTAATTGTGCAGTTTAAACAGACGTTCGGGATGACGCCGATTCAATACCAGATTCATCTCCGGGTTGAGAAGGCGAAGGAGCTGGCCGTTCATGAAGGGCTGACACCTAGCGAGGTTGCACAACGTGTTGGCTATAGTGATATTCACACGTTCGGAAAAATGTTTAAGAAAAAAACCGGCACAAGCCTGAGCCAATTTTGTGCCACCTTATTTACGGAGGATTTTGAGCCAGAGGCATAATGGAGGACATACGAGCCCTAGAGTTGAATCTAGGAGCTCGTATTTTTTTATAGAAAAATAGATAGACATATGTTATAAAACAACCTACTATAATGTTATAAACGAACTTAATTTTGTTATTTTAAAACACATGGGAAAGGGTGGTAGACATGTCTGTTCAACCAAGATTAAATCGCATGTTTAGTGAACAGGGGAAATGCTTTGATGTGGCCATCGATCATGGCTTCTTTAATGAAGTTCAGTTTTTAACCGGTATCGAAAATATGAAGCAAGCCATTGAAACCATTGTGAATGCGGGTCCTAACTGTATCCAGCTGAGCATAGGTCAAGCCAACCATCTTCAAGCCATACCGGGAAGCAACAAACCAGGTCTTGTTCTTCGTACAGATGTTGCCAATATTTATGGGCAGGTGCTTCCTACATTTCTTTTTAGCGAACTGATCGACAACGCGATTGAGCAAGCAGTCCGGATGGATGCGGTGGCTGTATGTGTGAATCTGTTGCAATTACCGAATCAACCCCAACTTCATTATCAATGTGTGAAAAATGTATCACTGCTCAAAACAGCATGTGAAAAGTATGGCATGCCGCTCATGGTGGAGCCTTTAGTTATGCTAGCTAATGAAGCGAAAGGCGGTTATATGGTCGATGGCGATATTAACAAGATTATGCCGCTCGTTAGGCAGGCAGTAGAACTTGGTGCAAATGTGATTAAAGCGGACCCTTGTGATCATGTGGAAGAATATCATCGTGTCATTGGGATTGCTTCGGGTATTCCAGTCCTTGTCCGGGGCGGAGGGCGAGCCAGCGATGAGGAAATTATGAGCCGTACGGTGGAGCTGATGAAGCAAGGCGCATCGGGTATTGTGTATGGCCGCAATGTCATTCAACATCCGAACCCAGCTGGCATGACCAAAGCTTTAATGTCCATTGTTCATCATGGGGTATCAGCAGAAAAGGCACTGGTGTTATTGCGTCAATAACTTTACGTTCTAGGTGGAGGGGATCACATTTTGAAAAGGAAAATTATTCGGTTTGGCGTTATCGGTTGCGGACTCATGGGCAAAGAATTTGCGAGCAGTGCAGCAAGATGGTGCCATCTTACCGGGATCGACAGTGAGCCCAGAATCGTAGCTGTCTGTGATGCCAACCCCGCAGCGACGGAGTGGTTCCAAGACAACGTATCCAGTGTGGAAGCCACCTATACCGATTATAGGGAAATGCTTGCTAACCCCCATATAGACGCGATTTACTGTGCGGTTCCCCACAATCTACATGCTCAAATCTATATCGATATTATTGAATCAGGGAAACATCTGCTAGGTGAGAAGCCATTCGGTATCGATCAGGCGGCCAATACATTGATTATGCAAGCCATTGAACGAAATCCACATGTTATCGTCCGCTGCTCATCTGAATTTCCATTCTTCCCAGGTGTTCAACAGATTGTTCAGTGGGTAGCTGCGAATAAATTTGGAAAGATCATTGAAATTGAGGCTGGATTCTGGCATTCAAGTGACTTGGATCCCACGAAACCAATCAATTGGAAGAGGCGTATCGCTACGAATGGCGAATATGGTTGTATGGGCGATCTAGGGATGCACGTTCTTCATTTGCCCCTGCGTTTTGGTTGGAGACCGAAATCCGTGAGAGCTTTATTATCCAAAATTGTACCAGAGCGGCCCGATGGCAAGGGAGAAATGGTTCCTTGCGAAACGTGGGATAATGCGATATTGGCCTGTGAAGTTGACACCGGTGATCAGCAATTTCCGATGGTCATCTCGACCAAGCGTATTGCCCCAGGACATGCGAATACGTGGTTCATTCGAATTACGGGTACGAAATTCTCAGCGGAATTTACTACGAAGAATCCTAAGCAAGTGAGTTCATTGCCTTACAGCTCTGGCGGAGTACAGTCTTGGCATGTGACTGATGCTCCATATAAATCAGCGTACAGCACCATTACTGGAGCTATCTTTGAGTTCGGCTTCTCGGATTCGATCTTACAGATGTGGGCTGCATTCTGTGATGAGTTAACACATGGTAAGGAGATGGCGCAGCCTTTTTATTGCGCTACACCAGAAGAAGCGGCATCTAGTCATCAGGTGTTTACAGCCGCGTTAGCATCCAATCGAACGGGTCAAACCATTGCGTTACATTGGGAGGAATAACTGTGAGCGGCAAAGCGGAAGTCGTCGTGGCTGGACATATTTGCTTGGATATTATTCCAACGATGGACGAGAAACAAACGAGTATAGCTGAGCTGCTATCACCTGGGAAGCTTGTGAATATCGGCCCAGCGGTTATTTCGACCGGAGGTGCGGTTTCGAACACCGGAATTGCGCTTCACCGTCTGGGAAGTAAGGTGAAATTAATGGGGAAGATAGGTGCGGACCCCTTCGGTGAAGCGATACTTACCCTGTTGAGGCAGCAGGAGCCTGCGCTAGTCGAGGGAATGATTGTATCTCCTGAGGCTGATAGCTCCTATTCCATCGTCATTAGTCCACCGAATATGGATCGGATGTTTCTTCACGCGACAGGAGCTAATGATACGTATGCGGCTTCTGATTTGAAACAGGAACACTTGCAAGGAGCAAAGCTGTTTCATTTTGGCTATCCACCTCTCATGAAGAGAATGTTCGAGAATGAGGGTGGGGAACTCCTATCCTTATTAAAGAGAGTCAAAGAGAGTGAATTGACGGTTTCGCTTGATTTGGCCAAACCTGATCCAGAATCCGATGCTGGAAGGGCTAACTGGCGAGCCATTCTGACGCAAACCCTGCCGTTTGTTGATGTGTTTTTACCTAGTTTTGAGGAAATTGTGTATATGCTCGACCGAGAGCATTACGACCATATGGAAAAAGCGAGTCCAGATGGCGACCTGTTGTCTTATGTAGATGTTGAATTATTAGCTCAATTATCCGCTGAACTCATCCAGATGGGAGTGGCGATTGTGGTCATTAAGCTAGGTGAGCATGGGGTATACGTACGAACAACTTCAGATCAGAAGAGATTGGCGCAGATGGGATTAAGTTCTCCCAAGCAGTATCTGCTCGATGATTGGTTAAACTGCGAAATGCTATCCTCCTGTTATGAAGTCGATGTCGTAGGTACAACAGGAGCTGGCGATTGTACCATTGCAGGTTTCCTTTTCGGTCTGACAAGGGGATTAACACTGAAGGAGTCACTGCAAAGCGCTGTTGGCGTGGGGGCTTTTAATGTTGAACAGGCGGATGCTACCAGTGGCATACCCGAAATGGCAGTCGTACAGGACCGAATGTACAGAGGATGGAAGAAGCGTGAGACGAAGTTGAAGCTGGTCAATTGGCATTTGCATGAGGATCAGATATGGATAGGACCTCATCATAAGTCTCCGAAAGAGGGTGTTGAAGCGAATGAAGCGAAGTGAAATTGGGCAAGCTCAGCTGCGGGCTGAACAGATGTTGACATCATTAGGCATTCAACTCACTCAGGAAGAAATTGCGCGCATTGAAGTGGCAGACTTTGGACTGGGACAGCTTGAGGTACAAGGGCTGGAGCTCATTACTTATATCAATACTGATCGTTATTGTGCCAAAGATTTAGTGCTATTTCCGCGACAAACTTGTCCTGAGCATCTTCATCCTAGAATCGCAAATGAACCGGGTAAAATGGAAACTTTTCGCTGCCGTGCAGGGGTCGTCTATTTATATGTAGAGGGGGAGCTTACGTCAGAGATATCGGCGATTGTACCTTCAGGCAGTGAGGATTTCTACACCGTCATGAATGAAATCATCCTGCATCCGGGTGAGCAATACACGATTGAACCTGGGATTAAGCATTGGTTTCAAGCCGGTGATGAGGGGGCTATCATTTCCGAATTTTCAAGTACGAGTCGGGATGAGTTGGATATTTTTACGGATCTGCGCATACAACGTATGCCCCTCATTCATGAAGATGTGTAGGGCTCGATGAAATCAGGTTGAACCTCAGTGAAATGATTGGGATAATAAGGTGAAAAGAAACATTAACGGGGGTTCTCCATGATAACAAATCAAATCAATGGTCGGCAGCAGCAAATCTTAGATCGGATGGCACTCGATGGAGAGATTCGAATTGCTGAATTGAAAGAAATGTTTGATGTCACTGAAATGACAATACGTCGTGATATAGAGAAACTTGAGACGATGGGGATGCTTAGACGAACCTTTGGTGGTGCTATCCTCATGGGCAAGGATATTGCCTTGCAGGATCGTACAGGTGTCATGATGGAAGAGAAAATGAAAATGGGCCTCCGCGCTGCACAGCTCATTAAAGAAGGGGAATCCATCTTTCTGGATGGAGGTTCAACGACACTTCAAGTTGCCAGATATCTAACACCGAATATGCCAATTACGGTGGTTACCAATGCGCTTAATGTTGCTGCGGAGCTGCAAGGCAAGCAGATTCCAACGATTGTCGTGGGGGGCATGCTCCTGGATAAAACCTCGACACTCGTAGGGCCTGTCGCTTCCGTCACGATTGCCAAAATGGCTTTTGACCGCGTATTTATTGGTACTACGGGGTTCACGATCAAACATGGATTCAGCAATTCGAATATGCATGAAGCCGAAATCAAAACGCTTGTTATGGAACAAGCGTCTGAAGTGAATATGATGATGGATCACACGAAGTATGGCGTTCGGGATCTATTCTCATTTGCTGAAATCGGTGACGTTCATCGCATTATTTCAGACAGGTATCCGGAAGGTGAACTTCACGAGGCTTTGAAAGAAAGTGAAGTTCAAATGCTGGTGTGTTCTTAGGGATGCCTTACGTGTTTTGCACACATATAAGAATTTATATGTTTTTTGGGGTAAGCGAAGGCTTATCCCTATTTTCTTCCCATTAAGCATCTCGAAATGAGCAAAGAACTGCAAAAATACATCTTTTTAAGGAGAATAGACCGTTTATAGAGGAATTGCTGCGAATATACATCCTTTTTTACCGATACGCCATAAAAAGATTAAAATGTTGTGAAAAAGATGCATATTCGCATCCTTCCTAATAGACAGCGACTTCTCTAGTGGAAAAAGATGCGTAACCGCATCTTTTTTTAGATTCTGACTTTCCGAAGCCGGAGCAGCCTAGGAGTTGTTTCATATTTCTAATTATTATTTTAAATAAATGCTTAAAATTGTTGAGAAATCAATAGATTTGAATTAACATACAGAAGGTAACTACGGGTTCGAACGAAAAAACCGTCCGGTTAAATACGGACGGTTTTTTTATACTATTTTCCTACATAAGGCGGGTAATCCATGCGCAAGCTTCCGTTCAAATTTATTTCGATTAGGATGAGACTCATCCTGTTATTTACACTCTTTTTTCTGCTTCCCTTTATACTGTTTGGATTTATTTGGTATCAGCGCTCAACGGAGACGATTGAAGATAACGCCATAGCGTCTGCGCAGAAATCCATTCAGCAGGCGAGTAGTTATTTGAATTATTATTTCAATGACTTAGAACGCAGCACCCTGCCTTATATTACGCATCCGCTAATTCAGGCCTTTATGAGTGTGCCACCTGACGATATTTATCAACGATTTTACATGACCAACCAAATTCAAAATCAAGTGATCGATCAAATTATCTATGGCAGAAAAGAAATTTATGGGTTCTCCATCTACTCAGGTAATGGAGCGGTCGTTTCTAATCTGGGTACGACGATGGACGTGTGGGCAAGCCGAGATCTAGCCCATCACGAGCCAAGCGATGAGCGGAAAGTTAATTATAATCATGTGCGTTGGGAGAATCAAATACCGATCCTTACCATTACTAGAATTCTCACGAATAATAAAGCGCAAAGCACAAAAGGGCTTATGGTTATCGATCTTCGCCTGAATGAAATTGCTGCCTTTATAAGTAAGATCGGCTCGAGTCAGTCGGGTTCAACTTGGATCGCAAATAAAGAAGGCAAAATCATGCTTCATCCGGATCAAGTGCTGATTGGTACTCAAGTTCCAGAATGGTACAACAACAGTATTAACAATCGGGAGAAGGGTTCGTTAATCGTGAAGGATTCCGGGATTAAAAAGCTGATCGTGTTTGAGAAATCCCCCTTAACCGAATGGACGCTGATCTCCGAGATCCCGCTTGCCGAATTGACCGGTGATTTATTTAAATTGCGTAATTTGACCATCTTTATTTTGATAGGCGTTACGCTTATTTCTTTGCTTGTTCTCGGCGGATTTTCGCTCCGCCTCACCAATACGCTGACCCGATTGAGTTCGCTTATGAAAAGAGCAGGTCGCGGGGAAATGTTCGTGCGCGCTCATGTGAATCCAGATAGGCAGGACGAGCTTAACGAGTTGAATGCAAGTTTTAATCACATGGTTGAGAAGTTGCACAATTTGATTGATGAAGTTCATACGTCCGAAATCAGGGAGAAGGAACTCGTGATCAAACAAAGAGAGACGATGCTCAAATCTATGCAAGCCCAAATCAACCCCCACTTCCTATACAACACACTCGAGGTCATCAATTCCTATGCAATTCTGGAAAATGTGATGCCAATCAGCAGGATGGCTACTTCGCTTGCGGCTATTTTTCGGTATAGCATTACAAGCGATGGCGAGAAAGTCTCTTTGCATGAGGAGATGAAGCATATTCAAACGTATCTGGACATTCAAAAAGAACGTTATGAACATCTAACCGTTCAATTGGAATTCGAATGGGAGGATATGGCCTATATTCAAACCCTTCGCCTTACTTTACAACCGCTTGTTGAAAATGTATTCCGCCATGCTTACGAAAAGCATGAACGTTATCCGGATTTTATTGGCATTAAAGGTGTGCCTACGCCGAAAGGTTATCGTATCTTCATTGTGGATCAGGGGGGAGGCATGCCAGCTTCCGTCATGGAGACATTGAACGCGGCGTTTCAGTCTTCAGAAGAGGTCACATATAACATGTCTGGACAAGAGGGCGATCTAGATAACCAGTCGGGGCATGTAGGCCTGTGGAACGTTCACCATCGTCTGCGTTTAAGTTTTGGCGAACCGTACGGGCTATTCATATCAAGTTCGAGCAGTCTTGGCACCTGCATAGAAGTGCTTTTACCTGTAAGTATGGGAGGAAATGAAGATGCTGAAAACGATCCTTGCTGATGATGAGACCATGATCAAGAAAAGTTTGAAGGTGATCGTGGAGAGAACGAATCTCTTCACAGTGATAGAAGTGTTTACGAACGGCCGTGATGCGTTGGCCTATATGCAATCAAACCCGGTTGATCTCTTAATAACTGATATTCGTATGCCAGTCATGGATGGACTGAGTTTAGTCTCAGCCTTGCGTGATAGTGGCAATGAAGCGGAAGTGATCATTTTAAGCGGCTATGGCGAATTTGAATATGCACAAAGAGCGCTTCGCTACGGAGTTACCGATTACTTATTGAAGCCGATCGTTCCGGAGCAATTGGAGAACATGTTAGAGAAAATCGTGAATAAAAGAAACCGACAAAAGCTCATGCAGGAACAGCGCCAAGAGTCGCTTTGGTATTGTACCCAACAAGGGGAGCTACTGTCTCACCTGCTGCGTGACATGGATGGAGCTGCCATCGTCTCGCTTTTGGATGATATCTATAGGTATATGGCGGAAAAGTTTGGTGACCAATTGGACAGTTACAAAACCTTCTATGTCAACATGCTGGCATTTGCCTTTAACGAGCTAATCGCCATCTCTCCTGACTTTAAAGAAAAATTAACAGCTCCGGTGCCATTTATGGAAGAAGATACGATTGACAAGTTAAGGGCGCGTGTACGCAAACAAGTCAGCGAGTGGATGCTGCGAATGACGGATGTCAGAAGTCACGGCATCGCGCTGACGATGAAGAAAGCGCTGGCTTATATCCACCACCATATCTATGATGAGAATTTGACGCTGCAAGCCGTTGCTGATGAGCTGAAGTTATCTATTTCGTATACGAGTGAAAATATTAAGCAATCGCTCGGTTTGAACTTCACTCAGTACGTGACGAAGCTCCGTATGGAGCACGCTAAATCATTGCTGGCGGATTCTTCTTGCAAAATGTATGAAGCCGCATTCCAATGCGGTTATGCGGATTATGCGCATTTTACAAAAACATTCAAAAAGTTTTACGGGTATTCCCCAAAGGAATATCGCACACGATTAAACCTATCTTCTTTAGAGGAATAATTAGCGAAAAAATGACAACTTGTGCCGCTTAAATCACATGTACCTTCCTTTGCGCGACAATTACAATGAAAACAACATAAAGGAAGGAGGTCGACATCGTGGTTAATCAGTCAAATTATCTAAAGAAAAATTGGCAAATATATTCCATGATCGTGCCAGGCTTATTGTTTTTTCTCATCTTCAAGTACATCCCTTTAGCCGGCAGTGTTATAGCCTTCCAGAATTATACCCCTTTCAAAGGAATAACTGGAAGTGAGTTTGTTGGATTTGCGCATTTTCAGCAGCTATTTACGTATCCTGAGTTTTACCGAATTCTGCGTAATACCCTGCTTATCAGCTTGTATCAACTCGTCTTTGGATTCCCTGCGCCGCTTATTCTTGCACTCTTACTGAATGAGATTCGCAAAGTTTTCGTTAAGCGAGTGATGCAGACCGTATTGTATGTTCCACACTTTTTATCCTGGATTATTTTGGGCGGCATGATGATAACCCTGCTCTCGCCAGAATCGGGTCTGGTCAATCATTTTTTGAATTTGTTTGGCTTAGAAAGTGTGTTTTTTATGCAAAAACCGGAGTATTTCCGCAGTATTGTCGTCGTTTCTGGCGTTTGGAAAGAAGTCGGTTGGGGAACGATTATCTACTTAGCGGCCTTGACAGGCATTAATCCGGAGTTGTATGAAGCGGCTGATATGGATGGAGCTGGCAAGTTTCGGCAAGTGTTTAGCGTAACGATACCGGCCTTGATGCCGACGATCATGGTACTGCTGCTCCTCAAAATAGGACACATTCTGGATCTTGGCTTCGAGCAAATTTATGTGTTGCTGAATCCTCTCGTGAAGGATGCCGGCGATATTCTGGATACTTACATTTACGAAGTCGGATTACTCAACGGAAGGTACAGCTATACAACGGCAATCGGATTGTTCAAATCCGTTGTGGGTCTCGTTCTCATCTTGGGAGCAAACACCATTAGCAAGAAGACAACAGGAGATTCGATTTACTAGGAGGATTGGATTATGAGAAGCATCAATCCATCTCGCAAATGGTTTGACATCTTCAACTATGCATTTCTTTCGCTTGTTTCAATCGCTGTGCTGCTGCCATTTCTAAACATTGCAGCAGGCTCGTTCAGCGGAGGCAATGCGATTTTACAAGGGGAAGTCACCGTTTTCCCTGTTAACTTTACTTTTGAGAACTATGTCGCTGTCATTAAAAACGTAGGTTTTTGGAAAGCTTTCGGTGTTACCGTGTATATCACAGTCCTGGGAACGGCGATCAGCTTGATTTTTTCGACGCTTATGGCTTATGGGCTTGCTCGACGCGACTTAAAGGGAAGATCGACAATTCTTCTCATCGTATTGTTCACAATGATCTTTACGGCTCCAATCATTCCTTCCTATTTGCTCGTCAAGTCGTTAGGCATGTTGGATACCTTATGGGCCGTTATGATTCCATCTATGATTAGTGGGTTTAATCTACTCATCATGATCTCATTTTTTCAAGGGATTCCGGATGGATTGACGGAGGCAGCAAAGATTGACGGATGCAATGAATACCGAACGCTCTGGAGCATTGTATTGCCCCTATCTATGCCGGTTATGACAACGATCGGGTTGTTCTATGCCGTCTCTAACTGGAATGGTTATTACGCCGCCATGATGTACCTGCGTGATCCTGAACTGTTTCCGCTGCAAGTGAAATTAAGACAATTGGTCACGCAAGATAACGCCGGAGACTTCCTCACGTCGCTCTCGTCGGCAGAAGGCATTAAAATGGCTACCATTATCGTGGCAACCGTGCCAGTCATGCTCATCTATCCATTTATTCAGAAGCATTTCGTTAAAGGCGCAATGATTGGTTCGGTGAAAGGTTAATCTTACAATTTCAACCTAAATAGGGGGATTTCGGATCATGTACAAAAAAGCGTTAACAGTAGTTGCTTGTGTTTCAGTAGCTGGAAGTGTACTAGCAGGATGTGGTAATAAAGACGAGGCTAAGGGGACTAATGAAAAGAACGGGGCTTCGGCAGCTCCGCCAGTCATTAAGTTGATTATGGGAGATCGCAATATGCCGTACGTAACGTCTTCGCCGAACATTAGCGATGACAAGTATGTCAAAAAGCTGCGTGAGTTATCGAAAACAGATGTCCGTATTGAAACGATCAACCAAGGTGACTATACGAAAAAATTGAATCTGTTGTTTGCCTCAGGCGATCTTCCAGATGCCATCCAGGCTGTTAACGGGATTACGTCACCTGAAGTAGCATCGGCACTAAGCAACGGGGCCTTTTATGAGCTGAATGAATTGATTGATAAATATGCACCGAGCTTGAAAACAAAAATTAGCAAGGATATGTGGGATTCGTCACTCGTGAGTAAGGACGGAAAAATTTATGCGATTCCACGTGAAGCGCCAACGCCGAATAACCGCATTGTTTACATGCGCAAGGACTGGCTGGACAAGCTTGGATTACAGGCTCCAAAAACGGTTGACGAGTACTTGAATGTGCTGCGCGCATTTAGAGATAAAGATCCTAACGGCAACGGCAAAGCAGATGAAATTCCTTTTATTGGTCGTAAAAACTTTGACTTTGGTTACGCATTCTTTGGCGCATATGATGTGAGCCCAGAGGGATGGAAGTTTGTAGACAACCAGCTTGTACCTAATTTTATTCGCCCGCAAATGAAGGATGCTTTGAAATTGCATTTGCAAATGTATCAAGAAAATTTGATTGATAAAGAAGTTTTCCTTAATACGCCTGCTGATTGGGTAACGAAAATAGAAAATACACAGCGTGCCGGCATGTGGATTCATTCTGCTGAATATCCGGACAAAACAGCAACAGCGTATAAAAAGCTGACGCCACCAGTTGAATTCATCAACATTGCTGCCCCAACGGGACCAGACGGAAAAGGCGGTAACTTGATCGGGTCGAAAGTGGATCCATTGTCAACTTGGGTCATTCCGAAAAGTAATAAGCATCCAGAGCATGTATTGAAATTCTTGGAATGGTTCCTATCGGATGAAGCTCAAAAGTTCTTGAACTACGGACTTGAGGGTGATGATTACACCGTAGACAACGGCAAGATGGTGCCTAAGCCTTGGGCGACGAAAGCAGACTCGGACAGAGACCAAATGCATACCCAATGGTTAAGATTCATTGGTCCAAGCTATATCCATGATCAAGAATTCATGAAGGCACGTGAAAATGGTCAATTAGTACCGACCGCGCTTAAAATCGCAACGAGCGAAGGCAGAGTCAACGATGGATTGGATATGCCGATTCCGCCGTCCCTTGAAATGAAGCCTGAGCTTCAATTTACAGGACTGTGGATGGAGTTGGCAGCCAAGATTCTAACGGGACGCGAGACGATCGACAGCTTCGATAAGTTCGTTGAAGATTGGAAAAAGCGCGGTGGAGACAAAGTCATCCAAGAGGCGACAGATTGGTATTTGAAAAATAAACAAGCCAAAAAATAATAGGTGCATGAAGCTGGGGGGATTTCATAAATCCCCCTAGTCTCATTTCTACCTACAAATAGAAGGAGTATGGATTCAATGCTGAACAACCATGTGAACAAGTTGCAGGAAATTTTCTCTATGCGCTCGCGATTGCAACGTTACCTGGAAGTAGAGGCAGCCTTGGCGCTGGCTCAGGCTGAGCTTGGTCTCATCCCGCAAGCGGCAGCTGATAAGATCGCCAAGGCAGCAGACGTAGAATTGATGGATATTGAGCGACTCGAGGCGGACCAAGCTAGAACGGGGCATTTTATGATGCCGATCGTATCCGAGATGTCTCGCATGGTTGGGGAGCCGGATGGCGGTTTTGTCCATTGGGGGGCAACCTCGCAGAACATTGAGCAGAACGGGGATGTTCTCGGCTATCGCGCTGCTGTAGCCATTTTGAAGGAGCAGATGTGCGACGTATTGGAAGCTTTGGCGCAATTAGGTGCGCAGAGCGCAGACACGGTAATGGCGGGACGTACGCATTGGCAGCAAGCCGTCCCAATCACGCTCGGCTTTAAGGTCGCCAATTGGTCGGATGTGATGATTCGCCATTTGGAGCGATTGGAGCAACTCAAACCACGTATGCTGACCGTCATGATGGGAGGCGCTGTTGGCAACTATGCCAGCTTGGGCAGCATTGGTCCTGCAGTTCAGGAAGGCGTTGCACGGCATCTTAACTTGGCACCAATGACGGTGCCAGGCAGAAGCATTGTTGACCAATTTGCTGAGTATTTATTGCTGCTTGGCATGATCGCCGCTTCTTTGACTTCGATTGCAGAAGAAATTGCGCGTTTAATGGCAACAGAGTTTGCAGAAGTCAGCGAAAGTTTGCCAGAAGGCGATGTAGGCAGCTCAACGATGCCGCAAAAAAGAAATGCGAAGAAGTGTATGGAAGTTGTTACCAAATCCGCTCGTATTCGAGCAAACGTGCCTATCGCACTGGAGGCCATGATTCATTCCCATGAGGTGGACGGTGCACGATTTGCCATGATGCAAACAGCCTTGGAGCAAAGCACGATTTTAACGGGAGAAATCCTGAGTGCGATTCATAGCGTTCTTAGCGGTCTAGAAGTGTACCCGGCAAATATGCAAAGGAACTTAACGATATCTGGAGGTCTCATTAATGCGGAAGCGGTTATGATGACGCTGGCCGATACGTTGGGTCGTCAAGTCGCGCATGAAGTTGTGCATGAAGCGGCCCACCAAGTGGCGGCAAGCGGATTTACTACAACTTTCTATGACGTCCTGTCGAAAGACCCGCATGTCAATAAGCATCTGGATGCTAACGCGATCAGAAAGTTGCTCGATCCAGCGTCGCACACAGGCCTTAGCAGCGAGATAGCGAGGGAGACGAGCGCTCGAGCTTATAGCGCGGTGCGCATTCACCGAACCGTTAAGTAATTAGCATAAAGAAAGGTGGCGATCTTAATGGCCAATACGAGCGTCATCATTCGGATGGAATTGGATCACGAACAAACTAGTTTTGGCGAGGTAGCTGCATCCATAAGCAGCTTAGGCGGGGATATTACCTCGGTCGATGTCATTCGTCCTGGACAATCCTCGTCGATACGGGATCTTACGGTAGAGGCAGCAGATTCCGTTGAAACCGTCATCGTGGAGTCCTTGAAGAAGCAAACAGGCATCAAGTTGATTCATGTGTCAGATCGCACATTTCTAGCGCATTTAGGTGGAAAGATTAAGGTTCAACCCACGATGTCCATTAAAAATCGAGATGATTTGGCACGTGTGTATACACCGGGCGTGGCTAAAGTATGTAAAGCCATTCATGAGGACCCAAAGAAGTCGTATTCGCTGACGATTAAGCGCAATACGGTTGCCGTCGTCACGGATGGGACGGCCGTTCTTGGGCTGGGTGATATCGGTCCGATGGCAGCCGCACCCGTTATGGAAGGGAAAGCTATGCTATTCAAGCAGCTGGGAGATGTCGATGCGTTCCCAATCTGTCTGGACACGACGGATACGGAGGAAATCATTCAGACGATCAAAAGGATCAGTCCGATTTTTGGCGGAATCAATTTGGAGGATATCAGTTCCCCGCGGTGTTTCGAGATCGAGCAGAGACTGGCTGAAGAGCTAAGTGTCCCTGTGTTTCACGATGACCAACATGGGACTGCTGTTGTTGTCCTAGCGGGCTTGCTGAACGCGCTTAAAGTTGTAAATAAACGCATCGAAACCGTCCGCGTCGTCGTCAACGGGATTGGGGCAGCAGGTGTTTCAATCTGCAAAATGCTGCTGGGAGCGGGTGTCACACGCCTTGTACCCGTGGATCGTGAGGGTGCGATTGTTCGAGGAGAGTCCTATGCACATCCCATGTGGCAATGGCTTGCGGATCAACCTCAAGTGGAAAGTGAGCAAGGCTCGTTAACAGAGGTTCTTCGAGACACAGATGTCTTCATCGGAGTATCCAGAGGCGGTCTGCTGACAAGTGAACATATCCAAAGTATGGCCCCTCGCAGCATCGTATTTGCCATGGCCAATCCAGATCCGGAAGTGCGACCTGAAGATGCCCTTCCGCATGTGGAAGTGTTCGCAACGGGGAGAAGTGATTATCCGAACCAAATCAATAACGTTCTCGTATTCCCAGGTATTTTCCGAGGAGCGCTGGACTGCAGAGCCAAACAAATTAATGAGCCGATGAAATTGGCGGCAGCGCGTGCGATCGCATCCGTCGTTACGGAGTCGGAATTGAATAGTCAATATATCATTCCAAGTATTTTTAACGATCATGTCGTTGCCAATGTGCGCAAATCCGTCATAGAAGCGGCCATATTGACTGGTGTTGCGCAACGGATTCCATCTGATTTTAGATAGCATGATAAGATAGATATTCAAATAGGTTGAGAAATCTATCAATATGATTTAACATACAGGAAGTAAAGTTGGAAGCCCTTCTCACGAAGGGCTTTTGTTTTGGTGCGAACGCACAGAAAGACAAATTTCACTTCTTAGGAGTTGTCTATCGAACCATGATAAAGAAAGAAATCGCTCACATTCGTAAACATTTTAAATTGGATAACGAAATGCTTAAAATTCACGATATTTTCAACGTGTATATCATGAAAGAAACAAACGAGATTTACCATTATGAGCGCCAACCGTTTTCCTTTGTTGACAGAGAGAAGCAGGAATTATATATGGCTAATTTCAAAAAACTGTTGACCGGCGAACTAGATCAGAAGATGTATGAGTTGAAGTTTCAGGAGGAAGCGGAGCAGCCTACAAAGGTACTTCTTCATCAAGGTTTAGTGACGGGGAACCCGGAAGAGTGGCAAGATCTCATGCTTTTGTTGGTGGAGAAAATGCTCACGGATACCATCTACGAACAGGATACGGTGATTACTTTTGTTCGCGGCCAGTACTCCAATCCAACCAAGAGTAGGAATGAAGATGCCATGGAGAGCGAAAAGAATGAGATGTTCTCGAATCTATTCATCCTATGTAGCGTGAATTCCACGGAACAACAGAAGAAAACACTCATGTTTGACTATGTGGAGAGAGAATTTAAATATAATGTTTTCGTAGATCCGATCATCAAATTGAATACGCCGGAACAAGGTTTTTTCTATCCTAGTGTGACGGACAACTATTCCGATGTGAATCGCATCCTGTATTGCTCGGGGAGAGCGCATGAACCGAATTGGCAATTCATCGACCAAGTGTTAAATGCTGAGAAAACAGTGACAGCGTTAGAAGAGAGAGCTATTTTTGAAGACATCGTAAATGAATTGGCTGGCGATCAATTGGATGCGGCTAAGATTGCACATGTATATGAGGAGATTCATCGCGTCATCGAGTCGAATGAGGAGGAAGAACCTCCGAAGTTGGACTACAAAGATGTGGAACGTATTCTAGCGACGAGTGGTGTTGAAAACGTAACGGTGGAAAGAGTAGAACGCGCGTTTCAAAACGTCGTCGACGACAAAAACTACGAACTCAAAGCAAGCAGTGTAATGCCAAAGTTCACATCGAAATCGATTAAAATTGAAACGAAGGTAGCGACGATTACGGTAAGCCCGCAAGATTTAAAGTTCGTGAGACAGGTGAATTATCAAGGGAAACGATGTGTCATGATCGAGGTTGACGAGGATGTCGTGATTGAAGGGTTTACACTGACTTCAGAGACGTTATAGAGTAAGGAACTCGCATAGGCATGGAGCGCCGCGGCTGTTACGAATGCCATTTTATTGAGATTAAAAATTAGCTTAGCGTTTACACCAACTTGCCCAAAAGGGAGGCGACCTGAGTGAAATTTAGTATCATAGACGTTAATAATAGTGGAAAAGCCTTATGCGAGATTGGCTGGAATTGGCGTACGGCTCCGCTGGAAGATTATGACCTGTGGTGTGCTTTAGCTGGCAAGGGTACGATGCGTATCAATGGGATTGCCTACCCTATTCAAAAAGGTGCCTGTTTCCTTGTGCATCCCGGTGACCAACCCGAAGCTGATCAAGACCCCGAGAATAGATTGACGGTTGTTTTTATCCATTTTACAGTAGAGCAGGAAGCTGCTCCTTACAAAGATGAACTGCTGCCTGAGCGAGTTATTTATCTAGAGGAAGTTTACGAGCTTGAGCAACTGTTAAATCAGGTACTGGAAACGAAGTTCAAGAAGGATGAATGGACGGCTCAGGAGTTTGACTGTTTAATGAAACAAATGTTAATGAAATTATATCGTAGTCGAAAACAATCGCAAGGGTTACCTACTTCCACGGTTTCCAAAAAACAGCGTCAAGTTGTATCCCAGGTTATGCGACGCATTCAAGAGGACAATGGACGGAGTCGGCCCTATGAAGAGCTTGCACAACTAGTAGGATTAACACCCGGGTATTTATCTAAAATATTCAAACAGGTTATGGGGATATCAGTAAAAGAATATATCACGCATATTCGACTGCAGCGGGCCCAATATTTACTCTCGCAAACGTCAATGAATGTGTCGCAAGTGTCTGAAACGCTAGGCTATTCCTCAATCTTTTTGTTTAGCAAGCAGTTTAAGCAGCATTATGGTCTTCCGCCTTCCCACTTCAAGTTTGACGGTGTTCAACCTAGATCTCATGGAGAGAAGAAAACATTGTAATTGTTAAGAAAAGACGTTTAAGTACAAAGAATCACAGACTTAAGCCATGTTCATTCGATTCCCTCTTAAGCTACAATAAAACTAGATAGCATGACATTTTATTCAAGCTTGAAGAGGGGGCAGCATGCATGTCAACGAATGAACAGAAGACACTTTATGCTTATGATAATGAGGAAGAGCGTCAGTTGGCTCATACGATTGCAAATACGATGTATCGGTATGATCAGGTTGAAGACAATCGTATTTCCACCTTGCGTGATTTGACGGAGGAGCATGTGAGGCAATTTTGGGCACGTGGATATCTGGTCGTAGAACAAGCCTTATCCATGGAGGAAGTAAACACCTCACTGGCGGCAGTGATGGATATTCTCTCAGGTGTCTCCACCGGCACGAAGATCCAATTCGTCAAGCCGCGTAATGAGTTGAAAACGTTAGAAGAGATCGAGCTTGCCGCTCGTAAGCTCAGTGATTATATTGATCATGAACCGCGATTACGTGACATTGCCTATCACCCATCCATCATGGAAGCGTTGAGTAAGCTGTTTGGTGAAAATGCCAAGGTTGCGCAGGATCAAGCCATTCTCAAACCGCCGACAGGTGGTGCGGAGAAGCCTTGGCATCAAGATATGGCTTATGGCCCGCTTGCCTATGACAAAGCAGTTATCGGCTTATGGACTGCGCTTGATCCCGCTGAATTAGACAATGGCTGTATGCATATCATCCCTTATTCACATCGTGAGGGCGGTGCACCGCATTATGCGGTACGAGATTGGCAGCTGTGTGATAGCACGGTGCAGGTTGAGCATGATATGGCTGTTCCGCTGCAACCAGGAGGAGTCTTGATCTTTCACGGACTGCTTCACCACGGAACGCCGCCGAATTTCTCTGCGAAGCGCCGCCGAGCTTTGCAAGTTCACTACGCGCCTGAATCCGCAAGCAAGCTTAGCCCAAAGGAATATAAACGGATGTTCACCAATGAAATGACAGGCGCGGAGTGTTAGAACACAAACAACAAATACCCCATCGAACTCTCACACGTAGAGTTCGATGGGGTATTGTTGTTAAGCCAGCCCTTCAAAATGAAACACGAATTGCAACCTTCGCTCCAAATCATCCGTTACACGTACCCTCATATCCAACGCATAGTACACCTTTTCATGGCCAAAATGGTTCAAGGATGGCAGCGGCTCCACAACCGGCCCCATCAACGCTGCGTCATAGCTCAACACAAGTTTGTATGAAGTGCCAACAAGCTCGACCCGACCAGCTCCTGCAATCACAGGCTTTACCTGACAAATGAAACGCTCGGCTAACGCAGTACCAGCTCGTGCTGAGAACACATAGTGATCCTCCAGCTCTAGCTTAGGCAGACCGTCTTTTTTATGCCAAGTCCAACTTCGCTGCAGCTTCAGTAGCCCAGGGACATGATAGGCATCCTGCAGCTCTACGACGAATCGGTCATAGTCGGTTGTAATCTCGGCCTGTCGTACGGTCGCTCTATAAGCTGCACCAGCTTGTTGGCTAACGCCATCGATTATAGGAACAGAGTGCCCCAATGCACTGTTGCAAATGAAGGAGTACCTCGTAGCGGGTGCGAAGTAAGGTTTCGTATATTGCCCAGCTCCGATATCAGCCAGAAACGTCTCTTGTCCAGCTAGGACGATGAAATGCCCGACATCGTTATGATTATGGGGCTCATCGTTATTGCCGCCTTTGGCGGCAAAGGAGAACTTCCCATCTAACTTCTCGACCCGCGACACCATCCACTGCGCATCTGCTAGATAGATCGACGCCTCCTTCCATTCTTCACCCTGTGATCTCGGCTCGTACCAAATCAAATTGCGGAACGCAGGCGCCCATCGGCCGCAATGATCACAAATCTCTTTATCCTGAAACGTATATGCGGGGAGTTGTACCTCCGGAAACCGCCGCGCCATTTCATGCGTCAGCCCGATGTACACATCCCATTCTTCTGGCGAATCAGAAAAATTAACAACCTTACGACCGTCTAGGAAGCAGTTCTGCTGAAATAAGGCTACTTGTTTCACTTTAGGATCTGCGAGTAAATCTACCGCCCCATCGGTTCTCCGGGAGAGAAGCTCTGCGAAATACGTATAGAAACCGAATCCATACCCCCAATACATATAGCCTTCCAAGCAGGCGCCGTCTTCGCCAAAGCCTTCAAGGAATAAATGGACCGTAGGCAGCGCTTTGTCTAAGATGAGAGCTAATTCCTGCTTATCTTCAATTAAGTAGATGGCTGCCGCACCGATCGAACCGGCACAGACCGCCGCCCAGTTATTACGAACATGCTCCCAGAAGAAATCGTTCACAAGAAAAGGTGTAAAAATGCGGCGGTACACTTCTCGATTCACACGATCTCGTATGGTCTCCGGCCAACTATGCCCTGTCAGCATCATGACTTCAGCCAATGCAAAAGCAGTCTCCGCAGCGAACAAATCAATCCAGATCCCCGGGTCCGGTATATTTTGCTCATGTACGGAATATCCATCCGTTCGGAGCCCAGGCGGGCTCTCAAAAGTGACGGGTACGCACCAGGAAAATTCTCCGCAAATGGCCCACACCGTATCCAAAAGTCCGTCTCGGTAATCGGTGCGTTCAGGAAATAGCCAGCTCAACAAGCCAAATGTCGTTAGTCGCTGTCTCCTGGAGAAAAAGACGGGCTCATATGTTTTGCGGAAGCCATCCTCCCAAACTCGACGGAATAGTGTCCAAGGCAATTCAGTGATAGGCTGCCCTAGAAATCCTGCTCCATCAGCAGCTAATCGTTCAAGAATAGGTTGGAATTCAGGTTCCGACATCACTCGTCTGCGTACGGCTTCTCGATCTTCCCGAAAGAGCCAATTGCCGATGCCGGGGCTGCCTTGAGGCAGGAGCTCGTAAATGGAATTGTGACTCATTGTCTTCCATGCCTCCCTGATTAGTAAGATGTGTAATTCAACTCAACCGTTGATAGTCCGCAAAAACCAGGGAAATTCTTCGCGATTTTCTTCGCTTCTTCAGGGGTTGCTGCTGCACCAAGCTGTTCAATACGGCGCAAACGTGAGCGTTCGGACATTTCTGCAGCTGTGATTAAATCGTTGATTTGTTTATACAGCTCAGGTCCCCATATTTTACCAAAATCTACATGCATACGCTCATCTGCCATATCGAATTCACACTGAATGGCCGATAGAGCATCTCCGAATTTCCAGAATTGTTCAGCGCTCTTACGCTTCTTGATGAAGGAACAGGGCTCAGCAACCATCGTCAGACCCGCATACATATCAGGGAACCATTCCGCTGCTAGATCCGTAAGCCCCTTCCCAGGTGAACCTTTGAAATATTTGAACTGTGATGTTGTATAGCCCATTTGCTCCAGGCGACGAATCCCCATGTGGCAATGGCGAATCTCATCCCACAGATGTCTAGCGAGGTCAAAAAAGAATTGTTTTGGCATGTGCTGTACCCCGTAATACAAGTAACAGAGTGACTCTGCCGCGCCCATCTCTGTCGCGTTGATGAAGTGCATTTGTTTAATACTGTCATGAAGCGGCGACATGCCAGGATCTTCATAAGTCGTTTTATATTTGCTGTCCGGCACATGAATCGGGAATCGTTCCACATTCCAGGCAGAATCGGAAGGTACAGGTCCTACGGCTTCATAGGCAGGAGGGATTGGCCAATCCAGAGAAGCAACTTGCTCGCTCAACGGCGCTGCTGCATAAGTCTGCCATACACCTTGCACATAATTACGCCAGTCCGTTATTTGTTGAAAAAGCTCCTGATGATCACTTCCAGCAAAGTAGATCTGTTCATTCGTCCATTTGATACTATCTTGACGGTCTAGCATAATTACCCGCAGAATATCAAAAGTCGGTACATCAAGAATCGGATCTAGGCGATATTGTAATTTCTCATACTCGGCATACACATGTTGAAGGATATAGAGATACCCAGTGAAGAAGGCATGCTCAGAAGGAGCGAGTGAAATTCTCTCGAACGTCTCACGTACGACGGCTGGCGTGTTCTGTTTGTCCAGTGACGGCCCCGGCAATTCAGAAACGCGCCCATAAAGGTATTTGGCATGTTGGTTATGCAAATAAGCAAATCGACCTAATTGCGCTTTGGTTTCAAACTCTTTAACAGCTGGAACCCAGCCAAAGACTGCGCGAGACAGCTCGAATTCCAGCCAAAACAGTGCTACTAGTGCATTGGCTGTATCTTTGGGACGGTAGAATCTTCCGGCTTGGTTGGCATGGATGCGAGGTGTGACTTCGTTATCCATCACATTGACTTCACGATGTTCATTCATAATCATTGCCCTCCCTTGTATATAAAGCTATACGTTTAGTTTAATCCAAGGGAAGCAAGAAAAGTTTCCTGTATCTATGTTAAAATATCGTTATATTGCTATTTTCTCGGGGATGGTGCGGAATGAAGCTCATAGACAATGTACTTGGTAAGCATCCTTATTTGTCTTCGGTTCGAAAGTTTACGACGGATGAGAAGGGCTATGCGATATTTCATGCACATCAGGGATTGGAGTTCCTTTACGTGGAGCAGGGAGATGGCCATATCATTATCGATAATAAGCTCATTCCTATGCATCCGCAAACCTTATATTGCTTTCAACCTTATCAATTGCATAAAGTCAACGCGAAAGCGAGCAGCGATCAACCTTATATTCGTAGTCTTATCGTCATTGAGCCATTAACTGTCTTACCATATTTAGCTGTATTTCCAGAGCTATCCGCTTTTTTTCAAAGAGTTTGGAAAGAGATATTACCGACACAATTTTTCGAGATTAGCGAGGTTAGTCCGATCTTTGCCCTATTACAACACGAACTGGATAACCAAGATCATGGAGATCAGTTAGAAGTTGTTGCGCTCACCGTTATTGCTATATTACGTAAACTTCGCGAAGTGATGGATGAGAAGGAAGCGGCTCATGTGAAAAGAGCTTCTCGCAAAATTGCGATAGTTGAGCAGGCGATGGCTTGGTTGGATACCAACTATCGAGAGAGTTTTCGTCTGAATGAACTAGCTTCAGAGCTGCACATTTCACCCTATTACTTATCACATTTGTTTAAAAAGGATACGGGAAGTACGTTGACAGAGTATGTGACGGTCAAACGGTTAAGAGAAGCCTGTCTCGTCCTACAAAGTACGGAGCAATCCGTAGAGATAATCGCCTCGCAGGTAGGGTTCGCAACGGCTTCCCATTTTATCTACACGTTTAAAAAGCACATGGGTATTACACCTTACCAATATCGAACACAGGACAGATAGGTTGGGGGAAGTCATCATCGTAAGATAATCACTATTCAGAGTTTCATAAGTGGAGTATGGAATGCTCTTTTATTTTATGATAAGTGAGAAATGAATCACTCAATTATAGGGATGAAGGAGCGACATATGATGCTGAAACTTACACAAACAGATCGTTCGTTTTACCGTGAAAATGGCTATGTGCTTTACAACAAACCGGTTTTTTCCGAAGAAAAGTTGAATCGATTGGAAGCTATTTTCAATGATCATCTCCTAGAAAAAGGAGACAAAATTTCGGATGAACTGGATCGTCCTCATATACGTGATCCCAGACTGCTGGAATTTCTGCTCAGTGACGAGGTGCTTGATTTGGTGGAGCCGCTCATAGGACCTAATATTGCGCTTTGGTCTAGTCATTTTATTTGCAAGGATCCTTATAAAGGTAGAGCTACACCATGGCATGAAGATTCTGCTTATTGGAAAGGGAAAGCTTCTTCCTATGAAAATATTGTAACATTATGGCTAGCAATCGATCGCAGCAATCGTGAAAATGGTTGTATGCGCGTCATTCCTGGTACGCATCATAATGGTTTCTCCGAGTATGTGGCTGTGGATAAGCAGTCTAATACCTTCGATACGCAGATTAAGACGGTCGATGAGTCTCAAGCTGTTTATTTTGAATTGGAGAAAGGTGGCTGCTCACTGCACGATTCACGGATTATTCATGGCGCAGAAGCGAATCAAAGCCCGTATCGCCGATGCGGATATACCATGCGATATTTTTCTACGGATACAAAAGTAATGGATCAACGTGAAATCTGGCTTTGCCGAGGTAAGGATCTGGCGGGAAATACGTACCGTAATGTCCTTGTATAAATAGCTGTAGAGGGGTTATTCTGGAATGGAGCCAGAAGGCCCTTTTTTTTTCGGAGGAGATGACCCTTGTTGAACCGTGAACCAACTCGGCTGATGATGAATGATTTTACGAATACCACGGCTTCGTTTCATATCGCCCTGCATGAATTGGATCAGCCTGTTCCCATGCATTGGCATGATTTTTATGAACTTAGTTATGTCATTGAAGGGGAAGGCATGCATGTTTGGAATGGCGTACAGCAGCGTTTAGAGCCTGGGATGCTGATCCTGTTGACCCCGGCGGATTTTCACGAACTAATTCCGTCACCTGGAAGTACGCTGCGAAAATACAATGTGCTATTCTCTCAGGAGCTGTTGGATGAAAAGGTGAGTCAGCATTTATTCTGTGACCTTCGAGATCACTATGTTCATCTAAGTACGCCGAAAGCGGACTGGGTTGAACAGGATTTTGCCCGACTCATCTATGAGTATAATCACCATCAGGATGGGCAGCTCTTAGCTATTTCCTATACATTAAATCGGATCTTACTCGAGCTGTACCGCAAATCGCCTTCAGATGTGCACCGTGAAGCGGATAGTCGTTTGCATGCGATAATTCAGAAGTCGCTAGCGTACATTCAGCACCATTTCCGAGAAGAGTTGACACTGGACATGATCTCCGCATTAGCAGCCTTGTCTCCTAATTATTTCAGCGAGTCCTTTCGTAAAGTAACAGGAATTACGTTCCAAAAGTACGTGTTGGAGGTAAGATTATCCTTCGCAAAATCGTTGCTGGCCTCTTCCGATTTATCGGTCACTGAGGTTTGTTTATCATCGGGTTTCAATACGCTGAATCACTTTGAACGTGCCTTTAAACGAAAATATAACCGAACGCCTAAAAGTATACGAATGATCGAATAGAAAGTTCAATTTAAGAATTCATTAAGATTGATCAAGCAGCCTATGACCGTTACCCAAACGTTACGCTCTGAAAAGAAAACGCTCTTCCATGAATGGAAGGGCGTTTTTCTTTTCACTACATAAGGTAGGAGAATCTAGATAGGGACAACGCAAGGCTAAATGGCTTTTATCCAGATCGATGCCTGTGGCTGACAGTCTTCAATTCGCAGTTCTAGTCCTCCGCTTTCACGAACGACGGCTTGAACCGCACAGCCAATGCCTTCGACTGCGTAATGCTGGTCTAAGGACATATTAACCAGCATGTAGAATGCTTGCTGCGAACTCGCACCGTAATGGAATTTTGCTTGGAACTCTGTGCAATCCTCATTGAATTGCTGCGAAATCATCCATACGTTAAACCCGGTTGATACTTTGCCTATTTCATAATACGCAGCAAACCAATTCAATACCGGTGCAGACAAGCCGCCAAAATGGTGCCATCCGGCTCCGCGACCTGTTTGAACGATGAAATGTTCATAGCAGTTATAGGTAAGTTCAGTTTCCCGTTGCCAAAGATCAAGTGCCGTAGTGGCAATCAGATTGGCAAGATCAGCATGACCCAGATCAAGCATCGTTTTCCAGAAAAACCATTGATGCGGCATCCATACAGCGCCATTCCAATAGCCGTCCGCGCGATAGTAAGGCGCACTCTGGTCCACTGTAGACAGACCAATGGATGTCCAGCATCGGTTCTCGTCAAAAAGAGCGGCTATCAATCTTTCGGCGCGTTCTCTTGAACATACGCCAGCAACCAGTGGATATAATCCATCCATGCCCATGTTGTAATTGGCCCCGGATTCGTGCCGAAGAATGTGCAGAGGCACGCCTTGTTCGTCATGCACGACATAGCCATAATAGCCAGCTTCTTCATCCCAAGCATAACGCTCAAGCGCTTCGGACCATTTGCGGATGTCGGCATCATATTCCGCCATATCTGGCTGCCATTCGCTTCGCATTGTGGCAGCCATTTTTAAAATCTTGGCCGTACGGATAGCTTGACTCGTAGTTATAATGGGGGAAACCGTTGCTTTCAGCCCTTCGAAATGTACGTGTTTCTGCGGTGGATAATCGTCCCAACCACCGGAATTGTAGAAGTAATCCCATGTTTTTAGCAAGTCTGAACGCATAGAGCTCGTTGTGGAGCCTTGAATTTTGCCAGAGAGGAATCGATAATATTGCCGCAGGCGCGTATAAAAATGATCCAAAAGCGCTGGAGAACGTGTACAATTCCATAGTTCGAGAAACAGATAATGCTGCACGGGCACAGGACTTCCATGGTGGATGAACGCTGCCTGCGTATCGCCAGGCTCCGTCATATACGCATTTAGACAGTCGACTGCGCGCTGAACGTCCAACTCGGAGAAGCCGAGTCCAATAAAGCCGGAATCCCATGTATACAACGAATCCCACCAGCGGCCGGGTGTACTATGGCGAATATAGCTTCGTTTGGTATACACGGGGAATACGGTATTGGTTAACAAGGTGGCTCGCATTAACTGTTGACCAAAGGCATAGGGATCACCGGTCTCATAGGAGGCAGGTCGTTCAAGACCTAACCTTGCTGCTTGATAAATAGTTTCGCAATGTGTAGAGGTAAGCTGAAAGTTCAACAGCTTTTGCGTAACAGCTTCATAGGTGCCAGAGCAAACCATGCCATGTAGGACCGTTGATGATTGAGGCAATACATGAATCGGTCTCATAAAAATATTTGTAAAATGTCCTTTATCATTGCCATGTAGAACTTCGTCTACGTGATTATGAACCGTATGGCGCGCAAAGCGGTCCAACTCATCATTTTTATACGCCCGAATTTCAACGTCGGCGTAATCCCACATCAACCCGTAGTGATAGGTGCTATCCGGATAGCGTAAAATTAAGCTTCCAGGGACAGGACCTTCGAGCCGTTCTGGCTCTGTGCGCCACGGAATATCAGGAAAAGCAACAGCCTGTTGTTCTTGTTCTTCGATGAGGGTGAATCCATCGAATTCTATCGCTCCCGAACCTGTGGAACAAAGTTCAATGATATAGTCACCTGCTGGCAATTGCCCTATGTCGATTTGAGCGGTGATTGCTTCATTTGTTTTCTCCAATGGCAAGTAATAGGCACAGTTCTGGATGGTTATGCGTAGTTCGCCATCGTGATCCGCTTTGTATCTCGCTAGCAATAGACCGTTATGCAAGTGACGAGAGGAAGTCCATTCGTAGACAAGTGTGTCACCCTTGTCTGTTCCGAAGCCTTGGCCTATGGCAGAGCCGCCAGTCCAATGTTGTCCGCGAACTTCACCACGCAGAAATCCGTCATATCCGAGTCCGTCTGCAGGGCGTGGTCGTGCGAAAGTCAGTTCTTTATAATCAAGGGCATCCATCCAAACCGCCCCCTCGGGAAGTTGAGCCTCGGCAAAAATATGCGCCTGGCCATGTCCCGGAAGACGGGGGGGATGTAACGAAGCCATCCAATGCAACACGAGATTTTGCGGATGTTCTGTTCGATTGACAAGTGAAGCGCGGACTAGACGGCTGTCGTCATCCACTTTGCAGAAAGAAATATCGGTATAAACTTGATCTTTCCACTCCAGCTCGTGTCGATGGGCGTAGTAGCTATAATCAGGCGCCGCTTCCCAGGGGTGATAACCAGACTCCCACAGGACACTGGGAATATCCATTTTCCGTCGGTAGAAGCCAGGCATTAGGCTAAGATCAAAACGCAAACCGCGCGCTTGGTCACTAATGTGGGAGATGCCGATATATTGCTTCGTGTAAGGGCCCCAATCAGGCAGCCGCAAATCATGGGTGTTCTGTAGTTCCTTCATCGATGATTGCTCCTTATCATGAGATCGTAGTTTATCTTCATTTTAGATCAATGCTTAGTAAAATACGTCTTATAATCCGTCATTTTTATCTTGATATCGGATATTCGTGTTACACTGGAAGGAATTGAGATCAGAGCGAGGTTGATGCAGATTGAACGTCGATTTGGAAGCTTACGATAAAGAGAGAGTGGATTATTCAAATCCGAATTTGCGCTTGAAAATTTGGGGGATTCACCATCCAGCCATTCATTCAGACTTATATGGACCATGGCATTACCATGAGGAAGTGGAATGGATTCTTATTCTTCAGGGATCGATGACAATGGAAACGACACAACGAGCGTACAAGCTAGAAACGGGAGATGTTGTCTTGTTTGGCTCCAATGAAATTCATCGCTCCCACAAACATATGGAACAGGAATTAACCTATCTCGTTTGTCATGTCGACATGGCGGCGTTCATGGATCAGACTTTGATGCCTTATTTTGCCGCTTGGACGGGACGATCTGCCAACCTGACGCGACTAAACAGCCTCTTCAGCAAGTACCCGCAATGCAGGACGGACATCAGTCAGTTATTAAACGATTTGTTGGAAGATATGACAACGAAGCAACGAGGATACGAGCTATCTGTTAATGCTACGTTGAAACGGCTTCTCTATATCCTGGTCAAATATGACGATGAGCACGTTATCGTCCCTATGGATCCGCAGTTTGCCTTGAAACTTAGCCCAGCACTCGACTACATTGAGCAATTGTTGGAGGATAGATGCCAGCTTGAGGATGTTAGCTCCAAGCTGAATTACAACAGTAGTTATTTTGCCAAAATGTTTAAGAAAGCGATGGGAATCACTTTCACGGAGTATGTTCAACTTCGTAGAATGAAACGAGCGGAGCAGCTTCTGCTAACGGAGTCATCTTCCATTACTGAAATCAGCGCTAAGGTGGGCTTTGTTAGTCCGGCTCAATTTTATCAATTATTTAGAAGGCACTATGGCTGTTCTCCGAAGAAATATATGTCGAGGCGTAATCTTTTTGTAGGAGATTAAGTACAAATAATCTGAACATAGTGCAAGCATTACCAATAACGACTTCTCTATGATAAGGGATGAGAAAGGAGAGGTGAGGCATGAAAATAGGTATTGTGGGTCTGGGGTTCATCGCACTAACCGAATATTTGCCAGCGTTAATGCAGATGAAGGATATCGAGATTGTATGCGTTGTGGACCCTGACCAGACGCGGTTAAGTGACGTATCAAGGAAATACCATATACCCAATCTTTTCAGCAATGTGGACGAGCTTTTGAATATCGATTTGGATGCGGTACTTGTGTTAACGCCTTATCAGGCTACGTACCAGATTGTTCGGACATTGCTTGAGCATGGCATTGATGTGCTTAGTGAGAAGCCGATGGCAGAGACGTTAGAGCAGGCGGAGGAGCTCGTCAAGCTTGGAGAGCGCAAGCAAGCGATCTATATGGTTGGACTCAATCGAAGATTTGCTGGCCCTTTCCTCGAAGCTAAGCAAGTCGTAAGGGCAGGCCAAATTGAACTGATTTCCGTGGAGAAGGTCAAACATATGACCTATTTCAGAGATAAGCCTATGATGGATTTCGGCATCCATGCACTGGATACGTTGCTTTGGTTGAGTGAGGGCCGAGTAACGGCATGTTCCGTGAACAGCACTTTTGGACCAGATGGAAGAGAGTCTACTGTTCAAGCGCAGTTTACCTTTGACAACGGGATTAAGGGTCATTTCTTAATGAGCGGCTGTGCAGGGATGTGGGAGGAGACCGTTAAGCTGTATGGTCAAGGGACCACTGTGGAAATACAGGCTCCAAATATCCTTAAAGTAAAAGAAGGATACCAAATCACAGAGAAGGTATTTGGGTTGGCCGGACCTGGTAGCAGCGGTAATTCTTTTGGCTTTCGCCAGCAGTTACAACATTTCGCAACTTGCGTACAATCGAGAGAAGAGCCATTAACTACAGGCCGAGTAGCACTCTATACCCAACAAGTGATGGATATGCTTTATAAGCAGATGGGGAAGTAGCGCTAGGCTGAAAGAAACACAATTTTACTTAAAATAGTGCAAGTATTCATGTCCATAATTTGTTAATATAAATGGTGGAACTCCGAATGATAGGAACAAAATAATTATAATATAGAAGGGCTGTGTGGTAAAAATGGAGGCACAAAAGACGAAGCGTTTGTATGCGGGTAATACTTCTCATTTATATGAGGTGCAATCGGATTGGCTTCAAGTTCCATCTACCGTTGAGCTTGGCTATACCCACGGCATCGTGACGGACAAAAACGACCGTGTCTATATTTTCCATACTGGCAAGCCCAGTGTCTTAGTTTTTGAATCAGATGGCAGCTTTGTTACGGCATGGGGCGAGGAATTCGCGGGCGGAGCTCACGGTTTCTATTTACATCAGGAGCAAGAGGGCGAATTTCTTTATGTGACGGATACGAAACAGGGTATTGTTGTGAAGACGACACTGGCAGGGGAGAAGTTACTTACGATTGGCGTTCCAGATCGACCTGATATTTATGATGATGAACGAAAATATGTGCCAACTGACGTGGCAGTCGCACCTAACGGTGACATCTATGTTTCGGATGGCTATGGACAAAGTTGGGTACATCAATTTACAGCGGATGGCGAATATTTGCGTTCATGGGGAGGCAAAGGTTCTGAGCTCGGTGAATTCAAATGTCCGCACGGTATTTCGATCGATCTGCGCAGAAGTGAACCTGAAATTTATGTGGCTGATCGAGGCAACCATCGTATTCAGGTTTTCACCCTAGATGGTTCATTTATACGCAGCTTGGATGATGATTTGGATATGCCTTGCTCCTTTTTCTTTCATGGTGAGGAAATGTACATTCCTGATCTATACTCACGTGTTAGCATATTTGATGGCCATGACAGACTCGTTGCACATCTTGGCGAGGATCGGCAAGCGAAGGGGCAAGAAGGTTGGCCTAACATTAGCAAATCCTATTATCGTGACAATAAATTGAGTTCACCGCATGGGGTTTGTGTCGATTCTCAAAGCAATGTGTACATTGCGGAGTGGGTCATCGATGGGCGGATTACGAAGTTGGTACGCGTATAAACAGTTGAATGTCTTATGTATTGAAACCGCGCTGGTGTGCGGTTTTTTTTGACGTCTAAAGAATTTGTATGGTTTGGATTTTTTGGTTCCCATTCAGCATCTCGATAGGAACAGAGAACTGCAAAAATACATCTTTTTTAAGGAGAATAGACCGTTTATCGAGGAATTGCTGCGAAAATACATCCTTTTTTCCCATTATTCCATAAAAAGGGTAAATGCGGTGGAAAAAGATGCACAATTGCATCTTTCCTAATTGAACACGACTTCTCTAGTGGAAAAAGATGCAGATTCGCATCCTTTTTTTAGATTCTGACTTTCCGAGGACGAAGTAAGCATTTCATAAAATAAAGCAAGAAAATCATAACAAACTGAATGTTCGCTATGGCACGCTTCGTTACAATAAAAGCGTATCGAAGGAAGGGAGCCAAACCATGAAAACATCCATTGAAAACATGCTACAAGGGGTCATGTCCAGAAATCCGCTGAGTATTAATACGGACTGGGATGGTTCATTATTGATTACTGCGCTGCTAGCGTGGGGTGAGGCGACAGGAGACAGCAAATACGGGGAATTTGCAGCGAAATGGTTCAAGTTTCATCAGGAGAATGATCATTCACTGACGGATGCTGAGTTTTACAGCGGTTATACAGGGATCAAGTCCAAAATCTTGCGTGAAGGTCCGATTCCTTTTACTGCGTATTGCGGCCATTGGGGGCTTGCCTACACATCACCAGGATTAGCAAAGCTATCGCTTGGTACTGGACCAGCAGATGTTGCGGATGCGATTGCCAGCTATATTTTACACCGAGCTTCGCGGAGCGCGCATGGCTGCGTATATCACGATGATGATGCTAATTTCGTGATTCCAGATACCTGTTACTTTGCGTCGCCTATTCTGGCTATTGCAGCTAAGCTTACAGGCAAAGCGTTCTATCTGGAGCAGGCTGTTCACCAGCTGCGCGCGTACACCGCTCTATTTCACAATCAAGAAAATGGACTTGCTCACACGCTTTGGTCGCACGAAGGATTGCCCAATAAGTATTGGAGCAGAGCAAGCGGCTGGTTAGGCGGAGCCTTGGTTAATACACTGAAGTACATGGATCCCAATCATGAAGAATATGAAGGATTTGCAAATGCCCTGCGAAAGCTAGCCAAAGGCGTTGTGGGTGTCCAACGAGATGACGGAGGCTTCCACTTGTTGCTTGACCGATCAGACACGCCAGTAGATTGCACGGCGCCATCCATGTTGGCTTTAGTACTCAGAGATGGTGTGCAACTCGGCATTCTAGCTTCGGAATATGAGGATGCAGCAAAGCGTGCATGGGAGGCATCAGCACGATTCGTAACGGAAGAAGGGCGACCAACGCGCGCTTATACAGGGTGGGCTAAACCTGCCATCGTCGATGGATTTGGGGAGAATAACTTTGATAGTCCACGTGATTTTGTGATTGGATTAATTCTTTTAGCTGGCGCCAGCTTTGAAACTGCACAAGCTAATCAGGGGGTAGGTACGAAGTGAACTTGTTTCAACTGCAGGATCAGCATGCGTTAATTACTGGAGGCAATAAAGGCATCGGTCGAGCCATTGCGCTAATGCTTGGCGCACAAGGCGTGAAAGTGGCGCTTAGTTACCTCACCAATCGTGAAGAGGCCGAACAGGTTGTCACTGATATTCGTGCAGCCGGCGGGACGGCCATCGCTATTCAAGCTGATGTTACGCAGCCATCGGATATTGAAAGAGGAGTAAGCAGCGCGGAGGCAGCGTTTGGTGGCAGTATCGATATTTTGATCAACAATGCCGGCCATCTTATTCAGCGTTGCGCGAACAGTGAAATGACAGAAGACTTATATTCGCGCATTATGGATGTCAATTTTAAAGGAACGGTCTTTACAAGCAAAAGGGTTATTCCAGGCATGAAAGCCAAAGGACACGGACGGATTATTAACTTGACATCGCTGGCAGCACATAATGGCGGCGGACCTGGAGCGACGATTTATGCAGCAAGCAAAGCAGCCGTAATTACGTATGCTAAGGGGTTGGCAAAAGAATTGGCAGCAAGCCAAATCACCGTGAATTGTGTATCGCCCGGCTTTATCGGACAGACAGCCTTCCATGCAACATTCACTTCGGATGAAGCGCGTAAGGCAACCGTTAATGGCATTCCATTAGGACGGGAAGGCACGCCTGATGATGTTGCTGGTGCGGTGTTATATCTCGTTTCCAGCTTGGCTGATTATGTAACGGGAGAAACAATTGAAATTAATGGCGGCATGTTCATGCGCTAAGCGAATAAGAGGAGGCATTAAACATGACACAAACGCAAGCACAAACACAAGAAATTACGATTGCCGGATATACGGGGAGTGAACTGGAAGAAAAGCTGTATGCTGCCGTCGTTTCTGATATCTTGGACGATCTAGGATATCGTCACCAAACGTTAGACTGTGGCATTCGCGCGCTGGATCCATCCTTGAAGCTTTTCGGAAGAGCCTTTACCGTGCTGGCAGCTGAAGTGTTTGAAATCCCTAAGGAACCATACAAGCTGCAAATGGAAGCGGTAGACAGCATGAAGCAAGGTGAGATCTTCGTGGTGCATACCGGTGCCCCCAATCATGCGGCATTCTGGGGCGAACTGCTTTCAACGGCCTGTCGTGCTAGAGGTGGCCGAGGTGCATTGGTAGACGGACTCAACAGAGACAGCGGTAAAATTTTGGATATGCAGTTTCCCATGTATTCGCGCGGTCAACAGCCAACGGATTCTAAAGGACGCATAGATGTGATTGGGTATCAAATTCCTGTAAAGATTGGCGGCGTGGTCATTCAACCAGGCGAACTGATTGTCGGGGACCGTGATGGCATTGTCGTTGTTCCACGAGAAATTGAAGAAGAGGTAATCAAGTTAGCGATTGAGAAGGCTGAGGGTGAGAACTTAGTTCGGGAAGCGTTGCAGCAGGGTATGTTGTGTACGGATGCATTTAAAAAGTTTGGCATCCTGTAAGCGTTGGTGGGATTGCATCTTGATGCAAGTTAAGTTGATAAACCTCCAACACAGTGCGAAAATGAGAGGATGAAACCTAGCATGTTAATCAGCAGGAGGCGTCCTCTCATGGAACCTATTCTTTATAAACTGAAGGACTACACGTCAGACCATTTTCCTTTTCAATTGCGATTGCGAAATAATGAAAATATGAGAAGTGATGTACATGCGCACGACCAGTTCCAAATCTGTTATGTGCTGAAAGGCAGCTGCAAGAATCGAATACGCGATAATGAAGCTGTGCTGATGAAAGGGGATTTGTTCTCCATCCCCCCTTTTCTTGAGCACTCTTTGTCGATGATTCCAGGGAAAGAAGTTGAGCTGGTCCAAATCGATTTTTCACCGACATTCATTAATGAAAGTATGCATGATTTGACGACGATGAACAGTTTTGTTGATTTTACCTATTTGCAGCCTATTCTAGCTATTGGTGACAAGCAGCTTCCCAAACTGAACATCTCCAGCTCAAATCAATTGAAAGTTGAAGATCTGATTGCCAATATGCAGCAGGAATTAGGGGAGAAGGATGAAGGCTATCCGTTAGCTATACGAGCTGATCTGCTTCGGCTGCTCATTATCGCGGGTCGAGAGTTCCGTAATTTTGTTGAGAACCGCAAAGAAGGAACGACCATCCACATTCACCGCAAGGCCTTTTTCGATACGGTCACATTTATTAAGCAAAATTTCCACGAAGAATTAAAACTCGATAGTTTGGCAGAAATGGCGGCAATGGCGCCTACTTACTTTAGCCATATGTTCAAGACCATGTTGGGTCTTACTTTGACAGAATATATCAACAATCTACGGATTCATAAGGCTATGGAGTTGTTAAGAGGGACAGATCTCAATGTCACAGAAATCCAATACTATGTTGGTTTTAATCATGCTGGACACTTCAATCGTATGTTTAAGAAACTAACGGGTGTAACGCCTATGCAATATAGAAAAGAGTTATAAGGTTCATGATTAGAATCGAACAATTGACCATATATTCTGCCTTATCGTCCATTTACTCCTTATAAAATCAGCGTATAATCAAAAATATAAATCATCTTATTTTCCACATTCGGCCGATTGGGGAATCTACGAACAAGGAGAGATTCGTATGAGCCTTCCTGAATATATCCCAACTCTCATCATCGGAGCTTCGTTGCGAGGATTGGGTATTGCTTTCCGTAAAGGAAAAGAAGCCATTACTTTGGAAATGACAAGTGGTGTTGGTAATGAATTTATAAGAAGCTATAAATGGACAGATGCTGTCTATGAAACCGTCACACCTCTTGGACAACGGATGACACAGGAGTGTATCGAACGTAATTTACGAACCGCTATGAATACTAAATTACACTTGCCAGGACTTATGCATGTGTTAATGCATCATATATCCCAAGCCAAGCTTGATGTAAGATTGCAAACGGCTGTGGTTGAAGTGAAGCGCTTACTCCATCAGTATGAGGTCACTTGCTATGATGCCTCGGGATTGCGAACCATAATCACGGATGAACTCATTGATACAACAGCACGATGCAGTACGAAGCCCGAGTCGTATTCACCCACTGCAAGGAGTCTAAATATGCTCATTCAGGGGTATCAAGATACGATGGGTCAGCCAAGTGACGACGATTTAAGGGAATACACAGTTAAAAAAGGCCGATTTGCCTCACAAGTTGTGCTAAAATATCCCGTCTCCATTGGTACGGATTGGGCGTCTGCTCGCAATGAGCTATTCCATTTTTGGCTAAATAGGCCGGATTCGATAAGGGATTGTGCCTTCGTAACGCATGCTGATGAGTTTGAAATGAGTTATTCGTTGCCTCGCTACGAATTATCCTCCTCTTGGCACTGGTTGCCATCCGCCTATTATGAGGACCAGTTTGAGGCCTTTGAGCAAGGGTATGAGGGGGACGCACGATGAACTTACATGAGAAGCAAGCTGGTCAGCTCGTGATTAAGCCCATGAAGGAGCTTGAACTGCAGGATCACTACGATGTCATTGTCGTTGGGCTTGGCACTGCAGGTTCTATGGCTGCGTTAGGTGCAGCACGTAAAGGACTGCGCGTACTTGCCATTGAGCGGCTGAACATGATAGGCGGCACCGGTGGTCCTGGCGGCGTGTACGCTTATTATTACGGAAACCGTGGAGGACTTTTCGAGAATATTGATCGTGAGGTAACCCGCCTTCAAAAGCAGAAAGATTTTGTCTCGTTCACCTCCGTTCACGCGGAGTTAAAAAGCTGGGTTGGTGAACAAGAACTGCTGAAATCAGAGGTAACCGTTGAATATGAATCATACGTCATTGGCGTTTATATGGAGGCCAATAAGGCAGTTGGACTACGTTGGTGCTCACCCTTGGGCATTCATCATACTTCTGCGAAAGTGATCATTGATAGTACAGGCAATGCCGAAGTTTGCGAGCTGGCAGGCTGCGATTTCCAATCGGGACGCGAACTCGATGGCCAATCGCAACCATTTTCCAATGTATTGATGAAAATGTCTGCCAATTATCGCATATCCAATTTCTACACTGATTCCGGGTATATCGATGTAGCTGATCCCAACGATGTGACTCGTGCAATTATCGAATCTAATCTATTAGGCACACATCTCGAAAAGTCGTATAGCGAGGAACATTTGCTGTTAAAGACGACACAATTACTGGGCATTCGTGAGAGCCGGAATATTATTGGGGAAGAGCAAGTTGTTTTCCAACAATTTCTGGCGGATGAGGGCACGCAAGAACCGATATTTTATGCCTTCTCTAACCTAGACAATCACGGAAAAGATATGGCATTTGAAAGTGAGACGCAACAAAATTGGTTAGTAGCTGCCAGCTTATTCGGCTTGAATTTGAACGTGCCTGTGCCGAGGGGAGCGTTGATTCCTAAAGGGTATGATGGACTATTAGCAGCTGGCCGCTGTATATCACTGGATCATGATATTGCCTCTTGCGTACGCCAACGAAGAGATATGCAGAAATGTGGTGAGGCAGCAGCCAATATGGCGTATTTGTCCATCAAGGGGGAAATGCCACTGAAAGCAGTCTCTTATTCTGAGTTGCTGCCGATGCTGCTTGAGACCCATTGTTTGAAGCCTGAATTGAAAATGGAGTACCGGGATATAACTCCGCAAGAAGATGGTAATCTTGTGGTAGTACCAACCTCCGAATGGTTGACTGACTTCGATGAGTTGAAGGCGGGGTTAAGCAGTGACAAGTCAGGTATTGCGATATGGTCCGCCTATCGTCATGGAGCGAGCGCTGTAGATAACTTAGTTGCGTGGACGCTTCAGCAGGAGAATCATTTGCTGCGAAAAAACAGCGCGATAGCGCTGGGACTGCTCGGTGAATCCGCTTCATTGGTGAATCTCCGTGAAATGGTCTACCAAAGAGATCTTTATTTGCCGCTTTCCAGTAGAAAATATAACCAACCTCACGTTTTTGCAGCCATCTACTTGCTAGGCAGGATGAAAGATACAGTCATTATGCCCGAACTTCTTACCTTTATGAAGGATGATAGCTTTATAGGGGAAATAGAAGTCGACAAGCACAATGATGAATTTATTTTTGATAACCAAGAACTATATTTCCAATTCTTCTCCTTCTCCATGATGGCAGCCTTACGAATTGCGGAGCAACACACGGAGTGGCGAGCAGCGATCCAACAAATCATCGATTCCCGTTTTGCTGATCCGACATTCGAACTTTCCATTACGCTCAAAACACATATTAAAGAAGCAAAGGGATTCCTCAAAAAAGCGATGCGAAACAGCGTTGAATCTATTTACCAAAGGATGACGCAGCACTGGAGTTGACCGAATAGCAAGGCAGTACTCTCTTTTAGAAGAGGGTGCCGCCTTGCTTGCATTTGTCCCTAGCTGGAGGAAAGGAAGTCACGATGGATCAAATATTCATGAATCGGTTTATGCCAAGAATCAATGCTGTTCTCATACGTGATGAGCAGCACTGGCGAGCTAATAACAATGAAGTATTTAAGGCAGCAACGCAGTTTTGCAATCTGGGTCTAGTGCTTAGTGGAGAAGGTGTGATCGAACTTGATGGACACATGTATCAGCTGCATCAGGGATGTTTTTATCACATCTCGCCTCCAGGCCGAAGAATGAGTTTTCGCTCTAATCCGGCTTCCCCTTTAATCTATATAGCCGTTCATTTTGATTATCGTTTACTGCAATGGGAGGGTCTCGACATGATCTCTAGAGAATCCTTTGCGGCACTGCCGCTTCCACATGTGATATTGCTGCAAAATTACATGAGTGCACTGGAACATTTTCGAGCGCTGCACAGTCTTTGGAACGATAAGCCTTCTGGGTATGAATGGCGTGCCAGATTAAGTTTCATTCAGTTATTGGACAACATCGAGTCGTGGCAAGGATCTTCCAGCAAAGCTGAGATAAAAGTGATAGAATCGGTAAGGCTTGCCATGGAACATGTGCATACATCGTATAGACAACCGGTTACACGGGAGGAAATGGCCAAGCGCTGTACGATGTCAGTCAGCCATTTCTCCGTCTTGTTCAAGAAGCATACCGGCTATAGTTATGTTCAGTATATTCACAGAGTTCGCCTAGATCTGGCTAAGGATCTGCTGCGTAGTTCTCAGGCGTCGATTAATCACATTGCAAATGAACTTGGCTATGAAGACGCTTTGTATTTTACCAAATTGTTCACGAGAGAAGTGGGGTTATCGCCGAGATTATATCGGAAAGGATAGATATGCCAGTCCAATACAGGAGAAAGCGGAACAATCCATGTACCCAAAATAAAAAATGCCAGCTCCCTATTAAGTGGAGCTGGCATTTTTTATATACAGAATACTTGTACTAGGAGGGTTTGGATTGACTGAATATCGCTAAATAAACAACTTCGTCGCTGATCGGGATAAGCGTATGCTTCTCAATCGAGTCGAAGTATAAGCTGTCACCAGCCTTCAGAATGTAATCCGTGTTTCCAACCTTGTACCGCATCTCCCCTTCCAGCACATAGACGAATTCTTCTCCGACGTGGCTGTACAAGGATCCGCTCTCATAATCTATTTTTTTGGCCGTAAACAAAAATGGCTGCATCATTTTGTCGCCGCGTTCTACAGCAAAGGCAAAGAAGGAATAACCCTTATCCGTTTTAACCAATTTTGATTTGCTCACAGATGAGGAGGTATAGATGCTGCCCGTCTGCTGCTCATCATCAAGCAAAGTAGACACTTTCGTCCCTAACGCATCTGCGATTTTGACTAATGTGGCAATGGGGGGAACTGTTTTGCCGTTCTCAATTTTGGAAAGCAAGCTTTTGGAGAAGCCGCTAATGGTGGCAACGTCCAGCAAGCTGCGATTCTGTTCTAGTCTCAACTTTTTAATTCGGGCTCCAAGATCCATCTTGTGGTTGCTCCTATAAAATGAAATTGAGTTTATCATAACGAAACAAAGTAGAATCAGTCAAGCTTTTGGATACATGTAAAAATAGGATTGATTTATTCAACTAAGTTGAATACAATGAAATTAGATTTAATAACTAACGATTAGGAGATGACTGTAACATGGCAACTATTACAAGTTTGACGGACGAGAAACACGTGCTTGATCTCGATTGGGGGAAAATTCAATGGTTATGTGGTCAGGAAATTGATCCTGAATGTGAAATGACGTTCGGGATGGTCTATATCCATGCGGGAGCCGAGAATAACAAGCATTATCATCCGAACTGTGAGGAATTTATTTTCGTACTTTCTGGGGAATGTGATCACACATTAGGCGATGAAAGCTTTCACTTGAAACCTGGGATGATGCTGCGCATTCCAAGAGGTGTGTGGCATAATGCCAAAGCAACCAGCTGGGAACCTTGTCGCATGATGATTATGTATTCCGCACCTGATCGACAAACAATCGGGGAATAGAGGCGTTCAATGTGATGAAGAAGAAAGCTGTATTAATTGCTGCACTGGATAGCAAGGGAGCAGAGTTCGAGTTCATTAGAAACAAGTTAGTTAAGCTTGGGGTTGAAGCATATGTCGTCAATGTTGGTGTGTTAGGCGATCCACTGTTTGAGCCGGATGTGCACAGCGATGAGGTAGCCAGATTAGCAGGAACTTCCTTGCAGCAACTGAGAGACGAACAAGATCGAGGCCGGGCAGTTACGGCCATGTCGCGTGGCGTGGCGCTGCTGCTTCCTGAGCTAATCAAGCAAGGGTTTGTTGGAGCCGTATTCGGAATGGGTGGAACGGCTGGCACGTCCGTAAGCGCTTCCGCTATGCAGGCCATTCCTATCGGGATCCCGAAGCTGCTCGTTTCTACCGTTGCCTCAGGGGATACTAGACCCTATGTAGGCGTCACCGATATTACAATGATGCATTCGGTCATCGACATTGCTGGGATAAATACGTTGTCCAAGCAAATTTTAAGCAATGCCGCTTATGCTTTGGCAGGCATGGTTCAAGGTGCGAATGAACAAGTGCTTGATGCAACCGTTGAAGATGGTAAACCCATGCTCGGGATGACGATGTTCGGAGTCACAACCCCTTGCTGCAATCGGGTGCGTGAGCGACTGGAAGATGAGGGCTTCGATGTGCTCGTGTTTCATGCAACGGGGTCTGGAGGCCGAGCGATGGAAGCACTCATACGGGCTGGATTTATCCGAGGTGTATTGGATATCACGACCACGGAACTAGCAGATGACCTTGTTGGTGGCATTTTTAGCGCCGGTCCCCATCGGCTGGAAGCAGCGGGGGAAGCAAAGATTCCGCAACTTGTATCTGTAGGTGCACTTGATATGGTCAATTTTGGTCTTCCGAATACGGTGCCAAGCCAATTTGCAGACCGCCAATTTTATCAGCATAACCCGACTACGACACTCATGCGGACGACTGTCCAAGAAAATGAAGAGCTAGGCCGTAGATTGGCGGTTAAGTTAAATAATAGCCAAACGCCAACTGTCTTCCTTTTCCCGCATGGAGGGGTTTCACTGTTGGATACAGCAGGGAATGCCTTTGAAGGGGTCGCGGAGCGTGAAGCACTATATCGGGGAATTACAGAAACATTACAGGCCAATATTCCCGTCGTTGCTGTGGATCGTGATATAAATGATCCTTATACAGCAGAGATGATGGTTAAACACTTTTTGCAATTGTATCGTTCATCTTAATAAACGGAAGAGAGGTTACGTGCATGTCAAGACAGGAACGTATAGCGGGATTCAAGGCCAAGATCGCGGAAGGAAAACCGATCATCGGGGGAGGTGCTGGTACCGGATTATCTGCGAAGTGTGCAGAAGAAGGTGGCATTGATCTTATTATTATTTATAATTCAGGCAAATACCGCATGGCAGGGCGCGGTTCATTAGCAGGCTTAATGCCCTATGGGGATGCCAATCAGATCGTAGTCGAGATGGGAGCAGAAGTACTCACAATCGTACAGCATACACCCGTTTTGGCAGGTGTGTGTGGGACGGATCCTTTTAGGAGAATGGACGTATTCCTACCTGAATTGAAGCGGCTGGGTTTCGCCGGCGTTCAAAATTTTCCAACCGTTGGGTTGATCGATGGGGTATTCCGTCAGAACCTAGAAGAGACTGGAATGGGGTACGATCTTGAGGTGCAAATGATTGCCCAAGCGCATCAACTCGGACTTTTGACGGCACCTTATGTGTTTAACGAAGAGGATGCGGTGAAAATGGCGCAAGCAGGCGCGGATATTCTAGTCGCACACGTCGGTCTTACGACCAAGGGAGCGATTGGGGCTAAGACGGCTTTGACGCTAGATGAATCGGTTGAGCTCGTACAACGCATCCATGATGCGGGGAAAGCAATCAACCCGGACATTATCGTCCTGTGCCATGGGGGACCGATCTCTGAGCCAGAGGATGCCGTGTATGTGCTAGAGCGTACCCATGGGGTAGCAGGATTCTTTGGCGCATCGAGTATTGAACGACTTCCAACGGAGAAAGCGATCACGAACCAAGTACGCAGTTTTTCCGAGATGTTAAACGTATGACATATCAAAGGGAGTTTGAACAAAGACTATCGGTCGCAATCATTGGGGTAGGTAATCATGCCTATCGTAATATTCTTCCTTGCATGCATTACTTACCCGTGCACATAAAGGCTGTCTGTGATGTGAATGAAGATTTGGCGAAACGCACGGCACAACAGTTTGGATGCAAAGCGTACACTAGCGCTGCGGACATGTATGAACAGGAAGAGTTAGATGCTGTATTTCTTTGTGTCTCACCTCAGCACCATCCTCAACTTGCCATGGAAGCCTTCGAGGCAGGGGTTCATGTATGGATGGAAAAGCCAGCTTCTATGCGTGTTCACGAGATTGAAGAAATGATCGAAAAGCGGAGAGATTTGGTTTCGGTTGTTGGTTTCAAAAAAGTATTCATGCCTTCGACGCAAAAGGCGGTCGAAATAGCGCAGTCTCCGGAATATGGTGGATTGAAGTCTATCCTTGCTGTATACCCGATGAGTATGCCGCAGAACGGCAAGCAAATTCTTGCAGATCGTGCGTTTACCAATTGGTTGGGGAATGGTATCCATCCATTGTCCCTCATGCTCGCGGTTGGCGGTGATGTGGAAGCCGTCACTGTCCATCACAGTCCGAACGGACATGGCGTGTGTTTGTTGGATTATGCTAGTGGCATTGTAGGCACGTTCCATATGGCATCGGGTCCTAGCCCCATTGAGCAATATCGATTTTTTGGCGACGCTTGGCATTTAGAAATTGATAACTCGCTGCGCGTAAAGCTGCAGAGGGGCATTCCCTTCAATTACAATGTGACCCATCAGTACATCCCAGAGGGGACGGATACGGGAGCGATTGTATGGGAACCGCAGAATCATTTGGGAACCCTCGAAAATAAATCTCTTTTTACCCAAGGCATGTATGGAGAAATGAAATATTTTTGCGATTGTGTGCTCACAGGTAAGCCAGCTATCAAAGGGTCACTAGAGTTTGCTCGTCAATTGATGAACATGTATGAGGCTGCCTTGCTGTCCGAAGGAAAAACGGTGGTCATTCCACACTAGTTCGGCAGGAATTAGTCCTTCCTTGGTAAATGTAATAGATACACATAATGAATCATAGGAGGCAGCTACTGTGGTGCAACTGACCATGTTATGCAATATGGCGGATTCCGATTTTATTACTGCTTTGGATACTCAGAAAAGTTGGGGCATAACCGTATTAGATCTCAAAACGAGCATTTATGGCAAGTCATTAATTGATTTGACAGTCATAGAAGCTGAACAAGCGGCAAAGGCGATTGCTGATCGAGAGATGTCCGTGTACTGTTTCTCCACCGAGTTATTTCATCGTGATATTGAACTAGGAGAAGCCTTTTTTAGAGATCATTTTTTGGCCAAAATCGAGCATCTACTCGTGTTAGCGCGCATTCTACAACCAACGGTAATTCGGCTGTTAGCAGCAACGACTCAGAAGAGAAGTGAGCTTCGCAACAGTATTCCTTATATAAAGAATGAGCACTCTTGGCTAATTCCCATGTATCGAGCTGCTATAGATAAAATTGCTGAAGCCGGATTCGAAGTGACCATTGAGAATGAATGTCGTAATTGCATATTCGCTTATCCGCAGGAAATTGTTGATTTTTTTGAAGAGTTAGATCGGTCGGAACGCGCCTATTTTACGTATGATGTGCAGAATTTATGGCAAATGGGAACTTTTCCTACACTAGCCGTGTACCGTGAACTGGCCCCGATTATTGGTTTTTATCACGTCAAAGGTGGTCAAACGGGTGGTGAGGGTGAGAAGTTGGTATGGAAATCAAGCCTAGAGGATGCCTCCTGGCCTGTAGCAGAGCTGACAAGGCAAGTCATCATGGATGGGAAAAGTCCCGTTATCTGCATTAATCCGTCTCATGGACAGGACAAAGCGGGTTATAACTATGAGCATATATTTAAAAGAGATCTTGATTTCTTAGTAAAGGAGATTAGCCAACTATGAGTATGAAACCAAAATTTATTTTGCTGGGAACAGGCGGATTTGGTCGATACTGGTGTAAGGATTTTCTGCCGAAAATTATCGGAGAAAATGGCATAGCCGAACTTGTGGCCGCCGTTGATGTAAATCCACAAGCTCATCAGAATGCGATTGAGTTTCTCCATCTAGACGCTTCGCAGTGCTATACCGATATTCACAAGGCGCTTCAGGAAAATCCATGCGATTTCGTTATTATTGTTTTGCCTGCTCATTTGCATGAGTACGCTGTAGATATTGCGCTATCGTATGATAAGCATATTTTGATGGAAAAGCCTATTTCCGATTCGATGGAGAGCTCTGCCAGAATTTATAATAAGGTCAAGCAAGCTGGCAAGAAAATGGCGATAACGAGCAGTCATCGCTTTGATCAAGACAAGCAAACGTTAACCCAATTAATTCAGTCGCAAATCTATGGGGCACCTCATTATTTAATTGGGCGCTTTACGTGTAACAATCGGGATGCGGTATCCAATCCGAGGGAGTATGCGCATCATCACTTTCTGATCTCCTCAGCCGTTCACCATTTCGATATTATCCGTTCCTTATCGGGGGCGAATGCGAAGACGGTGTACACACAATCGTGGAACCCAGCGTGGGCTGCATTTAAGGAGCATAGTACCGCACTCATTAACATTGAAATGGAAAATGGGGTTCGAGCCTTCTTCGAAGGCTCGAAATCAAACGCCACCCAGCTTAATGGCTGGACGAATGACTATTTCCGAGCGGAGTGTGAGTTGGCTACACTGGAGCTTGATCACCGTAAAATCACGGTGAGAAGCGATCTGGGCTATCCTCATCCGCAGCACGCGATTATCCCTTTATTACAACAAAAGGCTTGGAGACACACATGGTTAATCGAATTGTTCGTCAACTGGCTTCAAGGTGGCGAAGCTCCACCGAATAACATTGATGACAATATCCAATGTACGGCTTTACAATATGCTGCGATTGAGAGCGGCTTGACGGGCAGGATTGTGGATGTTCAGGATTTTTTACAGGGATATATGAAATAAATCATTGTTAGATAACTAGGTTGCTGGAAAAGTAGAAAAGGACTTGAGCGGTATTTCACGCTTGGAGTCCTTTTACACGTGATTGCGTCTGTTCAACAGCTATATTCGTACCCAATCTCCCATAAGATGCCTTGTAAAAAGAACCATCCAGCGATTGCAGGTACACTGCAGAAGGCTGGATGGTTTTACGTTTGTACTTATCGTTTATTATAACGATCCAATGCGCTTTGTTGAATTTTGATCGCTTCATCAATATTCAAGGATTTAAGCTTCTTAATAAAGGCATCATAGTTCTCGATAGGTTCTGCCCCCATAATGAACTTGTTGAACATTTCTCCCGTATACGTATTCACATCGCTCATAATGGAAGCGAATTTTGCGCTTTCTTCTGGTGAAGGTGTTACTGGCGGCATTTTCTTCTTATTGATGGCGTCACTCCAGTTCTTAACGGATGTCTTCAGAACCGGTGTAGTCCAGCTGTACTGTTCATTGTAGCGTACATCGATTAATTTAGGTGAACTACCGCCATATTTGGATAATGCTTGTGCCATCGGCAAGCCTTGTGGATTCTTCGTAATCAAATCCGTGTATTTGGGATAGCCGTTCTCCATCGTGTAGGAGACGCCTTCAATCCCAAAGTTAAATAATAAACTTCCTGCTTCACCGTAGCGATAATCCAGATATTTGACAGTTTCAATCGGGTTTTTGTTAGATTTGGTAATCGCTGCGCCTAATCCATTGAAGTAATTGATCTTTTGTCCAATTTCGGCGCGATCACCTTTCTTCAAAGTCGGATACGTAATACCTTGGAAGACAAATTTAGGATTCTTATCCTTCATCAGCTGATTGAATTTACCTACTCCGCCACCAGCAAGTACGATACTGGAACCAATGCGCTCGCCAGTTACCTTTGCATCAAATAGCTTCTCATCGTTCGTTGCATATTCAGGGTCTAACAAGCCTTCTTTATACCATTTTTGCAGCGTTTTCACGAATTCTTTAAATTCTGGTTGCGTGACGCCGTATTTCACTACGCCATTATCTTGATAAAACTCATGTCCAATTCCCCATGCACCAACCAGGAAGCTAGAATCTTTTAACCAGAAATCGGTGTTGATGTGAAAAGGAATTTCATCTGCTTTCCCATTGCCATTAGGGTCTTTCTCTTTAAAAGCCTTTAGAACCGTATACCACTCGTCTAGCGTTGTCGGTGCGCTCAAACCAAGCTTATCCAGCCAGTCCTGACGAATTGCTGGTCCTGTATACGTTAATTGCTCGTTTTTCAAACTAAGATCTGGGAAAGAGTAGATTCTACCACTATCTGTAGAAATTTGTTTCTTCACTTCAGGGTTTTCTTTGAGGATTTTACTCAGATTGGGGGCATATTTATCAATTAAGTCCTTGAGGTCTATGATAACCCCTTCGTTAATAGCTTTCTCAGGTCCGCCAGGGTATGACAGCCAATTGAAATCAATAACATCGGTTAGGTTATTGGACGCAACCATCAGATTTAAGGCTTGCTTCACTTGTTCGGGTCCGATCGGAGGGTGGGTATATTCGACTTTGACGCCGGTACGTTTCTCCAGCTCCTTATACATCTCTCTGTCATTATAATTTTTGGAGACAGGTGCGGCATTATTGTTCATTTCTAAGAAGTACGTAAGCTTGGTTAACGGCTGCGGCGTGCTGCTGCTTGAAGGAGTTGTACTGGTTTCAGCTGGCGTCGTTGAGTTGCTGCATGCACTTAACATGGCTGCTAGGAGTAAAATAGATGTGAAACCGATTGCATAATTCTTCGTCTTTGTGTTCATTCTTGTTTTCATCCCCTTAGTTTAAGTAGTTGGCTTACAACGCAAATATAGTGAAATTGGGCGGTGTTGACTACCATCCATATCGGATTCCAACTATCAGTTCTCTGCATTTGATGACAATCAATTGGTACTCTGCAAGGGCTGCAAGGCACATTACCCTTTGATTGCTCCAATCATAACCCCTTTAACGAAATACTTTTGTAAAAATGGATAGATGATCAGAATCGGTGTTGTCGTTACGATGATGGCGGCATATTTGATCGTACTAGCTACAAATGCTCGGTCATCGGTGGACATATTCGTGGTCATGCTGTCTGTACTATTGATGATGAGAATTTCACGTAGAATCATTTGCAGTGGATATAAATCGCGGTCCCTCAAATAGATGAGTGCATTGAAGTAAGCATTCCAATGACCTACGCCGTAGAATAAAATCATAACAGAGATAACCGGCATTGATAAAGGAAGGATGATGCGGAACAAGATGACCAAGTCGTTAGCACCGTCAATTCGCGCCGACTCTTCCAGGCTATCGGGAATGGCTTGAAACGATGTTCGCATAACAATTAGATTGAAGGTACCCACTAAGCCAGGCAAGATCAAGGCTAATCGCGTATCATATAAACCGAGATCATTAATAAGGAGATAGGTCGGAATTAGACCGCCACCGAAAAACATCGTAAACACGATAATCATCATGATCGGATCACGTAACATAACATGCTTTCTAGATAGGGCATAAGCTCCTAAGCTGGTAAAGAAAATATTAAGTACAGTGCCTGCCACGACATAGAATATGGTATTTAAATAACCAAATGTAATCATGGGATTACTGAACACGAGTCTGTAGCCTTCAAGGGAGAAGCCTGTGGGCAAGAACATGAGACCTCGCTGCTGTGCGAATTGTGCAGGCTCACTGAAGGAAGCCATTACGATATAGTAGAAAGGATAGAGGGTAACGAGACATAAGAATGAGAGTAACAAATAAGTAATACAATCAAAACTAACATCAGCAAGTGTTTTTTTCTCTTTCATGGTGTACCCCCTACCACAGTTTCGTTTCCGTGAAGGAACGACTCAGTTTATTGGCTAAGATTAGAAGTGCAAAGTTAATGACGGAATTGAATAATCCGACAGCCGCACTGAAGCTGTAATTGGACTCAAGCAAACCCTTGCGATAGACGAAGGTAGAAATGGTATCCGCTGTTTCGTACATAGATGGGTTGTACAGGAGAATAATTTTCTCTGCTCCCACACTCATGAAGTGACCGATTGTAAGAATGAATAAAATAATAATGGTTGGTGCAATACCTGGCAGTGTAATGTGCCTGATTTGTTTGAGTCGGTTGGCACCATCCACGCGAGCAGCTTCATAGAGAGAAGGATCAATACCCGCAATAGCAGCTAAATAAATGATGGATCCCCAACCAACCCCTTGCCAGACACCAGAACCGACAAATAAGAATCGAAACCAATCCGAGCTAGTAAGAAACTTCTTCGGCTCCATGCCGACCATACCAAGCAATTGATTAACTAATCCGCCTAAGGAGAAGAAGTCCACCGTCATACCTACTACGATCACCACGGAAATAAAGTGAGGAACGTAAGTAATGGTTTGGACCGCTTGTTTAAATAAGCGATGCCTGACCTCATTTAAGAGAAGAGCTAACAGAATTGGAGCGGGAAACCCGAAAATAAGCTCATAGAAGCTGATGAGCAGCGTATTTTTTAATACACGCCAAAAGTAGAAAGAACTGAAAAATTGCTTGAAGTGGACCAAGCCTACCCAATCGCTGGCCATAATCCCTTTCGCTGGTGAGAATTGTTTAAAGGCAATTTGTGCGCCATACATCGGTACATAATGAAAGATGACGTAATACGCGACAACAGGCAAGAGAATTAAGTAGATGAGCTTATTTCTCTGTAAATCTTTTTTGAGCCTGCTCAGGTAACCCGTCTTCTTGTGGTTAACAACAGCCACTACGGTTTGTGCTGCTGACAAGCTGTTGCTTGAATCGGTTTGCATTGGGATCACCCTTTCTATGTGTTTAACCTGAGTATAGAAGGGCGGGCGTCTGAAACCTACAGTTAATAAGGGAGAAATGCCTGCGGAATGCCACTTTTGGGACTATCAATTGGTATCCAATGCCAACAAGAATCGCTATTTGTGAGAAAAAGGACAGAAAAACCAGGGGGCTGTTTAATGACGAGCCATCTGGTTTCGTTTGTTATTTGATGCCACTGCGATATTTACCAGGAGTAAGTCCTGTATGTTTTTTGAAAATCCGTTGTAACCCGATATCCGTTGAGTAGCCTAGCTTTTGCGAGATATCTACAATGGTTAGGTCTGTCTCGCTTAGCAGTTTTTTCGCTTCCTCTACACGCATTTTGGCGATGTAGTCCGTCAGTGTCTCACCCGTGTGTAATTTGAAGAATCGGGATACGTACTTAGGAGACAGACTGAAATGGTCGGCGACACTCTCAAGTCCAAGCATACCGTTAAAGACTTGGGCTTCGAGATAGGTAAGCATATTATTTAATAGCTCTTGATTGTGGTCGGATCTTTCTTCATTCACATAAGTACATAGAGTGGCATACATCTTCTTTATTTCATGAAACATTTCAAGTAACGTGTCACAGGAGGTAAGCCTTGTATCCGGATCGTCCTCTAGAATAAACACATCGCGATAGGTTAAGTTTAGCACCTGCAAGCATTTTAACAGCGTGCTTACAATATTGTACATTAACCATTTGCCTAACTCAGGTGCAATAGCTCCTCTGTCAAAATTCATGGCATACACCTGGTCTAGCAGCTTACTGACCTGATCCAATTCGGCATGCTTTACTAAATTAATAATCTGACCTTCCATTTCGATGGGGTAGTAGTAGGTTTTCTCTTCTTCACCCAAGTCACGGTAAAAAATAACAGAGTGCTCACTCTTTAACCATTTGTGTGCGATCGTCCGCGTAGCCTCGGAGTAGCATTCTCCAATCTTCGAAGCGTGAGGTCGACTTTCACTGACAGCTATCGTCACAAAGATAGACAATCGGCTTTGCAACACATTTTTTAATTCGTTTAAGCAAGTCTGCATGATTGGCTGCCATTCACTGGTATCGCAACTGTGGTTGATGAGTACGCCAACTTGATCTCGTTCCATTTCAGCAAAGTAGCCATACATGCCTCGTTCTTTCAGTAAATCCTGCAAAATATTCATGATAATAAACCGAACATGAGCCCATTGTCTTTCCGAGTTGTCCTTCACAAACTCTGTACAGTCGTCCAGATCAATCAGCATGACGGCAAAGTGCGGATAGGTAAAAGGAGCGCCAAGCATTTCCAAGGACGCTTCTTGGATGGTATCGCTTTCAACACGCCCTCGAATGAGTCGATGTATGTAGCTGGATTGAATCGTCGGGAAGTGCTTATGAAGCTGCCCACGCAGTTGACGCTCCTCTTCCTGAGATTCCTCCATGGAAAATTTCAGCGCAGCCCACTCATCCCATTTGCCATTGGGGGAGTTAGAGGGGGCTTTGGAACGGATGACCTGTACTAAGTTCCGTAATGGACTATAATTACGCTCCGTCATGACATAGGCGGCGATTAAACCAAGCAGCAAGCAGGCTGCTCCTGCGGCCATAGCGGCATTTTTGACATGAAGCACAGGGGCGATAAACGCTTTCTCAGGCATGGTAACTACATAGGTCCAGCCGGATTGTTTGGAGTTCTCGGAGGTTACCATCATACGGTCTTTCTCCGTGGCGTTGGCAATGGACGTAGTGGGAGATTGGCTTACTTGTGCAAGAAGCACCCCATCTAGCGGGTTTTCTGATGTACTCATGACTAGGTGTTTGTCTTTGTCGAGAATATAGATCTGTATTGGATTCGTATTGACAGACATTTCTGTAGAATCCAGTAATTTGGATTGATCCAGCATAATCAATAATTTGCCAAGAGAACCTGTACGTTCCCCAAGTGGGATAGAAGATGTATAGGTCACGATTTGCTTGCCAGCCGTTGTAGGGCTCGCGGGAAGAAATTGCTGATAACTATAGCCTTTGATAACCGTGTTCATCCAAGCTTCATAGGTGAAGTCTTGGAAGCCTAGATAGTTGTTGTAATAAAAGGCAGTATCCATTCTCGCCGACGAAGTCACGATGCTGTCCAAGCGTTCAATACTAAGGGAGAAATCATCAATAATGCTATTGACTTGTGTATACTTTCGAAGTTCCGTCAACAGTTCGCTTGCCAAATAATCCTTCTGGGGATGGTTAGGCTGTATTTCAGTCAGCAGCGTTTGAATTTTGGGATTTACAGAAATGAGATAAGAGAATTGCTGGAGTTCAGCTAATCGATGATCAACGTTCTGACGAAGCTGGCTAAGTAATAAACGATTTGCTTGATAAGCGTTATCATAAATGATTTTTTCAAGCTGCGTATACATCCCCCATCCAATGAGCAGCGGGAATAACAGCATGATGAGATTGGAGACGAATAAACGGTAAAATACCTTTTTGCGACGGAGCGTAAATAGATTGCGGTTGATCAACGGGGTCACCACCTAAGATTAGGATGCCGATCATCATCTTCATATTGCCTGATATGAAGCATTCTAGCATATCTGGAATAGGTAGTGCTAGAATTGTTTATTCCGAACTGGAAATCAAATCTAATCAAGCTTGTTGGCATAAAAAGTGCAGCTTTTTACATGAAATTTGTAGTTTACGCCGTTCAAAAAACATAGGCTCAAAAGGTATCATTCGCATTTTAACAAAAAAATGCAGCGTTTTGACGGCTTTTTAAAGTATACGAGGGGAATGGTTGAATCTAATATGAAGGAGAACCATACGTCATCACATCTCATTTATGATAACGCTTACGAGAAGGGGGCTCGTAGTGATTCGTGCATAAGTGAGCTGGCGATCAGACATCCAACGACGAGTAACCACCATGGAATCTATTTAAAGGAGTGAAGTAATGTCGAGGCTAAAAGTTAAACAAATCATGAGTAAGTTGTTAATTGTCGCTCTGTTGGCCGGATCTTTTCAAGGCTTGCTGATGAATCCATCCACAACTAGTGCGAGAGATGATTTAATCATTGCAGAAGGGGATACGTATGTATCCAGCGTAGTTGCCGATCAAGACAAAAATTTTAATAAAGCGACGTTTAATCAAATGGCGGTAGCTTCTTCAGGCACGACCCATCAATATGCATTTCTACGGTTTAATTTGGCAACACTCCCAGCCGACCTGAACGGAGCTACATTTAAGCTTCGATTGTATAACAATCCGGTAACGACCTCCCCTTCCAAAGATACGGCAGTTACGATGAACGTCTACGAGACGGATGATTCTTGGACGGAAGATACATTGAAATGGACGAACATGCCCTCTCCGATGGGGCCATTGATCACCTCTTTTACAATTCCAACTTCGGCCAATGTAGGTACTTCTGTTGAAGTGGATGTGACGAATTATGTGAAGCAGCAGAAAGCCTTAAATAAAAAAGTGAATCTTGTCATTATGAGTAAATCAGGCTATTGGAGAGGGTTTACAGATAAGGATAGAACCTCATCTGAATCTTATAAATGGCCTGCCATCGTCTACAAGCATGATGCGGAACCAGCCGTTTATCAATCGGCAGCCGTTAGTGGAGATTTTAAAGAAATTAATTTAGCTTGGAATGAAGCCATTTTTGACAATACGTCGGGCAATTTAAAGAGCAAAGTGCTGCTCACGACGGATGGGCTTACGTATAACCCTTTAGGGGCCAATGATACGGTCACGGTGAGCAACAATGTGTATCTAAAAGTAAACCTTCAAGCACCGCTGATCGGAGAGAACAATCGGATTAAAGTGTTGGCTAACACGGTAAAGGATACCTATAACAATATTACTTCGACGGAAGTTGTCACGAATCAACTTATTGGACAAGTGGATATGACCGTTCCAACGTATCAGAATGCAACGGTTGGCGGTACAGCGCGAACGGTAACCCTTAACTTTGATAAAACGGTAGCCTGGCATACAGGAAATCCCAAGTCAAACATCCAGATTTCTACTAATGGGGGTACCACTTATCAAGCGCTTGGCGCCAATGATACGGTTGCTGTTAGTGGGAATTCTGCTGTTATTCAATTTGCAAGCGCGTTGATTGGCAGCAATTATAAAGTGAAGATACTAGCAAACACGATCAAATCATTTGCTAGCAATTTGCCGATCACCACAGACATCACGACTCAGACATTGAACATTCCAGCACCGCTAACATCGCTAGTAACTGTCAAGGTTAACGCGGATACCTATGTAGATGCCGGTGGAGCCATTACGACATCGGATGTGAGCGCAAACAGTCCTTACTACAAAAACTATGGAACAGAGTCGCTTATGTATGTAAGAGAAGTTTCTGGCGCTTCTGTGATCGGTGCAGCTAAGGCGAGATCATTCCTGAAGTTTAATATTGCGGACCTGGGCACGTTTAATATAGGGAAATTGCGTTTGTATCTTTCCTATGGAACAACGCAAGGTGGAACGTTCTCCTTCTACGCCGTAGATGATGATAGCTGGACGGAAACGGGATTGACCTATGCGAATCAGCCAGCCTATGGCGATCTGATTGGAACGGTTACGATCGATGCTAACCGGACAGATACTTGGTATGATCTCGATGTAACGGATTACTTGAGCAAGCAAAAAGCCAAAGATGGCGTTGCCAGTATCATGATTATGAATGATACAACGTCCACAACAGGTGCACGGAGCTTTAAAACGAAGGAAGGCTCTGGCGTAGGAACCATCTATCCGCAGCTAGCCGTGGATTATGACAGCAAAGCTCCTGAAATCTCAGGTGTAGCAGTAACGGATAACAAAAAAGTGGAATTGACGTTCAATGAAACACTTGTGAATAAAGCTGCTGATTTAAAAGCAACGATTAGTACGTCCTCGAATGGTATAGACTACGCTCCGCTTGCAGCGGGTGACACGGTGAGTGTTAGCGGACAAAAGTTGACGATTAATTTGGCTCAAAAAATAACTGTGCCAACATTAACAGTCAAAGTGGCGGCAGGAACATTAGCCGATGTGTTCGGCAATGTCAATGGACTTGCGATCGTTACGCAACCGATCGTACTTGACGTCTCGGCTCCTATTTTCGAGCCTAATGCAAAGATGGATGCGACGAATAAAATCATTACGTTGAAGGCGAATGAAACGTTAATTAGTCAGGCTGCTGACGCTAACCTACTAAAAGCAGCTGTTACTTTGAGTGCAAATAACGGGCCATTCGTTGCGTTAGCTGCAGGGGATACCGTTACGACTAGTGGTAACTCATTTATCGTCACGTTAGCTACTAAAATCGTTGGAGCGAACTACAAATTAAAAGTAGCTGCTTCTACCGTTAAAGATGCCAGCGGGAATTTGACACCGGAATATACGTCAAACGCTTTCTCTGAGGATGTAACGGCTCCTCAATTGACGAATGTATTTACCGTCAACTTTAATAAAACGATCAAAGTCGCTTTTGATGAGCGCATTATTAACAATTTGGGAGATAGCCAAGCTTTGAAGAATGCCGTACAGCTATCGACAGACGGTGGATCTAGTTATCATGCGCTTGGTGCCAACGATAAGGTTGAGATTGGTGTTAATCATCTAAATCTGATTCTAGGGCAGCCCGTTTCTGGAACGGGACTGAAGGTGAAAATAGCCTCTGGCGCATTGAAAGATGCTCCTGGCTTTGTAACATCCGAGATTAGCGGCACATTTGCTGCGGGCTCTGTTGCTTATCCGTATTCGGAGCCTGCTCATGAATCTCTCGTGGATGCCTTAAACCATATTCGCAACATCGTGTTTGCTAATACAAATAACGGAACAGGCAACGCGGTTGAAACAGAGAATGCCAAAGGATTCTCCGTTGTTGCACAAGCTATAGCTGCTGGGAACACGGATCCCCTTTTGGTGGATGAATATGTGGATGCATTGAAAAAGATGTTAACTGTCCCTGCCAAAATGCCCAATCTGCAAGCGGGTCTTGATGATCGGTCACAGTCACCGATTGTATACGGAATGGCGCTTCTCTGGAATGACGAGCGGATTACGTCAAGATTAACAGAAGCCGAGAGGTCTACCTGGTCCACCTTTATGAAGGCAGCGCTAATCGCGGAGATGTATATGCTTAGCGATTACGACAAGGATGGCAATTATATCGGCTACACGCAAAGAAGACTCGCGATGAATGGGGACGCCAATAACGGTGTAACGGGGAACTTCGGGGAACCTCACTTGACGAATCTTTTTGGGGCTGCTTTTGCCATTGGTTTAGATAACATTAGAGGGATTATCGCCAATTATGATCATAAGGCATTTATTACCGAGTTAAAAAGTAAAGGATTAACCACCGTTGCGGCTAGCTTTGAGAATACGAGTAATTATTCGACAGCTGCAACAGATGCACTGAAACTGACAGAGAAAGCTGCCCGAGTGGAAGCAACATTGAAATCGAGCAAATGGTCATTCATGAATGTGACTTTGGATGATTTCCTAGAAAATCCTCTGAAAATCCTTGCTGCCCAAGAAGCGTACAACTGGCCATATCTAGCAGAAGATGGAGAGTTTCAAGGTCAACTCGGGATGGGATTTGAGTTCCGTTCAGCCGATCAAGGCGGTCCGCGTGAATCACCAAGCTATGTGATTTTAGGGTTAGAGCCTGCGATTTCCAATACGGTTCTGTTGAATCATTTTGGTTATCTACATACACCTGAAAATACGAACTCAGCTGCCCAAATTGAAAAGTTACAAAAGGTAGCGTCCAATGATCTGTACGCTAAAATTATTAATGGCTATTTTGGCCAAAGTTGGATTAGTACCCATACGTATCAGATTAATGAGAGTGATTCCTGGCCGTTCCTGTTTGAATTACTATATTCGACAGGTAATCTGACGGGGGCAACTTTCCATGATTCATTCAACTACAGCAACGTAGCTGACATGGCGTCTAAGAATTGGACAGTTAATCAAGCTAGCTCTACCATTACGAACGACAGCATTATTCCGTATAATCAAAAGTCTGTCATAAACTCGTCCGTTGTTGGTGGACATAACCATGATGATAATGAGAAATTATTTACCATCACGGGAGGTCAAACACCGATTATTGCTTACAATACCGCAAAGAAAATGGCAAATATGAACTACTTTGCCTGGATGAACACGCCTTCGCTTGGAACAGGTGAAGCGGGAATCCTAGCGAGGGTTATGGATGCTAACAACTATTACCAAATTTCGTATACCAGCAATAAGTTGTTCATTAAGAAAAGGGTGAATGGCAACTTTACGACGATTGCTGAGAAATCGTTTACGTTGCCTACGACTAGACCTGGGTCGATCTTCTATTTTAACCCTTGGGGCTGGAAGGATACCGTTGTCTCGGCGACAGCTCATCGATTACGAGCAGAATTAACGAATGGCACTATAAATGTATATGTAAATGGCAACATGGAGTTAAGCGCGTCGGACTCAACATTTACAGAAGGTTTTGTGGGCTTAACGGCTGTACAGACAGTTGCCAAGTTCGATGGTCTTCTTGTTAGCTATACACAGCCTGCAGCACCTGTTTTGAATTCGGTTAAAGTAGGCAATACCAACTTGACGCTAGATTACACACCTGTTGATGGTGCATTGACCTATAAAATCAAGTATGGCACACAATCCGGGGCGTATACAAACACGTTAACTACGACGAATCCAACACCAGTGATTCCTAACTTGGTCAATGACACGACCTATTACTTTGTTGTAACTGCCGTAAGCGCACAAGGGGAAAGTCCTATTTCCAATGAGAAATCGGGCACACCCAAAGCACCGGATGCTGTGACACCTACGCTGAATAGTCTTGTCGCTGATGGCAATCAAGTCACAGTGAATTTTTCGACGGACCCCAAGAATACATCCTATGTCATCAAATATGGGAAAACCAGCGGAAATTACACGAATACAATTACCAATGTAACAAACACAGGCTATGTCGTAACCTTGGATGCTACAGCAAGACCTTACTATTTCATCGTGATCCCTTCGAATGAAAATGGATTAGGGACCGCTTCTAATGAGAAAAGCGTTGTACTGGATACACCTTTCTTACCTGTCGTTAGTGTAACGGCAAGCTTAGACACAGATCCGAAGTATGTGGCACTGAATACCATCGATGGTGACCTTACAGCTGAATCACGTTGGTCAGCAGAGAAAGAACAGTGGATACAGTATAAATTAGGTGCTCCTAAAGAAATTAATGCCGTATCTTTAGCCTATTTTAATGGTCATACGAGGAAAAATTATTTCGATATTCAGGTATCCCTAGATGGAAATAACTGGACGACAGTTTATCCTGGAGGAATAACAAGCGGAACAACATCGGGGCTGGAAACCTACGTATTTCCTGCGGTGACAGCTCAATATGTGCGAATTCTTTGTCATGGTCATTCGGGTGCAGGCTTTGGACTTGGATTTAACAGTATTATTGAAACCAGAATTTTCGCGGCTGCGCCAACGAAGCCAACAGGTTTGCATGTAACTAGTAAGACTGCTAATCGCGTTAGCTTGACTTGGCAAGCATCTAGCACGCAATCGGATACGACCATTACGTATGATTTGTTTGATGGGGGAATTGAGCGCAATGCATCAGACATTACGGGCACATCCTATACGGTGACTGACTTGCAGCCCGCAACAAGCTATTCGTTCACCGTTGTTGCCAAGGATTCAACAGGCAAAGTATCCGACGCGAGCAATGTCTTGACAGTAACAACAGAGGCCTTACCGACACCAACAGGCGGAACACCTTCGCCATCTGGAGGAGGAACACCACCGCCCACGCTGCCTCTTGGCACGGTTGAACTTCAACCTGTCATAAGTGGTGAAACCGCTCGAGTAGCGTTAAGTGCTTCTTCTTACAACACGGCGTTAGGTCAAGCACCAACGGACAGTCATGGAGATAAAATTGTCACAGTGGTCATCAAGCCTGAACAGGGGATCAAGGAATATCGCCTTGCACTTTCGAAGGCAGCTTTTGATGCCTCTAAACCGAAAGTAAGAGATTCTGTGAAGGGAATAGAAATTAAATCTGCACTGGGAACGGTAACGATTCCTGAGAATATGTTTAAGCCAAAAGACGTCGAAAACGCATCGACGATCGAGATCTCCATCGCACAAGCCAGTGCGGATGGTCTTAGTGCTAAACTGAAAGAGAAGATTGGCAATAAACCGCTTATTGAACTGAATGTGCGCATAGATGGTCAAGTTGTTCTTTGGAAAAATAACAATGCTTCTGTCAAGGTAAGTATAGCTTATACGCCAACCGAGCAAGAACTGCAAGATCCTGAGCATATCGTCATTTGGTATGTGGATGGTGCCGGCAAAGTCAGTAAGATTCCCTCTGGGAAATATGATGCTGCCACTGGAAGAGTTACCTTTGCAACCACACATTTCAGTACCTATGCCGTCGCATTTGAGGAAACGACCTTTGATGATATCCAAAGCTTGGCTTGGGCGAAGAAACCAATCGAGGTACTAGCTTCCAAAGGGGTCATTAATGGGACTTCCGAGCATACGTTTTCGCCGAGTGTCAACATCACAAGAGCTGATTTCATCAAGCTCCTTGTCGATGCGTTAGGTGCCAGCACCGAAGTGGAAAGCAACTTTGGCGATGTGATGCCTTCGGATTATTATTATGAGGCGGTTGGAACAGCCAAAGAGCTAGGCATCAGTTCTGGCACAGGAGAGAACAACCTTAACCCGCTTGCATGGATTACGAGACAAGACATGATGGTCATGGTGGAAAGAGCGTTACGCTTAGCAGGTAAGAAGTTGCCCACTGCGAATTCTGTGGACATGACTCCGTTTGCTGATTTAAATCAAGTAGCGTCTTATGCGAAAGATAGCATCACCATTCTGATTCAAAGTGGACTTGTGGAAGGAGATGGGCAACGCCTTCACCCATTAGGCCATACAACGCGTGCGGAAGCTGCGGTACTGCTGTACAAAGTCTATAATCAATGAAGAAAAGGGATTGCGCTATGAAATGCGCAATCCCTCTTTTTAAGTCGGTAGCAGTTAGGTAACCTGCCTGCTACCGTGTCATATGGCGAAACTGTTCAACAGGCACCCGATAAGCGAGCTCATCAGCACGTTGGAACCGTCGGATTTCTTCCACCATCGCGGCACTTAATTTGGTAAGTTCCACCATTCCGGCGACATGAGGCATCAGGATGACATTGTCCAGCATTCTTAGTTCGCTGGATAATGGTAGGGGTTCTTTCTCGAATACATCCAACACAGCTTGGATTCTTCCCGTTTTTAGCTCTGCGATAAGAGCGTTCTCCTCGATTATAGCACCTCGCGCAGTATTAATAAGAAGGGTGCCATCCTTGAGGAGGGCCAGCCGATCTTGATTTAACAGATGATAAGTCTCATCTGTCTTGGAGGCATGGATAGATACAATGTCTTGATCTGCCAGCGCTTCTTCTAAGGAGCAGAGGGTAACATTCGGATAGGTGCTAAGCGATTCTGGCGATACATAGGGGTCATACAGCTTTACGCTAACGCCAAACGGTCGCAACAGGTCCAACAGAAATCGACCCACAGTGCCCAGACCAATAAGGCCAATGCTTGCTCCTACTAACGTGCCACAAGGCGAAGTATCCCAGATGCCTTGTTTCATGGCTGAATGGCGTTGTACGATATCGCGCTTAGCAGTTAGCATGTATGCCAACGTTCCTTCTGCTACATACTTAGCCATCAGTCGATTCGCACTGGCTACTTGAATCCCCCGCTCATACACGTCTTCTGTTAGAAAAGTAGCGACACTGCCGCCGGGAGTAACAATGAGCTTCAGATGCTTGGCTTCATCAAGCACTTCTTTGGTAAATTTCGGAGCTCCTTCCCATGCCATAACGATACATATCTCAACTTGATACAGCATCACTTTAAGTTCATCTGGCGTACAAACGTGGCTATGTGGATTTTCTCTTAAGTTGCCGTGAGCTCGGAGATCACTCAGAATCGTGGTTGGGAAAAATTGTTGTTTTAATTTGCCTCTGTGCAAGGATAATAGCATATTCATCTTCTAGGTCTCCTTATTTGAACTTTATGAATCCGAGTGAACTTCAAGCTGTGAACGAACGTACTGGACGAAAAAAGGAAGTGACTGCTCATAGTCTGCCAGATAGGGACGCCAAAGTTTTTCCCACTTAAAGGTGACCCAGCCGTGGAACTGATTTCCTCCTATTGCATGAAAGTAATCCTTTAGTGGAATTTGGCCTGTCCCTGGCAATACATCTTCATAGCCGTTCTTCAACAGAAGAATATCGGCTAAATAGAATTGCTGAGTCAAATCGGAAGCGATTTGATGGACATGAACAGCACTTTCCTTTTGGAGAAGGCAGTGATCGGTAGATACAATGAGTCCGAGCCTCGGATCGTTTAATTGCCGGATGACATGGGAGCAGTCGCTCACGCAGAAGTTGTTATAATGATTTTGAAGTAACAAAGTAGTGTGTTTAGGAGCATCACTTAGCACCTTGTGAAGTACACGTACCAATTGGTCTTGAAACGAACTGACTTCCATGCCAGCAGGGATTTGACCTAGTCGAAGCCGGAGGCTTCTTGCACCCATTTGATTGGCGAGTTCTAAGTGGGAGAGAATGCTTTCTGTCATTTGCACCCATGAAGACGGTGGGTTGTTGCCGGTTTCGTTATAAGCTAAGAGACTAGCTAAAGCAATGCCTTCGGCATCAAGCGTATCAACAAGTTCTTGGATGTGATGCTTAGAGGAGGCTAGTGTAAGTTCCCCAGATGAAGAGGACACGCGAAGGTCGATGCCATCGTAGCCATATTTTCTTGCTATTTTGATGGCTTGGACTCCCGTCAACTCAGGCGTAGCAAGTGTGGTGTAACTTAACTTCATAGGTTCAACTCCTTGGTTCCAACTGTGAATGGGGCGTCTATCTGTTACTTACTATACCGCTTTTTTCTTAGAAATACGTGTGTTGTTTGTACCTAAAAAGTATGTTATTTTGATGTCATATGAAAGAGTGAGAAGGAGGTTGTATTCGCATGAAAGTTCAACGATTTACGGCTGAACAAGTCATTGATCCCGTAATAGAGGCTTATTATCGCATTCATAATACAAGCAGCAATGTTCGTGTTTTACACACCCATGAATACTATGAGCTTCATTGTGTCGTAAAAGGGACGCTGAAGCATAGTTTTGCAGATGGCACTAGCCAAGTTCTGCCTGTCGGAAGTTTGTTATTTATTCGTCCCCAAGATGAGCATGTCTGTTTAGCGGCAACCGAAGAAGAGTGCGAATACATCAACATTGCCTATTCGATAGGAACTATGCAAGAGCTATTTGGATTCCTTGGGAAAGGGTTTTTAGCTGAGCGATTATTGGCTACACCGTATTCGCCATTGTATGTCCTTTCCGAAGTGGAGAGTCGGCAGTTTTTGCATCAATTTGAACGAATAGCCTCGATCCCACATGGACAAAAGGAAAGAATAAAAACCCAGTTACGCTCCTTACTCGTCGATAGCTTACTGAAATACTTCTCTACTTTGCTGGAATTGGAAGGGCCAGAAGTTCCTGAGTGGCTATCGAGTGTGTATGAAGAGATGCATAAGAAAGACAATTTTATCTTAGGTGCTGAGCGAATGGTAGAGCTGTCAGGCAAGAGCCACCATCACCTCTGCCGAGAATTCAAAAAGTATTTTCAACAAACACCGACGGATTTTATCAATAACCTGCGTTTGAATTATGCAGCGAATATGCTCGCATTCAGTAATCAAAGCGTGATGGATATCGCCATGGATCTCAACTTTTATAACCTAAGTTATTTCCATCATGTGTTTAAAAAACAATTTGGGATGAGTCCGTTGAAGTATAGGAAGGGTCATGTGACTTAGACAATGATGAACTTCTAGCGCGTTGCGTGAAACGCAGTACATAATAGGGTTTTACTTAAATGGAATTGCAAAAAGTGTACGATTGAACAAATTAGTATAGCGCCCAACCGCCAAAAAGTTGAGTGTTTTCAAGGATTTGTGAAGTATACATGGCATGACGAGATCATTACTATGAAATTAGGAAATCTGACATCCTACATACACTTGAGAGAGATGTAGGAGGAGGGGGGACGTTATCCTAAATAGAGATAAATAGGTTAGAGGATGAATATTCAAACAAAAGGTCTTACTTTTAAAGTTTTATTTAAAGCGCTTACATCAAATTTTAGGATGTAAATCGTCTCATGTAATGACAGTTGTGGAGAAAGTTTTAAGGGAGGTACTAGTGATGTTAAGGAAAGGTTATCAAAGAATCACTTCGTCTATTGTCATCTGTTCATTCCTCTTGTCGAGCATGTTGGTTGTACCACCTCATGTTCTAGCGGCAGCAGGTCCGTTCAGCCCTGAGGTTATCATTGAGGCAGAAGATACGTTGAGTAATGGGAATATGAGCATCTTTAGCGATGATATCACAGCTGCAGGCAGCTATATCACGTCCAAGAACAATCCATCACCCGCACCGGCTCCCGTGGCAACTGCTTCACCTGATGCGCTGCTTACAGTAAATCTTCCTTCAGCTGCTAGTTACGCGCTTTGGGCGAGGGTTTATTCAACAGATGGAGGCAACGATTCCTATTATTTCGCTTTTGATCAAAATGCTTATGCATTAAAAACGATTACGGTAGTAAAACCTGAGTGGCAATGGATCAGAGTGGACACGCTGCAACTTACGCCAGGTACACACGATTTGAAAATGAAATATCGGGAAAATAATCTTAAAATAGATCGCTTCGTTGTTACGAGTAATCTGTTTTATACACCAACGGGTCTGGGTGTGAATGTAGTAGATAGCCCAATTGTGGAATCTATCTATCCCAATCCTTTCCAAACACCAAGCATCACGCCGCCTGCAAATGAACATCCTCGTTTGTTTGTACGGAGCAGCGATATACCTACCATTAAGGCTAATCTTGCAAAAGGAGAATTGGTAAGTGTTTGGAATCGTGTCAAAACGACGGCAGCGTTGAATGTGACAGGCATATTGAACGCGCCAGCTCCAGGACAATCCAACTACGATGATTCACAACGCAAAGTCATTGAGGCTAATGCCTTATTATATCTTTTGGATGGCAATCAGGCTGCAGGACAAAAAGCAGTCAACATCATGACTAACTATATGAATACGGCGATGATTCCAATTGTGGGTGACTCCACAAGAGCGATGGGACAGGTCATCCTCACTGCTGGCTTAGTATATGATTGGTGTTATGCCTTAATGGACGATTATCAACGGCTTAATTTCCGATTAAATATGGATCGCATTGCCCGTAATATGGAAATTGGTTATCCGCCATTAGGTCAGGGCGCCGTCGTAGGACATGGATCTGAAGCACAGCTTATACGTGATATTATCGGTTTCGGTGTGGCTGCTTATGATGAAAATCCGAATATCTACAATATTGCTGCAGGCAGATTCTTTAAAGAGTTCGTGCCAGCAAGAAATTACTTGTATGAATCTAATATGTACTCGCAAGGGGATTCGTATGGTCCTTATCGTTTTCAATGGGATATGTTTGCTTCCTATATTTTTAAACGCATGGGAGCTGGGAATGTATTCTCAGCTGAGCAACAATATGTTCCCTACCAATCCGTGTATACGAGAAGGCCTGATGGTCAGCTATTGAGAAACGGTGATTCCTATACGCAAAATTACAACAGCATAGGTACTTACTGGAGTGTTTCACCGTCGTTATTTTATGCAGCGAGTTACTACAATGATCCGTATTTGAGATCTGAATTTAAGAAAGAATATGCTTACAATAGCAACATTGTTGAAGATACCTGGATGGTCCTGTTTGACAATCCAGATCAACAAACGGAGAGTGTTGTTTCACTTCCACCATCTAGGTACTTTGGAGAACCCATGGGTCAGATGGTAGCGAGAACAGGCTGGGGAACTGGTTTCAATTCCAATACGGTTGTCGCAAATATGAATATTAGCAATTATAACTTTGTGAATCATCAGCACTTGGAAGCAGGAAGCTTCCAACTCTATTATAAAGGCGCATTGGCTATAGATAGCGGTGTCTACCAAGGTACTGGAGGGAAATTCGCGGGCAATCATGATGGCAATTATAACAAGCGAACGATCGCACATAATGCGATGTTGGTCTATGACCCGAATGAAGAGTTTCTTTTATACGGAAGTAAAAAGACATCCGATAATACAGACGTCATTAACGATGGTGGACAAAGATTCCCTAACAGTTATAACGAGCCTAGTACTTTGGAAGAATTGAAAGATCCTAGCAAAGGTTATGAAGTTGGGAAGGTTCTACAGCATGCAATTGGAACGGATGCTGCGAAGCCAGATTTTACGTATATCAAGGGAGATATTACGAAAGCTTATACGAGTAAAGTGTCCGATTATAAGCGTTCCATGGTATTCCTGAATATGAAGGATTCAACGTATCCGGGGGCATTGATTGTGTATGACAAATTAACAGCCAGCGATCCTACTTTTAAAAAGACTTGGCAGCTGCACAGCGTAAATGAGCCCGAGATATCAGGTAATACGCAAACGATTAGGAATGGGAATGGCAACTACAACGGCAAGATGGTCAATACGACATTGCTGCCGATGCAAGAGAATGCCAATATCGCTAAGGTCGGTGGTGATAATTTCCGTTATAGCGTAAATGGCATTAACTACCCTGAGCCGATAGCTAGCGGCAATTCGGATGAATCGGGTTCCTGGCGAATTGAACTCTCTCCGAAAACGCCAGCTGCTACGAATGAATTTTTGAATGTTATGCAGGTCATGGATAATGACGAAGTGAAAGCTCCGCTCCAAACGGAACAAGTTACAGGTGATAAAATTGTTGGTGCGAAAATTTCAGATCGCGTTGTAACGTTTGGCAAAGAAAGTCAGCAGTTATCGGGTTCTTTCCAAATTCAAGTTGCTGGAACAGAGAGCAATCTCTATTATCTGGTAACAGATTTGGCGCCGGGCTACTGGAAGGTAGAGAAAGATGGCATCACGGCAACTACGCAATATGAAGTCACGCAGGAGAATGGGAATATCTATTTTAAAGGTGCACCAGGTACGTACACATTATCTCATTCAGATCAAAAGACATTACCGCTAGCTACAGCTGTAAGTGATGATGACGCAGTCGTCATTGAAAAAATCGGACTAAGCATCGACGGTGTGAAGATTGCAAGTACACCGGCTCCAAAGCGCATCAATGGCATCCCTATGCTGCCACTAAAAAATGTGATGGAAAGACTAGGGGCCAGAGTAAGTGAGGATGTGGCTGCTGGAACCGCTACGATCATCAAGTTGGGCAAAGCGATTACGTTACATGCTAATAGTAAAGAAATAACGAAGAATGGTGTATCCCATCAATTAACACAAAATGCCGTGATTTTGGATGGCGCATTCTACGTCCCTACGGATTTAATTGATCTTTCGGGTTGGGGAACGGCTACTTGGGATGAGTATTATTTAAGTTTTAATATCAAATCAATACGACCTGTCGATAATAATGGACTTCTTGCCGTTATGGTTAGTGATGGAGATCCATACAGTGGTGAGAATACCATAGATCAAGATGAAACTACCATTTGGTCAGCTCCCGGAACTAATGCAGCAATTACTTACGATCTGGGATCTTTGAAGCCCATTAGTAAAATCGGGATTGCTTGGTATAAAGGGAATGAAAGAAGAGCGATCTATGAGGTGCAGACATCATCGGATGGCCAGAATTGGGTCACTACATTTGACGGCATGAGCTCTGGCGCAACGAGTGAAATGGAGAGTACGGTATTTGATAATACGATTACCAGATATATCCGAATTGTGGGGCATGGATTTCTTTCGCCGTATGGAACGATAAAAAATAACGCCATTACCGAAGTGACCCTATATTCAGCCATATCACCTATTGTTGGTGTGAAATCTAAAAACACAGAGACGACGGGAAGCGAAAGCACAAAAGCGCTGGATGGTGACTTCAATACCTACTGGACCGCACAAGGTGAGGATCAATGGATTCAATTTGATCTAGGTACAACCAAAAGTGTTAGCGGCTTCGGTGGTGCCTGGTGGAGAGGAGATATAAGAAAAGAGATCTATCAAATCATGATCTCGGAAGATGAAGTGAATTGGACCACTGTATTCAATGGGAAAAGCAGTGGAACGACTTTAAACATAGAAGATGTGTATTTTCCAGCTGTGCAAGGTAGATATGTAAGAATTCTATGTAACGGAAATTCATCTTCTACAACAGTTCCGAATAATGGTTACAACTCTTTGGCTGAAGCAGTTATCTATGCGAATGATGCTGGACCTGTGGTAGCGGAACATTCCGCTTCTGTAGGCGCCATCACATTTAGAGATGAGTCAAACAATGAGATTTCCGCGATACCTGCAAATAGTAACTTTACTGTGCATGCTGCTGTAACAGGCAATGTTAATGATGCGAAAGTAAAGCTCATTTATGCGCTGTACAGGAATAATGATGTGCTGGCCATTGAACAAGATGAAGTTACGCTCCAGAAGGATCAAGTGAAAGATGTTTCTCTGGCGATCACATCACCAGCGGATGTCCAGGATTGTATCGTACGCATTTTCGTCTGGGATGAATTAAACAGACCCCTAACAAACGCAGTAGTATTTCCCAAAGTTATTTCTCATGATGCCACGTTGAGCGGATTGAAAATGAATGGTCAGGATATTGCTGGTTTCGCAAGCAATACGAAGAGTTACACGTTTACACAAGGAAACACGACGCCACCTGTATTAACGGCTACAACGACGCATAACTTGGCTACAACTGTCATCACGCAAGCAACGAGTGTACCAGGAACCGCAACCGTCGTGGTTACGGCTGAAGACGGTCATACCCAAGAAACGTACTCAGTGGCAATCAGCAAGCTAATGGGGACGGCCGCCACGCTAAGTGATGTGAAGCTTAATAATGTTACGTTAGATGGATTTAATAAAGACACGTTAAGCTATTCGGTTACCTTGCCTTCCAAAGTCATTCCGACGCTTACCGTTACGAAGACGGATATCAATGCAAATGCCGTTGTGACATTACCTACGGTTCTACCAGGAACCGCGACAGTTGCCGTTACATCGGAAGATGGCTTACAGACGAAAAGTTATTCCATTGTGCTGGATTATGTACGGTCAACGGATGCATCGTTGAAAGATTTGAAAGTAAATGGAACTTTGGTTAATGGGTTTGCGGCTGCAACTACAGTCTATTCAATAACCTATGGAACCGGGGCCAGTGCAGGGATCTATGGGAATTTGGGGACAACATCTGCGCCTGTATCTAATCCACTTATCCCTGTAATTACGGCAACGGCAACGAATCCTAACGCACAAGTGGAAATCAACAGCGGAGGATTTGGTATCGTTAAAGTAACAGCTGAAGACGGAGTCACCATTAGGAAGTATAAAATTAATGTTACTCATGTGTTGAAACCAATTAATGATAATACTGTTGATAAACTATCCCCTGCTACAGTTGCTGTTTCTAATCCACAAATCGGGGCGAAGAAGGATCAACAATATGTCCTGCAACAATTTGACTTAACTGGCATTAATGGCACAGTGAGCTCGGCCAGTTTAAGTCAAAGGCTTCAAAAGGCAGCGGCAGATTCAAGTGTGGCTGTATCCGTAGCTGTATATGGGGTGGACAGTAGTCTTATATGGAATCAAACGAGCGTCACCTATAATTCAGTTTCCTCTATATTAAATGCGACATTAAGCTCACCATCATTGGGGCAATATGTAATTCCACAGGCAACTCCTTCGACATCTTGGTACGTGCAGTCGCTTGACGTTACAAGTTTCATCAACGCATTAGTTGCCGCTGGACACACAAAAGTAACTTTCATCATAGCGGGAACTGTTTTAGTTAGTGCAGAAGAAAAAGGAAATGGTTATGTTAATCTCTTGCTGACTACAGTACCGTTAAACTAATAAGCGTTTGTAGAAACTTAAATGTCAGCAGTAGGTTAATTACTGCAGTTGCCTACTGCTGATGCTAACAAACAGGAACGGAAATAAGGAGGACCATGATGAAAAGGGTACTGATATTTATGATGATTTTTTCGATAAGTATGGGTCTGTTACCGATCAGTTCTTGGGCTGCAACGTTTGCAGAAACGACTGCTACTTATGATGCAATATCAAGAAATGTAACAGTTGAAGGGAACCTTTCCTCAGGTGTTGGAAAGCCAGTTACATTGACAGTGACGAATTCAAGTGGAGCCATAGTCATCGTAGATGAACAATTGAGCGGTGCAGGCGGAGACTTTCGTTTCGTAAATGCGTTAGCAGCGGATGCGCAAGACGGTGTATACCATGTAACGTTAAGCGGAGAGGGAGTCGCAAGTGTATTAAACAGGACTTTTACAGTAGGAAACCTTCAAGATGGAATAGCCTATCTGAGTGCGCTATCTGTCGGCGGGAACCGAATAACAGGTTTTGACCCTGAGAAGACGACATATAGAGTTAACGTCACTTCCACAACAATAAATACAACGATTACAGCGACTTTAGAGCAGAGTTCAGCGACTTTGAAGATTAATAATGAGGTGGCAGCTAACCAAACAGCGTCTGCACCAATTCCGTTACAGGAAGGTGAAAATGAGATAGCCATTAAGGTAACGTCCAAAGATGGCTTAAATGTTAAGCTGTATACGGTTAAGGTTATCAAACCTATAACACCAGCTCCACCAACACCTGCGCCAACATCAACATCACCAACTACTACATCAGCACCAACAACATCAACGCCAACACCGACCAATGGAAAAGTAGAACTTACGCCTGTACTTGAGGGTGGGACTGCACAAGTTCAAATTGATTCGGGAGTCTTAAACAAGGCGTTCGAGCAAGTTCCTGTGGGTCGGAAAGGGGACAAAACGGTTACCGTGGCGATCAAAGAGGTTTCAGGCGCGAAGGATTATGCACTGGAGATGCCTCGGACAGCGTTCCGCGAGGCGAAGCCGAATGAGCTGCAGTCAGCTCGTCAAATTGCCATCGAGTCGCCGCTTGGAACGATAACCATTCCAGATACCATGTTTAAGTCGAAGGATCTTGGCGCAGCATCTTCAATTAGGATATCAATAGGCCAAGCAGACACATCTGGATGGAAGCCGGAATTGAAGGAGAAAGTCGGAAGCAAGCCAGATGTGGAGCTGAATGCGTATCTCGATGGCAAGTTAGTTTCATGGAAGAACAATCAAGCTCCTGTTACTGTGAGTATAGCTTATACGCCTACAGCAGAAGAGCTGAAGCGTCCTGAACACATTGTCATTTGGTATGTAGATGGAGAAGGTAAGGTCAATAAGGTGCCATCTGGCAAATATGATGCAGCGACAGGTAGGGTTACCTTTAAGACAACTCATTTTAGCTCCTATGCCGTAGCTTTTGACATGAAAACATTTACGGATATCCAACAAATCAGCTGGGCTAAATCTCAAATTGAAGTATTAGCATCCAAAGGAATTGTAAATGGCACAGCTGAAACAACTTTTGCACCAGGTGCTTTCGTGACTAGAGCGGATTTCTTGATGCTGTTGGTTGGCGTATTGGGCGTAAGTGCTGACGTCGGGATTAACTTCGATGATGTATCACCTAGTGATTATTACTATGAAGCTGCCGGGATTGCGAAGGCACTTGGCATCAGCAACGGTGTAGGGGGCAACAAGCTGAATCCAAGAGATTACATCTCTAGGCAAGATATGATCGTTATGGTGGAGAGAGCGATGAGAATCGCTGAGCAGGATCTGGAGAGTAGGAAAGCGATAGATCTCAATCGTTTCCTAGACGCTGCTTCTCTATCGGACTATGCAAAGGACAGTCTACTTGTATTGCTTCAAAATGGTTTAATTGAAGGAGACGGGGATCGCTTGAATCCAGTATCGTATACGACTCGAGCTGAAGCTGCCGTCCTGCTGTATCGCGTGTATAATCAAAACCAATGAGGAGTGATTATTATGCAAGCACGAACAAGCACTAAGAAATCTTTATCCATTTTTGTGGCAGGGTTATTGTTGTTCATATTCAGCTCATTTTTTGCCCCAAATACGACAATGGCTGGAACTCTTGATGCTTATATTGATGCCGAATCTGCATCTGTTAATGCAGGTAATGATTTAATTGATAATGGGGTTACCTATTGGGGATATGAGCAAGGAACATATTTGCCGCCGACGATAACAACGGAGCAAAAACGTGCTGGTTCCAACTCAATCAAATATGAAATTGCAAGAGATAATTCAACAAATGGCGTTCCCTATGATCGTGACAGAATAGAAAATTATGTGGAGTTCAATAGTGGCAGTTATCCTGGTTTGAACCATAATATTTGGCAGCAAACGAAGTATCTCGGGTTAAGCGTCTATATCCCAAGTGATTTTGTTACGCCAACCGACTGGTTTGTTTTCTATCAAATCAAACAACATGATGGCAGTGTAAGTCCTTCTCCCAACATTGCATTAGTCGTTAATCCCAATGGAAATGTAGAAGTTGTTCTGAGACATGGAACTGGGCTTCAAGATTCAAGCACAATAACGACGGCAACTAACATTGGATCACTGTCAAATTTCAAAGGTAAATGGGTTGATTTTGTTATAAAATTTAAAATTACAACAGGATCAGATGGCATTGCTCAGGTTTGGAAAAAATACGCGACAGAAACGACGTATACAAATATTGTGAATTATACGGGAATGACAGGATTTACGGCTTGTACTACCACAGCTTTTGAAATAAAAGGCGGTATTTATAGAGCTGTTATGCCGGTATATAGCAAGCTTTATTTAGATGAAATCCGTTATGGTAATGCAATCAATGATGTTAAATTTCCTGGCACCACAATTAATGAAAACTTTACTGGAAGTTATTCCTTCCTAGCTGCAGCTGCTTCATCGCAGGGAAGTTTCTCACCGTTTACAGTTGTCAATGACGCCTCTGCACCAAGCGGGAAATATATCTACGCACCTGGTTTAAACAGTACGGGTTCAGCACCTGCAGCGGGGCAAGCCGTTTATAATTTTAGCCGTCCAAGTGCTGGTAATGCGACCCTCTCTGCGAAAATACTTGCCCCAGATTTAGCATCCGATTCATTCTGGTACAAAATTGATAATGGCAGCTGGGCAGTTTGGTATGTTCCATCGACTAGTAGTGCTTGGCAAACGATTTCTCAAACGGTAGCTGGTTTATCCAGTGGGAACCACACGTTGACAATTGCTTACCGGGAAGGAAATATGAAACTAGATTCACTTTCTGTTAATTGAACGTGAACTTGAGCTTGATCTAGCAAACAAATAGGCTGTCTCAAAGGTCATTACAGACCTTTTGAGACAGCCTATTTGCGTGTCATACGCCATTGCGATACTCCGCTGGCGTAATTCCGGTATACTTTTTAAAAACCTTATAGAAGTAAGTGCTGTTGTTGTAGCCTGTCTTCTGAGAAATTTCCTCAATGGACTCAGTGGTCGTGGAGAGGAATTCCTTGGCACGGGCGACACGATATTCATTTAAATAATCGGGAATGGATTGATTGGTCAGCTTTTTGAAAATACGGCCTAAATAGGCTGGCGACATATCGATGAGCTCGGCAATTCGGAATAAGCTCAGATCACGGTCTGCAAAGTGGGTATGAATAATGTGATCCACCTGGGTTACCAAATTGTCATGTTTGGTGCTCTTACGTTCCTTCAGACCATTGCAGATACACGTTATCAATTCATTGAAATGGTTGCGAACATCCTGTAAGGTTTCCAGTTTGTGCAGTTGCTGAACGAAATTCGTAAAATCGTAATTGAAGGAGACGCCTGAGCTTTTCTCCAATTGAATCGCCGTTGTCGAGATGGAATAGGCCATTTGATGAAATAGCGTATTGTAGACGATGTAAGGCTGATGTTCTATCGTAACTAAAATATCATTGAACCACTTGCGGGTTTCCTCTGCTTTGCCGAGCTTGAGCGTTTCGAGCAAGTTGCTCTCCATAGCACTTGGATGCACAAAGGGCTGTTGTTGTGGCTGCGGCACGTACGATCCCTGCAAAATACTCCGATATCCGAAGATGAACTTGTTCTCCATTAATTGGAGCGTTTCTTTATACAACTCCGAAATTTCAAATAAGTTATCCCCCACTTCACTGATGGCAGCGCTCACTGAGAGATGTAAATAGGCTTGAACAGATTCCTGTACTTTTTGCGTCAGTTCTCGAAGATGCTGTGTGTCTTCAAAATCCCCGTTTAGCAGCACGACGACACTTTTTTCGTCCATATCAATGCATTCACTTGTCCCATAGCTACTGAACAGCTCATCTGCGATATTCATAGCCGCATATTTCAATAGGGAACGATCTTCAAAGTTGTATTGATTGGAAAATTGATCGAATCGATCAATCGTAATTAGGATGATAATGAAATCACGATAGGGTTCAACGCGAATTTCAAATTCTTGGAGCTTGACTTCAATGTCGGTTAACCGCTTAGAGCTGCTATCCAAAATGAAGCGACGTAAGAAATCTTGCTTCAGCTTAAACTGGTTATTGCGCTTTTCATTTGTCAGTAAATGAACGTTGGAGAACACCTTATCAATCGGCTTGTGCAGAAATTTGGAGATCAAATAGGAGACCGTCAGCCCGATCAGTAAGAGTATGGAGCATACGATCAGTACATTCTTCTTCATGGCTTCGATTTTGCCCATAATTTTATCATAGGGAAGAACACGGATGAACGTCCAGCTGGATTGATCGTGCTTCGAATAAACCACTAAGGACTTCACGCCATCAACATCGGCCACCAAATAATCAGAAGCTTGATTCGCGGAAGCGCTTAATACTTGCTGTATGTAAGGTCGGTCATTTAAATCGGAAAGAAAAGGTACCGAATCTGTACTTGTTACAGCCTGGCCATGACTGTCGATGATGAAGGTTGAACCCGTTTTATCCGTATCAAGGCTCATGATGGCTTCCTTCATCCAGCGCTCAGACACATTCAGTATAATGACATTGTCTAATTCCTTCGCAGGTCCTTGTAGATCGTAGAACACGAATGTGTAGACATTCACTGTCTTCTCAACCCCTTGAAAGGGTGTCTGGATGGGGATCACGCGCGGAATCGGTGCTAGACGCTTATACATGTTGAAGTTTTCAATCAGTTTCACAGCATCGGGATCTGAGAATTCTTCAATTGATTGAACGTTCTTCATGGTCGCTTGCGATGTAGCGTACATGGTCTTCGAGTTCTTACTATAAATGTAGATGGAATTAAAGAAATAACTCACATTCATATAAGTACTTAATCGAGCGAGCGCATTATTTGTATCTAACGAGTTAGGAGCCGTGTAATGGAGTAATTTATCAAATTGTGGATCGGCATAAATTTGAATGGCATAATTGGTTGAGCTTTCGATCATGGATTTGGCGCTGTAACTAGACTGCGAAAGGCTGCTTTTCTCAGATGCATAAATGTTAGAGAGGGCGATTTTTTCAAAATTTGCATAGAGCGCGTAAGACAATGTGACAATCGTAACAATAATGCAAATGATGAGCGAAAGAAAAATATTGGCGTATAGCTTTTTGGAGGTGCGAGCTTCTGTGATTTTCATCCTATGTCATTGCTCCTTCACTAAACAGGGTCCCATGTACACATTATTATAATGAATATCCTTGAAATGCGTAAGTCTATATGCAAAAAGTGTACAGATGTACAAATTTGTATAGGTGTAAACCTCCAAAATGTTGAGTGTTTTCAAGGGATTGTGAAGTATACAACAAATTGCGACATAGGCTAGTATGAAATTAGGAAACCGGTCATCCTAACACACCTGAGAGATGGAGGGTCTGCATGGAGAGTAGACATACTGTAGAGAAATATGCGTTTAACCTTATTGGATATTTGATGATTATTGCTTTCGCAACGCTGTGCGTGATCCCCTTTGTCATGATTATTATGGGGTCGTTTACAGATGAGTCTGAAATCGTCAAAAAAGGCTATCAATTGTTCCCTCAGACATTTTCAACTGAAGCGTATTCGTTCATTATGAAAAATCCGAAGCAAATACTGAACGCGTATAAGATTACGCTATTGGTAACTATCGTAGGGACGATCGTTGGCTTGTTTCTTTCGGCGATGACCGCTTACGTACTGCAAAGAAAAGATTTTACGTATCGCAATGTGATTTCCTTCTATTTCTTCTTCACGACGTTGTTTTCTGGCGGATTAGTTCCTTGGTATATCTTGATCGTCAAATACTTGGGCTTCAAAGATTCGATTCTTGCCCTAATTGTACCGTTATTGTTGAATGTATTTTACATCATTATATTAAGAAGCTTCATTAGCTCGACAATTCCAGATGCCATTAGTGAATCCGCGAAAATAGATGGAGCTGGCGATTTCCGAATCTTCGTTGCCGTGATCCTGCCGCTGCTGAAACCAGCACTTGCGACAATTGGCTTGTTCATTGCTCTGAATTACTGGAATGATTGGTACCATGCAACCTTGTTCATTAATAAGGAGAACTTGTATCCGCTGCAGTATTTCTTGTACAAGATTTTGAATAGCATCACTTTCGCCAATTCGGCTGTAGCTGCACAAGGCTCGGTGGTTATGGATACGCCGAAGGAATCATTTAAACTTGCGATGACCGTTGTGGCAACAGGTCCAATCATTCTGTTATATCCATTTGTACAAAAGTATTTCATTCAAGGGATTACGATTGGCTCTGTAAAAGGGTGAATCCGGTTTATGCCGGTTTATCATAAGGGTTCATGTATAATGAGATTAAGGGGAGGATTTATCAATGAAACAATTACGAGTACTTATGGCTGTAGGTTTAACCGCTTCCATGCTAATTGCGGGCTGCACATCCAAAACGACGACAGAATCAACACCTTCAGGTAGTGCGGCACCAGCCACCACCACTGCAGCAGCTAGTAAGCCTGACATCTCTAAAGAAGTGAAGTTGAAAATGTATCTCATTGGTGATGCACCTAAGGATCTTGGGCTTGTCTATGATGAAGTGAATAAAATGCTCAAGAAAGACATTAATGCCACAGTTGAGCCTGTTTTCCTATCATGGGGTGATTATGTTCAAAAATATCCGCTGTTGTTCGCAACTGGCGAAGATTTTGACCTCATATACGCAGCTAACTGGTATAAATACAGTGAGTTTGCCAATAAAGGCTCTTACAAAGAGTTAACAATGGATATGTTGACGAAATACGCACCGCAAACGGTGAAAGAAGTTCCGAAAGAAGCTTGGGATCAAGTGAAAGTTCAAAATAAAATTTACATGGTTCCTAGTTCCAATAAAGATTTCGGGATGGCTACCGTAGGTGTGCGTGGAGATCTACGTGAGAAATATAATCTTGCACCACTCAAAACGGTTGATGATTTTGAAAAATATTTAGACACCATTGCGAAGAATGAGCCAAGCTTGGTTCCATTTGATGAGAATGGCGCTGGGTATGCTTTGTATGACAATATTATCTCAGCAGGAACTACAACGAAAATCATTGTAAGCAACACCTTACTATCGGTCGACCTGAAAGATAAATCAGGTAAAATTATCGATGTTGGACAGACGCCACAATATTTGGACTATGCGAAAAAGATGTCCGATTGGATGAAACGGGGCTTCTGGTCCAAAAATGCACTGGTCAACAAAACACCTAATAAAGACTCCTTCCTTGCTGGTAAGAGTGCTTCCATGGCAGCTAACGCATTAGATATCTCTAACTCCATAACTGCCGCTAATCAGAAGCATCCAGAATGGAAAGCAGAAATGTATAACCTATATAACGGTCAAGCAACGTATGTAAACAACTATTCCTCGAATGGGATGTCGATTAATGCCAACTCCAAAAATCCAGAGCGCGCATTAATGATGTTGGATCTTTTCCGCAACAATGAAGATTACTTCAACTTAACGACTTATGGTATTAAAGGTAAGCATTATGATTTGACAGCGGACAAGAAAGTTCAAGCATTAAATGGTTCAGATTCAGGCTACAAGCCAGATTCAGGTTCACCTTGGGGCTGGAGAACGGCAGGTCTTTACAAAACATTATCCGACCAACCTGCGGCATTCACAGCGATCAAAGATGTATGGACAAAATCAGCAATTACGAACCCATTGTTAAACTTCGTACTCGATACAACCAACATCAAGAATGAATTAGCTGCAATTAAAAACGTAAAAGATCAGTATCGTGACCCTATCAACCTTGGTGTTACGGCAGATGCGGCAGAAGCTGTAAAAACGCTTAACGCCAAATACAAAGAGGCAGGACTAGAAAAGATCCAAGCAGAAGCACAAAAACAAATTGATGAGTTCTTGAAAAACAATAAATAAGAGCGTACATGGGAGCGAGAGGGGCTGTGCCTGGTCGGACAGTTCCTCTTGTTATTGGCTACTAGGAGGTTATTCGGATGATCGCAAAGAGACTTTGGGGAGATTTAATTAAAAATCGTACGATGTACATCATGATTCTGCCAGCCATGTTATTCTTTCTTATTTTTAGTTATTTACCTATGGCGGGTTTGGTAGTAGCCTTTAAATCATACACGTATAACAAGGGAATCTTCGGAAGTCCATGGGTTGGGCTTGAAAATTTTAGGTTTTTCTTTGAATCAGGGAAGGCACTGCTCGTCACTAAAAATACGATCGTGTATAACTTTATTTTCCTAATCGTGAATAACTTTTTGGAAATCTTTATTGCCATCATCCTGTTTGAGCTAGCGGGAAAGTACTTCAAGAAAATCTTGCAATCGGTCATTTTCCTACCTTACTTTATTTCATGGGTTGTTGCTGGTGCGATCGTATATAATCTACTCAATTATGAATTTGGTGCGGTAAATACACTGTTGAAATCGCTAGGCTTCGAGCCTTTGAACTTCTATAACAGTCCGAAATTATGGCCTTATATTCTTGTTTTCTTTAGTGCTTGGAAAACAGTCGGTTATGGAACTGTCATTTACTTAGCCAGTATTGCCGGCATTGATTCCGAAATGTATGAAGCGGCAAAAATTGATGGGGCAAACGTTCTGCAGCGCATTATTCACATTACGTTACCTTCGATTATTCCCACGATTGTTGTCCTGTTGTTGTTGAAAATAAGCCAAATCGCTCGTGGCGATTTCGGGATGTTTTATCAGCTCATCGGGGCTAATGGGATTTTATATGATAAAACAGATGTTATTGATACCTTCTCCTTCCGGGCGCTTCTGGATATGCAGGAGTTCGGGATGTCGGCAGCCGTTGGTGTGTATCAGTCTGTCTTGAACTTTGTGATTATTATCATTGTGAATATGTCGGTGAAAAAAGTGAGTAAAGAGAACGCATTGTTCTAACCGTATTGTGAAATTGCATACGAAAGCTGTCAAGACCGAGGATTCCATGGTTTTGACAGCTTTTTGCTCCATTAATTTCCCAAGAAAGGAACGACGATATGGACCGAATTCGATTACATACAGGCTACTTTCCATTTATTCGTGATATGGGGAAAACGTTAACCACGGAAGGCTGGATTCATCCCGATCGTAAGGCTGATTTTAATGTGTTTATCTTTGTCATTAGTGGTCAGATGCAAGTGGTGGAGGAAGGGCAGGAATATCTTCTTACGGAGGGGACTGGCTTTTTTCTCAAAAGTGGACTGCACCATTGGGGGGGATCTGGCACGTTGCCGGACACCTCAACGATTTGGATTCACTTCTATGACCGCGAAGAGGAGTCGCTCCCCAAGAGAGAAGTTGAGGAACGAAGCTTACCCTCCTTCCGGGCTACGCAAGCGTACCAACTATTTACACCACAAGATTACCAACATCAGTTGGTTCTACCCAAGCTTTTTCAATTAGGACAGCCGTCTGCCTTGATCAGCAAATTAAAAGAGCTGTACGAGTTGTACAGCTCAGCCCCTTTATTTAGCCATTTATCTTTAAGCATGAAAACGATGGAGATTTTTCTTGATATCTATCGACAATCGCTGGAACGGCCCAAACTGTCTAGTAAGTCAGATGCGGTTGTCCAGAAACTCGCTGCTTATCTGGAAGAGCATTGGGCATATAAGCTGGACCCCGAGCGTATTACCGCGGAGTTCCAGCTCAATTACCGTTATATGAGTACGCTATTTACCAGTAAAATGGGAATTAGTTTATTTAACTATCATGAGCGGCTTCGCATTCATAAATCAGCCGAGCTTCTCAGAAATACAACGCTCAATATCTCAGAAGTGAGCCATCTCCTCCATTTTACGAACCCCTATTATTTCTCGCGTGTTTTTCGCAAAGTAATGGGGGAGCCACCGACAGCGTATATTCGCAATATTTATCGCACGTAAGTAAGCTTTAGCAAGTTATTCAAAGCTAGGAATAATGACTTCCTTACCGCCTTGCATCGCAGATTCATGTGCACAAATACCAGCGGCAGTCCAATTCGCGGCTGTCACGGCATCAATCGCCGGCTTCCGCTGTTCCACAATACTGCGTAGAAACTCATGAACTAAGTGAGGATGCGAGCCGTGGTGGCCATTTCCTTGTAAGACAGATTGATGCGGATTGTTCGGATCAAGAATGGCTTGGTGCGTAATATGATAAGCCAGTTCTTCTGGGAGCAAGTCCGGACGGGAAGGCGCTTTTACCAAGGTAACGTCGGATTTACGGCCTCGTTCCCCTTGTTCTGCAGCGGTCTTAAACACAGTCAGGGGCCCATCTTCCATGTGCCATTCCACGGAAGCTTCTTCCCCATAAATATTGAAGCTCTCCATGTAAGGGCGCGTTGTTTGGAAAAGTGTACGTGTAACCTCTGCACTTAGATGCTCTTGCTCCAATTGGAAGATCGCCGTTTCAATCGGATAGGGGTTCCCATATTGCTGCACAAGGTCGTCCGCCATGAGGCCAGAACCGATACAATTAACTTTTGTTGCTCGTGTTCCTGATAGAGCAAGAAGAGGAGAAATTGCATGCGTAGCATAATGCATAGGAGGAAGACCTTTCCAGTATGGCGGCCAATTCACCATATCTTGGTAATGAGCCCCTCGAAGGAATTGCACACGTCCGAACTCGCCTTTGCGATACATTTCTTGGGCATACAAGAATTGGTACGTATATACCGCTGTCTCCATCATCATGTAATTGCGATTGCTTTCTTTCTCCGCTGCCACGATGGCACGCAAATCCTCTAGGCTAGTCGCCATGGGCACTGTGCAAGCACAGTGCTTACCTGACCGAAGTACTTCTACGGATTGTTTCCCGTGCAATGGAATCGGAGATACGAGGTGGACGGCATCATAGTCATCTGACGCTAGAATATCCGCTAAGTTTGTGAAACGTCTGTCAAAGCCATATTTATCCCCATATTGATTCAAAAGTTCTTCATCTGTATCGCAAATCGCAACATGCTCGACATCGGGGTGGGCATGATAGATCGGCGCGAAAGCTCCTCCAAATCGAAGTCCGACTAGGGCAATTCTTACTTTTTTAGTGGATGTGTTACTCATGTGTGTCGCTTCCTTCCATCAAGTTATCGTAGTCTACGTCTTTAATAGTAGTCCTAATGATAGAACCTGTGAATGAAGCGAGAGACAGAAAAGTTGTATTCTGTTCAGGTTATTATAAAGCCGTGATGATCATGCTTTGCCCAGCAGAAGGAGCTGCTCTTTTCGATACCGCTTAGGTGAAATGCCCTTGAGACGTTTGAATTGTTTAATGAAATAGCTGGTATGGTTAAAGCCAGTTTCAAGCGTAATTTGCGTGATACTTTTTAGAGGGTCGAGCAACAATTGCTCGGCTCTTCTTATTTTAATAAACATGACATATTGTGTGAAGGACGTATGCATGACACTTTTGAAAAAACGTGCGAATTGACTGTAGCTCATCATACATTGCATTGCCGCTTCTTCTGCAGATATTGTTTGGTGCACATCGTCATTAATGGACGCGAGAAGTTGACGGAATGCGGACATGTTAAGGGCCTCCTCACTTTCCATCTTTAGCTGATCTGGCGACAGAAGTGCCCGCTGATCGCGAAGCAGCCAGAGAATAAGCTTGAAGATGGATGAGGAGACAGCCAGCTCGAAGCCAAATTCTTTCATGTTGTACTCACGATACATGTCTTCGACGAGGTCATGAAGGGCAGGCTTGTCTTGGACTTCTGGCACAATCCATTTGTTTAAACCTGCGAGAGGAGTGATATAGGGCAAATAATATTGCAATTCAAAAGCAAGCTGTGGCATTGGTCTCAGCAATTCTGGATCAAAACCAATGACATAATGCCTGGAAGGTTGGTTTGGCGCGATTGACACATTATGCACTTCACAAGGATGAATCAATATGAAAGTGCCTTCAGCGGCTTCAAACCGATCGCTGCCTACCGTAATGGTGGCATTTCCAGATGCTATATAAATAATTTCCATATGAAAATGCCAATGGGATCCAATCTGGTAGCCTTCATCGAGGGTCGTTTGCACACCAATATAGAAGAGGCGATCGATATCCGATTGACCGCTTTGGTTTTTATTTTGCTCAAAGTAGGGAGGAAGGATCTGGCTCATGTCAATGTCTCCTTGGTGCGAAAAAGTAGAATCGTTATATTTTTGGATAGTTTTATTATAGTGTATATGCATCTTTTTTTGTACGCTTGAGATACGTTATATTCCATTTCAGGAGGCATACTAGATGAATAACTTACTAAACCTGCCTAGCACATTTTTTGTAGGCTGTAATTACTGGGCTTCTCACGCAGGGACAGCGATGTGGTCCAATTGGCAACCAGAACAGGTTGATCTCGATTTGAAAAGATTGTCAGAGGCAGGAATCGAAGTCATTCGGGTATTCCCGTTATGGCCTGATTTTCAGCCGATTGAAAATATGTACTCAAGCGAAGGAGAGCATTTTGGCTACCGCTTTGGAGAAGAAAGATTGCCTACCACAGAAGCTGGTAAAGCAGGGATGTCTGTAGAAATGATGGCGCGATTCCAAGCGTTCACAGAAATTGCGGCTACATATAACATAAAACTTATCGTTGGACTAATTACAGGCTGGATGAGCGGTCGGTTGTTCGTACCGCCAGCCCTAAGAGGGAAAGCGATTCTGACAGATCCGGATGCGATTCGTTGGCAAGTTCGATTTGTACAATACTTTGTGAAACAGATGAAACATAACGATGCGATTATTGCTTGGGATCTCGGGAACGAATGCAACGTGATGGGGAAGGTAGCTTCGCAGCAAGAAGCGTATGTATGGACAGCATCCATCGCAAATGCGATAAAGGCGAAGGATACGACACGGCCATTGATTTCGGGCATGCACAGTCTGTTTCCGACAGGCAATTGGACGATGCAGGACCAAGGTGAGCTAACGGATATTCTTACAACACATCCGTACCCATTTTGGACGAAATATATGGATTTCGATCCGTTAACATCGATTCGTCCGACGATTCACGCGACAATGGAAAGCTTGTTATATGCACAAATTGGTGAAAAGCCTTGTTTCGCAGAAGAGATGGGCACAATGGGGCCGATGGTGTGCAGCGAGGAAGTCGCTGGAGCTTTCGCGCGTACAAGCATGCTTACGCAATGGTCACATGGTCTTCCTGGCTTATTATGGTGGTGTGCCAATGACCAAACGAAGTTGAATCATGCCCCTTACGATTGGGTGGCATGCGAAGGTGAATTGGGACTCATGACGGAGGAAGGACGAGTTAAGCCGGCACTCCAAGAGATGGGACGACTTAAGAAGGTAATCCAAGAGCTGCCGTTTGGGGAACTGCCTGCTCGTACGGTTGAAGCCGTATGCATCCTGAACAGCGCACAGGATCACTGGGCAACGGCGATCGGAGCTTTCTTGCTCGGGAAGCAGTCCGGTTTTGATCTCGAATTCCGCTTTGAAGATCAGCCGCTGCCAGATGCGAATTTCTATATGCTGCCGTGTGTGACTGGCGTATATGGTGTTGCGAAGCAGCGCTGGGAGCAGCTATTGGATAAAGTGCACGAGGGTGCAACGCTGTATCTGTCTTCGAATGACGGCTATATGCTGAATTTTGCCGAGATTACAGGGTTGACGGTGCAGAATCGCAGCAGACGGGCGAGCGATGCCGTTGCATTCCTAGGTGCAGAAGAGATTCCGTTAACGCTGCCTAGTGCATTTAAACTGGACTTCCGCAACGATCGGGCGGAAGTATTGGCCGCAGAAGCGGATGGCAATCCGGTGTTGACCAAGACATCCTACGGCAAAGGTACCGTGTATTTCTGTGCCCTTCCGGTAGAGCTAGCGATGTCGCAGCAGGCTGGTGTTAGCTACAAACCGGAACAATTCCCTTATTGGAAAATGTATGAACTCATTTCTGAAGAGGCGCGAAGTGCGCGTGTTGTCCAAGTGAAGGATCCTCAGATTGGACTCACCGAGCATATCGTAGATGCTCATTCACAGATAGCTGTAGTGATTAACTACTCGCCGGAGGATAGGGAGGTTCCATTGATTATGCAAGAGGGCTGGCAGGTTGAAGCGAGCTTGTATGGAAGTGGGCACAACGTCCGTGAAGGGGCGACGTTTGCGAGTGTAGGCGCGAACGATGCGGTTATTCTTACCCTGCGGAAAATCGAAGCGTAATTGTAAGGTAAGAACCTGCCACTTGGCAGGTTCTTAGTCGCTTTTCCTGTTTGCCCCAGAAATTCAGTGCTAAACAAAATGCATAACAGGGTGTATAATGCATGCTAAGTAGGCAGGGAAGGAGAGAGCAAATTGTTTAGCTACATCAAAAGCTCGTTGCAATGGAAGCTAATCCTCATGATTTCTTGCATTGTACTCTTAGTTGTTATCACCATTGGCGGCTTTAGTTATTATAAAAGCGCAAGGGCGATCGAATCGGATGCGCAGCGCTTTAGCAACCAGATTTTAAAGCAGGCAACGCTTAATTTAACACGTTATATCAACGATAATGAACAGTTTTTTCAAGCATTGGCGGTTAGTCAAGACTTTCAGGAATGGACACGCGTTTCACCAGGTGATACCTATGGGAACTATAGTAAGCTTAAAGATATGGAGAATCGCATTATCAGTCCTTTTATCAGCTTTCATCAGGAAACGCTTTCTATTCTGATGTACAATGAGAACGGTAACGAAATGGTGTATCGCAATGGGATATGGGACACGGTGTTAAGTACGCAATTTTCAATGCCAAGATCAGGATTACTGAAAAAAATAACAGATTCCGGCCGCATTCAATCCTTTGTTGAATTGCGAGATGATTATCGGAACAGTGGCGGTCAACCCATCCAGATTCCGATTCTAACTTATGTTCAGAGGCTTTATTACAGTGAGCATCCCGTGTATCTCGCCGTGGATATTTCGCTAATGCCTACCCAGCAGATTCTGAATCAAATTGAGCTTGGCAAGAGTGGGCAAGCGTTGATTTCGGATGCGGAAGGGGCTGTCATTTCAGCGCCAGATATCAAGATGATTAACACCAAATTAGATGCATCGGTTATGGCGAAAATGGGCAATCAAGCGTCCGGCTACATTTACGATAAAGATCATCAGCAAATGATCGTCTATCAATCAATTCCGAAGGTCAATTGGAAGGTTATCGTATTTGTCCCTTACCAAGATTTAGCTCAGCGCATTTTGGAAATCCGAAATTGGACGATTGCGATCGCGTTGCTTAGTCTCATAAGTGCCATTGTTTTGGTCTACCTCGTCTCCCATTCGATCACAAAACGGATTAAGGTGCTTCGCAGGACGATCAGTTCCTCGAAATTAGGCCGTTTCGATATCCGAACGGATGTCAAAGGGACGGATGAAGTGGCCGATTTAGCGGAAACCTATAACCTGCTTCTCGAACGAATCGATTCATCCATTCATTTGCTAGCGGAGTCTAAGATGGTTCAGCAGCAAGCGGTATTGTCGGCTTTGCAGTCACAGATTAATTCGCATTTTCTGTATAATGCTTTGGAATCTATTAATGCCATGGCTAACTTGGCCGGGCACCAGCAGATACGGAAATCAACGATCTCATTATCGAATATGCTTCGCTATACATCGAATTACAAAGAGTCCGTTGTCACGCTGGAGAATGAAATTGGCCATATTCGAGATTACATATTAATTATGGATAATCTATATCCTAATGAGATGGAATTTCATTTTCAAATTGAACCTGAAGCTGCACAATCAGCTTGTTTAAAAGCGTGTATTCAACCTTTTGTCGAAAATTGCATCAAACATGGGTATGAAAAGACGGGGGAACGTCTACGTGTGCAAATCTCCGCTTATCGCTGGGAGAACGACTATATCCGTGTAGACATCGAGGACGACGGGATGGGCATTTCTGATGAGAAGCTGAATGAGATTCGTAGCTTACTGGGTCAGGTAAAAACGGAGCAAGAGTTCCTGCAGTTATCGCGAATTGGAATGCTGAATGTACACTATCGATTGAAAACGTATTATCCCCATCATGCTCAAGTCGGGATAGGGGTGGAGAGGGTATCTGCCCAGGGCGGGACAAGAGTCAGTGTTATATTTCCCAATAAACAGAAGGAGAGGATGACAGTATGATACGCGTATTGGTAGTGGATGATTCTTCTTTAATTCGCGATAGTCTGTCTGTTTCCATTGAAACTTATAACCAGACGACCATCGTATCGGGAACAGCCGGTAATGGGGTAAAAGCCTTAGACTGGTTGGAAGATCACTACGCTGATCTATGTATAACGGATATTCGTATGCCCGTGATGGACGGCTTAGAGCTGATTGCTGAAATTAATAAACGCTTTCCTTGGATGCGGTGTGTGGTCGTTTCGAGCTATGATGATTTTCAATATGCCAAAATGAGTATCCAATTGCATGCGTTAGACTACATTTTGAAGCCGGTAAATGAGGATCTGCTCTTTCAAGCGTTAGATAAGGCCAAGGAACGACTAGAGGAAGATCGCCATCGCGATGCCGCTCAATTGATGCTTCGAAAGCTGCCCCATCATAAGCAATGGGTAGATACATGGTTGGAGCATATTCGCACGCTGCATGTGGAAACCTTGCCTTTGTTAATTGTGGAAACCCTTGAGCTGCTGGAAGGCTGGGTGGAGGGGAACTTTAGTCTATTGAATCCCCTAAGCAACTTGTGGTTGCGGACCATCATCGAGGAGCTTGCCTCGGAGCGTTTCAAGCTGGAGCTTGCCGAAGGCAATGATCTGGGGCTGGGTGACGCTACGCTGACCTTGCAAGCGATTCGCAGTTATTTCCGGTTATGTGCGGTGCGCAGGTTAGAGGAGGGAGCCCATCTTCTCATCGAGACGATGCGAGGCATCCGTGATCAGCAATCCGTCAAGGTGATTGATAAAGTGAAGCAGTACATCGATCAGCACTTCGGGGAGCAAATTAACCTGCAAGATCTGGCAGATCATGTCGCCATGAACAAAACGTACATGTGTACGTTATTTAAGCAAGAAACTGAGATGACGATTGGCACCTACACGGTATCCATTCGGATGCGGGAGGCTCGGAATCTCTTAATGGATACGTCCGAGAAAGTGTATACGATCGCTAATCAAGTCGGCTATGAGGATGTTACGTACTTTTCACAATTGTTTAAAAAGCACTACGGATTAAGCCCGCTGGATTACAAGAAGCGGATGAAGTCGTAGATTTGTTTTCACACGGAGCCTTCCTTATGGGAGGCTCTTTTTGTGATAAACAAAAGATTGTCCTAGTAAATCGAAAGACGCTCCACTGTTAGCGACCATGCACGAATTCTATAATTAACTACATAGCACATATGTGGATGAACTTCAGGAGGAATGTACGTTGCAACTAATGGGAGATGCATTAACTGTTTTGGGATCACGATTGGGGCTCGCTTGGGATCCAGCCAATCATCAGGCTTTTCTAGTACGACATGGGAATCATCCAGGGATACCGCTGCAGCTTCATGCAGGGATTGAATTGGGCGACCGAATATTAACCCTGCCGTTATCCGAAGACGGCCGATCTTTTGAGTTCTTGGATCAAGAAATGACGGCATCAACCATGACCATGAGCGGTATTGATCCGACAACAGGGATTCATGTGAAATTGACAGCACGCATTCCGTTCCGCCCAAGGGACGATTTCTTTAGTACCGTACCCGTCGTTTACGTTGACTTACAAGTGGATCGGTTGCCTTCATCTTTTCGCTGGACAGCGCAGTATGATGAAGTTGTAGAAGGTAAGCTGTTCCTAGGCTTCTCAGGCGAAGGTTTTCATTTTCTGAAAAACGCGTCAACCGCACAGGTTGATGTCACCTACGACTCAGTCATTTTACGTCCTTATGAAGAAGATGATCATCGTCAAGCCATTCGATCGACGGAAGAAATCATCGCGTGCAACGATCAATTAGCCATCCTGTCAGGAGATTGGGACGGGCAGCACATAACCTCACATTTTTCTTTGCAAAAAGGCATGGAAGGGACGACGCTCTCCCTCGCGTGGTGTGCATATGACGAGCCCTTATTGAATGTGTTAGGTAAGCGAAGCCCATTTAAATACACGCAAAGCTTTCAGAACGTGGAACAGGTCGTAACTTGGTCCCGTCACAATGTCGAAGTTGTGAAAGAAAACTCTGCCAAGGTAGACGGCATCTTATCCAATCACTCGCTTGGCGATACGACGTCCAAATTACTTGCGCAAACACTCCACGCCTGGTTGATGAACACGTGGTGGGTTGTTCGTAATAATGGCCAAGATTGGTTTACTGTCTGGGAAGGCAATTGTTACTTCCATTCGACGGTGGATGTGGAGTATACGCAAGGTCCATTCTACTTGGCCTTCTGGCCGGAATTGCTCGAGCTTGAACTCAACGAGTGGCCGTTATTTGGCAAGGATGGCTCGCGCGTCCTAGGCGAACGAGGTGTCAACTCACAATTCCTATCCCACGATATGGGCGTCATGGGGGATAGCACGAAGCAGTACTATCACCACGAAATGGAAATCGAGGAGAGCACGAATTACATCTTGCTGGCGTATACGCATTGGAGACGCACAGGCAAGGACGCTACGATTCGGAAGCACGCTGGCTTTATCCGTCAACTAATGAATTTCATCATAGGTTGCGATACGACGGGCAATGGTATTCCCGATAAGGGCTGCGCCAACACGGTAGATGATGCTTCGCCAGCTATTCAATATGGCTCTGAACAAGTCTATCTAGGTGTGAAGTCGCTGGCTGCGTGTCAGGCAGGCATTCAGATTTTGCAGCATGCGGGAGAGCAAGGGCTGGATGTTTACGAATACTTTGCCCAAGCTGCGCTAGCGACGATTGAAGAGCAAGGTTGGCTCGAAGATCATTATGCGGTCACGCTATCGAGAACGATGGACGGGACGGTGGATCCGTGGACAGGAGAACCGCAAACGGGTGAGCTGTTAGGCTGGGATGCTTATCACATTTACACAGCAAATGGATTAGCTTTACTCGATATGGTTGGACATCAGACAGGTATTCTCGATACGAGACTTCGCAAAGATTTGGAGACAGCTACGGCACAGACGCTGGGTCGATACGGCTGCCGACATACGAGTTATATCGATATGCAAGATAAAAGTGTTTTCATCCCCGGATTGGCGAGTCATTCTCGCAAGGTTGGATGGGTTTCGATGAATATGCTGAGAGATATCGCAGCTGCTTATCGTGGCTTGGATCTGTTCCACCTCACTGAAAATTACTGGAGTTGGCAGTGCACGACGAATACGCAAGACATTGCGATGTTCTTCGAAACCTTTTATGGCAATAGCTTGAGCTTCTATCCACGTGGTGTGGCAGTGTTCGGTTATTTGGATGCGGCGGCTGGATTTGTCTGTGATCAGGTAAGTGGAATCCACACTTTTGCTCCTGTGAGAGGTTCACTACAAGTGCCTATCTTGCTGTGGGCAGACTGGGAAAAGGGCACCGTGCCGAGATTGATATCGCGACTTGAAGATGGTCACATCACATATCATGTCGAACCCTGAAAGAACAGAAGATTACCATGAACTTCGAAAGATTCTCTACTAGGACCGCCAGATCGGACTTTATATAATAAAGATACAAAGAGATAAGGAGTGGGACCAATGAATAACGAGATGGCGGAGGCGGCATCGGTCCATGTGACGAAACCAGCTGCAGCTAAGAAGAGTAGATCAGGTGAATTGAGTTTTTTCGGATTTGTGAAGAAGAACAGCGCTTTATATATCATGCTGATCCCTGTATTTGTTTATTTTATTACCTTTAAGTATATTCCTTTGCTAGGCAGTGTCATTGCATTCAAGGACTACAATATTTTTGATGGCTTTTTGAAAAGTAAGTGGGTAGGGTTTCAATGGTTTGAAGTCATGTACACGAACCCGCAGTATGCGCGCTTGATTAAGAATACGTTATTGATCAGCTTGTATCAAATCGTCTTTTCCTTCCCAGCGCCAATCATTCTGGCATGTTTGTTGAATGAGGTACGGAATATGGCTTTCAAGCGTTCTGTACAAACGGTTCTGTACTTGCCTCACTTTTTATCCTGGGCGTTGGTATATGGATTAGCGTATATGATGCTGTCGGAGCAAAGCGGATTAGTCAATGATATATTCAAAGGTTTAGGCCTACCGACCATCGACTTCTTGCAAACGCCTTCGCTATTTCGGGGTGTCGTCGTCTCCTCTGGGATTTGGAAAGAGATGGGATGGAGTACCATTATTTTCTTGGCTGCGCTTTCAGGCATTAGTCCCTCCCTTTACGAAGCGGCTAAGATCGATGGAGCAGGTCGTTGGAAACAATTCCAATATGTCACTTTCCCGGGATTACTACCCGCCATTACCATTCTGCTTCTTCTAAAAATCGGAAATGTCATGGACGTTGGCTTTGAGCAAGTGTACATCTTCTTAAGTCCAATCACGTATGAAGTTGGTGAAATTTTAGATACGTATTCCTATCGTTTAGGGATTATGAATGGTCAATTTTCGATGACAACGGCGATTGGATTGTTTAAATCAGTGATCGGCTTCGTGTTGCTCGTCAGCGCGAATAAAATAAGCAAATCTACCACAGGTGAAAGCCTATATTAGGAGGCATCAGATGAAAATCAAACAATCCAAGGGCGAGAAACTATTCGATGCCTTCAATTTAATCCTATTGGTCGCGATGAGCTTAGTTGCGCTTCTACCGCTGCTGCATGTTGTTGCTGGTTCATTCTCATCCAATAATGCACTCATTCAATCCCGAGTTTCCTTCTGGCCGGTCGAGCCGACGCTGCAGCAGTTCAAATATGTGGCGGCCACTGAGGCCTTCTGGAAAGCGGGCTGGATGACGGTGAAAGTCGTCGTAATCGCTACGATCCTAAATATGGTATTGACGATTGTGGGTTCCTATCCACTCTCCAAATCGTATTTAAGAGGCAGACGCGCCATTATGTTGTTTATCGTTTTTACCTTAATCTTTCAAGCGCCATTAATTCCTACATACTTAGTCGTGAAGGAATTGCATATGATCAACACCATTTGGGCGTTAGTTGTGCCTGGTGCGATTAGTGCATTTAATATGATTCTATGCATTACCTTCTTCCGTAATCTTCCTGAAGAGCTATTTGATGCAGCAAAAGTGGATGGGATGAGCGACTATCGCATTGTATGGCAAATTGTCGTTCCATTATCGAAACCGATTATGGTGACGCTCCTTCTTTTTTACGCAGTCGGGCATTGGAACAGTTATTTTGCACCGCTTCTGTACATTAATGATCGAAATCTCCAGACGTTGCAAATGTATTTGTACTTCTTGATTGCAGCAGGCAGTTCCAACGATATTGCTTCAGCAGTTGCTGGTGAAATTGGTGGCAAGCTGCTGCCGAAAGCCTTAGAAATGGCCACGATAGTTCTGGCTACGACGCCAATTGTCATCTTGTATCCATTTTTGCAAAAGCATTTTGTTAAAGGGGCCACGCTTGGCTCTGTAAAAGAATAAGTCGTTATGTCGACCACGAGTCTTCATATATAATGAAAACAGCGATGTATACAAAAAGGGAGGAAATTTCGAATGAATGCATCAAAGAAATGGGTTAGCTTAGCAGTTGCCTTGTCAATGGTAAGTGTACTTGCAGCATGTGGGACTAAAGCAACGGATAGTGCTTCAACGGCATCACCAGCAGCAAGCGCTAAGGGGACAGAAGCTCCCAAAGCACCTGTTAAATTTAGTTTATTAACTGTGGATAACAGTCAACCTGTTCCTGGCGGGAACCCAATGGATGATCCAACCATCAAATATTTGGCTGAAAAAACCAATACATTTCTAGGCATTACCTTCCTGCCTGCTGCGCAATCCGATAACCTCAAAAAGGTTAAATTTGCGAGTGGTGAATTGCCAGATGCTATTCAGGATTATGGTGTGAATGGGGAACTCTTTGCCAATAATCAATTGATCGCACTTGATGAATACTTAGATAAATATGGTCAAAATTTGAAAAAGGTGATTCCAAAAGCGGCATGGGATGGTGTTAGCAGAGGCGGTAAAATCTACGCGATTCCTGAATCCGCATTAGGTGATTCGCCGGTTGCCCGGATGTTCTACGTTCGGAAGGATTGGATGGATAAAGTAGGCATCAAAGAAACGCCGAAAACACCAGAAGAATTCTTAACTATGCTTCGCGCTTTCCGTGATAAGGATCCAAATGGCAATGGGAAGAAGGATGAAATTGCACTGACAGGCAGAGAAAACTTTACGTGGTTAGATACCGTGCTAGGTATGTTTGGCGCTAACGTATTCGGAGGAAAATTAGTCAATGGTGAGATTGTTCCTTCCAATACAAGCCCACAAATGAAGCAAGCGCTTGCTTTCCTCAGACAATTGAATGAAGAGAAGTTGCTGGACAGCGAGTTCATGACGAATAAACGGAATACATGGGAACAAAAGATTCAAAACGATCAAGTTGGCGTATGGGTACACGATCCAAGCCTTGCTTGGGATTGGCAGGATAAATTAAATAAAGCACTTCCTGGTAAAGGGGCTGTCGTTGCACCGATGCTTTCGCCTAAGGCTCCTGGGGTTGAGTTTGCAGGATTTGGTATCTCGGCTTATGGCAAGACGTTCTCGGTTACGAAAAAAGCGAAAGATCCAGCTGCAATCGTTAAATTCTTTGATTGGTTAGTGACGCAAGAAGGTCAGGAATTTGTCAACTTTGGTATTCCTAATGTGACATACACGAAGGATAGCGCTGGCAAAATCACGTACAACAAACAAAAAGATACCGATGATAAATCCATCCTTTGGAGAGCACTTACGTTCAACCTAGCTGGTTGGAATCCAGAGTTGAAGAAAGTACAATATGGCCCTGAAGCTGTTGCGAAAATGGAAGAATTCTTTACAGTTGGTAAAAAAGAAGGCCAACCTAACATTCTGCTAGGTGCACCTACATTTAAATCCACACAACCGGAAATTGGTGAGTTTGGTACGGCAGGTACGATGTTTGTAGAAACGGCTGCGAAGATTGTGTTAGGCAATCAACCCGTTGATTACTTCGATCAGTTTGTAAAAGATTGGAGAACACGCGGTGGTAACGATCTTGTGAAGCAAGCGACAGATTGGTATAACGCGAACGGTAAGAAATAATTGTAGGGAACAAAGCTGGGAAAGTGGAGATCGTAGGTCTTCACTTTCTAACTTGTGAGTTAATCACGATAAAAGTTTATTTACAAGGTTAAATGAAAGCGTAAACATTTTTGGTAATGGGGGAAAATTAAACATATGAAAGGATGGAGCCATTTGAAATCCTTTAAATGGAAACATATAATAAGCAAAATAATTATCACCTCGTTGACACTTGCGATGCTAAATGGGCCGATCTTGATTGGGCCGCAGGTGGCGCAAGCTGCAACGGGGAGTGTCGGAGTTGATGCTGATGCCTATGTTTGGGGTACATCAGGCAAGCAAACTCTAAACTTTGGGAGTGATCCATTTTTAGGTTTTAAAGAAGATCCGAATACGAGCACATCTACGCCTGATACGAAACGAATTCTTATGCGCTTCCCTTTGACCGACTTGCCTACTTCTACTGCTGCGATTACAACAGCGAAAGTAAAAGTCTATGTCAAAGCATTTACAGGCTCTACGGTTATTGCCAATGTGTATGCTGCCGACAATACCATAAATAGTTCTCTATGGGGCGAGTCGACCGTGACATGGAATCTCAAGCCAAGTTATGGCACAAAACTAGCTACATTAACAATCGGTGAAACAGCCAGCTTTTATGAAATTGATGTGACCGATTATGTGAAATCACAAAGAGCTAGCGGCATGGTATCCATCATGATTTCGAGTACCTCGGCAACGGAGAGAGTTATTTACGGTAAAGATTATACAACGAACACCTCTCTTAGACCTGTTCTCGAGTACGCAACAGACAGCACAGCACCCGTGTATCAGTCTTCAACAGTCAGTTCTGATTTTCAAAGTGTAACTATGACTTTTAGCGAAGCACTCGTGCAACATGCGAGCGGCACCGTGAAAGACAACGTGTATCTTGCAACGAATGGGGTAGATTTTGGACCTCTAACTATTGGTGATTCTGTATCATTAAACGGAAATGCGATTCAGGTTCACCTGCAGCAAGCATTAAGCGGTTCAGCCAATAAGCTGAAAATGTCTGGTGCAGTTGTTAAAGACGCTGCTGGCAATGTCCTCTTGACTCCCGTCATAACGGAAGCACTTGTCGGGCAGCATGATGCGTCTGCACCTGCTTTTACCAACGCTGTAGTAGGAAACGATGGTAAGAGCATTACGTTAACCTACGATAAGCCCATTAGCATGTCGGGAACTGTATCTCAATTGAAGGATAACATATCGTTGTCACGCAATGGAGGAACGACTTATGGAGCCTTACAATCAGATGATCTTGTATCCATTAACGGTAATCAATTAATAATTACATGTAATCAAGCGCTGACAGGTTTGCAGAATAAAGTGAAAGTAGCTTTTGGCGCGTTAAAATCAACAAGTAGTGGAACAGCGACCGCTGTCGATACGGTGACTGCGATTCTGGGTGGACTAGAGAACGCTAGAGTTATTACAGTCTCTGAAGATACTGGTGTAGACAGTGGTACTTTAAATGTTGGAACGAATTACGCAACGATATCGCCCTTGGCTTTGAAAGAAGGCGGCTCTACGTATAATCGACGCGTATTTTTGAAGTATGCCTTAGGGACAACTGGTGTTTTCAACTCAGCGAAAGTTCGCTTAAACTTTGCTGATGCGGGACCAACAGCGGAATCGCTATCTCTCTATGCGGTTGACGACACGTGGACGGAAACGGGACTTACCTATACGAATCAGCCAGCATACGGAGCGGCTATTAGTTCCACGCAGGTAGGCGGAGCTAACGGTTGGTATGAATGGGATGTTACCTCCTATGTGCAGCAGCAGAAACTGACAGACGGTACGGTATCTTTCGTCCTTTTAGGGACGATGTCAGATAAGAATCGTACAGTGAATGCCAGAGAAAGTGGTGCGACTGCGCCACAATTGCTTCTGAACTATGATACAATTCCACCTGCTTATTCCGAGGGTGCAGTTAGCAATGAAAATAAGACAATTGACCTTCTGTTTAATGAGCGTCTTAACAATGCAACAGCGAGTGAGAGCACGTTAAAAGCTGCGATTACCTTAGCTAGAGACGGGAATACGTTCTCTGCTCTTGACAGTGGTGATCAAGTTACACTGAATGGAACGAAGTTAACGATTACACTTGCCAATCGCTTGAGCGTGTCTGGTGCGAAAGTTAAGATTAATGCCAATGCCTTACAAGATGATGGGCAAAATGTTCTTGCAGCCAGTGTGACGACGAATACACTATCTTATGATTCGAATGCGCCTGTTCTCGAACACGTTCTAGAAACGGATGCGACTAGCAAACAATTTATGTTGTCAGCAAATGAAGTCCTAGTTTCAAATAAGGCGAATCTCGCAGATTTGAAAGCGGCGGTTACGTTCTCAACGGATGGTACGAACTTCTTGCCACTCACAAGTGAGGACACTGTGGTTGTTACAAACGGCAAACTCAAAGTTACACGAACTGGGCAGCTAACTGGCAGCAGTAATCAACTGCGCGTTGCTGCAGGCACGCTGAAAGATACTGCGGGTAATGTCGTTGCGACTCCATACACGTCTGACCCTGTGATTGCGGATACGAGCGCACCAGACATTGTGTCAGCATTCCCATCTAATTTTAACAAGAAGCTTGTCGTTGTCTTTACCGAAAATATTCTCAACAACGGTGCGGATGAAGCTGCGCTTAAGCAAGCAATAACGCTTTCTTCAAATGGAGGTACAAGTTATAGCCCACTCGGAAACTCAGATCGCATCATTGTAAGTGGAAGCACGCTTACGATTATTTTTGCCGAACCACTAACAGGCAACAATAATAAGCTTCGTATTAGTGGAAACGCAGTGAAGGATGTTATCGGAAATGTAGCAACAACAGACTTAACTACATCAGCGTTTGCAGCTGCAAGTATTGTTTACTCCTATCTGCCTCCAAGGCAAACTGATTTGCAAAAGGCCATGACGGATACGGTAAACATTACGTTTGGTAATAAAGATGCTGCAGAAGGTTCAGCTGTCGAACTAAAGGCTACAAAGGGTCTTAGTTTTATTGCCGAAGAGATTGTTACCGGGGATCGGGATCCGATTTACATCAATCGGTATGTGTCGACGATAAAGAAGATGCTTACGACACCGGCGAACATGCCAAACCTGCAAGCGGGTCTGGACAGCAGAGGACAATCTCCGATGTTATATAGTATTGCGCTTCTATGGAATGATCAAGAAGTGATGAGTATGTTTACAGAGGCAGAGAAGTCCAAGTTATCGACGATGTTGAAAGCTGGATTGATTAGTACAGCATTCACCATTAATGATTACAATGAGTCAGGGATTCTTCGTAATGGTGATCGCACTTCCATGAACGGGGACACGAATAACTGGATCGGCACTGGGGTTAATTACTGGGAACCTAATCTAACGATTTTCTATACGTCATCCTTGCTCTTGGGGTTAGAGAATGTGAAGAATATTTTGCAAAATTATGATCATATTTCCTTTATAAATGAGCTGAATGCGCAAGGGTTATCAAAAATAAAGGAATCGTTCGAGAAAACAACGAATTTCTCCAACGCATCTACAGATGCAGCCAAATTGGCGGAAAAGGCAGATAAAATTCAACGCACGATTAAGCCTGCTAATTGGTCCTTCAAAGGGGTATCGTTGGAGCAATACCTCCAAAATCCGTTGAAGCTGCACGATGCAACACAACGTAAATCGTGGACGCATCCGGCACAAGAAGGCGATTATTTAGGTCAGCTTGGTATGGGGCATGAGTTTGATACCGTCGATTCGAAAGGGTCCAGACAAAGTGCAAGCTATACCGTTCTTGGTATTGACCCTAGCCTGCAGAATACGAGACTCCTGGGGTATTACGGCTATATGAATGCGCCGGGGAATGAATCGATGGCCGCTACGATTACACAACTGCAACGAGTAGGCGTATCGGATTATTATGCCAAAGTCATTAATGGCTATTTCACGCAATCGTCCTATGAGATTGCCATGAGTTACTTACCGGAAAGCTTCTATATCAACAGCATGAGCTCAATGGGATATTTAAAGCAAGCTTTGTTCAACGATACGTTTAATTATGACGGCGTCACGAACAGCTTGACGAATAATTGGATAGTGAAAAGTGGCAACTGGCAAGCGATTAACGACAGTATCGTTCCGTATAATACGAAGGAGCCTGTTTCACACATGACAGGCGCTAAGCCTGTTGACGAGAATGAAAAGCTAATCACTCAAAACAATGCTTCTGGCAATGGCGTTCTGTATTCGAAAAATAGCTTCGACAATGTTAGCTATTTCGCTTGGATGAAGAATACAACAAGTGGCGAGGCTGGGTTACTAGGCAGAGTCCAAGACGAGAACAATTTCTATCTCTTCTCCTACAAGAATGGTAAGCTCGCTATTAAGAAAAAAGTAGCAGGCACAGTAACTACACTTGTGGGGAAAGAGGTTACTTTATCAGCTGAGATAGCACATCGTCTACGGGCTATACTTAATGGTAATGAATTAACACTTTATGTTGATGGTGTACAGCAGTTGACGACGACAGATTCGACTTTCACTGCTGGTGCCGTTGGGCTTTATTCGGATCTAGCAACGGTGAAGTACGATGGTGTACTCGTGCAAAATGCTAGCATCCATGCGCCAGATTTTGGGTCCATTAGCGTTGGTAACGGGAAGTTGTCCCTCACGTATACAGGGGTAGCTGGAGCGGGTGCCTATAAGGTGAAATATGGCACTACACCAGGTCAGTATACAAACTCTCTAATTACGACTAGCACGACCCCAGTGATTACAGGCTTAACGAATGACACAACGTATTACATGGTGATTGCATCGATTGATGCAACTGGAGAAAGTGTAAATTCCAGAGAGCTATCCTTGGCACCGAAAGTGCCAGACGCAGCCCAGCCAACGATTACAGATATCATCTCGGATGGCAATCAATTACGCATTAACTTTACAATGGATCCAAAGAATACATCATACACGCTGAAATATGGAATTAGTTCGGGCAATTACACCAAGGCCATCGACAATATTACGACTTCAGGTTATGTTGTAACGGTTCCTGTTTCACAAGCGCCTTATTATTTCGCTATTGAGGGAAGAAATGCCAATGGCGCAAGCGCTCTCTCCGCAGAGAAGGCAGCAATTGCGAATAGCACGACGATGTTTAGTGATGATTTCAACGATGGAGAATATGTCAGTGACTGGGTTTTATCTTCAGGCTCACCAATTGTGGAAAATGGTAAAATGAAGACGAGCATTGGTAATCCTGAGCGACTATGGTTGACGCAAGGCTCAGCTTGGAATCATTATGCGATTTCAGCTAAGTTCACACTACCGACTGATGATATCACGAAGGAAGTAGGACTTCTTGGAAGAGTGAATACGTTAGCAACGTATTATGTAGCTGAGTATAAGTACGATAAAGCATCAAATACAGAGAAAGCCGTGCTGCGAAGAAAAGTAAATGGTGCTTTTTTACCGGATATAGCGTTTGACTTTACACTGAATAAGTCAATACTCGAACACACGATGAAGGCCACTTTTGAACGTGACCGCATCCAGTTATACTTCGATGATGTGTTGGCATTTGATGTTGTAGATGCAACGTTAACGACGGGTACAGTGGGTATTTTCTCCGTTATTACGCCAGTGTATTTCGATGACTTCAAAGTTGAGTTATTGAAAGGGTTAAGTAAGCCTGTGGATACTAGCCTCTCCACCACGAGTGGAACGACATCCCTTGTATTTAATCAAGTTGATGGAGCGGAAGGTTATAAGATTAAGTATGGTACGCAGTCTAATACCTACACGAGACAAGTAACCGTTGCGCAAAATGCTTATCAAGGCACAGAAATTCCTGGTCTTACAGCAGGAACCACCTATTACTTTACCGTAAGTGCAACGAATGCACAGACGGAAAGCCCGAATGCGGTGGAGGTTAGCTATACAGTGCCGATTCCAGCAACAGGTCCAGATCCAGGAACAAATCCCGGCACAGGTACGACTCCAACACCATCTGAACCGGTTGCGGGGAAAGTAATTTTAACTCCGGTACTAACGGGAAGTTCAGCTCAAGCTGACCTTGATGCAGCTACGCTAACGAAAGCGTTTGAACAAGCAGCCCCTGATAAAAAGGGGAATAAAGTGATCAGTGTGACCGTTGGTGAACTAGCAGGTGCTCAAGCTTACAGCTTAGAAATTCCCAAAACAGGTTTCTTGGACGTTTATCCTGGTCATGGGAAATCTCAGAAAGCAATTCAAATGCAAACTCCAATTGGAACGGTCACCATTCCCGACAACATGTTTAAAGAGAATGATGTTAAACAGACTTCCGTGCTAGGTGTATCGATTGGTTGGGCGGACATTTCGCAACTTAAAGCAAAGACAAAAGAGAAAATTGGCGAAAAACCAGTGATTGAATTGAACGCATTGCTGGATGGGAAAGTCGTTGCATGGAAAAATAACAATGCCCCGATCAGCGTCAGTATCGCTTATACGCCGACAGCACAAGAACTGAAACATCCAGAGCACATCGCAATCTGGTATGTGGATGGAGCAGGGGTAATCAATAAAGTTCCTGCCAAATTTGATGGTTCTACGGGCATGCTTACCTTTAAAACAACACATTTTAGTACCTATGCTGTGGGTTATGAAGTGAAATCTTACTCCGATCTAACGAAAGTGGCATGGGCGAAAGATGCGATTGAAGTGTTGACGTCTCAGGGAATTGTGAATGGAACATCCGACACGACTTTTAACCCTAATGCTAACATTTCCAGAGCCGAATTCCTTCAACTATTGATTGGCGCACTTGGATTATCTGCTGATGTGGATACGAATTTCGAGGATGTCCGGAAGACGGACTACTATTACGAAGCAGCTGGAATTGCACTGAAATTAGGCATTAGTCATGGTGTAGGAAATAATAAGTTAAATCCTACAGATGCCATTTCAAGACAAGACATGATGGTGATGGTTGAACGTGCCATGCAATTAGCGGGTAAGAATTTGAACAGTCAACTGTCCACTGAATTATCTGCATTCCATGACGCAAGTCAAGTTGCAGATTACGCAAAGGCAAGTTTGCTTGTGTTGATTCGTAGCGGCTTGGTTCAAGGAGCAAGCAATCTTCTTCAACCAACAGGCGTAGCAACACGTGCAGAAGCAGCGGTGTTGATGTACCGCGTTTACAACAAATAGCAAAATAAGGAACAGGGGACTTAGGTCCCTTGTTATTATGTCCTATTTTGTATGCGCTTACATAGTAATCCTACCATTTTAAAGGAGTGAATGATGAATGCAAAAACAAGGAAAACGAGTCATGAAGTTATTAGCCGGATTTGGAATAATCAGTATGGTTTTTGGCGCAGCCACCTCCCTTGCGGCAACCCCAGGATCAGTCATTTTTCAATCTGGTTTTGAAGGTAGTTCAACAATTTCTCAGCTTAATGCGCAGAAAGATGATATTACAGGAACAGATAGCTCGTATTCCACAAAAAATAATTGGGTTACAGATTTGGAAGGCAATGCTCAGATCGGCAGCTTTGAACTGCAATATGAAGGCGGCACTATTACGGACCGCTACGCCCAAATTATTGCAGATCCAGCTTATTCAAGTAATAAAGTGCTTCACTTTTGGATGAAAAATGGCGTAATTCCAGATGGCAGCTATAACAAAGGACGCATTCAAGCCAATATCTATGATGAAAGTGGCAATCCTCAGCAGTCATTGAACGAAGTGTACTATAAAGTTCGCTTGAAGCTCCATCCAGATATGCAGAAGCTTGAAAGCTACTCCAATGCAATTCCTTGGCTGACATTGGCTGAATTCTGGAACGACGGGACTTGGTATGGGAGCAGTTATCCATTCCGGGTTACATTTGGGTTGAATAAGGATGCGAATGTGGGTTCAAATAAACCGTTGTACTTCGAGGTTAACGCAGAAAAAATGGATACAAATCCCCGTGTTGAATTATGGCAAGCGGAAGCCAAGTCTTTTCCGATCACGTATAATCAATGGATAACCCTAGAGTTTTATTATAAAAAAGGGAATGCCACGAATGGCCGTTTCTATGTAGCGGCTACGCCGGATGGCGGCAGCAGGCAAGTACTCTTTGATGTGAAAAATTGGACGTATCATCCGAATAACCCCTCGCCAGTAGGCTTGGCTAATTTTAATCCTTTAAAACTATATACAGGGGATTGGTTGATTAACCATGTTCGGAACAATGGCGGCATTATGCAGCTGTATTGGGATAATTTCGAGCTATGGAATGGCTGGCCGCAAGCTGTTTATCAGGCAGAAGCGATGACGCTCGGAACAACATCAGGAGAAGCGTTGACGAATTCCAGCGATGCTAATTGCAGCGGAGGGGTTTGTCAAATTTTTGACAGCAACGGTGTCGGAGACTATGTGAACTATTTCGCCAATGTACCTCATGATGGTAATTATGATATTAAAGTGGGTGTCAAAAAAATAAACACGCGAGGTAAGTTTCAATTCTCGATTGATGGTGTGAACACAGGAACTGTACAAGATTTGTACGCAGCTACTGCCCAATATACGGAGTTGTCAATTGCAAGTGACGTCCAGTTAGATGCAGGCGATCGGAGATTTAAGTTCTATGTAACAGGAACGAGTGGAACTGGCTATCAGCTTGGCATTGATTACATCAAGATCATACCTAAGAATTAGCAGTGAAATTAAAGCCAATATCCTTCACTTGGGATGTTGGCTTTTCCTTTCGCATGGTATACTTTACTTATAACTAACTCGGAGATGACGGAGGAACTAGTTCACCAATGAGCACGCACCTCATTTATTACTATCAAGATTTTATGGAGAAAGACTTTCCATTTAAGCTGGACTTTCGGAAGGAAACCAGTCTGAATCTGGACTTTCATGCCCATGAGCATGTTCAAATTTGCTATCTGATGCGCGGAACGTGCTGCCATTATACGGATAATCAGAAGTATGTGATGAGTAAAGGGGATATGCTTGCCATACCGCCATTCGTGCCGCATCGTTTTGAACCTTATGAAGAGGAAAAAGTGGAGATCGTGCAAATTGATTTTATGCCGCTCATTGTTGATCAAGATGAGACGTCGCTCTCTAATCAATTTTTTCCGAAAATCCAAATTTCTGCACAATCGCAGGAAGTCGTGGAGCAGCTCATTTCCAGTATGAAGTGGGAGAATGAGAAGAAGGAATCTGGCTATCATTATTTGATCAAGGCAGATCTGATCCGATTGTTGGTGACCATCTTTCGTGAGAGCACGAAGGAAGGTCCTCAAGTTAAATCCAAGGATACAACTGGAAGAAGGCTATTTCATGATGCCGTTCATTATATTGAGCAGCACTATGCCGATAACCTTCAACTCGAGGAAGTAGCTCTGCGCGCCGCCATGTCACCAACTTATTTTAGCTACATGTTCAAAGTACTGAAGGGTCAGCCCTTTATTCAATATGTGAATGACGTTCGCATTCGAAAGGCGATTGATTTGCTGCGTTTGACTGAAAGGAGTGTCCTGCAGATTTGTCTGGAAACAGGCTTTAACAACGCGAGTCATTTTAACCGTATGTTCAAAAAAGCAACAGGGATGACGCCATTGAAATATCGCCAACAGTCTGAGGACACATCCTAAAAAACGTCCATTTTTTCGTAAAATACTGCATTTAATTTGCATAGCCTCGAGGTATAGTAGACGTAAGTCAACCATACTTGGAGGTTTTTTCTCATGAAATTATCCTTTAGCACGCTGCCTTGTGAAGGCTGGAGTGTAGATTCGCTGATCGCGAGCTGTCAAACCTTTGGTTATTCCGGAATTGAGCTCAAAGAAGACAATAATTATGCAGTAACCTTAGGTACACCTAGCAGTGAACTGCGATTAATTGCTGATAAGTTTAGAACAGCAGGCATAACCATTACGAATATTGGAAGCAAGGTTATTTTTAATGGGATACATTCAGAAGAAGAGAATACGTTGACAGAATTAAAGCAATACGTGGATATGGCATCCACATTAGGTGCAAAAGGGGTTCGGATTTTTCTAGGCTCATATCTTAGATTCGTTCATCAAAGGGAACAGGAACATAACCTGGAGCGAATTATCAGCTATGTGCAGGAAGCGTGTGACTATGCTGCTGCTCTAGATGTAGAAATATGGATTGAGACTCATAATGAGTTTTCTACTGGTAAGGTATTAAACGCGTTACTGGATCGAATTGAGCGGCCCAATTGCAAAGTCATTTATGACATTATTCATCCCTACGAGTTTGGTGAATCGCCTGCGAAAACGATTCAATTGCTAGGCGATCGCTGCGCCCATGTTCATATGAAGGATGGCAAGCCTTTTGAAGATTCAGAAATCCACGAATGGCAATATACAGCGATTGGTCAGGGTCAACTGCCATTGGAAGGTATCGTTTCTGCTTTGGAGGAAAGCGGCTATGACGGATTCTACTCCCTAGAATGGGAGCCGAAGTGGCGTCCTGAGTTGAGAGAGCTGCAATTGGAAGTACCTGCTGTGCTAGAATCCTATGTAACATGGGTAAACAATCAATTTGGATTAAATTATGGAAGTCACGATCGACTAAAAGGGAACATATGAACATGAAAACATTACTTGCAATTACCGACCCGCACTTGAAGGAACTTTTTTTCCCGAAGCATGTTGTTGAGAAGTTACAATCTTTCTCAGAGACAGTCTGGTTTGAAGAGACGGGGGAGACATGGAGCTCCGAAGGCTTGTCACGAATCATTGGTGAGTATGATGCGGTACTTACATCGTGGGGTACACCTTTTTTTACACAAGAGGTACTAGCGCATGCTGAAAAATTGACCTTTATTGGTCATGTTGCAGGCTCCCCGACGTCGATTGTTGACGACAGCGTCTTTCATAAGGGTATTACAGTCGCATCGGCAAATCCCGTTTTAGCGAAATCTACAGCAGAAGCAGCGCTTGCTTTAATCATGGCGGGTGCCTGGGATTTGCATGGCTATAATGCGAGGCTGAAACGGGGACAGTGGGGGAACAACAGCAAAGATACGGTAATGGGTTTAGCTAATCAGGTAATTGGGCTCATCGGCTTAGGTGAAATTTCAAAGAATGTCATTTCAATGTTGAGCGGCTTTCCAGTCCACATTAAACTTGCTTCACGTTACTGTACCGAAGAACAGGCAAAATCGCTCGGCGTAGAGTTGTGCTCTTTGGACGAGCTATTGCAAACAAGCCAAATTATCTCGCTGCACAGTACGTTGACACCTTCAACCATTGGTTCTATCGGTAAAAGAGAACTTGCACTCATACAGGATGGCGCCCTGTTCGTCAATACAGCTCGAGCTAAAATTGTAGATGAAGAGGCGCTTATGGACGAGCTCCAATCCGGACGTTTCTTCGCTGCACTGGATGTATTTCATAAAGAACCCGTGCCAGCGGACCATGCGTTGCATGCTTTAGATCATGTCATCTGTGTGCCTCATATCGGTGGATTCGCTAGAAAGTACAAACAATCCATGGGGGAATTTGTTGTAGACAATTTACAAAGCTTCTGCCGGGGGGATAGCCAAGTTGTCGGCTCCATTACATTAGAAGAGTTCGGTCGCATGACTACGATTCAGATGCAATAGTAGGATGAACGAATAACGGCCACAGGCAAAGTCCTATGGCCGTTATTCTATTTATTCGCAGCGGAAACTTCACGCGTGACTTCACTCCATAATGTTTCTGCAATGGATTTGAATAAAAGAGCTTGCTGCCAGCGATCGGAGGCTTCCAACTCTTGCCCCAAAGAATTCCTATATGTCATTGCATAGTTTCCAGGAGGTCCCAGCTCGGTTACGAACGGTAAAGCAGATCCGGGACGGGCGTTAGCTAGCCAGTTCAACATGGCTTTTCGCCACCATCTCTTGAAATGGCTAAGCATGGGGTGATTTGCTTCAGCTCCAACATCGATTTGTATTTTCTCACCATCTGAAACTCTGGCATGAATACAGGCTGTTTGCTTGAGCAGGCGATCGAATGCGGCCTCGGCGCTATCAGAAGTGCCGTTCATTTCACCTGCAACAACATAGTGGGATAGATCAATCGTCAGCGGCAGATAGGGAATGGACTGGCAATATCCAAGCGTACGGATCAAATCCTGAGTTACGGTCCCACGGTGTGTTTCAATATATACAGCAATATTTCTTTCAGTAGAAGCAGTCAAAATCCCCTCAATCAATCGAACTGCTTCCTGATCGATGACGAAAGCGTCCATCACTTGCGCGTTGATATAGGAAACCCTCCCAAAGACGGCTGCAGCATCCAGTGAATCGTGGATATCTTTTACGGTGCGTGGAAAGGCTAAAGCGCTAAAGCCAAGCTTGTATTTATCGAGAAGCCGGTGCCAAGTGTCCATGTCTTCTTTGGCAGGGATCCATCCGCAAATACTTGTATAACCGGCTTCAGCGATTTTTTCGAATCGTTCTTCCATCGACCAATCTGTACCCTTTGTTCCTAGTCCGCCCATGGCCCACCAAGATTGCTGCATATCCAAACGTAAATTCATCATCGTTGCTTCTCCTTTTAGTACAATGGGAATTTCTGACGTAGGTCCTCACGGAATAGGATGTTGGAATCCTCACGAATATAGTGGCAAACATAAGAACGACGCCAGCGGTCTTTACTGCGATTTTTCGTGGAGGAATGAATAAGCAGCTCGCTGAAAAATAAAATATCCCCTTTTTCCATGACAACCGGAATCTGTTTGCTTGTATCAATACCCTCGGTTTCTTCAGTCCAATGTTCGTGTTCTTCTAGATTTTTGACGGCGCCATGCGGCAGCAATCCTAGTTTATGCGTCCCAGGCATCACCCATAAGCAGCCATTCTCTTGGTCTACGCTTTCTTCCATGGCCGTCCATGCAGCAATCATGGTCATGGGATCGTTTTTAATATAATAGTAGTCCTGATGTGAGGCTTGACCTGGCGAACCGGGTTCTTTATAAAAGTACATACTTTGCACGCATACAGCTTCCTTGCCCATTAGTTGAGCTAATGCGCCGCGAACGATGGTATGTTTCATTAATTGACGAGAAAAACTATCGTGTTTATGCGGATTGAATAAGCGAAGCGAGAATTTTTTGCTTTCTTCACAGTCGGCCCATTGGGGAACGGATTCTTGGTGGCGAATGTCGTAAATGTGTCCGTTAAAGGCATCGACTAGATCGTCACTCATTCCTTTTTTGAACAGAAAGTAACCGGAATCTTTAAAGAAATCAATTTGTTCTTGTGTAAGCGGTGTTAATGGTGGCGTGAATGTTTGATTCATAGAGGCGCACTCCTTCTGATACGTACTGTTCTTTCTCTCTTCTAGATTACGATGAACAAGAGGTGCGGACAATGTCTGAGGTTAGCAGAAATATATCTGTAATTGATATTAAGCTATTTGATCATCTAATCTCGGGGAAGGGGAGAAGAATTGAGTGAAGGGGATAGCGAAATCATTACTTTAGATAGGATCAAATCTGTATCAGCTGGACTCAACATCTTATGATTTGCAAAGATTTCAATAATCACCTATAATACTGAATAAATGTTCAGTATTAATTCGGTTCTCCTTTTACAGATCGGATAGCTAGAAAGTGGTGAAGCATGTGTGAATAAAAAGCAACAACAAACCGAGCAAACGAAGAAGAAAATTGCTGATGCGGCCAGAGGTTTATTTGCTCAAAAAGGGTACAAAGCAACCGCGATTGAAGACATTGTAAAAGCAGTCGGGTGCAGTGCAGGCAACATTTATTATCATTTTAAGAATAAGGAAGGGCTATTTTTATATTTACTTGAGGATTGGAACAGGGAATGGGACCGTAATTGGTTGGTCAAGGAACAACTGTACACGACGACAACCGATAAATTATATGGCATGGTTGAATATTTGGCGCTTGATCAACTAAATCATCCGTTGACGAGGGCTGCTGATGAGTTTTTCAATAATGCGGAGAAAGCCCCCGATGTGGAGGAGCGAATAAATCTCATGGTTAAAGGGTACATTGACTTTAATCGGCAGTTGCTTCAGAAGGGGATCGATAACAATGAATTTGAAAGTGCGAATGTGTCCGGTCTCGCGATTATCTTGGACAGTCTGTTGCTTGGGCTCAGTCAACATAGCCGAAGGATGGAACGAGAAGAAGCGCTAGCGGCATATCGCTTGGCTATGGATGTGTTTCTGTTGGGAATTTCCAGACGGATCCACTAGCCTTTTTTTTGCCATAATACTGAATATATGTTCAGTATTATTCGATTATAGGAGGATTTACAAAATGACATTATTGACAAGACATCAGGGAGCATTATTGATACTCATGTTTAATCTTTTTTTAGTCTTTTCTGGTATCGGACTTGTTATTCCTATTATGCCTAAATTCATGGATAGTCTAGGTATTACAGGAGGTATTATCGGCTTACTGATTGCTTCTTTCTCACTGACGCAGCTTCTTTGTTCACCGCTAGCCGGCCGTCTAGCCGATTCCTTCGGCAGGAAAAAAATGATTGTCATCGGCATGCTTGTATTTGCTGTCTCGGAAGGATTGTTTGGATTAGCCAGTTCGCCTCTATTGCTTTTTGTATCGAGAATGCTAGGCGGCATCAGTGCAGCCATGATAATGCCGGCCGTAATGGCTTACGCAGCAGATATTACGACACCGAAAGAACGTGCGGCAGGGATGGGATATATCACAGCCTCCATTACAACGGGCTTTATTATTGGACCTGGTATAGGCGGCTATATTGCTGAATTTGGGATTCGTGTCCCCTTTTACGCTGCAGGAGCCGCGGGGCTTTTCGCGGCATGTATCACAATGTTTATCCTTCGGGAGTCGCGTCCGACGCAAGAGAACATATCCGATACACCTTCTAGTACAGTTGAACGAAGAGGTCTGTTCTCTCAATTGAGATATGCCTACAGAGAGCCCTATTTCTTTAGCTTAATTATCGTTTTTGTTATGTCCTTCGGACTTGCTAATTATGAAACGATCTATGGACTGTTTGTGGATCAAAAATTTGGTTTTCAGCCTAAGGATATCGCTTTTATTATTACGTTCGGGTCTATAGCTGGCGCTGTCGTTCAAGTTACGGCATTCAGCTGGCTGTTGAAACGGGTTGGGGAGCAGCGCGTCATTACGCTTTGTCTTTTCTTTGCAGGTTTGTTTATCATGCTGACGCTTTTTGTTCACCAATTTTGGATGATTTTTGCTGTTACCTTTATTGTATTTTTGGCGATCGATATCTTACGGCCTGCCATTAGTACCCAATTATCTATGGTGGCTGAGGATCAACAAGGCTATGTTGCCGGTTTGAATTCCGCTTTTACGAGTCTTGGTAATATAGCTGGGCCTATTGCTGCTGGATTTCTGTTAGACTTGGATGTCAATTATCCGTATACGCTGGCTTGCTTAGTCCTGTTGATTTGCAGCGGCTTATCGATTAGAAGTAAAAAGCGCAGTTTGCGAGTTAACCATTCATGATAAAATAGCTATTTATAGTAAATAATAAAACCAAAGTAGCATAATAAAGTAAAAAAGCAGTTAAGAATTCGCGTTTCTTACTGCTTTTTTGTTTGTGATCTAGTATACTGACTGTATAGGCATGCATGTTATTTCATGATGTAATCGCTTTATTTCATGTTTAAACGTTTAAATTAATGAATAAAGGAATTCGATATACAGGTCGGATGATACCATGCACGGATGTCGAATAGAGGAGGCTGCTATGGTAACACTGAAAGATATTGCTGAAAAGACGAATTTATCGGTCACAACGGTTTCCCGTGTCGTGAATTTTAACGATACAAGTATTTGCAGTGAGGAATCGCAGAAATTAATTTGGTCTTTAGTTGAAAGTATGAATTATAAAGTAAAAAATAAAAAACCGAAGCCGAGTAAAGATGGCGAGACGCAGGCTGGTTATAAGTTGGCATACGTTCTTGGACAGTCGTCCTATGCGGCGCAAGGTTCCTACGGATATCACATTATTAAGGGGATCGAGTCCGAAACGGTAAAAAGTGGATCATCGATTTCCTTCAATTGCTTAAATTTGGATTTGTACAAGCCTGAGGAGTTGTGTGATCGTCTGCTGGAGTCGGGTGTGCAAGCGGTTGTTTGGGTGGCAGGAACGGAAGAAGAATATCTCAGTATGCTCAAAAGTAAACATATACAGGTGACCGTGGCAGGCATTGAACCGAGCTATATACCGGAGCACGTAGATTATGTAGGAGTCGACTTTTATCCGGAGACACTCAAATGGCTCAAAACCAAATTCGTTAACCAGTTTGAGCGGGTGGGGTACATTGGGCCTACGTATAGTTCTAGGTATGAAGCTTTCGTGGATGCGAATAAAATTTTGGATAAAAAGGTGGATCCAGCCTTCATCGTTGCCCATGATGAATGGGATGCTGGTGCCGCGAAAACCGCAATGTCGGCTTATTTGCAAGGAAATAATCCATTGCCTGAGGCTTTCTTTGCGGCGAGTGATATCATCGCAATTGGTGCGATGAACGCTTTTAGAGATCATGGAATTAAAGTACCCGAGCAAGTGAAAATTCTTGGCTTTGACAATAATGAAATGGCGGCGTATTTGACGCCTGGACTAACGACCATCGGTGTCCCGACCTTTGAAATTGGGGTTATGGCTGTGCAAGCCGCGATCTCCCGGTTAAAAGAAGACCGCGGCTTCCCGGTTCGCTATATTTTGCCAACACGGTTTGTGGAAAGACAAACGCTATAGTTATCATCTATGTAAAAAAAAGTCTGTTTCAGGTTGATCCTGAGACAGACTTTTTTTTGATTTAAATTATAGTGTAATTGAATTTAGAGTGAATCCATTTTTAAACCAAATTAATCGTTGACTAATTTACTATAATAAACTAAAATTTAAGTAAATCATAGGAAATGGAGAGTTGGTATTGTCCATTGTAAATATGAAAGACTTTGGTGTAGAGCCCGACCAGGGGGCAGACGCTACCCTAGCAGTATATGCCGCAATTGAAAGATGTAAAGAACTAGAACGCCCAACCCTTGTGTTTCCTAAAGGGACGTACCATTTCTGGCCGGAGTATGCGGTAGAGCGCCAGTATTTCATTCCGAATCACGATCAAAACAAGAATCGGCGGATTGCTTTTCCTTTGATTGGCATGAAAGGATTGACGATTGACGGCCAAGGTTCCGAATTTATTTTTCACGGCTTAACACTGCCCTTTGTGCTCGATGACTGTCAGGAAATGACGGTGAAGAACCTTACCATCGATTGGGAGCGTCCCATATTATCACAAGGGCAAGTTATTGGTGTCTCCAAACAGTCCTTTGATGTAGAAATCCCATCGGGCTATCCGTACGACATTGTTGATCAGGAACTCGTATTTAAAGGTGAAGGTTGGCAAGAACCTTGCAAAGGCATTATAGAAATGGATCCGCTTACAAAATCACCCGTATTTCAATCAGGTGATTACCTGAACTATGGGAACTATACAAAGTTACGCGTGAAGGAAGTTTCACCTGGTGTCGTACGCTTCACGGAGGCAGGTGACCATCTCCCGAAAGTGGGGAGCGAATTGATTTTTCAATGCGGAGAACGTGACTGCCCTGGATTTTTTATCAACAACAGTACGGATACGCAGCTCATTGCCATTGATATGCACCATACCATCGGTATGGGTGTTATTGGGCAAAGAAGCGAGAACATCCGCTTGCAGTCGTTTAATGTGAAGCTCAGAGAAGGCACCAACCGTTTATTCACTACTTCGGCGGATGCGACACATTTTGTATATTGCCGCGGTATGATCGACATTGAAGGTTGCCTGTTTGAGAATCAAATGGACGATCCCTGTAATGTGCATGGCATTTATATGACGTTCTACAAACGCATCGCCGAGGATACGCTGTTGCTCAGATTGAATCATAATCAGCAAAAAGGTGCGGAAGTATTCCTTCCGGGCGAGCGGGTGCGATTTATCCAGAAGCAAAGCTTGTTGCCTCATTTGGAAGCACTTGTGAAGAGTGTTCGCTGCTTGAACCCGGAGTTTTATCTCGTGACGTTTGATCGCAAGCTGCCGGGCACGATTGATTTGCATAGCGCCGTGGAGAATGTGACCTGGGCAGCTGACTTGCGCATTCGGAATTGTATAGCGAGGGGCAACCGAGCTAGGGGATTTCTGATTACGACCTCGGGGAAAGTTTGGATCGAAGGGAATACGATTTCCACTCCTGGTGCGGCAATCAAAATTTCCGGAGATGCTAACTATTGGTTCGAATCCGGTGCGGTTCAAGATATTACGATACGAAATAATGTTTTCCAAGATTGTAATACGTGCTTCCCGCAATGGGGGAGTGCGGCGATCGACATTGATCCGGAGATACAGAAGCCGGATATCCAAGGGGAGTGTTATCACGCCAACATTATCATTGAAGACAATACATTTATTGCGTTTCATCCCTACCTAGTGAAGGGGCGAAGTATAAACGGCGCCGTCATCCGAAATAATGTTGTCAACCGTTCTGAGCAATACCCGTCTCCACGGGGAATGGCGTTTGAAGTGATTTTAAACAACTGTAAAAATGTCATTATTGATAATAATACATGTCCTTCAGAATCGTTAATTATAGTAAAAAAATAGTAAAAAAAGATTGAAATCTGACATGGAGTCGTCTAAGATGTTAGTGAATGCTAACTAACCAGCGATCGAGAAGGGACGAAGGTGAGTACATTGGCTAGTATTTCTTTTAATCATGTGTGTAAGTACTATAAGTCTGAAAAAAAGCCTTCCGTGAATAATTTCCATCTTGAAGTTGCAGATGGTGAGTTTTTGGTATTAGTTGGACCTTCGGGTTGCGGCAAAACGACAACGCTGCGCATGCTGTCTGGATTAGAAGAAGTATCTGAAGGGGAAATTTACATTGGAAGTCGATTCGTCAATTACGTTTCGCCCAAAGACCGAGATATTGCGATGGTGTTCCAAAATTATGCATTATACCCGAATCTATCGGTCTACGAAAACATGGCTCTCGGGCTCAAGCTGCGCAAGGTTGCTAAGCATGAGGTTGAACTGCGAGTCAAAAAAGCAGCACGCATTCTTGAAATTTCGAATCATTTGGATAAAAAACCGAACCAACTCTCCGGAGGGCAGAAGCAGCGCGTCGCTTTAGGAAGAGCGATTGTCAGGGAACCTGCGGTATTCCTAATGGATGAACCACTTTCCAATCTTGATGCGAAGCTCAGAACTCAGACGAGAGCCGAGTTAATCAAAATGCATCAAGCGCTGCAGACGACTACCGTGTACGTCACACACGATCAGACGGAAGCGTTAACCATGGGGACGCGTATTGTCGTCATGAAGGATGGCGTCATTCAACAGGTGGATACACCGTCCGAGGTTTACAGCAATCCAACCAATCTATTTGTGGCTAGCTTTATCGGGTCACCAGCGATGAACTTTATCAAAGGATCCATTAGCGAGAGCTCAGGAAAGTTTTATTTTATGAATAAACGTTTGAACTTGCGGATCCCGGAATCTTATTATCCTTTTTTCAGGAAGACGACCTGCAATTTGCGAGAAATTGTCCTTGGGATACGGCCAGAGCACGTAATCAGCGATCAGCAAGCAGTAAGTGAAGCTCAGGACTGGAAAGTAAGCGCTTTAATGGAGATCCTAGAGATGATGGGTGCTGACACGTTTCTCTATTTGAAAATTGGCGAAGATCAACTGATCTCACGCGTCGTCGAAGCCCGGGAGAGTTATGCGGCTAACGAATCGCTCGAAATCGCGCTGAACATGAATAAGGCACATTTCTTTGATGAAAAATCAGGAAACTCTATCTGCTGCTAGATGGAACGGAGGCAGAATGATGAAATATCGGAAAGCGATAATATATACCACGATACTTGCGATCATCGTTGGTTTTTATGCGATTAGATCTCATCTAGGTCAGGGCACGTATCCAGTCGTATCAGCTGAAAGTGTGCGTCTTCCGGCTGCGAATGCCGAGGGAATTCCTTACTATTTGGAACTTCAGCGTCAATATGCGGCTGCAAGTGTAAAAGGGTATACCGGCCAACCGGTAACGGTTCCTTCGGCCCGCGTTTTGGCAACGAAGGATGGGGCCAAAACGGACATAGTGAAGGATTCAGCATCTGGCGAAGACGTTCTTCACTGGCAGAACGGAGCAGGTGCGGTCGAATGGGAGATTGGAGTACCTCAAGATGGGCTGTATAATCTGGAGATCGCTTACAAACCGGAGAGTGAGAGTTCCAGCTCCATTTATTATGGTTTACAAATTGATGGGAAGTTGCCGTTTGCTGAAGCGAAGTCCGTGGAGTTTCTAAAGCAGTGGCGCGATCTTACGTTCCCTTATACGAAGGATGTGCTGGGTAATGAGATTCGTTCCCGGCAAGCGCAAGTAAAGGAATGGAAGACGATGCGATATACGGATTACAATGTATCCTCTCAACCTATCGCTTTTCATTTAAAAGCAGGTAAGCATACGATTCGTTTTCAGGCCGTCAACGAGCCCATGTTTTGGAAATCAATCAGCTTGGTCGCTCCTAACCAAATTGTAAGTTACAAGGATTATGTGAAGGATAAGCCTGAAACACATAGTGATCCACACTGGTTTATGAAGTTTGAAGCGGAGCAGCTAAGTTACAAATCACATACGTCCATTCAAACCGGCACGCGCAATGAATCGCAAGTGTCGCCTGACCCGAGAGGACGGATTATCTATAACGTTATAGATGGTGATAAATGGAAAAAACCGGGTGAATGGATTGCGTGGCAAATCGATGTCCCCGAAACAGGTTGGTATGAATTAGATACCAAATATTATCAACGCTTTCATGGAAAAACAAATGTATATCGCACGCTAATGATTGATGGAGCTGTCCCTTTTCAGGAGATGCTGCACTACACGTTTCCTTATAATGATAGGCTGGAAATTTATACGCTTCAGGATGGGCAAGGAACACCCTATCAGTTCTTCTTGGAGAAGGGCAAGCATGAGATTAGGATGATTGCGGACGCTTCCTTGGTTGATCAAGCTTTCTTGTCTCTAACCTCTACAATTAGCGACGTCAACACACTTGAGCAGGAGTTGCGCAAAGTAACTGGCGATTACGGGGCAAATGCTGGAGATACCTATCGAACTTGGGATTTAGAAAGCTATATGCTTGATGTGAGTGAGCGACTTCAGTCCATTTTGGACCGTTTACATCTCATTACCGATTACCTCAACGGACTCAACCAAAGCGCTACAACAGCTACGAACACGATTCGAATGGCTGCTGCGATGGTGGAAGACTTGATGGAAGATGTGGACAAAATCCCAAATAAACTGAAAGTGTTCCCGGATTTGAAGACGCGGCTTAGCACGTGGTTGGACACTTATAATGATCAAAGCCTTACACTTGATTACTTGGTTTTACGTGCGCCAGAGGCCAATACGGGGTTGAAGGAATCCAATATGGTTTCTCAAATGGCGTATTCGGCGGGCAACTTTCTTCGTACCTTCTATCAAAAGTACGACACAAGAGAAGAAAACAAGAAAGACGGGCTTGAGATTTGGATTGGCCGTAACCGAGATTATGCAGGGCTGCTGCAGGAGATGATTAATCAGGATTTCACACCTGCTACGGGCATCAAAGTGAACGTCAATCTCATGCCTGATCCTAATGCACTTACACTTAGTAATGCAGCTGGGGATCAACCAGATCTTGCGCTTGGCGTAGCGCAGGACACCCCTGTTGATTTTGCCATGCGAGGAGCTTCTGCGGACTTGAAGACGTTCAGCGATTATGAGGAAGTAGCTGCACGATTTAATCCTGGAGCCATGCGAAACATGAACTATAACCATGGCGTGTACGCGCTTCCGGAAACACAGGTATTTCATTTATTATTTTATCGTAAGAGCGTTATGAAAGCGCTGGACATCGAAGTTCCCCAAACGTGGGATGAGGTTAGAAAAATACTTCCAACGCTGCAAGAGAAAGGTTTGTCTTTCTTTTATCCGAACAAGGACTATGTACCGTTCTTCTATATGTATGGGGCAGAGTTTTACTCGAAGGATGGTTTGAAAGCGGCATTCGAAACGGAAGAGGGCTATGAAGCCTTTAAGTTATGGACAGATCTATTTAATAAATTCGACCTTCCGAAAGATGTCCCATCGTTTTTTAACCATTTTAAACTAGGGGATATGCCAATCGGGGTTTCGGATTATAATACGTATCTTCAACTGCTGTCCTCTGCACCAGAAGTTGTTGGAGACTGGGGTATTGCACCAATACCAGGCGTCAAGCAAGCAAATGGTGATATTGCCAGATGGTCGCAGAATACGATGTCGTCTGCCATGATGTTAGATAAAAGTGATAAGAAAGATAAAGCATGGGAGTTCCTCAAATGGTGGACATCAGATGCGGTACAGCTTCAATACGGTAGTGAGATAGAGTCGTACTATGGAATTGCCTATCGCTGGAATACAGCGAATATGCAGGCGCTCGCTTCGATGCCGTGGCCATCGGAAGATTTGGCTGTCATTGAAGAGCAGAATCGTTGGGTGAAAAATGTGCCGAATATCCCAGGTGGTTATTTTCTGTCTCGCGAGATGGAATTTGCTTGGAACCGAGTTGTTGTCAACAAGCTGCCGCCAAAGGATTCGCTCGACAAAGGGGCAGTATCTCTTGAGAAAGAAATGGTGCGAAAGCAGAAAAATCTAGGCATTTTGCCTACCGATAATTTGAATGTGGAGACGTTTAACCAGCCTTATGATTGGGGGGCCGTTCGCTAATGAAACCTAATGTGATGACGACAAAACGTACGGTACAATCCAGATTGTCTGTGTTCTCGATCCACAAGCTGGTGTCAACTTTGTATCAGCAGAGGCTGTCCTATCTATTTTTGGCACCGTTCTTAATCTGCTTCACTTTCTTTATTTTAGTACCTGTGTTTATGGCGATGTTTATGAGCTTCACTTCTTATGATGCTTTTCAATCGCCTAAATTTATTGGCTTTAGCAATTTTATATCCTTACTGACACAAGATCAGATTTTTATGAAGTATGCGCTGCCCAATACGATTAAATTTGCTTTTTTCGTAGGGCCGATTGGTTATCTGCTCACTTTTTTTGTGGCTTGGTTGATTTACCAGATGCCGAAGAGCATTCGCGATATTGTTTCGCTCGCTTTTTATGCACCATCCATGGTAGGAGGTGTAGCACTCACAGTAGTTTGGCAGGCTGCTTTCAGCGGAGATTATGTGGGATATTTGAACAACTTCCTGCTGAATTTAGGGTTTATTCAATCTCCCATTCTCTGGCTGCAGACACCAACGTACTTCTTAAATATTATGATTATCGTGACGATCTGGATGAGCTTTGGTGTTGGCTTCCTAGCCATGCTAGCGGGCTTTGATACGGTGAACAAAGAATTGTATGAAGCAGGACGCATCGACGGTATTTCCAATCGTCTGCAGGAAGTCTACTACATCACCGTTCCTTCCATGAAACCGCAGATGCTATTTAGCTCCGTTATGGCGATTGTTGGGACATTGAAAGCCGGGGCCATTTCGACACAATTGTCGGGAGCGCAGATCTCCCCACAATATTCTGGACATCTGATTCTCAATCACATCGATGATTATGCCTTTCTCCGCTACGAGCTAGGCTATGCCTCGATGGTGTCCTTTGTGCTTCTTATCATTTCGTATTTTGCGATGAAACTCAGTTATCGGCTGTTTGGCCATAAGGAAGGTGAATAGGGGTGGCGACACTCGTTCAGCAATTTCGAAGAATGACTTGGTCAGAGCTCGTGCTGTTAATTATCTTGCTGCTGACTGCGGCTTTCCTTTCCCTTCCGATCGTTTTCATCGTGAATCATGCGTTTAAACCATTTAGTGAGTTATTCGCTTTTCCGCCTACCTTTATCGTCAAACAGCCGACACTGTCGAATTTTTATGAATTGTTTCAACGTACATCAACAGGGGCCGTACCGTTTACTCGCTATTTATTTAACAGTATGATTGTTGTCATTTTCACGCTAGCTGCGGTTATCGTCTCGAGCTGCATGGCCGCTTATGTGCTTTCCAAGCATAAGTTCATGTTCAAAGCGATTATTATGGGGGTCATCATGTTAGCGCTGATGTATGCGCCGGAAACCGTGGCAATCCCGCGTTATTTAATGATCAGTTGGCTGAACATTAACAACACGTATTTGGGGCACATTCTCCCATTTGTGGCATCGCCGGTTGCGGTATTTCTGATGAAGCAATTTATTGATCAAATTCCGAATGAATTGCTCGAGGCAGCCAAAATCGACGGCGCTTCTGAACTGCGAATTTTCTTCAAAATGGTCGTTCCTCTCTCATTTCCAGCTGTTGCGACGATCTCCATCATCACCATTCAAGGGGTATGGGGAGATACGCAAGCTTCTACGCTGTTTATGCAGGATGAAACGATGAAGACGTTGCCGTACTATATTACGACGTTAACGACAGCAGCAGCTGGCGGCAATACGATTGCCGGGCAAGGGATGGCGGCAGCAGCGGGATTACTCATGTTTTTACCTAACCTGTTTGTGTTTCTAGCTTTCCAAAAACGAATTATGGAGACGATGCTGCACTCCGGCGTGAAGTGACGGCAGGGCGGAGGAGCACGAAGCTATGATGGAAAGAGGGTCTTGTATGCTTACAAGCAAAAACATCGTTTGGATTGCGCTGGTTTTCATGCTTCTTTTTCCGGCATCCGCCCGCGCTTCGCAGCCATACGATACCTTTTATGTGAATCAAACATCAGATGGCAATTACATATCGTGGATGCAGGATGTCTATACGACCGGCGATACCATTGTTGGCATGGGACCAACGGCGTTCAATAGTCCTTCTGACTTGTTTATAACAAGCTCGGATGAGGTGTTTGTCGCCGATACGGGCAATCAACGTGTTGTGCAATTAGATGCACATGGCAAATATGTGAGAGAGATTGGCAAGGAGAAAGGGCCGGGACAATTACGGGCACCTGAGGGTGTATTTGTCACAAGTAACGGCACCATTTATGTTGCCGACACAGGCAATCAGCGCGTTGTCGTCTATGACAGCAAGGGTGCTTTTATCAAGGAGATGAAGAAGCCGAATTCTCCTTATCTCCCTAAGGATTTCTATTTTGTACCTGTCAAAATTGTCGTAGACGCCAGAGATGTTCTCTATGTCGTGTCTAAAGGTGCTTATCAAGGCATGGTGCGAATTGGAAAAACAGGCGAGTTTGAAGGATTCTTCGGTGGGAATAAATCCACGGCTTCTGTGATGGATCGCTTGAAAAGACTCCTTTTCACGAAAGATCAATTAGAGAAAGAAACGGCAATTCGCCCGCTGGAGGTAAGCAATGTCACCTTAGGCAGCGAAGGGTTCATTTACACGGATACGAAGGGAGTAACCTCCAGCCAAATTAAGCAATTAAGTGCAGGTGGAACGGATCGGTTTCAGAATTTAAAAACCGTCAAATTCAATGATTCTGATCAAATTGTGGATGTTGCGATGGACAGCAAGCAGTTTATGTTTGTTCTGGATCAAAGGTTGGCTAGCAGAGAGACACGAGGATTGGGTATGATTTCGATTCATAGCCCTGGCGGTACGGAAATGTTTCGGTTTGGTAAAACGTTTAAGGCACCGGAACAGAAGGGGATATTGGCTTACCCGGTAAGTATTGGCGTCAATTCTCGGAATGAGCTCTGGGTGCTGGATAAAACATTAAACATGATTCAAGTGTATGAGCGGACCCCTTTTGGCCAAACGTTCTTAAGTGCCGCTTATGATTATTACATCGGGGATTTTGAGAGGAGCAAAGAGAATTGGCAGAAGGTTCTCGAACAGAACGAGTTGATTAGCTTAACGTACAGCGGTCTGGGCGAGGTAGCAATTAAAGAAGGCCGTATCGAAGATGCGATGACTAACTTTCGAATTACGTACGATGCTGACGGTTACTCGGAAGCTTTCTGGACGTATCGGATGCACTGGATCGACCAAGATCTGATCCGAACGTTGGCAGGGTTGCTTGCGCTGTGGCTCTTGTACCGGTATGTGCTAAAACGATGGCTGGGTGTGTTGTTGCAGCGCGCTCCGCGTTTCTTCCGGCACATCGCAGATGAATTACGAGATTGCGTGTATACCATGTTTCATCCGTATGAAGGTTTTTATCGTTTGAAAGGCAGGAAAATCTCGTTCTGGAGCCTTGGAACGCTTACTCTTCTGTTGTTCCTTACGAAATTGGCTACGATTTACTGGACAGGTTTTAGCTTTTTCCCAACCAATCTGAAGGCGATTGCTTGGGGACAGGAGATGATATTCTTGGCTGCGCCTGTCATCACATGGGTCGTTGCCAACTATTTGATCAGTACGATTAAAGATGGCGAAGGTCGTTTTCGGGAAGTGCTGCAGGGCGCCATATTCGCCATGGTTCCTTACATACTTTTCTCGATTCCAATTCTGATTCTATCGAACATTCTGGTACTTGAAGAGAAGATATTGATTACGATGCTGACAACGATCATGTGGCTATGGATCGGCACGTTGTTTATTGTTAAGACGCAAGTCACGCACAATTTTGAGTTTATCGAGAACATTCGCAATTCGGTAACGACAGTATTTACGATTGGGATTATTTGGGTGTTCATTGCGGTCGGTATCGGACTAACCTTCAATCTGTGGGACTTTATCTATCAGCTGTATAAGGAGGTTGCTTTCCTTGGTTAAACCGATCTGGAAAAACCGAAAAATAGGGATCGCAGCCGGTGCTGTGCTTGTGATCCTTGGTGTAGGAGGATATACGATCGCCTCTTCGGCTTCCCTTACGGGAACCGTTGATTTCTCACCACGTGAGACCATAAGGATGCCGATCACGCAAGGTGCTGCTCTGAACACATCAGCGACGGACCTGAATGGCTGGACAGTCGTGAAGCAAAACCAACGATATGCCTTAAAGCTACATGTAAAATCCGGTAATCTAGCTGTCAAAGATCTTTCGACCGGCTTTGAATGGACAGCTTTTGCGAAGCAGGAGCTCTTAGACAGGGAAAAAGTAGGTGGAACGCTGCGAACTAATTTGGAATCTCCGTTTATAATGGAATATTTCGAAACGTCCGCGATTCAGCGCAAGATTAAAAACGCGAAAGATCCGAATGCCGTGATTACCTACTCCCAAACCAATCAAGGATTTGCAGCCGATTACACCTTCAAGGATATTGAAATTGGTTTTCGGATGGAATTTGACTTAACGGATGATGGGGTGAAAGTGTCCATTCCGGTACAAAGTATTTCGGAGAAGAACAAGTTCAAACTGATTTCCATAGAATCGTTGCCTTTTTTTGGAGCGGCCGGAGCGGATTCGAAAGCAGGGTATATGTTCATCCCGGATGGCCCTGGTGGGTTAATTCGCTTTCCTCAAGAGCAGGAACTGGTTGGGAAAGGCTATGAGCAGCCGGTTTATGGTGCGGAGCTTACCACAGGCAACTTTCCTGAAACCAATATGAGTCCGGTCTCAATGCCGGTTTTTGGGATGAAGCAAGGAAATAACGCATTTCTGGCGATCATTGAGAAAGGCGAGTATACGGCGTCCATCAAAGCGTATCGGCCAGGCATTATCAGTAATATGAACTCCGTAAGCACGAAGTTTGTGTATCGTGAGGAATATGATCGACGGTTAAGTCTCGGTGGAAAGTCTGTGCGCGTATTCCAAGATGAGATGGCGGCACAGGACCGGGTCGTGGATTATCATTTTTTACGCGGGGATCAGGCCGATTATGTCGGCATGGCAAAGACGTACCGAACGTATATGCTCGATACGAATCGGATCACGAATAAACTAGCGCCTACTCCGCATGTACCGCTGGATCTCACCTTAATAGGAGGGGATTCGGACTGGAACGGAAACTCGGGATATACGCCAGCGACTACCTTCAAACAAGCGCAGTATATTGAGGAAGACTTGAAGAAAAGCGGCGTTGAAGCCATGCATATTACGTATGAACAGTGGCAGGAAAAAGGCAGCCTAAGTCCATCTAGACTTTTTTCACTGGAAGGAAAATTAGGTGGTGACAAAGACTTGCAAGCCTTCGTCGATTCATCCCATAGCAACGGCTATAAAGTGCTCTTCAAAACAGATGTTGTCGAAGCGAGTACCGAATTTGTTAACCATTCCCCCAAATCATTCGGTATACGCTCCATTGAAGGCAATGTCATGATGGATAAAGATTGGTTTTGGTTTACGCCAAATGTTTCGTATAACTTGACGAGGAGCATCGGCGACAAATTGAAGGGCTTCGGCATCGATGGTATCCAGTTCTCTGATATAGGCAATCTGCTTTTTAGAGACTATAATCCATCGCATAACTATCAGCGGGAGGATTCGGCCTATGTGTACCAGCACATGTTGGATTATTCAAACCGTGAGCTGGGGATGAACGGGATAAGTTTAGGCAATGCCTATGCGTTGCAGCATGCGAAGCATATTCAGAATTTGCCGAATGATATTAATCATTTCTATGACATTAGTGAAAGGGTGCCTTTCGCGCCAATCGTATTACATGGCAATATCTCTTATTCGATGGGAGCGGGAAATATTCGAGATAATGACCAAGAGGAGTTCCTGAGAGCTGTCGAATACGGCGCGGTTCCTTCATTTGTGCTGACATACGAGTCGACGCGTGCGTTGCTGGAAACCTATTCTTGGGGCGTATACAGCTCCCGCTATGCCTCGTGGAAAGATAAACTACTGAAGGAATATAACGATTTTAATCGGCTAGCCGAAATTTATGATCAACCGATTACGAATCATCGGCAGGTAAGTGATGGTGTGTTCGAAACGCAATATGGGAATGGCACAAGTGTGATTGTGGACTACAACAGTCTGTCGTTTCGAGTGGAAAAGGGGGGGAGTTGGTGAGTACAGTGATCCAAGACAACGTGAAAACAACAGAGAAAAGAGAGATCTCCCCTCGCAGTAAAAAGAGAGCCAGATTCCACTTTAGGTGGAAAGAATATGGTGTAGGTTATCTCTTCATGCTCCCCTGGATCATCGGTTTCAGTGTCTTTATGGCGTTTCCGATCGGGTGGTCATTGTACCTATGCTTCAATAAAGTGAGCTTAACCGGCAGTGGGTTCAAATATCAATGGGTTGGCTTGCAAAATTTCAAGGACACGCTGTTCAAGGATAACGAATACAGTGTGCAGATTATTGCCTTCTTCCAGCAAATGATCGTCATCTTACCTGTCATCATTATATTTTCCCTGTTGGTAGCCATTCTGTTGAATCAAAATTTTCCGGGCCGATTCCTTTTCCGGGCTATTTTCTTCCTTCCCGTTATTTTCTCCACAGGGCAGGTTTTGACAGAGTTGTTCAAACAGGGAGCCGGTGATGTACCGTTTATTTCACAATATGGCATTGATACCTTTGTAACTGAAAATTTCAGCAAAGCCTTGGCGGATCCGATCATTAGCTTTCTGGGCATGATGATCATTATTCTGTGGTCGTCTGGCGTGCAGATCCTCATCTTTATTGCCGGTTTCCAAACGGTTTCACGCTCGATCTATGAGGCTGTGCGAATCGATGGGGCATCACCATGGGAAAGCTTCTGGAAGATTACACTGCCGAGTATCGTACCCTTCATTGCACTGAATCTACTCTATACGACGGTAGACCTGTTTACATTCCCATTGAATCCCGTTATGGAGCAAATCCGTAAACATATGTTCAATATGTCGACAGGGTACGGATATGCTAGTGCGTTAGCCTGGTTCTATTTCTTGCTGATCATGATTGTCATTGCATTGATCTTGTGGTTTCTGAACAGCGCCAATCAGTCAAGGAGGGTTAGAGCATGAAGGCGGATACTCCACTCAGAGAAATAGCCCAATCCGTTCAATCGTTCGTGGAAGGGAAAAAGGCTCAGAAAATGAAGCTGTTGATTCTCGGACAAAACACGAATGATGGCTGGTTGGCCAAAATAGTCATTTATTACTTACTGTCTATCGTAGCGTTTTTGTACTTGCAGCCTTTTTTCTATATGGTGACTACCATGCTCAAAAGTCTAGGGGATTTATTGGACCCAACGGTCCAATGGATTCCACGTACGCTGGATTGGAGTAATCTGGAACGGGCATTCAAAGGACTGAAATACCCGGAAGCGGTTCTGAACACGTCCACTATTGCTCTGTTTGGATCACTCATCCAGGTGTTGATTTGCGGAATGACTGGCTATGCACTGGCTCGTCTTACATTTCCGGGAAAGAAACTGATCTTTGGACTCGTCTTTTTGACCTTTCTCATTCCGCCGCAAATTATCATCATTCCGCTTTACGTTATTTTTAGTAAATTAGGTTGGTTAAATACGCCATTTGTTTTCTTGGTTCCGGCACTGTTTGGGCAAGGATTGAAAAGCGCATTGTTTATTATTATTTTTCGTCAGTTTTTCAATTCACTGCCGAAAGCGTTGGAAGAGGCGGCTATGATTGACGGTGCGTCCGTATTCCGCTTGTTTTTTCGCATTATTTTCCCGTTGTCGCTGCCGGCATGCTTGGTGGTGTTCCTCTTTTCATTTGTCTGGTACTGGAATGAATTTTACATGACATCATTTTTCCTATCCACGGAATTTACGCCGCTATCCCTGCGTTTAGGATCTCTGGAGACAGTGATATTCGGTCCAAATCCCGTTCCTGAAGCACAAATGAACAATCCAGTAACCGAAGGAACGAAGATGGCGGGGGCCTTTCTCATTGTGTTTCCACCATTGCTCCTCTATATGATTGCGCAAAGATGGTTTGTAGAAGGTATTGAGCGGACAGGGCTGATCGACTAAAAATAAATTAAACTAAAATAATAAAAATTAAATTAAAAATGTATTGTATTTTAAACTATAATTATATATGATAATGGAAGAGATACTTCTTAGTTTGAACATCCAAGATGGTTGATAACAAACAAATGGAGGGTTCACATGAAAAGAAAATTACCGGTTATGCTGTTTTCCGCACTCATGATGTCTTCGATTATGCTAAGTGGATGTTCAAGCTCGAATGAGCCGGCTGCGAGTTCTACACAGCCAGGTGCTACAGATGCGCCGAAGGCAACGGCCAAGGCAGAACCTGTTACATTGAAATATATTCGAGGCTCTGGACTTTCGGATACTGAGAAGAAATATCTGGACCTGTTTCAACAACAAAACCCGAACATTAAGATCCAAGTGGAGCAAACACCGGAAGGTAAGGGTGGTCTAGGGGATATCATGGAAAAAGCGGCAGCGCTGCAGGCAGCTGGTACACCAGGCGATATCACTTGGGTCCAAGATGTTCTCCCTTGGGGCAAAGGTGAATTGTTGCTCGATCTAGCGCCTTATATGAAATCCGATCCAGTGCTGAGCAAAGCCAAAATACCAGCGGATTCTTTGAAAGCGCTGCAATTCAAAAACAAGCAAGTCGCGCTGCCGAGAGCAGAGAATCCAATCATTATGTTCGTAAATAAAGATTTGCTTGCTAAAAAAGGAATTGAGATGCCAAAGAATGATTGGACATGGGATCAGTACCGTGACATCGCGAAGAAAATAACGGATCCGAAAGCTGGGGAATACGGTATTGCTTACGGACATTTTAACTCCATTATTACGGCAGGCGTACTTCCGGTAGCTAATGGCACGACACCTAATTTGTACTTTATGGATAAGGATTGGAAGCAAAGTTTGTTGAATACGCCGGCTGGAAGAAGCGACATTGAATGGATTGCTGATCTGCAGCGTGTCGACCACTCTATCGGGACATGGGAAGAACTTACGAAAGTGGGTTCGGACGACGGTTGGTTGAAAGGAAAGACGGCGTTTGAAATTCACGGGGTTTGGGAAGGTAAAAACCGTAGGGAAAAAGCGAAGTTTAACTGGGATGTGCTGCCTTTACCAAAAGGAAAAGAGAAACAAATTGGTTATAACGTAGGGACGGGGATAGGTGTATTGAGTGCATCTAAGCATCCAGCAGAAGCCGTGAAATTCTTGTCCTTTATGCACACGGCAGAAGCGCAGAAGCTCATGATGCAGAACGGCGATTTCCCGCTGACTGAAGATCAAGAAATGAAGCAAGCCTTGGTAGAGACGCCGATTTGGAAAGGTACGAACATTCTTGCAACGATCGGTGTGGAGATGAGAGCGGAACCTGTTGGTTCGATTGTTGGGAAAGAAGAATACGTCCAATGGTGGAGCGATGATGTTCAAAAAGCATTCAAAGAAGGTGCTGATCTGAATAAACCGTTCTTTGATCAAACTCAACATTTTAATGAAGTCACATTGAAGCTGCGTAAGGAACTTGGACTGGAATAATAGCATAAGTGGCTGCTGTCCGGTTTTAGCGGATAGCAGTCGTTTTTTATATTTTATTAAAATATAGAAAATTAATTTCGAGGTTTGACATGTCGAAAAAGGAGGCTGCCATGGTTACGCTGAAAGATATCGCTGCGAAGACGAATTTGTCGGTGACGACAGTTTCCCGAGTTGTGAATTTTAATGATACCACCATCTGTAGTGAAGACACGCAGAGATTAATTTGGTCATTGGTCGAAAGCATGAATTATAAAGTGAAGAATAAAAGAGCCAAGGTAAGTAAAGAGGCAGACCCCCAACGCGCATATAAATTGGGTTATGTATTGGGGCAATCGTCATATGCTGCCCAAGGCTCCTATGGCTATCACATCATTAAGGGGATAGAGTCGGAGGCGATTAATCGAGGCTCATCAATAACATTCAGCTGCCTGAACTTGGATCTCTATAAACCTGCTGAGCTCTGTGAGCGGTTTGAAGAGGCAGGAGTGCATGCTGTCATTTGGATCGCAGGGACAGATGAAGCGTATCTCAACATGCTGAAGAGTAAAAATTTCCGAGTGACGGTAGTGGGTATTGAACCAAGCTTTCTGCCTGAACACGTAGATTATGTAGGGGTTGACTTCTATCCGGAGACACTGAAATGGCTCAAGACGAAGTTTGTGAATAGGTTCGAACAGATGGGATATATAGGGCCGTTGTTTAGTTCAAGGTACGAAGCGTTCATCGATGCCCATAAAATTCTTGGGAAGCCTATCGATCCTTCCTTTGTCATAGAACATGAAGGCTGGGAGGTCTCTTCTGCTAAAGCGGCCATGGCAGAATTTCTGGAGCGGACAGAGCGCCTTCCTGAAGCTTTCTTTGCAGCAAGCGACTTGATCGCGATCGGTTCCATGACAACGTTTAAGGAAAAGGGGGTCCTTGTACCTGATCAGGTGAAGATACTGGGCTTTGACAACAATGAAATGGCAGGCTATGTGTCACCTGGCCTAACAACGATCGGCGTGCCGACCTATGAGATCGGGGTTGTAGCTGTTCAGGCATCGATCTCCCGTTTAAATGAGGAGAGAGACTTCCCTGTTCGATTCATTTTACCGACGCGTTATGTAGAAAGAGAGTCTCTCTAATGAGCATGAGACGGCATCCTGGAGTAAGATTTAATTTAGTTTATTTAATACATTTTAATCTAAAATTATATTGATTTTTTAACTAAAATTATATAAAATGAAGGTATCAAAATGTACCACTATTTTAAGCGCTTACACGATGGGAGAGATTGAAACATGGGCAACGAGAAACGAAATCCGCACTATTCTACAGCTGATTTTTACGGAATTGAGGGAAGTCCAAGACAGGTATTTAATTTTAACCCAGGTTGGCGATTTACGAAAGGTGATAGTCAAGGCGCGCAATATGAGTACTATGATGATCGTGAGTGGGAAGCGGCAGCGCTCCCGCATGGGTTAGAAATTACTGGAGAAAATGCTAGCGGAATGCGAAACTATCAGGGGGCAGCGTGGTATCGAAAGCGTTTTACTCTTCCTGAGTCGATGAAGAACAAGCGCGTTGTGGTCTACTTTGAAGCGGTTATGGGGAAATCGGAAGTCTGGCTGAACGGCAAACGTATTGCACAGCATTTTGGCGGATACTTACCGTTTGCAGCGGATATCACAGAACTTATTCATCTTGATGGGCGTGATAATTTAATCGCAGTGCGTGCTGATAATGCGAATGATCCGACATATGCGCCAGGCAAAGAACAGGCTCACCTAGATTTTAGCTATCTTGGCGGTATTTATCGCAACGTTTATTTAATTGAAACAGAGTCGTTGCATGTGACACATAGTTTGCTTAGTCAGACGACAGCTGGCGGAGGCGTTTTCGTTGGGGTTCAAGATGTCGTAGACAAGAATGCCAATATTGAAGTGCGTACGGAAGTGTTGAATGAAAGCGATCGCCTTCATACGTTTACGCTTCGCACGGTGCTCGAGACCATGGAAGGGGCAGAGTTGCTCATTCAAGAGGAAGCAGCTGAGTTGCAGCCAGGGGAAGCTCGTCAATTTACTCAGCAGTTACTGGCCAATGATGTTCATCTCTGGGAGCCGAATGATCCTTATCTTCACTTTATTCGAACGGAAGTTGTTGCGGACGGTCGCGTTGTCGACAGCTTTAGAACCCGATTTGGGATTCGTTTGTTTGAAATGCGTGGCGACGAAGGATTCTTCGTTAATAAACAATACATCGGATACAAACTAAGCGGAGTAAACCGGCACCAGGATTACGCCTATGTGGGGAATGCACTGCCAAATTCAGGGCAATGGCGCGATGCCGTTCTGCTTAGGGAAGGCGGATCCAACGTTGTGCGAGCGGCTCATTACCCGCTGGCACCATCCTTTATGGATGCTTGTGACGAGTTGGGGCTGCTGGTAACCGTTGCGAATCCAGGATGGCAATTCCATAATCATGTGGATGCGATTTTTGAACAACGTGTAATCGAAGATACGCGTGACATGGTTCGTCGTGATCGCAACCGTCCTGCTGTTCTGCTTTGGGAAACCGCATTGAACGAAACGGATGACCAACCGATCTCCATGCTTCAAGAGATGCATCGCGTTGTACATGAAGAGTTCCCATACCCAGGTGCGTTTACTTGTGCAGACGTGGATCATGCGAAATTAGCTGGATTTGATTTTTATTACCATGGCAGCATGGAAGATGAGAAGTGCTCCCTTACACGTGAATATGGCGACGGTGGAGAAGTTGACAATTTCTACTCGCAGAATGCCATGACGCGTGTAAAACGCGAGTGGGGCGAGCAAGCTATGCTGAACCAAGCGATGGTGAGAGCTAGGGACTTAAATGAGATTTATGGTACACCTCCCAAACGCATTGGAGCAACCGTATGGTGTGGTATCGATCATCAGAGGGGGTATCATCCGGACCCGTTCTTAGGCGGAGTGCTGGATGTATACCGTCTTCCACGCTATTCCTACTTTTTGTTCAAAAGTCAGTACGATGCGAATTTCAAGTTGAACGGTATCTCTACAGGTCCAATGGTGTATATTACCCATGAAATTTCCCAAGTGTCAGGCAGCGATGTTGTCCTGTTCACCAACTGTGAGGAAGTCCGTCTGACCTGGCTAGGTCAAGTAATCGGTATGCAAAAGCCGGAGCAAGGTTACGATCAAGTTCCGCATCCCCCAGTCATTTTCCGCAACGTGTTTGATTATCACGAAATTTCCTCGAAATGGCGAAATCGGACAAAAGAAATCGAAATGGTCGCTGAGGGACTTATTAATGGTCAAGTTGTGTGCCGCCAAATCAAATCTTACGCCGAGCGTCTGACGGGAATCCGGTTGGAGTTGGACGATCAAGGGATTGATTTGCAAGCAGATGGTTCGGATTTTGTAGCTGTGCGTGCCGTGCTGATTGACAATAAAGGTGTAACTAAGGTATTAAACAGCGAGTATATTCAATTTGAAGTAGAAGGCTGCGGTGAAATTATTAGTGGTGATACGCCTGGCGCAAACCCAATGAAGACGCAATTCGGTGTTGCTACAGCCTTTATTCGCGCGACGACGGAAGCGGGTGAAATCCGTGTGACCGCATCAAGTTATGGGCTAGAACCCGCACAGATCGTGATTCACTCAGTGAAGTCGGAGCTGCCGATCTTGTTCGATCTAGGGTACGCAGAAAGTGAGCAAGCAACGTCTTCAGGTGTGCAAAAGGTTAAGGCTGCGGATCAGCCAATTGCTCCTGTGAAGCCAGAGGAAATTAGCAAACTTGAGGCAGAGGTTAAACGTCTGCAGCTAGAGCTGATAAGCAAAGAGCAAGATATTATGGAACTGCGGGGAACTCGCAGATAGCGAAATGGAGGAGGCTGCATGCAGAAACGCGTGATGGGCAGCCTCCTTTTTTTAAAAGTGAGGGTATAAGCAACTAATCTAAGGCAATGAGAGTTCGGGGACCCGAGCGTCATGTGCCTAAAAGTGAGGGAATATTACGTATGAAGTCTAACAGAACAAGCAAAATGTTTGTCATTATGTTGGCCATCATGATGGTAGTAAGCAGCTTACCTTTCAGTATGAACGCCAATGCTAACGCGTCTACACTGCCGGTTTACCAAGCATCAACCGGTTACTCTGGCGTGCAAGGGAATCAGCAGTGGCGCTATCAATACCTCCCCTTCGATAGGACGGAATATCAAGATTTGCCATCATTTGCTGGAAACAACTGGTGGAAAGGCACGAATAACTGGGATTGGGGGAAATTAACGAATACCATTGTGACGCCTGGATCCCTGGCAGATACAGCTCGTACGTTCCTTGTACCCGAAACGGGGAATGTTACCATTGCAGCTGCACAGTCGATTACCATTAATCCGGAAACTTATGGCGGTGCAAGACTGAAAATCATGAAGAACAATACACAGCTCTGGCCTTCTACGGGAGACTGGCAGCCCATTGCTGCTAATCAACCACTCGACTTCCCAAGTGTGACCGCCTCCGTGTATAAAGGAGATCGGTTGTATTTTGTGGCAAACAGCGGGCAAGATCATGCGAATGGTCACGATGATATCCAGTGGGATCCTGTGATTTCGTATACGGACATCTTGGAAGCGGTTTCTCCAACGGGAGTGACGCTGGATCAGCATGCTTTACAGCTTACAGTAGGTCAGTCTGCATCTCTGCAAGCTGCCGTGTTGCCTAGCAATGCGTCGAACCAAAGCTTGTTCTGGAGCTCTAGCAATTCGCAAGTTGCGACGGTTGTGAATGGTCAAGTGACAGCATTAGCCAATGGTACAACAACCATTACCGTAACGACGATGGACGGCAATCTGACGGATACCTGTACCGTAACTGCCACAGGATGGCTCCCTACATTTAAAGCTTCGAGTGGCTATTCCGGCGTACAGGGAAGTAATCATTGGCGCTACCAATATCGTACGTTTGATGCATCTGTCTTTTCCGATTTGCCATCTTTCGCCGGCAATCAATGGTGGAAAGCATCAGGTAACTGGGATTGGGGTTTGCTGACTAAAACGAGTGTAACACCAGGGTCGCAATCGGATACTTCGCGTACCTTTATGGCGCCAGAGAGCGGCACGATAACGATTACAGCCGCACAGCCAATTACGATTCATCCGGATACATACGGTGGTGCAAGATTGAAAATTATGAAAAATGATACGCAAATTTGGCCAGCCAGCGGTGAGTGGCAGTCCCTTGTTGCTAAGCAAGTCATTACGTTCGCACCTTTGTCCGTTACTGTCTCCAAAGGAGATCGCCTTTATTTTATCGCCAACAGCGGCAGTGACCATTTGAATGGGTTTGATGATATGGTATGGGATCCAGTTCTCGTCTACACGGAAGTTGTGAATACGGTTTCACCGACACAAGTGACACTGGATCAGCATGAGATACAAATGAATATGGATGACACACTTACCCTGCATGCAACGGTGACACCTAGTGATGTGACCAATGCCAATGTGACCTGGACATCCAGTAATCCGCAGGTAGCGGTAGTCGAGAATGGTCAGGTCAAAGCGTTGGCTCAAGGAACCGTAACGATTACGGTGTCGACAATGGATGGCGGACTAAGCGACAGCTGTACAATCGTTGTAGTGGGTTCTCCGTCGTACCGAGCTACTTGGGGCTTCGCTGGTGTACAAGGCGAGAACCATTGGCGTTATCAGTATCGCTCGTTCGGTGACGAGTTTTTCACAGATTTGCCAGTATTCAGTGGAGGCAATTGGTGGAAGACAGGCAACAATTGGGACTGGGGGAAAGTATCTGGCAATGAAGTGACTCCGGGTTCGCAGGCAGATACGTCCCGTACGTTTGTTGCACCAGACTCCGGAAGTTTAACGGTGACTGCGGCTCAGCCGATCACGATTCATCCGAATACGTATGGCGGCGCAAGATTAAAGTTGATGAAGAACGATACGCAGATTTGGCCTGCGACAGGAGAATGGGTCTCGCTTGCTGCAAAAGAAAGCATCGTATTCCCAATGTTACCTGTATCTGTCTTAAAGGGAGATCGCTTATATTTTATTGCAAATAGCGGTGCGGATCGTGCGAATGGCTTTGATGATATTCAGTGGGATCCTGTGCTGAAATACACGGAGGTGACGGAATCGGTCTCGCCAACACAAATTACCTTGGATCAACATCACCTGCAGCCTGGCATAGGTGAAAAGCTTACGCTGCATGCCGCTATTACACCTGCGAATGTAACCAACTCGGCACTCTATTGGACATCGAGCAATCCTAAGGTAGCGGCAGTCCGCAACGGGCTCGTCACGGTTATCGGACCTGGTACGGCGAAGATTACCGCCACGACCGCAGACGGTGAATTAACGGATCACTGTCAGATTACGGTGGACGGTTCAGGAGCTATCAATCGTTCCGAACTGTTATTCATGCTGACACAAACATTGAAACTACCGAGTGTACCTTATCGAGGTATCTTTAACGATGTGGCTGCTGGGACGGGATATGCCGATGATTTGCAAAGCGCGCATGATAACGCACTCATCGATAGTCATCTGATTGAGAATGGCAGCCTGCATCCGATTGCACCCATTACTCGTGAAGAGGCAGCATCGATGCTAATCAATGGTTATAATCGTGCCATGCTGCAAGATGCCGTGCTTGGCGATATCAGCACACTTTCGGATAAGGACCAGATTCAAGCATGGGCTGCAGCTCATGTACAGGCAGATCGCAAGCTTGGCATCGTCTATCCGCAGGATACGTATCCGACGCAGTTTAATCCGCAAGGTGCTGTGACAAGATTCGAAGCGCTGGACATGATGAAGCGTTTGCTTGCTGTCATGGATATTCAAGCGATGATTGCATCTGCTGTTGCAGAAGGCAAGAGTCAGCTTGTTATTCCGCCCAATACGTACCGTATCTCACCGAAATCCGGTTCGACCATCATTCCAATCTCCAATGCGCACAACTTGGACATTATCGGTGACGGCGTGACGGTGATCGGAACAACGTTAACGCGTATGCTCGAAATATCTAACAGCACGAATGTGACGATTAGCGGCATTACCATTAATTATGACCCGCTGCCGTTCACCCAAGGACATGTCAAGGCAATAGCACCTGACCTTTCTTATTTGGATATTGAGCTTTCCGCTGGTTATCCAAGAGAGCTGTTTTCCAGATTGTCCATCTATGATCCCGTTACGAAATTCCAAAAGCACGGCATTAATCATTTATGGGGCACGACGGCCAAATGGAATGAAGACGGCACGATGCGGATATCCCTGAACGGTGTGGGAACCAACGTGAACGTTGGCGATCCGGTCTCGATGGCAGGCGGTCAAGCATCGGGCGGAGCGCCGCACGGTATTACGGTTGGCGGCAGCAGCGGTATTGTGTTCCGCAATGTGACGGAACATACAGCCCCTGGCTTTGGCTTTCTGGAAGCAGGAAGTGAGGGAGGCACAGTGTTGGACGGCTTCAAGCTCGTTCCAGGCCCTGCGCCAGTAGGAGCGACAGAAACACCTTTACTAACGGCAGTATGGGACGGTATTCAGTTTAAAACGTCCTACAAAGGCCCGATTGTGGAAAACTCAGTAGTACGCAACGCTGGTGACGACAGTTTTAGTATCCAATCTGGCGATTACGGCGTCGTGAAGGTGCAAGGGAATGAAATTGTTATCGTTATGCGGGACGGCAGTCAAGGAGTCAAAACGGGGGATAGACTAAGACAATTTAACTCTACCCCAGAAGCGATTGTAACATCGGTGGAAAAAGTGATGAAAGCTTCTGTGGGCATGGATCCAGCACTCCTACGCAAAATTAATGAGGCAGCAGATTGGACGCCATGGCGCTTTACGGAAGAAACGTACTACAAAATTAAGCTGGATCGTCCGTCACCCTTCCAGGTAGAGGACTTTATTTTCAGCCCGGACCGTATGGGCAATGGCTTTATTTTCCGCAATAACGATATCTACAGTCCAGGACGGGGCATGCTGCTGAAAGCCGGTGATGGCCTCATTGAAAATAACATGTTCCATGGTGGTGACAAAGCGATTATTATTTCCCCGGAAGTTGTGACCGATTCGCATGCGGGAGCGGGGAACAATCTCATTATTCGCAATAATACTATTCTTGAGACCGGTTATCATCATTATATGCCTTGGTCCGATCAAGCGGGCGCAATCGGATTTGCTGCCGGCAATGTGAAGAGCGAGAAAGCGTTCTCTCATATCACGATTGAAAATAACACGTTCGATGGTGTCAACGGCCTTAATTTAAACCTAAGCAATGTTAAAAATGTGACGGTGAAAAATAACCAGTTTCTTCGTACGCATCTGCAAGAGCCAGGCAATAACGGCGCAGACAAAGGGATTGATCCTTCTTCGGTCATCTGGGTGAACAACGCGGAGGATGTAACATTTGCTGGCAATGAAATTGACCGGATGGGGGGTTACTCTTCCATGGCGGTGAACGTACGGCCTGACACCAGCGGAATAACGGGTGCGGATGACGGCGTCACCATCGTCAATTCCACAGCGCCGAATAAACTCAGCCAAGTGGTGCTTGCTGTAGACGCTGTTTCGCTGCAACCGGCGGATTTCACAACTGCACGCATCAAAGGCATGTTAAGCAGTGGAGTCTCTACGTCATTGATCGGAGCTAAAATTGTTTACAGCACAAGCAATGCATCGGTAGCCGTTGTAGATGTGCAGGGTAAAATTACTGCGGTTGCAAAAGGTTTAGCGCAAATTGTTGCTGCGGTGACGTGGAACGGTGTAACCGTGGCAACGAATAAAGTTGCCATTCATGTTGTTGTACCTCCCTCAACAGCGAAGCCTGGGCAGCCTGTCCTCTCGGATACGAGCGGACACGCAGCGGGATTGAAGGACGGTAACTACACCGTCACCATGAACATGTGGTGGGGCAATAACGGTACCGAGTACCAATTGTTCGAGAATGGTGTCTTGATCCACACGCAGACCTTGACGGATGGAGCTCCTGCAGCGCAGCAGGCTAAGTTTGACGTGAAGGGCAAAATCAACGGAACGTATACGTATACGGCGGAGTTAATAAATAAATTTGGCAAGTCAACGAGTGCACCGCTGGTCGTTTCCGTAACCGATGCAGCGCCAGGCAAACCGGTGATTTCGCATAATAATTGGGATGGAGACGGAACATATCAAGTGACGATGAACCTGTGGTGGGGGACAAATGCCACGGCATATCGACTTTATGAAAATGGGGTGTTGCTGGATTCAAAATCGTTATCAGCAGCAACGCCGAATGCTCAAACGGTTACCAGCTTAATTGCAGGCCGAGGTATCGGCGTGTACGAGTACCGAGCGGAATTAGTGAACAGCGCAGGAATTACGTCGAGTGAGAAGCTCAAAGTAACCGTGACCAAATAAAGGGAAAAGCTGTCCGATAAGTAGATGATCCTACTTTAGGACAGCTTTTTATTGCCTATAGAATGGCCAATATTTCATGATGATTTCACTTATTTTTTGAATAAAAAAAACTCCCTATAAGGGAGTTATGAGAAAGCGCATTCAAGTCGGAGGAGAAGGCGCTGAACTACCGAAACATGAATTGAAATCCTTGGTTGTTGGGAAGAAGGGTATGTTTCTATTATAGGCAGTTTCTAACCAAAATAGGATGTCGAAAAGGAAGTTTTCCCCTGTTTATTTTGAAGATATTTATCTTCAAATTCACCAGAATCATGTTCATTCCGTACATCACATCTTCTTTAGGCTTCCGCTACACTGAAGAGGACGAATGATGATATCCAGATATCGCTATCGCACGTTTAGCTACAATTGGGGAGGAATTTAGAAATTATGAAAAGACATTTATCTGTGTTGACTTCAGCCGTACTCGCATTTTCCTTATTAACTTCGACGGCTTTTGCTGCTGAACCCGTGCAAGGAACGACAGCACCAGCTGCATCGGTTGCAGCTTCGAAAACGACGGCGGATTTTAAAGATCTGGCAAGTTTGGAGGCGGGGCTGAAAGTTCAAATTGATGCCCTTCTCGCACTGGGTTACATGGACGGAAAAGGTGATACTTTTGACATTGTGGGGCAAATGACACGTGCGGAGGCTGCTAAGCTGGCTGCAAAAGTGTTTAAGCTTGCCGTCGATGAGAAAGCGGTTTCCACCTTCACTGATGTGGATGCTGAAGACGGAGCGGTAGCTTGGGCAATTCCTTTCATCGAAGCGGCAAAAGCAAAAGGCCTTGTTGACGGCGTAGCGGACAATGCTTTTGCACCGAAGGAGCCTGTAACCATTGGCCAGTTAGCGGCTATTCTTGTTCGTGGTTTTGGCGAAGCTAGCGAGGTCAAAGAGACGGATCCTTGGTTTAACGGCTACTTGGAAGTGGCCAAAGAAAACGGCGTAGATCTCGGTCTAGATGGGGCTAAGAAAGCGACGCGAGGCGATCTTGTGGCGGCTGCCTATCTGTCAGCTAAGGTCGTAGAGCAAGCGAGTAAGCCAGCTAAAGCTTCAATTAAAGAAGCGAAGCAAACGGGTGCCAAAACGATTTCTGTCGTTCTGGATCGTGATGTGGATACGGCGAAGGCGACACTTGCTCTGACGAGAGGGACAACCAGCGTCGCAACGACAGCGACGTGGGCAGATGATAAAAAAACAGCTACGCTCGTGCTGAACGATGTCAAGATGATGGACGGTGATTATACCGTTACACTAGGCGGGTTAGATGCAATGGCGATTGACAAAGGGGCAGGGACGCTCAAAGGGGCAGCGGAGAAGGTAGTCAAGCTTGAGTTTGTGAACAGTGGGGATACGATTGCGAAATCACCGAAGGTCAGGGTGGAAGTAAAGCCAACCAATCAATTTGGAGAGACAGCAACGTTCTCTAGCGCGAATTACACGGTGTATGCGACAACGACAAATGCGGCAACAGTGGCCAAAACCGATGACGGCAAGCTATACGTGCAGCTGAACACCTCGGATGCAGGCTTGATTTCTAATGCGAGTCAGATCTCCGTTAACATTTATGATAACATTGAACATCTTTCGGCAACGAAAACATTTACAGTAGGCGTTCAACCACTCCTATCGAAGGTTGAGTTAGGTACGGTAACGTATAAAAATACCAAAACGGCTCTGTCGGTCGCGGGAGATACAGCCGTTATAGCATTGACCCAGTATGACCAATATGGGACTATCATTACGAAAGATTCAGGTTCGGTTGTTCCGCCGATGGTGTCCATTGCTCCATACGAATCAAAGTTAAAAGCGGAAATTACGGATGATAATTTGGATGGTGTGGACGATGTCGTCGTTAGGGTGGATGCGAAGGTGGAGATTGGCGGCGATTATACGGTTCAAGTCTTCGGGGGCAATACAACCGCAACAGCCAAGCTGACGACGAAAGCAACGGCGATGGCGAACAAAGTGGAACTCGTGCAGCCAGGAGACACATGGGCGGCAGGCGACAGCAACAAATATATTGAAATTGTCGCTTATGACGCTGAGGGAAATAAATTAACCCCAGACGATATTGCTCAAAATGCGAAGGATGGCCGATTTACCGTATCTGTGGGTGGTAATGTGGTGACTGGTGAATCTGGAGATGTCCCAGCCGTGATGCTCGATGCCAAACGACTAATCATAACCGATGGTCCGAATAAAGGGAAAATTTACATTAAGAAGCTAGAGGGCAAAGGGATTGCGAATATTTTCATAGCTCTGATTGGCATCGGATTGAATAGTCAGGCGCAGTTGACACTGCCAGTTTCGGATGCTCGTTATCCTATCGGGTTGCGAGTTGCAACGAATCTAGCTTCAAAAGCCGTTAATACCGCAGATAACAACGGAAAACTTCAGCTTGTTGACCAATATGGCAGTACGATTACTAGCTTTGCAACAACGCAATCGGGTAATCGCATTGATCTTATTGAGAACGGGCGCTCCGTGACGTATGACGTGTATGCAACGGTGATACCTTCATCTGACTATAGTGGTACCTATTCAGGTGATTTGACGCTGGCTCCTGGCTCACAAGAGCTTGCGATTGGCACCTTCAGTGATAAGGAGTTTAAATTTACACCCGTTGGCGCAGCGAAAAATGCAACCATAACAGCCAAGTTTCAGCTGCGCAAACGTGATTTTAGCGGCGGTATCCTCGGCAATGTGATGGATGAGGCGGTTAGTACCAAATCAATGAAGTTTCAGGTACTCGACCCTGCGTCTGAAAAATTAACGTACAGCCTCAACGGTGCGAGAGATTTGTTTAGTACGCTCGACAATGATTTGACCAAAAATATTCCGGCTGCTACGGTTGTAGACTCCTCTATTCTGGGCATTTCGCTCTCACTCTCTGCAAAAGATGCTGGGGCTAATGAGGTCAAAATTCCTAACACGATCGTCTCGGTTGTCTCTGACACCTACAACACGGCTAATCTCCAGGTTTCCGGTGGCAAAGTGTATGTGCTGGGGAATAAAGCAGGCACAGCTAACATAACCGCCATCTACACGACGCCGAAAGGAGAAACGGACTTCGTTCGCTCGACGGTAACTGTGAAAAGCGATGCCATTGCGATTCAATCCATTTCAAGCAGCTCCAGCAAGACGTTTAAGCAGTCTGATGCGAATGGGCAACTCGCTTGGGTTATCATGGGCGATGTTGCCGTGAAAGATCAATATGGCGACGAATTTAAAAATGCCAATCTTGCGCTATTCAGAAACGTGGCGCCCGTCATCTATATGGTAAATGACGTATCACCAGGCCTAAACGTGACTTTGTCTAACAGCTCTGAAGGCGTGAATAACCAAGTGAACGTCATGTATGATTCCGGTGTAAGCGGTGGAAGCTTTACGATGACGGCTGTTACAGCTAACGGGAAATCAACTACGACAAGAGTGATTATTAACAATTAATCGCAAGTTCGAAATGCAGTTTGTCTCTAGATGAGACAAACTGCATTTTTTATTAAAATTAAATTAAAAATAACTGAATTTAAATTAAAATTGTATTGTATTTTAAACTAAAATTATATATTGTTATAGTATAAAATAAATGGAAGCGCTATCTATTGGTTGATTCAAAGAAGAGAGGGGTCATGCCATTGTTATCTTACGATATGAGTTCACATCTCGTTCCTGCCCGTTTATCGCTGCCGTTCCGTCTTAACTCGGTGACATATCTTCACCATTCCAATACGGAATATGAGGCAGAAGGCGTTGGTTACAGTCAGATGATCTTATGCTATAAGGGAAAGAGTCAGGTACGGTTTCAAGATCAAATATGTATCTTGCAGGCGGATCAGGTCATGATTATTATGCCCTACACGAAAGTTGAAACTGCCGTATTGGAGGATCAAACGGAGCTTGCTGTCATTCGGTTCGACTGCCATCTGACGATGCTGCTGCAATTCCGTTTGCCGCTGAATAAGCCCCTCTCCGCATATTCAACGCAACGGATCCAAGCGTTAGTCCATACGCTGCACAAATACGAGCATGAGCATGAACGCGCACTGCTAGCGTCGGAGACGATTTATGCCCTATTGGCAGAGCTGAAATTGCAATCGACAAGCGCGGCTGCCCAACCGGCTGCGCCGAAGTTGACGATTCAGAAAATCATCAACTACATTTACATTCATCACTCCACAAAGCTTACGTTAGACGGCATATCCCGGAGATTCGGCTACACAGCTCAGCATTTAAACAAGCTTTTCAAGAATGAATTAGGCGATTCGATCTATCAGTACATATTGAAAGTTCAATTGGACCAGGCGGCACATTTACTTGAGAATGAAGAAATGACCATTGAGCAGGTAGCGGAGAAAGTAGGCATGGAACCAAGATCGTTCTACAGGCTGTTTCAGAAGCTGTATCGTGTTTCCCCAGGAGAGTTTCGGAGGACAGCAAGAAAGTGAGTGTTAGGTCAGTGCTTATTTTCAAAGTCATTCCTAATATTCGAAATTTACTTTTCACTATGCCTACTTTATGATCAAAATCATCTCAGTTAGGAATGGAGAAGGTAAAGTGACACTTTCTATAGGTAATGAAGCAAAGTCTTCCAAGCAGCTGCTGGAGACATTTAATAGACAGCCTTACCATGCGGAAAAGCTTGTATTCGCAAACGTTGGCAATAGGGATGTCTATAATATTGCGGCTCCTTTTTTAGACGATGGCGAGATGGTCCTTGCGGGTCGTGTGGAGGCTCGTGATTCAGAGCGTTCAGAGGTTATGTTTTTCGTTAATCGGGGTGGCACATGGATACCGAGGGAAGGATGCGCATCTTTTGCTTTACAGGATCCTTTTTTCACGTTCATCTCGGGGGAGTTAGTTTTCGGTGGTGTTGAGGTCGTCTTTGATACGGAGAATCCGAAGAAAGTCTTAACATGGCGTACCTTGTTCTATAGAGGGGCAGATATACAATCGTTAACTTATTTTGCCTGCGGTCCAGATCATATGAAAGACATCCGTCTTGTTGAGCTTGCAAGCGGCAGAATTGGTGTATTTACGCGTCCGCTGGGTGTAGGTGATGCTAGGGGCTTAATTGGATATACCGAGATTGAACGGCTGGAGCAGCTGAATGAATCCGTCATCGATGCAGCCACGTTATTTACTGATCAGTTTCGGAAGGACGAATGGGGAGGCGTCAATGAAGCGCATTTACTTAAGAACGGGCTTGTCGGTGTTCTTGGTCATATCGCTTACATGGAGGAAGGCGACATTCGCCATTATCATGCGATGACGTTTGCAATCGATCCGACGACATTTGAACGAAGTCCAATTAAGATTATCGCAACACGCAATCAATTTCCTCAAGGACCTGCCAAGCGGGATGATCTGATGGATGTGATTTTTAGCGGGGGACTTCATCGTTTGAGGAATGGTAAGGCGATGCTGTATGCTGGGGTCAGTGATACCGAAGCTCACAAAATGCTTATGGATGACCCCTTTGAGGAATATGAAAATAGGTAAGAACATGGCTCCTCCTTGTAATCAGGAGGGGCTTTTTGCTGATTTTTGACATAGATTCCTCTTTTTCAAAGATGCTTCAGAGTGGTGAATGAGTTATGATGGACGCAGGGGTGACAGCATCATGGGGTTTTTAAAGCGTATTCAACATTATCGCGTTTATCGAAGGTTAATCTTATCTTACTTGTTCTTAATTATGGTGACGATTACGTTATTGTGCACCATTTTGTATTCGATGTTTTCGGCTAGAGCCGTTAAAGAAATCGATCTCTCTTCTCGCGAAATGCTAGCGCAAGTCAGTTATACAGCGAATGTCGTGTTCGAACAAGTTCAGAACATTACCAATCAACTCGTAAGCGATAATCAGATTAATACGTTTATGTATGCGAATGTGGATGATAAAATTGCCGATTACAACGCTAATCTTCTCTTAACGAAGATGCAGAGCGTATATCCTTTCTTAGCCAATATCAGCATTTATAATTTTATTAATAAGGCGTATATAGATGTTATTTCGCTGCCACCAGACCCGCAAATGGGGGAAAGAACACAAACCGGTTATCTTGGTTTCTATCCTCGTAAGGTCGTGGATGGAAACGGATCTTCACTTCAATTATTAACATTCAAAATGATTCCTGAGCCTGTTTTTTCGGGGCCAAATAAGTCCGCAATCGTGCTTGATTTAAAAGAGACGTATATTCAAAATACGATGAGCAGCATTAGCCGTTCGTCCCGTGATACGAGTACCTTTGTGATCGATTCAAAAGGTACTGTGATTTCTCATTCGGATTCAGAACAATTTATGAAGAACTTCTCGGAAAGCCAGTATGTTCAACGGATTTTAGCGGATGAGGGAAGTCAGGGAAGCTTTGTTCAATCCCTTGAACAGGAAAAATTTCTCATTACTTATGTGAAATCAGCAACCCTTGATTGGGTGTTTGTTAGTGTTCGTCCTTATGATCAATTGCTTTCAAATATTTATGAGCTTCGGAATTGGATGCTTCTCATCGCATTGTTTCTTTTCATTATGGGCGCATGCATTTCATTAATTGTAACGGGCAACTTGTATAATCCGATTAAAGCACTCGTAGACAAAGTAACTGAGAGTGAGAATTCAGATCAGAAATCTCTTCTCCGTTTGGACGAGTACAAGTTGTTATCGGAGGCATTCTCCCATTCTATGCAGGCGACCAAGACGATGGAGATGACGCTCTCTCGTTCCTCTGACTTGCTGAAGAATGGATATATCGCCAACATGCTGAAAGGACGTCCGCAATCGTCTGGCTATACAGAGGACATTGAACAGCAGTTGCTTTCTCGCATGCAAGGTCCCTATTTTGTCGTTCTTCAATTTCAAATTGATCAATATTATCACTTTAAGAACACATTCAGTATCCTTGATAGGGAGCTTATTCGCTTTGCCATAAGTAATATTGCACAGGAACTGCTTGGCAGGATATATCGGAATGATGAGGTTATTATTGAAGAAAATGAAATTACTTTGATAATTCAATGGGAGCAAAAAGAATCAGATGAACAGTTGTATTTTATTCTAAATGAGATTCAGGCAGCTGTTAAAGGTTACTACAAGACATCCATATCGGTAAGTATCGGCGATGTCGTTGCGGTTATTGGAGATATTGAGAGCTCTTATCGATCAGCTCAAAGGTATATGGGCATGAAGTTGTTTTGGGGGCATGGCAGTATCCTAAATGCGACGAAATTATTGGTTCCTGATGAACATACACGTTATCCAGCAGCGATAGAGCGCAAAATCATCGATGCGATTAAGCTCTGTCAGCCCAAATCGATTCAAAAAGAATTGGCGGAGTGGATTACCCTATTAGCCCGCTGTGGTTCGCCTTCACTAACGTTACAATATGTGAGCTTCTTACATCTGGCGATCACGCGAGAATTTGAGAGCATTCTGGAATGGTGGGACGCAGACCCCGAGGAACTATATTTGGCTATGAATGAGCTTCCGCATGCGGAAACACTGGATGAAATTCAAACCATGATGAAGCAATTCTGCTTTCGAATTGTGGATATGATTGAAGAGAATAAAACAAACTTGGCAGCGCTCAAGAACTCAAAGGTCATTGAAGAGGTTAAGCTCTATTTACAACAGCATTACCATAACCCAAGTCTCTCCCTGGAGAGTGTTTCCGATCAAGTGGGACTTACTTCAGGGTATATTGGTAAAATGTTTAAAAGTATGGTGGGTACATCTTTCAATGATTATGTCACTCATATTCGCATGGAGCAAGCAAAAGCACGCTTGGCAGGAACGAGCGATACCGTTGCTCAGATTGGCGAACAAGTCGGGATTTTCAATGTGTCGTATTTTTCAACACTATTTAAGAAGAAATACGGGATAACCCCTACACGCTATCGAGAGCAAAATGAACAACAAACGTAAAATTAAGACGATTGGTGCCTTTAACGGCAGGCAATCGTCTTTTTTTGATAGCATCCCTTATTTTTAACAGGGCATAACACTAATTATTGAAAGCAAACCGAATACTCGAAATTTACAGTACCTCGGTAATCTCCTATGATTAGGGCAACCCGAAAGCGAGAGGTGCTACGATGCAGACAAGATCATTGTTAACCAAAGACAACGTTCCAAAAATAAAGAAAAAAGCGGGAATATGGCAGGAGCTTTTTAAAAACCGTTTCTCATATTTGTTAATTGTCCCTGCGCTCTTCTATGTTTTTATTTTCTCCTATGCCACCTACCCATATCTGTTGATCGCTTTTCAACATTTTAATTACCAGAAGGGAATATTCGGCAGTGAGTGGATCGGTTTCCAAAATTTTGAGTTTTTCTTTAAGACAAACGATGCGCTGCTCATCACCCTAAATACGGTGAAGTTAAATGTGATGTTTCTGATCGCAGGCACGACTACCGCTGTATTCATCGCCATTTTATTTAATGAAATTAGAAGCCGGCTGTTTCAACGATTTGCCCAGACTACGATGATATTCCCTAATTTTCTTTCATGGATCATTGTGAGCTACATGATGTATGGCCTCTTTTCCACTGATTTTGGGATGATCAATCAGATGATGACTTTCTTCGGAATGGCAACTGTAAATTGGTACACCAAAGCGGAGGCATGGCCTTGGATTCTCGTCATGATGAAGATCTGGAAAGAAGCGGGAATGGGCTCGATTATTTACTTGGCAGCGATAACGGGCATTGATCATTCACTCTATGAATCTGCCGAAATCGATGGGGCTACAAGGTGGGACAAAATTTGGCGTATTACGATGCCTCTCTTGGCACCCACAATTGCTATCCTGACGTTACTAAACTTAGGCAAAATCTTCTATGGGGATTTTGGCATGATCTACGCGATCATTGGTGATAATGGTGTGTTATACCCTACAACGGATGTCATTGATACGTACGTGTTCAGATCGCTTCGCCAAATAGGAGATCCCTCCAATGCAGCGGCTGTAGGTTTATTCCAATCAACGGTAGGTTTACTGCTTGTATTCATCGCCAATTGGTTTACACGCAGATATTTCAAGGAAGGGGCGCTTTATTAAGATGCAGACACTGAGACGATTCGACACAGCGGGTATGATGATCTATATCATACTTACTATATATGCTCTCCTATGCATTCTACCTATGTATCTAACCGTAATGGTTTCCATATCAGATGAAAGCAGTATTATACGGCATGGGTATCAGCTCATTCCAGAGCATTTTTCATTAGAAGCTTATCGCACGTTATTCAATAATAAGGCGGTTTTGCTCAAAAGTTATCTGGTGACGATAACAGTCACAGTAGTCGGCAGTCTGGTAGCTGTGATGATTACGGCCATGGCAGCCTATACACTCGCCAATCCGAATGTAAAATACCGTGCAGGTCTTAATTTATACTTTTTTATTACGCTGCTATTTAATGGTGGTCTAGTTCCATGGTATATCATGTGCAAAAAGTTAGGTCTGGTCGACAATTTGTTCGCTCTTATAGTACCCATGCTGCTTTTCAATGCCTTCAACATGTTTTTGGTACGCAATTTTATGGAGGCACTGCCCCATGCACTTAGGGAATCAGCCTATATGGATGGCGCCAATGATGTGCGAATCGCCTTTCAAATCTACCTGCCCTTATGTGTTCCTGTGTTAGCTACTATTCTTCTTTTCTATGCGTTGGCCTATTGGAATGACTGGTTCAATGCCATCATGTTAGTCGATGATAAAGGCTTATATCCTCTGCAGTACGTTTTATTCAAAATACGATCCAATATAGAAATGCTCAGCATGATTCCTGCAGGTGCAAGCAGCCAATATACCGCTCCAGCGGAATCAACCAAGATGGCGACCGTCATAATAACACTGGGGCCGATCGTGTTCTTATATCCTTTTCTTCAGCGATATTTTGTGAAAGGTCTTGTTGTAGGTTCTGTTAAGGGTTGATATTTTCCTCCATAGAGGTTTATATAAGATTACATTAAAAGGAGAGGTCAAATTGAAGAAATTATCTATGATATCATTATCCGGTCTATTGGCAGTATCCGTTCTTGCAGGCTGCAGTTCAACGAATGATAAACCCGAAGCGTCTGCAACATCTACGACAGATGCGAAGGGCGTCAAAGAAACAAACGAAGTCGTCACATTGAAGTATGTTTTACCTGGGAATGAACCGAAGGATTGGCCGGCAGTAAAAGAAGCGATTGATAAGAAGCTGCAAGCAGACGGTGTGAACGTGAAAATCGTCAAAGAATATATTGATTGGGGAGCTTGGGAGCAAAAACTGAACCTTAAGCTTTCCACGGGTGAAGAGTTTGATTTGTTCCACGTTATGAACGACATGATTTCCTTGGCCAATTATATTGGTCGCGGAGCGGTGAAAGATATTGGGCCAGAGATTGCCAAATACGGACCTGAATTAAAGAAAGCGATTCCTGATTCGGTATGGAGCGGCGTGCAAAAGGACGGGAAGACTTTCGGGATCCCATCATACTGGTATGAACCTGCTGTAGACGGTTCCTTTACGGCGAATCGCATAATACTGAACGAAGCAGGCGTTAAAGACGTTCCTAAGACACAAGAAGAAATGCTGGCGGCTATGGAAAAAGTCATGGCAACAGATAAAAGTGCTACGAAGCCGTATCTGCCAATTCGTGGAGGTTTGCGCGATGCATCGGATGTCCTGCACCGTGCCTATGATTCGTATCCTTTTGCTGTAAAAGATAAGATTGCTTTCATTGATAAGGACGGCAAAGTCAAGAGTTGGGCTGAAACCGAGGAATTCAAGAAGGATGCTGCATTCTTCCGTACCGCTTACCAGAAAAAACTGACGAATCCTGATATTCTGGTCGTGAAGCAAGAGCAAATCGACAAGCAAATTAAAAGCGCTGTGTATCCGTTCCTGTTCGGTACACCGAATGACGTTAACGAAATGAAAAAGACATATCCGAATATGAAAGATGAAGATTTTACCTTGCAACGATTAAATCCGGATAAACCGCATTACAGAATGTTTAACGCGAAAAATGTGAACGCTGTAGCTGTGAACAGCAAGCATCCAGAAGCAGCTGTAAAACTATTGAATTGGTTGTATAGCTCACAAGAGAATTATGACTTGTTTATGTACGGAATCGAAGGCAAGACGTACAAGAAAGTCGGTGATCGTGGCATTGAATACTTAAAAGATACAGATGGCAAGACAGATTTGTACAAACAAGATGACTGGATGATCGGCAACTTGAAGTACATTCGTATTGATCCCAATACGTTAAGTGCTAACAAAGCTTTATTCGTCGCAGATCCGAATGCAAAAACATTCTTTGCTGCTGACTTCTTCTTCGATCCAACCTCGGTTAAAGCGGAGATGTCTAATATTCAGGCAGTTTACACATCCGATGTTATGCCAATCTACGATGGTGTGCTGGATTATGACGCGAAGAGCAAGGCAGCCATTGATAAACTAAAAGCAGCGGGTATCGATAAAGTGATTGCTGAGTATCAAAAACAATTAGACGCATACAAAGCATCCCAAAAATAATGAACAATGATGGGCTACTCCAGAAGCTTAATTGGAGTAGCCTCATCTCTACGTGAGGAGAATAATTACGATGTATGGACAAGACAAGTTGGACTGGCAACTAGGCCCATTTATTAAAGCAGATGAGGTGAATCCCATTTTGCTTCCGGAAGCTGAGGCAGCCTTTATCTGTCCGGTTCGTGAGAATGAGATAAACTGGGAAGAGAAGGATTTGTTCAATCCAGCTGCAGTGGTAAGAGATGGCGAAGTGCATCTTTTGTATCGAGCGGAAGACAAAGTAGGGAAGTACGAAGGCACTTCTCGGATTGGACATGCTGTGAGCAGAGACGGGCTGCAGTTTAAGAAGGAACCGCAACCCGTATTGTTCCCTGAAAAAGATGTCTATAACGCGCTCGAATGGGAAGGCGGATGTGAAGACCCGCGAATCGTTGAGGATGCAAATGGCACGTATTATATGATGTATACGGCTTATGATGGCGTCAAAGCTAGACTTTGTGTGGCAACTTCCATTAATTTAACATCATGGACGAAACATGGATTGGCCTTTGGCCAAGCGTTGGACGGCAAATATGCGGACATTTGGAGCAAATCAGGGGCCATTGTCACCAAACGTGTAGGAGAGAAGTTTATTGCGGAGCGAATTGACGGTGTGTTTTGGATGTATTGGGGGGAATCCAATATCTACGCGGCGACTTCCGTGGACTTAATTCACTGGACGCCAGTTGAAGCGGAGGATCCGCGCGGGTACCATTCGGAGCGGTTTTTGCTTCCGCTTTTAACTGTAAGAAAGCACCATTTTGATAGTGATCTCATTGAGCCAGGTCCGCAGGCGATCATGACCGAACGTGGAATTTTGCTGATCTATAACAGTAAAAATCATGGTCACCATGGTGATCCCAACTATACGACAGGGGCTTATTGTGCTGCACAAGTACTATTCGACCTGAAAGACCCTAGCATTGTGATAGCGCGGTCGACTCAACCTTTCTTAATACCTGACAAAGAATACGAAATTATTGGGCAAATCAATCATGTTTGCTTTGTTGAAGGGCTCGTATATCACAACGGCGCATGGCTTCTCTATTATGGAACAGCCGATTCTAAAATTGCTGTGGCGCGTTGTGAGGGATAGTGTGGTATGATGACAAACATGAAAACAAATATAAAGAAGCAGATCATTTCTAGACAAGGGAACAGCGCTTGGAACGAGGATTCCCTACTTGTTAACGACAATCTTCATCTGTATGGTGTCATAGATGGGGCTACCTCGTTGGAACCTTACAGAGGCTCAGGCGGTGAGACAGGGGGGTATCTGGCTGCACAACTGATAGCCAAAACGATACTCGAGATGTCCCAGGATAACGTGGGGCACCAACATTCTCCACAAGATCTGCTGCTGCACGCCAATCAGCAGTTACGAACAGAGATGGTGGCTGCAGGTGTGGATGTAACGCGTAAAGAACAACTATGGGGCGCTTGTGCTGTCATTGTTCGCGTACAAAGCAGCTACGTTGACTACGCGCATACAGGGGATTGTATGCTGATCGCGGTGTATGAAGATGATACGATTCGAATCATTACCCGTGATCAATTGGAAGTTGTGGACCTTCCGACTCGTCAGCTATGGGCACAAGGAGTTGCATCAGGACTCACGTCCCGCGACGATTTATGGGAACTAGTTAAGCCGCAGATCCATGCAGGAAGGGCATTAATGAATACACCGAATGGGTATTCCGTCTTGAATGGTGAACCGGAATTGGCCGATTACATGGAATTTGGACGTATTAGCCGAACACAATTAAAATCATTGTTACTTTTCTCTGACGGCCTTGTTGCTCCTCAAAGAGAGCTTTCCTTGGAGGAGGAGTTCAAACAAATCGTTTCAAGAGTTACATCCATGGGACTAGACAATTATATCGAGTGGCTCATTCAAGTGGAGGAAGCAGATCCGGATTGTCTGCAATTCCCGAGAGTAAAGAAATCTGATGATAAAACAGCGATTTATTTAGAGTTTTAAGAGAATGGTGGAGGCTGTCTCAAAAGTCGATCTAGACTTTTTGGGAACAGCCTTTTTTTGCAGAATGATTAGTCCAACTCTGTTCGGACTATGGGTGGCAGAAGCAGTAATTCCTCGAGGGCTCTGACCTCATAACTAGGCTTAAGATCATGCGGTGCTGGCCGCTGGTCATGGTTAATCCACACATTCCTCATACCTATCCCAATGGCCCCGCGAATGTCCGTTTCAATATTATCACCTACCATGATCGTTTCTTCCGCCGTCCGATTAAGCAGTTGCAACGCATGCTTAAATATGGTGGGATCAGGCTTTCCTCGACCGAAGGAGCCTGAGATCACAATATGATCAAAGTAGGCCGCTAAGTCCGGAATACTGTCGATCTTCTCCTGCTGCAGATCGGGTGCGCCATTCGTTATTAACACGAGTTCGTATTTATTCTGCAACGCATTCAAAACCTCGAAGGTAGACGCGTAGACATAGGGGCGTTTTCTGCGTTCCTGAGCAAATCGCGCAGCAAGTGTTTCTCCTAACTGTTCGTTATCGATGCCGAGTTGGAGCAGTCCTTGCGTCCAAGAACGTTTTTGGTAGTCAGGTGTGAGCTGAGCAAGTGCTTGGAAGCTAGGATGTCTGCTTGCATCGAATCGCCCCCAAAGTGCCTCAAGATGGGTGACCTCTATCATTTTGGCAAAATCATAACAAGCCATGGCCGTGAATAGCTCTAAGGAAGTTTCGCGAACAGCACGTTCAAGTGCTTGTGCATCCACCATGGCGGCATCCATCGCTAGGCTGCAAGTCGCCTGAAAGGCTTCGTCTATACTCCTCTCATCCCACAATAACGTATTATCCAAGTCAAATATGATGGCTTTTAACGGCTTCATGTTCCCCTGCCTCCATGTTGTTTTATACCTAATTTGCTTCATTACGAAGGAGAAGTCAATAAAAATATGGCCAAAATGAGTAAAAAATTTAGAAATTAACAACTAAAAAAAACTAAATCAAATGTAAAACACATATTTTACTTGTGGTTAACATTGCGAATACAAATGCTAGTTAAACTACAGTTAAGAAACAACCAATTCCAACTTGAGGTGAACACATGCCAACCAAACAAGAACCTCTCGCATTCATGAAAACGGAAGGCGATATTAATTTAACGGAAGCAAGGTCGGAATGGTGGACAGCACATATTGATGAAGCAGCACGAGCTCAATTACAAGAGGATGAGGATGTCTTCTTGCACCAAACGTTGTCTACACCTTGTCTGAACGTGCTTACTTCCTGTGAAGGAATTTATGTAGAAGATAGTCAAGGTCGCAGGATGATGGATTTTCACGGGAATAACGTCCATCAACTTGGTTTTGGCCATCCCGCTGTCATAGAAGCCGTTAAGCAGCAGTTGGATCAGTTATCCTTCTGTACGAGAAGATATACGAATGTTCCAGCTATAGAGCTTGCAAATAAATTAGTCGCCTTAACAGATGGGGCGCTGCAAAGAGTGCTATTCGCGCCAGGGGCAACATCCGCTATCGGGATGGCTTTAAAGCTTGCACGTGCAGTGACAGGCAAATACAAAACAGTATCCATGTGGGGGGCGTTCCACGGTGCCTCGCTGGATGCCATCTCGGTAGGAGGAGAAGGTGCCTTCCGCCGTGGCTTAGGACCGTTGCTGCCGGGTGCGGAGCATGTAATTCCTTTTAACTCATATCGCTGCGAGTTTGGCTGCCAAGATGAGGCGCACTCCCTTTGTTTGAAGCCAATTGAGTATGTGCTTGAGCACGATGGCGAGATCGGTGCCGTTGTCATTGAAACGATTCGGAACACAGATGTGCAAATCCCGCCAGTTGCTTATTATCAAAAGTTAAGAGAGCTATGCGACAAATATGGTGCCTTGTTGATTGTCGATGAGACAGCAACTGCGTTGGGTCGAACAGGCAAAATGTTTGCCTACCAGCATTACGGAATTGAACCCGATATGATGGTGCTGGGTAAAGGCTTGGGCGGCGGGGTGTTCCCGATGGCTGCTCTGCTCGTAAAAGAAGAGCTAAACAAAGCGCAGCAGATGTCGATCGGGCATTACACCCATGAGAAATCACCAGTAGGAGCTGCTGCAGGTCTAGCTACGATCCGAGTTATCGAGGAAGAGAATCTATTGGAGCATGCGAATCAGTTGGCAGCGCTCATGGCGAAGCGTTTGCAACATATGATGGAGCAATATGCGATTATCGGGGATGTTCGCCAAATCGGGCTGCTAGTCGCTGTCGAGCTAGTAACCGATCGTGCAAGTAAGGAACCCGCTGTCCAAGAGGCAGAGCAAGTCATGTATAACTGCTTGGCAAGGGGGCTTAATTTCAAGGTGTCGAAAGGGAATGTGCTTACGCTGTCACCTCCTTTGATCATTACGGAAGATCAGTTAAATGAAGCGTTAGATATATTAGAAATGAGCATCGCTGAACTAAAATAATCGTGCACAACTGACATGAAGGAGGAAATGAAATGATACAAGCAGTTGTTTTTGACTGGGCAGGAACGATGGTGGATTACGGGTGTTTTGCACCGTTAAATGTATTTATGGAAGTGTTCCACAAGCGAGAGATTGCGATCACAATCGACGAGGCAAGAGCACCGATGGGGCTGCTGAAGCGGGATCACATCCACGCAATTCTGCAATTGGAGCGTGTAGCGGGACTCTGGCAGGAGCGTTTCGGACAACTCCCTCAGGAGTCAGATGTTGACGCGCTTTATGCGGATTTCGAACCGATGATGCTGGCAGTCGTTCATCAGTATGCGGAGCCGATTCCAGGTGCACTTGCTCTGGTTGATCGATTACGTGAGGCCAACATTCGTATTGGATCAACGACAGGCTACACGGCCGAGATGATGGCCATTGTCACAGAAGAAGCGAAGAAGCGCGGCTATGCTCCCGACCATTTGGTAACGCCGAATGATGTACCTGCGGGTCGCCCGTATCCTTGGATGATGTACAAGAATGCGGAAGTTTTGAACGTCTATCCCATGTCGAACATGATCAAGGTTGGGGATACCGTTAGTGATATAAGAGAAGGTGTAAACGCTGGAACTTGGACGGTAGGTGTTGTGAAAGGGAGCAGTGAGCTGGGCATGAGTGAAGCGGAAGTGGCGCTTTGTGAGCCAGATGTGCTGCAGCAGCGCGTAACGATCGTCGCGGCCAAGTTCCATGAAGAAGGCGCCCATTATGTCATTGATACCATTGGCGAGTTAGATGCTTTAATTCCAGTTATCAATCAACGAATTCAACGAGGTGAACGTCCATGAGTATGAACACGAATCAATTGCCAGATAATCCATACGTTTTGTTAACACCGGGTCCACTATCTACAAGCAAGAAAGTAAAAGCGGCCATGCTCCGTGATTGGTGTACGTGGGATCAAGACTACAATCAGCTTGTACAATCCATTCGCAGTCGTCTTGTCACAATGGCTTCCTCGAAGCCGGACGACTATACGACCGTGCTTATGCAAGGAAGCGGAACATTCTGCGTGGAGTCTGTTATCGGCTCTGTTATACCGAGGAACGGTAAACTGCTCATTTTAACCAATGGGGCTTATGGTAAAAGAATTGCGCAAATGGCGGAAGTTCTCGGGATGGATTCCCTTGTACTTGACTCAGGAGAAACCAAACCCGTGAACGTGAACCAGTTGGAGGAAGTTCTCAAAGTGGATGCCTCCATCACGCATGTAGCGGTTGTTCATGTGGAAACGACGACTGGGATGATGAACCCGATTGGGGATGTCGCTCGAGTTGCCAAACATTACGGCAAAACGCTTATTGTTGATGCGATGAGCTCCTTTGGCGGCATCCCGATTGATGTAGCTGAGCTCGACATCGATTATCTGATCAGCAGCGCTAACAAATGCATCCAAGGTGTGCCTGGCTTTGGTTTTATTATTGCTCGTAAAGAAGCGCTGTACACTTGTAAAAACCAAGCGCGCTCCCTATCCCTAGATCTCTATGATCAATGGGAAACGATGGAGATCGGCAATGGCAAATGGCGTTATACGTCCCCGACGCATACGGTTCGCGCTTTTGATCAAGCGCTTCAGGAGCTGGAAGAAGAGGGCGGAGTGGCACGAAGATTCGAACGATTCCAACGAAATCAACAGACGCTAGTTGCTGGTATGGAGCGCTTGGGGTTGCAGACATTATTGCCGACTGAGCTTCAATCACCGATTATTACGTCATTCTTATACCCAGAATCACCGGTATACTCCTTCGAAGAGTTCTATGCACGCATTAAACAAGAAGGCTTCGTGATCTATCCAGGCAAAATAACGGCAGCAGCTACGTTCCGAATTGGCAATATTGGCGATGTCCATCTTGCTGATATTGAACGCTTATTGCAGGGAGTAGAAAATCAGTTGTTTTGGAAATCAACATAAAAGCAACAAAAAGAAATAAAAGACAATATCTTAACTTGTATTTAATATGTATTTTACAAAACTATTTTACAATTAACTTATCAAATTGAACTTATGCATTCATTTAAAAAAGGAGTGGGGAAAAAATGAAAAAAACGATTGGCTCTACAGCAGCGTTACTGACGGTTGTATGTATGCTGGCAGCTTGTGGTGGTAAAGCCGTACCGACAGATGGGGCGAAAACGAGTCCAGCGACATCAACAGCAACAAATGCAGCGACAGAAGCAACGGTTGATACCAAAAGCAAAGATTTAACGGTCTATACGGCATTGGAAGATGATATTATCAAAACGTACTTAACCACGTTTAAAGCGAAATATCCCGATGTGAAAGTAAACATCGTTCGGGATTCAACAGGGATTATTACCGCTAAACTACTGGCAGAGAAAGACAATGCTCAAGCAGATGTTGTCTGGGGAGTAGCTGCAACAAGCTTGCTGGTGCTTGACCAGAATGCGATGTTGGAGGCCTATTCACCAAAAGGCGTAGAGCGGATTCTTCCTGATTTTAAAGATAAAAATGCAGTTCCCCATTGGGTGGGTATTGATGCTTGGGAAACAGCCTTCATCGTAAACAAAGTGGAGATGGAGAAGCGTAAACTAGCCATCCCGCAATCCTACGAAGACCTGGCAAAACCAGAGTACAAAGGCCTTATCACCATGCCGAATCCCTCCTCATCAGGAACTGGTTTCTTGACGGTATCCGGTTTGATTCAATTGAAAGGCAAGGATGCCGCTTGGGACTTTATGAGTAAAATGCATAACAACGTTGCTATGTATACACTCTCTGGATCTAAACCAGCCAAACTGGCAGGCACGGGGGAATATCCGATTGGCATTTCCTTCGGGTACCGTGGGATTCAAGAGAAGAAAACAGGTTCACCAGTTGAAGTTGTATTCCCTAAAGAGGGTTCAGGCTGGGATGTAGAAGCGAATGCCTTGATGAAAAAGAAAGTCGTGAAGCAAGTTGCGAAAGACTTTCTGGATTGGGCAATTACCGATGAAGTGATGAAAGAATACAACAAAAATTATGCGATTTTGGCCATCAAAACAGATTCCGCTAAAATACCAGATGGTTACTCAGTAGACCCTATGAAACAGTTGATTAAGAATGACTTGAACGAAGTAGCGAAAAACCGTGACAGCATTTTGACGGAGTGGGACAAGCGTTATAACGCGAAAAGCGAACCGAAAAAATAAGTGTAAACCTATAAAACGGCTGACTGCGAATTCTGTGTTGCAGCCAGTCGTTTTTGTTTCCATGGGAATGAAATTATTAAAAACCAACCAAAACAAAGGAATAACACAAAACATACACACGCTTAACAATAAGGTAACAATCCAAGCCTATACTTAATTTAGGAAGATGAAGGGGGCTCTATTATGACACAACCATACCTGTCCATACAGGGTGTAAATAAATCATTCGGTAATTTCACGGCTTTGAAGGATGTTCATATCGATATTCAGAAAAATGAATTCATCTGCCTGCTGGGACCTAGTGGATGCGGCAAAACAACGCTGCTCCGAATTATTGCCGGCTTGGAGAAGCCATCGCAGGGACGAGTCATCGTGAATGGGAAGGACATTACAGGGCTGCCTCCGGCCAAGCGGAACTTCGGCATGGTGTTTCAATCCTACGCGCTGTTTCCAAACTTAACGGCCTATCAGAATGTGGCCTACGGGTTACAAGGCAAGAAATTCACGAAGAAAGAGATTGACGAGAAAGTGAGGGAAGTCCTCTCCTTAGTTGATCTCTTGCATCTGCATGATCGGTATCCTGCCCAGCTTTCTGGCGGACAGCAGCAGCGGATCGCTTTGGCTCGTGCCATCGTGTTGACGCCGGATTTCTTGCTGCTGGATGAGCCGCTTTCCGCTTTAGATGCCAAAGTACGCGTAAAGCTTCGCGAGCAAATCTGCGATTTGCAAGACAAACTTGGCATCACCACGGTGATGGTTACGCACGATCAGGAGGAAGCGCTCACGATGGCAGATCGCATCGTCGTGATGAAGAATGCCGAGGTGGTGCAAGTGGGAACCCCAGAGCAAGTGTATGATGAGCCTAACTCTCCCTTTGTTGCTGATTTTATTGGCTCTATCAATTTCTTACAAGTAGGATCACATGGCGAACGTCTGCAGCAGCAGGCTGTACGTCCTGAACACATTCGACTCTCAGCCCCTGGCGGAAATCGCGGTATGCAAGCGGTTGTCAAACACATTGAATTTAGAGGTGCTTTTTACAGACTGCTTCTCGAACCTTCATCAGTGAAAGGGATCGATGCGGATACACTGATTACTGTCGATGTTTCGGCACATCTCGCTCATCAACTTGAGATTGTGAAGCATGCAACGGTGTCCGTAGAATTCCCGCAAGAGAAAATGATTACATTCTCGTCGGAAGCCATGGTAGGTGCCTAATGAATAAAGGAACAGTCAGCATGTATGTACCAATTCGCCGTAATCTAGGTGCCTTTTTCACCTTGCAAAATGTGTTAATTGTTATTCTTGTTCTTACGTTAACGACGAGCACGCTAATCCCATTAATTCTGCTATTCAGCAAAGCATTTGCGAATAAAGATGACCAATTTGTAGGGCTTGCCAATTTTGTTCACTATTTTTCAACCCCAGCACTCATGCAATCCTTAACGAATACGCTTAAAATTTCAGTGCTCTCTACCGTTATCGCGGTTGCTCTCGCCTTTACTTACGCTTACGGCCTGAGTCGGACAGCGATTCGCGGCAAAAGTTATTTTCATTATGTAGCCTTGTTGCCATTGTTTGAACCGACGATGATGCACGGAATCGCCTTAACGTATCTTTTTGGTAATCAGGGTATAATCACGAACGGATTTTTCGGCCTTTTGCCAGGATTGCGAATTCCGATCTACGGTCCAATTGGCATTGTGATTTCGGAGGTCATTTACTTATTTCCTCAAGCGTTTCTCATCTTTATTACTGCACTTTCGATGTCCGATCAACGACTCTACGAAGCAGCGGAATCACTAGGAGCTTCTAAGTTAAAAACATTCTTTACGGTTACGTTGCCTTCTGTCAAATATGGGTTAATTAGTGCTATATTCGTTTGTTTCACAGCATGTTTCACGGATTTCGGCGCGCCTCAAGCGATCGGAGGTAAATTTAACGTGCTAGCCACGGATATCTACAAACAGGTGATCGGGCAACAAAATTTATCGATGGGTGCCACGGTGGGAATCTTACTTACGATCCCGGCTGTCATTGCTTTCGTGGTTGACCGATTGGTTTCGAGAAGACAGCGTTCCATGCAGTCTTCGAAATCAACTCCTTATCGCGTGCCTGAGGGCAAAGGGAGGGACACCTTTTATCGTACAGTGTGCTGGACCCTGTCTAGTCTCATTCTGATACCTTTATTCACGATCGTATTTGCTTCGCTCATTAAGGTATGGCCCTATAACTTGAGCTTCAGCTTGAAGCATTATGATTTCTCTGGAGTTGCCGGTTCAGGGTTAGAGCCGTTCTGGAATTCGCTGAAGGTTTCACTGATTACGGCAGTATGCGGAACGGTAATTACTTTCGTTTTCGCTTATTTAATTGAAAAGACGAGAACAATGAAGGGCGTGAGACAAGTCGGTTATTTCCTTTCTATTCTTCCGCTTGCGCTTCCAGGCATGGTTATTGGCTTAGCTTATATTTTCTTTTTTAACGATCCGAGCAATCCGTTGAACTGGATCTATGGAACGATGGCTATCATCGTATTAGCGAATATTACGCATTTCTATGCGGTACCTTTTATTACAGCGACTACTGCACTTCAAAAGCTGGATAAAGAATTCGAGCTCGTTTCGGAATCGATGCGTGTGCCATTTTATAAGACATTTCTAAAAGTTACTGTTCCGATGTCCTTACCTGCCATTGTTGAAATTGCGATGTATTTCTTCGTAAATGCGATGGTTACGGTATCTGCTGTTGTATTCCTGCGCTCGGCGGATATGAATTTAGCTGCTGTCGCTTTGGTAAATATGGAAGACGCCGGAGACGTAGCTGCCGCTGCCGCGATGTCTACGCTCATTGTAGCTACGAATATTGTAGTGCGTGTCTTCTATGAGCTCATCATGATTAAGGTTAAAAAAAGAACAGCTGCTTGGCAAATGCCGAAATAAAGCCATATAATGTGTACACAAGCAGTATAAACGGGAGGCTTATCCACCATGTCATTGATCGGGGAAGAACGAAAAGACTATATTCTTAACCAGCTGAATCTTGAAGGCAGAGTAAAGACGAATGATTTGGTCGAACATTTGAATGTCTCCTCGGAGACCATTCGTCGTTATCTGGAAGAGCTGGAAGAAGAGAACATGTTGAAACGCGTATATGGCGGGGCGGTGAAAATCAATCTATCTCGGGAAGAGCCCTCTCATCTCAAAAGAGAAGTACTTCATGCAGAAGAAAAACGTAGAATCGGAAGAACTGCGGCTACTTTAGTCGAGGACAATGATGTTATTTTTATTGATGACGGTACAACGACGCTGCATATCATTGACTATTTATTAAATAAGAAGAATTTGAAAGTGTTGACGATATCCATTCCAGCGCTATACTTATTGATCTATTACAAGAACAAGGAACTTTTCTCGGGTGATATTTATCTTATTGGGGGAAAAGTGAACACGACGCACTCCCGGGTGAGTGGATCACTTGCGGAGAAAATGGTGGAAAGCTTTTATGCGGACAAAGCCTTTCTTGCCATAGATGGCATCATGTTAGATAAGGGGATAACAGGCTTCGACGAAGGCAAAGCCCAAATGACGCAAAAATTTATTCAACATGCGAAACAGAGCATTGTGCTAACGGATCAATCCAAGTTTGGACATGTCCAGTTTTTTAAAATAGCAGATTTGAAAGATATCGATGTGATTGTAAGTGATGTCCCGGCACCAAAAGAATGGGAAGAAGACTTGGTGAAGAAAGATGTGACATGGGTCACAGCTGATTAATTTAAGGAATTATAGAATGAAACCACCGTGATGATACGGTGGTTCTTTACGCGTGAGCATATCAATTAGGCAAGTATCTTATTCAGTATTGCCTCAGCAACAGATGACGCCGACTCCAGTCCAGCCCAATATAGCCCCATCTCAGCCTCCATCTCCTCAAGATTACTCCAATCCGCAAATACCTCATGCTGAAAGTAGCTGTTCGCAATCGCATCGTTCACAATATGAAGAGATTGAAGTGTATCCGCATCCCAAAGCTTCTCGTTGATGGACTTCAGGACAGATAGGAACTGAGAGGTCCTACTGATTAAGTCCTGTACGTCAGGGTTGAACGCAGATTGAAGAAATTGGACGGCTAGCTCCAACTCGTTGCAGGCGGCTGGCACCATAAAAGCATTAGCTAACAGCAGGGTAGCTTTCTCATTGCCAAAGGGGAGTGGAGCAACTTGTGGTTCAAAGCCAAGATTTCCGTTTCTCCAGCCAGCAAGCTCAATGGATGTAGTCAGCACCATGCCTGCTTTCTCATGAATGAAAGCCTCTGATGTTGCATGAAATTGCGATGTTAACGTAGCGATCCGCAAACGATAAAGCAGATCATGAATAAAGGTTAACGTAGCCATAAGGGGTTCTTTTTGCGACGTGCCTTTGAATTTGAAACCGTTCTGCAAGGCCAATACGGGCCAGCGATTCGAAGAGGAATGGAGAGACAAACCATATTGGTCGACGATACCATCGCCATCTGTGTCTACTGTAAGCTTCTGCGCAGCATGGATGAAATCTTCTTGGGTCCAATGTGGACCTGGATGAGGTACGTTGTATGTATCAAATAAATTCGGATTATACGCCAGATAAACGGTTGAGAAAGTAACCGGCGCAGCAATCATAGCATCGTCTCGGCGAAAGGCAGTTACCATACGAGGATACATGGCAGGCAGATAATCTTTTAACGGCTCTCGCAAATCATAAAAGGTTTCCGCTTCCCCCTCCGACTCCATAATCTGCCGATCGCTCACCAAAATGATGTCGGGCTGCAGTCCCATTTCACTGCTTGTGCGTATGGATGCCCAAAAATCATGAGCAGGTAAGCTTAGTAATTTGACATCTACGTTCGGGTGACTTTGTTGAAAGCTATCAATAATTAACGGCATAGCGATATCGGCAAAATGGGAAGGGGAGATGGCAACGATCCGCAGCGTTTTCCGTTGTGTCGCGGGAATAACGAGATCGGGAGAGACAATTGTGCCTTGTCCTGCCTTTTTGACAATGAAGTTGTCTTTCAATAATTCTTCTAAGGACTTACGGACGGACGTTCTACTCATATCGTAGTGTTTGCACAGTTCATGTTCAGACATCAGATATTGACCCGGTCTTAGATACCCGGAAAGAATTTGTTCGCGTAGTATGTTGGCTAGCTGGGAGTACCGAAATTGGCTTTCTCGCTTCATTGTGTATCATTCTTCCATTCTTGTTTGGTTGTTTTCATTATAGCTTAAAAAGAAAAAACATTTTCAGTCGTATTTTAATCGTTTTTCAATTACAATACAAGTATGATACATGTTATTGAATTGAATGTGAAGTGGAGGCATGGAAATGAAGAGTTCATTACGAAGGAATGCGCATGGTGAGCCCTATCTCGTTTACGATGTGGAAGATATGAATGAGGTTCTTACTTCAGACGAATTTTGGAGCAATCTGCCTGTTCTCCCATTGCAATCACCCTCTACAAACATATGGAAGGTCCCATTGTTTCGCTCGTTTTTTTGGGGACTAACGGAAATGGAAGAAAAACATGTGACGTTCCAAGTAGCGAATGATACGGTGAAAAGGGATAATGAAACGCCAGTTGTCTCCAATGCGATAGGAAAACCAGTACAGGAACGACTAGTCAAGGATGACACCATGCCATTTCAACCGTTCATGACGGGGCATGACAAGGAAACCCTCACCTACAGCAGTCATTATTATCCGAGACGCATGCATGACTATGTTTTGCAGGATTATTTGCCTGCTTTCGTCTTAACGGAAGATCAACGGTTCTGGCACCGAGCGGAAGAACTTCTTGCCTTTCTTCGATTTACACGCTGGAAAGATGACGGAACGAACGATTTTGTTGAACAGTTCTATCCAGCGGCGTCATACCCGCGTCCCGACTGGGCTGGAGGTTGGGATTATGTATTCGATTGGGCATGGTTTGATGGATACGGCTATCAGTGGAGCCTTCACGAGCCCGATCATCACGTATGCTCAGCGATAGCTTCTCTTCACATCAACATGTATGAGCGAACCGGAACCCAGCATTATTTGGAGGACGCGAGAACGTTTGTTATGAAGCAGATGCCTCGATACGGATTCCATAAAGGTGTTTGGAATGGCCGCGTTTATTATTGGACGGAGTATAATCCGACAGGAGAGTCTGTAGGAAATCCAGTCGTCGACGCGACGGATAATGTAATCGCTTTAGTAACGATGGCGGTTGCAAAAACCGGCTACTACGAATCGGATCCCTTAATGAAAGGGCGATTGTTGGAATATGCTCGTGGCTTATTATGGTATTTAATCCGGGAGTGGGAGACAGACGGCAGATGGTTCTATGATGGTGCCGAAAATCCGATGAATGAACGGAAATACAAATCTCATGATATTGTCTGTATCGTATGTGCCATGATTGCGTTGGTGTATCTCTACAAAGCTGGTGCGGATATCGCTCCTTTCGTGAGTAGTCTGTCTGATATGGAGGCCAAATACGCCGCAATGTCCGGGGTTTTTCAGCGCAAAGCGTATTTGAAAATGGCAAAAGTTTACGATGGTGAGCCAGCACCGGGAAATCCGCTGATGTTCAGCACTTTTTTCCATGTTAGTGGTCCATCGTTACAAAAGGTTCAATTCAAGGATAACCTCGCAGCTGGTATTTCCGTGCCAGACACCGTAGCTATTCGAGTAAGCCGATTGCTGCCGCCAGATGTCCATACGTCCAATTGGAGGTCTGATCCAGATGCAGACCGAACGCTTCTGATTACGAGTAAACAGCTGATCGAAGGCATTGAATTACCATTTGAGTTGCAGACGGGGGAAACCTATCGCATTTGCTACTGGGCCCATTGCGAGCAGAATTTTGACCGGAGTGAGGCTGAAAATCCCGATAGCGAATTGGCATGCTGGCTGGATGTCAAAGGCGAAACCTATTGTGTCCGATCAACAACAGGAAGCTATGGCGATCGACTCCACAGTTATACGCTGCCCTTATCTTTACAATCACCGATGAATAGCGCAAACTTTCTTTCTTTTGGAGCAAGACTGCTGTTTCCATTTCCAGAAGAAGTAGAAGCGCAAGTGCTGGATAGTTCATGGCCTGAGCCGGAAGCCTATGTGCAGCAAGAAATGAACCCTATCGAATCTCAAGTTTATGTGTACGAGGTCCAAAGCTTGTTCCCTTGGCACACAGGAGGACTGTCGTTTGAGCCGGAACAGCATATTGGCAAAGGTAGGGTTTGTAAAGCTTTTGAGTTGGGACAGCATGTTGAAATGGAGTTCCAGTGGCCTAATGACACGTGTAAGGTGGAACTGTTTGTGGATTATACCATGGGACGGGATCGGGGAATCGTTCAGGCCTATGTAGACGGTGCTTCCTTTGGTAATCCGATTAACCAATTTTGTGAGACAGACGACTCCATCCCGGTCAAGCGAATTTCCATTGGCCAAACGTTGCTCGATAAAGGCAAACATAAGCTTTCCTTCCAGGTAGTTGACAAAGACCCTGCTTCATCTGGCTATTACATCGGACTGTACCATGCGATTCGTATAGAGCGTGCGGCTGGAATCAATGATTGAGTAGTTTAGTTACCTGTAGGAAAGACGGTGGAAGTGTTGAAACGGGCAGACGGATTGCTCTTGCTTTGTGTAACTCTTTGGGGAAGCAATTTTGTGTTTGCTTCCATGCTTTCAAAGGAGTTTTCCCCTTTGTTGCTGGCCGCGTTACGATTAACCTTATCTATTATCGTCTTACTGATTTACGGTCTCCTTACAAGAAAGTTAGTCCGCGTGAGCCTAAAGGATTGGAAGCAACTAGTGCCGCTCGGAATCACCGCTGTACTCATTCATCATGGCACCTTCTTTATTGGTTTAAAAGAAACAGATGCGACAACAGCTGCATTAATCATCGCATTGGTCCCTATGACAACTGCTATTCTAGCCGCATTTTTTCTGAAAGAAGCCATTACCATGCGAATAGCCCTAGGATCCATTTTGGCGCTGTTCGGTGTCTATTTGGTCATTGGCTTTGGAAAAGAAGTGCATTGGAACATGGAAATGGGAATGATATTCATCTCCATGATTGCATTTAGCGTCTCGATTATTCAGACTAAGAAAATAGCAAACAGGATAAATCCATTTGTCATAACTGTGTATAGTACAGCGATCGGCACTAGCATGCTATATCCCGTCGTTATTGTGGTTGAACCTGTCATTCATGTTAGTGAACAATTATGGGCATGGGGATTACTTCTGCTCTCCGCAGTTGTCATACAGGCGATATGTTCACTGATCTGGGCTTACCAAGTGAAAATGGTTGGAGCAAGTCGAGCTGCCACGTATATTAATTTAGAACCTTTCATCGCTATGTTTGTTGGCTTTCTTTTGTTAGGAACTAGCGTTAACCTAGCCCAGATTATTGGTTCTGTTGTTCTGGTTGTTGGTGTGACTTTGGTGACTTCGCATAAAAGTGGGAAGAAAGTGAAGCAGGAGCGGGATTTGGTGTCTTGAAAAGAATAAAAACGGAGTTCGCCAATGTGCGAGCTCCGTTTTCGATTTAAATATGGAAAATTCCTCATTGTTGAATCTTATATTTACTAGCTAGCAGTTGCTTAGCTTTATTCGCAATAGTTGCATCTTCAAGCGTTGCTGCTTTCTTCAAGCAATAGATGGCGTAATCTTTCGTACTATCCATTTTGCTAAAAGCTAGCCCTGCCTCATAGTAATAATCGCTTTTAAGTACATGATTCAAAACGATGTAAGGGTCTGCTGCAGCAGCAACTTGATATTTCTTGGCAATTTCTGCGTCATCCCCATAGAGATCTGCTTCATATAGCTGATAAAAATGGAATGCTTTCAGATCAATTTTACCAGCTTCCGTAGCAATCATGTTGGCTGCACCATAAATCGAATTGTCCTCGAATAAATGACCCAGCTCGTTCAAAAGAATGGCATATTGAATGTATACTCCTGCATTTTGAGGAGCTGCATCTATCAATTTGCCGAATTTATAATCGACTTCTTTGAGCAGATTATCTTGTACATCCAATAGTGCTTCTCCCGTACTATACAAGGTTTCCTCCGCTGCAGCCGTGGCGGCAGCTCCGTGTAGTTGAGCTTCTTCATAATTCTCTTTAGCAAGCAAAAATGCCTGGATCTCTTTATTATTCGTAATATTAAGGCTAGTAAATAAGTCAACATCGAATTCTACCGGCGAATAGGGAGTGTAGTCGACTTGTGCGCCAACGGATTGAGAAATGAAACGGACAGGTACCATGGTAGAGCCATTAATGATTTGTGGCGGCACGGGCAGAGCGACTTGTTGACCATTTACAGTAGCGGTAGATTGATTGATTTGCAGCAAGATCGTCAAACCATCTTTGGATGCTGTAATGGTTTGTTTGGCTGCATTCCAATCCAGTTTGAGATTCAAACTCTCTAGAATAGGACGCAGAGGTACAAGTGTACTCCCATCAACAAGTGCGGGCGGTACTTCCAGATTTAATAGGTTTCCGTTCACTTCTATCACCTTACCTTGCACGTTAACAAGGTTAATTTCTTCACCTTTTTCATTCAATGGTTGAATGAGACGTCCTTGATGGTCTATATACAAGTTGTTTCCGTTGTTCTGTACGTGAAACATTCCTCCACGTTCTATATACGCGAAGTCATATTGAGGCTGTACTACCACATTTCCTTGTTTGTTAATAAATCCCCACTTCCCGGATTGCTGCACAGGAGCGAAGCCCGACTCAAAAGATCCAGCCTTTTCAAACTGAGGGGAAATAATAATCTTCCCGGTCGGATCGGCGAAGCCGTATTTGCCACCTTTTTTAACAGCAGCCAATCCTTCTGAGAAGGGAGAAGCATCCTCGAATTGCAGGGGAATTATTGTTGTATTCTCTATGTTGATATAGCCCCACTTGGCATCCAAACTCACAGCAGCAAGTCCTTCGGAGAAATCTGATGCTTTGTCATATTGATAAGCAATAGCAGGGGAGCCGCTTTTATCAATAAATCCGTATTTGTTAGCGACGGCTACTCGAGCTAATCCTTCTGAGAAGGACGAAGCGTCCTCAAAACTTTTATAAATTTGAATGTAGCCATCGCGGTTGAGAAAGGCAAAGTATTTCCCTGTTACGACTGGTGCAAAATTTTCCTTGTAAGGCAGTGCAAACTCGTACATGATGTTGCCCACTTTATTACCTTTATTATTAATGTAGCCGAATTTGACGCCGTCTTGATCTTCCAAACTCACAATGGCTTTACTCTCTGAGAACGTAGATGCCGTGTGATACTGGGGAGTTATCACGATTTTTCCTGTTGTGTCTGCATATCCCCACTTGTCGTCTACCTTCACGGCAGCCAATCCTTCAGAAAAAGGGCTTGCTCCATCGAAGTTCGGTTGTATTTTCAGATACCCACTCTTATCCATGAAGCCATATTTGCGTCCTATCTTGACAGGAAATAGAGAAGCTACCTCGTCCAACGAGCTTCCACTGCCTGATGAAGACTTCCGAGTAAAGTCAATTGTCACTATTTTTCCATTGTCATAGCTTGTGGAGAAGCCGAGAAGTTGGAAGAAATCAATAGGTATAAAAATAATGTCGCCTTCTAAATGAACGGACACGGTGGTTGATAACGTGAATTCACCAAGTTTTACATGCTTCTTGTCTAACTTCGTTACCTTGTTCGAACCAACTTGCAACGTATATTCAATCTCATCTCGGAGATCCCACATACTGACAGCGTTATTTTTTTCGGTGAACAATAATGGCGTCTCCAGACTTTGGCTTTGTAACTTATTCAGCACGAAAGTAGGAATCATCGTAATACCATCTTTAGTGAGGATGACAGAAGATGTGTCATTATGATCTATTTCTCCTGTTACCATCGGCGAATCTAAGATAATACTGCCATGTTTGACTTCAATACTTGATTCCGCATAAGCAGCAGTACCAAACGAGAGCATAAATAAACACAAAGCTAGTAAACATAGTAATCTCTTACTCAAAAGACATCTCTCCCTAAAAAATGTAGAATTTTGGATGGAATTCTACCTAACTATACCATTAATTGTCGTAAAATGTTCCATATTTTAGGGAAAGGAACATTCTGTTTCGAAGGTTAGTTAAACGATCCCAGCAGAAAATGACAATGTAATAACAGTTGATGATTACTTTTTGCTTATCTAACCACGGGCTGCGGGTTTAAAGCATAAGAACCAACAGAATGAATATCGACGGAAACGGAGTGCGCTCTTTAAGATGAGGAGGTCGACGAATGCTAGAGAATTGGATACATCGAATACGACTATGAACGACTGACTGTATGAGGAAAAGGAAAGGTGAATCATGACTTATCATTTGAACGACTTTGCATTCGATTTGCGTGCTAGTGTGGCTCCAGCTAATCACATTTGGGTAGGCAGTGGATTTAGTACAGTTGCGCCAATTGCGGGTACGGTTGCTGGTGTCAGCGGGTTATTCTCACCACCGTTTGCCGCGCAGGATATGGAGATGCTGCTTGATTTAACGGCGGACGGACATTGCGTGAGTGATACAGGAAACCGCGGGAAAGGGGACTGTGGACTGTTGTACGCAGGAGCCGAATGGCGACCGGATCGAATCGAACGGACAGGCACGTACCATTACTTCGTGGAAGATCGTCTGATTTCACTCTCCGTGCGAAGCTCACTTGTTCCGCTTACGGATCGTGCTGGATTTGTGTTAACAGTTCGGGTCGTAAATCGGACGGACCGCAGTATGAAGCTGAACATGTTTCCGCGCGTTACGCCTGGCCACCCAAGCTTCCAATCCCTGAACGATTGGGATTTCGGCCATCCTTCTATGGGGGAACAAGTGTGCGAAGTTGGAGCGGGTACATGGGAGAACGATCAAGTTAGGGTTACGCTTTTGCAGGAAGAAATTGGACCTGATCTTGTAGGGTCTGGGGAAGAGGCGGTTTATCGTGCAGCTATACTGCTGACGAAGGCTGGAGAATCTGTCGGTATGGATGAAAGTCTAGCGACATGGGAACAGCGAACGCATGAGGTCTGGGAGAATCGGATTCAGCGCTATAGTGAAGCTATCCCCAAATTAACGAGCGACATTCCCGGGCTTGAAGATTACTATCGGCGCTCGCTTGTCAGCGGTCTGATCTGTCTATGGGAGCATCCCGACTTTGCTATGCAGCCCTTTCCCGTCGTAGCAGGGATGGAAGGCGCCGGAATATGTTGTTACCCGTGGGATACCGGAGGTTATGCAGCTCGGATGCTAGGACTGATGCTGGGAAGTGACAAAGTAATCGAGCTGGCGCACATGATGGCGCGAAGCGGCATTGAGCGGCACTCGAGATTTGCTCCTAGTGGGCTGGGTAAGGATGTTCCTTATTCCTACAGTCTCTGGTCCTTCTACAATTTAGTTTGGTGCAATGTGACACAGTATGGCAAAGGATTAGAACTATATGATTTGCTGAAAAATCTACTGCTTCATGACGAAGAAAGGTTACCGGCCTGGGGCGAATTGTTGGATTACGGCAAGCAGCACAATCTGCTCGAGATGAGGAGTGCTGCCCATGAGCATGTCGTATCCAGCCCGAATGCCGAAAGAGCGTGGTGTTATGATCGTTTAGCCGATATGGCAGACCGTCTTGGACATGAAGAATCAGGAACATGGCGTGATAAAGCCCGCCGTATCCGTGAGGCCATTCGGGAACACTTGTGGGATCCAGAGAACGGATGGTTTCTGTGCAGGTACCCGAACGGACACGTAGAGCGGGTGTATACGATTCAAGCATTCGATACATTAAGAATGGGCGTTTGCAACGAAGATATGGCTAAGTCTTTATTAACTCATCTAAATGATGGAGCTTTTCTCGGGCCCTACGGTGTTAGCAGTATATCCGCTGAAGACTCGCTGCATTATGAATTGAATGACCCCGACTGGTCCGGTGGAGGCAGCTATACCGGTGAGAGTCCAACGCTAGCGCTTACGTTGTGGGAGCAAGGTGAGCCCGAGTTAGCGTGGGATGTTCTGAAGCGTTTGTTCTGGATGGGCAAGCATCTCCCGTATTTCCCACAGGAGCACTATAGCGACCGACCTGCTGTTCCGAGCCATAAGCGGGGGAATATCATAGCGGGTCTCACAGGCACGGAAGCCCTGGTGTTTGGCATGGCGGGCATCAAACCGAATTTGGACGGCACGCTGGAGATATTCCCGCAGCCACCGCATGAAGGAAGTGTCTCGATTACCGGATATCGCTATCGCGACCAACAGATTGACGTCCATATGAAGCCGAACCATTGCACGATCGTTTGTAATGGTGAACCCGTATATAGTGGAGTTCCCTCCGTCTATATCTTCCCAAAGGATAGCAGATGACAACGGCACGGAAGAAAATGATTATCGCTTGGAACTAGCAACGAAATGAATATCGACGGAAACAACATAAGGCAATTAACATGAAGGCAGTGAACGATTGTTGGAGGATGTGATTGACTGATGAATAGAACAACAGCCCAGAGAAAGCGCGTGCTGTCGCATGCGACCACAGTGGGCACATCACACAAACCAGGATATCTGAAGCAGCTATTGCTGGATATCAATAAAGAAAAGCTGCTCTATTGCATGCTGATTCCAGGCTTATTATTTTTCATCTTGTTTAAGTATTTGCCGATGCTAGGTGTGGTCATTGCCTTTCAAGATTATCAACCGTTTGCGGGGATCTTAAAAAGTCATTGGGTGGGCTTGCAGCACTTTCAGCGGTTTTTCACGAATCCAGATTTTTGGAAGCTGTTCAGAAACACACTTGTGTTGGCTGTCTACAATCTGCTCTTTTTCTTTCCGTTGCCGATTATTTTAGCACTGATGCTAAATGAGGTGCGGAAGGAGTTTTTCAAAAGATTCGTGCAAACCATCATCTATATCCCGCACTTTATTTCGTGGGTCGTCGTTGCAGGGCTGACGTATACCCTTTTTACAACAGAAGGGGGTATTGTGAATGAAGCTCTCGCTTACTTTGGCGGGGACAAGATTAATTTCCTGTTAAGTAAGGATTGGTTCCGCTCGATGATTACTTCGCAAGTCATTTGGAAGGAAACGGGATGGGGAACGATCATTTTCTTAGCGGCACTCTCAGGCGTGGATCAGCAGCTGTATGAAGCAGCGCGCATGGATGGGGCTAACCGATGGCACCAACTGTGGCATATTACGTTACCTGCCATCCAAACGACAATTGTCTTGTTGCTTATTTTGAGATTAGGCAGTTTCTTGGATACGGGGTTCGAGCAAATATTCCTTATGTTGAATTCAGGAAACCGGGAAGTTGCTGAAGTATTTGATACGTACGTGTATACGTCTGGTCTGGTCAACGCGCAATTCAGTTACAGTACGGCGGTGGGATTGTTTAAATCTCTCGTAAGCCTCATTCTGGTCGTTTCTGCAAATGCAATGGCTAAGAAATATGGTGAGGAAGGGGTTTATTAGCATGAGAGATCGTACCCAAAGCAGTAAAGCGTTCGATGCAGTCAATTATTTGATGCTTGGTATCGTTGCGGTCATTACGGTGCTGCCGTTCATTTATGTTATATCCGGTTCGCTTGTGGCGTCGGAAGAACTGCTTATCAAGAAGGTTGTACTATTTCCTACGAAGATATCGTTAGATGCCTACAAATTTATCTTTTCAACCAAAATCATTTACACCAGCCTATTCATCACTATATTCATTACGGTTGTCGGAACGCTGATCAATTTGGTGCTTACAACGCTGATGGCCTATCCGTTAGCACGCAAAACCTTGCGCGGCCGGGGGAAATTCATGCTGTTGATTGTCATTACCATGCTTTTCAGCGGAGGTATGATCCCCACGTTTCTGGTCGTTAAAACCTTTGGATTACTGGATACTTATTGGTCTCTATGGATCCCATCAGCGATCAGCGCGTTTAATCTGATCCTGTTGAAAAATTTTTTCCAGCAGCTGCCCGAAGGTTTGGAAGAATCAGCAAAAATGGACGGCTGTAATGATTTGCAAATTTTGTACAAAATCGTTGTTCCGTTATCCTTACCGGCGATGGCTACGTTTGCGCTATTTTATGCGGTGGGGCATTGGAACTCCTATTTTACGGCCATTATGTACATCAATGATGCGAAAATGTGGCCCATTCAAGTATGGCTGCGCCAAATTGTGCTGCTATCGGCAGGCGGTTTTACGGATGCCAGCGCAGCTTCGGAAATTGCAGCTCCGCCTCAGAGCATCAAGTATGCCGTTATCGTCGTAGCGGCTGTGCCCATCTTGCTTTTGTATCCATTCTTACAGAAACATTTCGCCAAGGGTGTTTTGCTAGGTTCGGTTAAAGGTTAGACGGTCAAGTCTGGTAAGGTCGTCTTTCTTTCTATACAATAAAATGAAATAGCGGAGGGTTTATATGCGAAAAACAAAGGGTCAATTGAAAACAGGGTTAGCAGTTACTTGCACGACAGTCATGATGGCATCCGTATTAGCGGCTTGCGGAGGCGGAGATCCCGTAAGTGAAAGTGCGAAGACGACACCAGGTAGTACTAGCACCGCTCAGGCTCAAAAGCAGATCAAATTCAGCATGATGTCTCCCTTCTATGGCCAGCAGCCACCGGCTACAGATGATACGAACGCTGCTTTTAAAGCCATTCAGGAGCAGACCAATAGCAAGCTGGATATCACGTTCGTCCCTGGTGCGTCCTACAATGATAAGCTGAACGTGACCATTGCCTCAGGTAAACTTCCACAAGTGATGGTCGTATTAGACACCAAGAATTCGGCGATTATTAATGCCGTCCGTTCCGGTGCTTTCTGGGAAGTCGGACCTTACCTCAAGGATTTTCCGAATATCAAGAAATATTGGAATGACAAGATCGCCAACAATATCTCTGTAGATGGTAAAATATACGGGCTCTACCGTGACCGTCCATTTGCTAGAAAGGGTATTATTTTCCGCCAGGATTGGCTCGATAACCTCGGTCTGCAGCAGCCGAAAACCGTAGATGACCTCTATAATGTTGCGAAAGCATTTACATTGAACGACCCGGATAAGAACGGCAAGAATGATACGTACGGTCTGACTTTGACGGATGATAATTTGATCACCGATGCCAGTCTTGTCCTTGTTACTGCGCTAGGTGGTTTTAATCAGTGGGGCGTGCAGGATGGCAAGGTGATTCCTGACTTTATGACCAAAGAGTACATGGATTCGCTCAAGCTGCTCAAAAAAATGTATGATGAAAAGTTGATTAATCAGGACTTCGGTGCCATCAAGGGTACCAAATTGCATGAAAACATCAACTCGGGTAAGGCAGGCATTTATCTGGCAAGTATTGATGATGCTCCGAATAAGCATGCTGATCTGTACAAATTGAATCCGAAAGCTAAGATGGATTTTGTCATCGGGCTGCAAGGGCCGAAGGGCGTTAAGCTGCCAGCGAACTCAGGTTATTCCGGTGTATTCATGTTCCCTAAATCCAGTGTGAAGACAGAAGCAGAACTGAAGGACATTTTAACTTATTTTGAGAATAATCTGAAAGACGATGTGTTGAAAACGTTTGCTTGGGGCGTAGAAGGCGTTCATTACAAAACAGAGAACAGTAATCCTGTGTTCACCAATGAGCAATTGTATAAAGATCAGGTTGGTGATCTAGGACAGCTTCGTATTGCACCTTCAACCTTGGCTTGGCCAACAGAACCCGATATGGGGAAAAAAGTGAAGAAGCTGTATGAAGAGGGGATGCCTAATGCGGTGCCAAGTGTCATTGAGCCGTTTCTTTCTCCTACAAAAACTCAGCTGGGCGCAGAGCTGGATAAGCTAATCAACGATGCTCGTGTTCGTTTTATCATGGGCGAGATCGATGAGGCTGGCTTTAACAAAGTCACGGAAGAGTGGCTTAAAAAAGGCGGCGATAAAATCATCGAGGAATTTACAGCCGAGCAGAAAAAGGCTCAGCAAAAATAAGGATGCTGAAAAGCAGCGCTTGTTCCCGCATGGATTCGGGGATCAAGCGCTGATCTTATTGACATTTCCGCGCATTTGCTGATAAAAGTAAAGAACCGAGAGTAAACAATAAGTTATGGTTAGTACTAGGACAGCGGGGGCTTGTTTATGAAATTACGTGCATCTACATTTTTATCCAAGCTCATATGGTTTACACTGCTGCTAGGGACGATTCCAGTTATGGTTCTAGGTGCTTTTTCCTATTACCAGGCCTCCGACGCCGTGCAAACCAAGGTCTATGAGAGCAATCAGCAAATGCTGAAACAGACAGAATCACAAATTGAACAGCTTCTGAGGCTAATTGATTACTCGGCTATTCAATATATGAATCAACCGGTAGTAATCGACGCTCTTAAGGGAGAATTAGTCGGTACGGATGGATACGTTCAGAAGGTGAAAAGTCTGCTCGAATCGATGAGTAAGCTGCAAAGCAATGAGCTCGGTACAATGGGCATGGAACTTATAAGCATAACCAACCAATGGTCCATTAATGAATCCGGTTTGTCCATGTTGGAAACGAAGTCTGTTGAGAATTATGCGGGATGGGTGAAAGATCCTAGAACCTCATTCTGGTCTACGAGCTCTACCGGAATGAAACTCATCAAAAAAATTCCGGCCTATTCCCCCAACCCGTCGGGGTTGCTGATTATGACAATTCCGATCTATGAAGTCAATAACTTAATAAGCAGGGATACGGCTATGGGGAACGTTCTGCTTCTGGACGATCAGCAAGTCGTCTTCGCCGGCAATGCCGCTAATCTGCTGGGCAAGCAGTTTCAAGAATTAGCGATCAGCAAGGATCAGTCGATACCTGCAGCGGAGCAAGGCTTCTACACAGCCCGTTCGGAACGGGAGCGCGTCGGGATCAGTTATCGTAAATCCGATTATAATGGTTGGGTTTATTTGTCAGTGGTGTCCATCGATGAGCTAAACAAGGAGTCCCAGGGCATAGGATGGTTCACCTTATATATTTGTCTAGGTATTTTACTCATCGCCTTTCTCATTGCTTATTTGGGATCAAGGAAGATGTATAAACCAATTCGTAAGTTATATGAGGTCGTGCGCAACTCACCAGAAACCGTAGGCGTGGATGCAGCCATCGATGAATTTGAATTTATCAATGAACGTTTCCGAGGACTCATGCAAAGGGAGTCAAGTCTTCTACAGGAGGTGCTGGGGCAGTCCCAGCAAATGAGGGAATACTTTGTTTTCAAACTATTCCAGAGCGATATGGCAAGGACGGAAGCTCAGGATAAGCTGGAGGCTTTCGGGCATCCAACAGCATGGAACACCATGTGTGTCATGACCATCCAAATCGATACGTTAGCCAATACACGTTTCGAAGAACAGGATCAAGATTTATTGCTGTTCGCAATCAATAATATTGTTTCCGAGCTTTTCCTGCCGGAGCAGAGGCTGCCACCCGTCGTAATGGGGGACTCGCAGGTTACTTTGCTAGGAGGGGCCGAAACGGATCCTAAGCTGTTCAAGAATCAGCTCGACACGGCGGCACATCACATTATGCAAATGATTAATCAGTATCTGGAACTGAAAGTGAGCATTGGCTTCAGCCATATGTTTACGGACATGAAGCAAATCCGTCATGCCTATGGTGAATCGTTGCAAGCCCTGAAGTACCGGATGAACCTGGGAGAAGAGTCGATCCTATTCATTGAGGATGTACAGCCTGAGAAGAGCATGCAGTTGAGTTATCCGGATGCCCTAGAGCGGCAGCTGCTTGATGCCTTGAAGCTTGCAGACCGAGAGCAGGCTACGCGCTGTCTTCATCAATTCATCACGACGCTTGCTGTCGATGAGCGAACGCATGAAGAATATTTCATGTCTTTCGTCCGCCTACTCGTGCAAATGCTTCAGGCTGTCAAAGATGCAGGCGTGTTGCCTAAACGTTTATACCCCGACGAGCAGACCTTATTTATTCAATTATTTCAATTGAAAACAGTGAGTGAGGTGGAACGGTGGTTTCTGGATATGGTGATGCTTCCGTTCTTAATTCACTTGGAAAATAAGCTAGATGCGCAGTACCAAAGTATTTCCAGCCAAATTATTCATATGATAGTGACTGGTTTCGATACTGATCTTTCACTGGAGGTATGCGCACGTCGGATGAATTACAGCCCGAATTACTTAACCAAAGTATTCCGCAAGGAAACGGGGGTTAATTTCAGTGATTACTTGTCGGAGTATCGTATGAAAATGGCCAAACAATGGCTGTTAGAAACGGATATGAAAATATCCGAGATCGCGGAGAAGCTGAAGTATAATACGCCTGCCAATTTCATTCGTTATTTTCGTAAGTTGGAAGGAACGACGCCAGGTCAATATCGTGATAACATTTTAAACAAATAGGGGATAGTAAGTGATAGTGATGGAGCTTGCCTTGCGGCGGCTCTTTTTTGTTCATTCAAGTTGCAGGTGGTATAGTTGAGAAAGGAACTTACATGTAAATCTCGAATAGCTAAAGGAATCGGACAGTTAGAAATTTGATGACAGACAGGAGATAGATACGATGATAAAAGGTTTCGGAGGCATATTTTGGAGAACTAAGAATCTTGAAGTTACCAAAAAATGGTACAGTGAAGTGTTGCAGATTGATATAGAGAATTGGAACGGGACTGTGATAAAACCTCAATCAGGAAACGAAACGATTTTCTCTTTCTTTTCTGAGGATGATCGTTATTTTCCAAAAGAACAACAAGTCATGTTAAATTTCGAAGTACATAATCTAGACGAGACGATTCAGCATCTTGCCCATATTGGTGTACCTCTTGCTAAGAACAAAGAGAGTAGTGACTACGGACAGTTTGTCTGGATTGAAGATCCTGAAGGCCGACTGGTCGAGCTTTGGGAGAGATAATGTAAACTAAGGATAACCAGAGATAAAGGTGGACATGCCATGACAGAGAAATACGCCAAAGTAATGGGAGTTGACTTTCCCAAAATTACATTACAACGAACCATTGAGATTCTCAGTGATGTCATTCAAGAGAATAGATCCGAACTTTTTCATGTCATAACGGTTAATCCAGAGATTACGATGGCTTGCCAAAAGGACATGTCGTTGCGTTCTATCATTGATCAAGCAGGTCTCATTACTGCGGACGGCATCGGCATTGTGATGGTATCTCGACTAAGGGGTGGAAACCTCCCTGAAAGGGTTACTGGGTATGATACGTTGTTAAAGCTACTGGATTCAGGGAATCAAAAGAAGTGGTCCTTTTATTTTTTGGGTGCAGATCCGCTTACGAATGAAAAAGCATGTGAAGTTATTCGTGAAAAATTTCCTAACCTTGTAATCGCGGGGAGGCATCACGGCTTTTTTAATTCATCCGAAGAAGAGCAAATCGTTGAAGAAATTGGCATATTAAAGCCTGATATATTGGTCGTTGCACTGGGAGCTCCGTATGCGGAGAGATGGATTCATCAATATAACGCACAACTTCATGCGAAAATTGCGATAGGGGTTGGTGGGAGTCTCGATGTCATAGCTGGAAAAGTAAAGGAAACTCCCGAGATCTGGAAAAGGCTAAACTTGGAGTGGCTTTTCAGATTGAAACAACAACCTTCTCGATGGAAACGACAGTTGATCTTGCCGCGGTTCGCTATTCGTGCATTGTTTTTTAGGGGGAGTAAGTAGGTAAGCCAAACGATAGTTTTGAAGGGATGACTCTTGTGTGTAAATTTGTAAGGTGGGCCAATGGAAATGATGCCGAGATTCTTGTCGCCTTGAACGAGGAATTTAATGGGGTAGGGATGACGGCTAGTGAAGTTAAAGAAAGCCTTACGAAGAACAATGAATTAGTAGCACTAGCCATATTGGATGATATTCCGGTTGGATTTGCTTGTGCCCAATGTTTTAAATCCTTTTGCTATCGCAGTTCACAAGGTGAAATAACGGAAATGTATGTGCAAGATGCTGCTCGAAAAATAGGGTTAGCTACTATGCTTATATCGTTCCTGGAACAAGAACTTTCCTCACGAGGTGTTACAAGCATAAAGATTCTAACAGGCCCCAATAATAGGGCTGCTCATAAAACATATGAACGGTCAAGTTATGTGCTGAAAGATGAAATGACGTTCCAAAAAAAAGTTGAACTCATATAGAAGTTGAAGCGTAGTGATTTGAAAAAAGGATGTTCTTCGGCAAATTTTTGTCGTGGAACATCCTTTTGTTTCTATTTATTTACGGAGTTGTTCCGCCAAACCGACGAGAATTCCTTCCGTTCCGCGAATGTAGCAGAGCCGATATGAATCCTGGTACGTAACGACTTCGCCAACGAGCTCAGAACCAATCTTAATGAGTCGGGATACCATTTCGTCAATATTTTCAACGGCGAACATGACGCGTAGATAACCGAGGGCATTGACAGGAGCTGTTCGGTGATCTGCTACAATGGGTGGGTTGATGAAGCGCGAAAGCTCAATTCGACTGTGGCCATCTGGGGTAGCCATCATAGCAATCTCTACATGCTGTGAACCCAGCCCGGTTACGCGACCAGCCCATTCTCCTTCAATCGTAGCTCGCCCTTCGAGCTTCAAGCCAATCTCTTCGAAGAACGCGATGGCATGATCAAGGGATTCAACCACGATGCCAACATTGTCCATTCTTAGTAATTTGTTATTTTCCATTGTTTTATCTCCTTATGAGTACATATGGATTATCGGAATATCCTCCTAGTTATTCTTCCAAGAATGACTGATTCCTTCCAAAAGATTAACTTCTTATCACGGATTGCTTTTAACCTAGCCATTGAAAAATAGATTAAAGTATCTCATTTGAATAAATGGTATAATTTGAAAGGAAATTCTATTATCTACTCATGAAATGAAATGAAATGAAAGGGTGGTCATCGCTGTGATACCATTGCTAATAAAAAGAGCCTCCATCCTGCTAAGCTGTCTAGTGTTCCTTGGTATGACAGGTTGTACTTCTGATGAAACAAAGACGACAGAAGTATCCTTGTTAACATCGAATTCATCCATTGTACAAACAGAGTTTGAAACGATGACACCCCCAATTGCTGTAAAATATATCCGTTCCGTGATGAGACCTAGCATGATTCAAGAAGATCTATTGAGACTACTTGGGAATAAGTATAAAGAATCTCAAATTCATTCTGGCAATAACACCGAGACTTTATGGAGATACGATATCGGAGTTAAAGAAGGATTTAGTCCCACAGCAACACGAGATTTTCACGACTGGGCCGATGAAACAGGGATACAAAAAGGGAGCGTATACGCTCAGTTCTTGATCCGATGGGTAGATGGTAAGTCCGAAAGCTTCTGGTTGGCCTACCGAGGGGCTGATAACGAAAGCAAATTTGAGGAAGTAACAGGGGAATTTCAAGGGATAACATGGGAAATGGCTCCAAAAGAACCACCTGCAGTATTCCATGCGGATATCTTTGGTTATAGCGATATGAATGACTTCAACAATGGTTGGGCAGCTGGCAGAAAAGTGTGGAAAACAAGCGATGGAGGGATAACATGGGTCGATCGTACACCTCCTAAGGAAGACGGATCCTACGAATTACTAAAATTCGCAGATCCAAACACGTTAATGGCCTTCTTTCGTCCGAAAGAGTTTACTGAAGAGATGACAACGAATACAGATTTGTCTTTGAGTGAAGAACCTGTGTATCGCACTACGGATGGTGGGGATAACTGGGAGAAATTGGATCATCCACTAAAGGGACACTGGGGTATTCATCCTATGGTTACAATGGGCGAGGCACAATTTGTAGATGAGCATGTTGGATATTATTATGCTTATGCTGAGCCTGGAATGGCAAAGGAACGTCGAAATTTGTTTTTGAAAACCATAGATGGTGGGCGACATTGGACTGTACTCAGTGAAGATATTACGAACCAAAGAGATCTCGGGTATGCTAGTCCTAACGGATTGGTGATTCGGAATCATAATGAACCTTGGATTACTTACAACAATACGGGTAAAGGAAAACCTATCATTTTCAAGTCCACTACGAATGGTCATTCTTGGGAACAAGTGAAATTGGAAGTACCCATGCAGGCATTAGACACAAATATGTATCCTTTAAATAAGCCGATGTTCTGGGGACCTCATGATACAAGTGGGCTCATGACTTTTTCATTTTACAAAGACAATAATCTGAATGGGGTTATTTGGTACAAAACCACAGATGGAGGAATGAGCTGGACAAGTCGGGTTTCGACTTATGAAAGTATAACAGCCAAGCCTACTTCTCCGGGGCGGAATAACGGGAGTTTTTCGGTTTACGCCTATGATATCAACAATCTATGGATCCTTGAAAATAATTTAGGCGAAATGTACCGTTCTATAAATGGAGGTGAGACTTGGCAGCTTGTTGGCTCTTCTCCATCCTTTCAGAATGTTCAAAGTCTTATTTTTTCAAGTCCGAATGAAGGTAGGGCCTATTCTCGGTTTATCAACCTGTATACCAAAGATGGCGGAGTAACATGGAAGGAACAACAATAACGAGACGAGATTAAGGGAGTGTTCATCATGGATTCGTTCGTACAAGCCATTCAAACAGGAGACGTGGACGCGTTGCGTCATCTCCTAGAAGAATATCCTGAATTGGCTACAAAGAGAGAAATAGACAAAATAGGCAGTGCTCGTACTGCTCTGCACGTTGTGAGCGACTGGCCAGGATACTTCCCTAACGGACCCATGATCACCAAAATACTCCTTGCCGCAGGTGCTGACCCAAACGTGCCTATGATTGGAGGAAGTCACTCGGAGACACCGTTGCACTGGGCGGCCAGCAGTGATGATGTGGATGTCGCTGCTGTGCTGATCGAAGGCGGCGCAGACATTGAAAAGCTGGGCGGCTCGATTGGCGGTGGCACCCCTTTGGACAATGCAGTGGGCTATGGGTGTTGGCATGTTGCTCGATTACTAGTACACCAGGGAGCTAGTGTTGATAAGCTTTGGCACGCATCGGCTTTGGGATTGATGTCGCGTGTAGAGGAACTTATTGACAGTAATCCATCACATGCAGGGGAAGACATTACCATCGCATTCTGGCATGCGTGCCATGGAGGACAACGGAGGGTTGCCGAGTATTTGCTGACACGTGGAGCAGACATCCATGGGACTCCTAGTTATAGTAGAGAGTCGGCTATTCATATAACAGGTTGCCTGGACACTCGCAGGCAGACTATGGTTGGTTGGCTAAAAAGTAAGGGCGCACTAACTTAATGGTGAGCCAAGGAGGAAGAGACATGTATCCACGTGCCAATGTATTAGGAATCGTTATCCGGAACAATCAAGTGCTTGTTGAGGAACAATCTGGCAAACATTCAAAAGGTACTGGTTTTTACTATCGACCAATTGGTGGGACAATTGAATTTGGGGAACATTCACAAGAGGCACTTGTTAGAGAATTCCAAGAGGAATTAGGTGTCCAAATCAGTATTAAAAGTCATATGAAATGTATAGAAAATATTTTTAAAAATTGATGAGCATATAGGGCATGAAATAACTCAAATATATCTCGTTGAACTAAGTGACCCCACGCTATATAAGCAAGAGCGTTTTAAGGTTAGTGAGGGTGCTAAAATAACTTATGCGCAATGGATACCGGTATCTGATTTTGAACTAGGATTACGAATTTTATATCCAAATGGCTTAATGGAACTACTTAAAGATGTTACTTAAAAACACTGCATAGCTCATAGCTTCTAAAATAAAGTATACCTTATATTTTCCTTTATATGGTATAATATCCCAGATGTTGGTTTAATGATTAAACTAATTCACGAGGATATATTTTAGAAGGAGTTTATGGGGATGAACATGTTTAAAAACAAGGTAGTTCGATGGTCTTTATTTGGATTGGCGCTTGTTATTGTAATGAGTGGTTTATTTTTAACATTCGGAAGAACATCAGCTTTAGCTTCTGATCCTCAACGAGTGCTACAGGCATATTTGGATAGCCTTATAGCGGAAGATACGAATAAAGCTTTCTCCTATGTTACCTTCACTGGAAAAAATGAAATAGATATGAGGCAAGAATTTGAACTTGCCATGAAGTCGGATAAATTATTGTCGTACAAGATCGATAAGTTTTTTAATGACGATGACACACATGCTAGCGCCTCTGTTACCCTTCATTTTTTAAATCAAGGAGAACAGAGAAGTGTAAATGAATTACTTAAGACAACCGGCGTTTGGAAAGTTATTCGAGACATAAGTGCTTCTTCCACAGAGGATCAATTGCTGCATCATCCAAGTCAAGCAGTCATTTATCAAGTTCAGGAAGATGTTCGGAATGGAAAAGTTGGAACTGCACAGCCAAGTACGAAGCCATTAAAATGATTAGAAGCATGTGATTAACACGCATACATACGATACAACCTGAAGGCTGCCGATTAGAAATAATTGGTAGCCTTTTATCCGTAATATCATTGTCAGTTTTTGAGATTCGGCAGGGAGAGTATCATTCACACGGCTGATAATCATTATCTCAGAAAATGAGGAGATATGATCAAATGATTGTTTCGGAACCTCTTTTTAAACTGATAAGCTGTGGTTGTTGGAAATATTTGAGATTAAGAAGAGTTTGGTTGAGAGAAGGGAGCGGATAAGACAAACTTGTAAGCGATTCCATGTAATGCTAGACCAATTGATCGCGGGAGGTATTAAATTGAAAAATCGTGCAGCGAAAGTTACGAGTTACGTTTTATTGTTTGCTCTAGTGTTTTCAATCATCGTAAGCGGAGTGGGGAATACGGTCGTACATGCATTGGGTGTTTCGATCACCAGTAGTGGAGGATGGAATGAGACGGCCTACGTAGAATGGTCACCTGTCAGTAACGCGCAAGGATATAATGTTTATGTTAAACCTGCAAGTGCAGCAGACTCACAATATAAACAAATCGATACCCAATTAATTCGAAAATACGCTTCCTACTGGAGAGCTGATGCTGTAGGGCTTGCAGCTGGAAGTTATGTCATGAAGGTTGAAGTGGTATTGGCTGATGGTACGAAAGAAAGCACGGTTTCTAATACGCTATCTGTTGCGGCACATGACAGATCTGGATTTGCCTTTGCAGATAATTCACCTTTTGGCACAGGTTCAGGTGCTTATAATGATGATGGTACACTCAAGAGTGGCGCTCAAGTTATGTATATTACATCTGCGACTGCACAGACGGTAGCGCTTGATGTGAAAGTCAATAGCTCAGGTGGTAAACAGACAGGTGTTGGACTGGGTGCAATTCTGGCACTTAGACAAAAAGGTTACGATACAACACCCCTTGCTATCCGATTTATTGGAAAAGTAACAGATGCGAACATGAGTGGTCAGCTTAACAGCAGTGGATTTTTGCAAGTAAAAGGTAAAGCCAATTATGCAGAAATGAATATTACATTAGAGGGTATCGGGAAAGACGCCTATGCCTATGGATGGGGAATACTGCTTAGAGCTGTCGGTAATGTAGAAGTAAGGAATTTAGGGATAGCGTTATTCCCTGACGATGGGATTTCACTTGATACAGGTAATGCGAATATTTGGCTGCATAATAATGATATTGTCTATGGAAAAGCAGGAGGAGATGCGGACCAAGCCAAAGGGGATGGTTCAACTGACCTCAAAAAAGGATCAACCTATATTACCATTTCATACAATCACTATTGGGATTCCGGAAAAGCAGCGCTTGTCGGTTTTGATGATTCAGCAGAGTTCTTTGTTACGTTCCACCATAACTGGTTCGATCATTCCGACTCTCGTCACCCACGTATTCGGACAGGATCTATTCATATTTATAATAACTTCTTTGATGGCATATCCAAATATGCGGTTGGTGCTACAACGGGAAGTAATGCATTTGTAGAATCCAATTATTTTAGACACACGAAGAAACCAATGATGATTTCCTTGCAAGGTACGGATGCTTTAGAAGCAGAAGGTACTTTCTCAGGTGAAGATGGCGGTATGATTAAAGCCTATAATAACACGATTGTTGATGCTGAAAGTATCATTTATGCCAATTCCAACATTGGAACAGCGCCTGCTAGTGCAACCTCATTTGATGCCTACTTAGCTTCGTCAAGAAATGAAACAGTGCCTAGTTCATACAAAACACTAGTTGGTGGAACTTCGTACAATAACTTCGATACAAGTATCGATACGGGTGTAAATGCTGCCGATATTGATAGCGTAAGCAATGTTGAGCAAGTAGTTACGGCAGAAGCAGGGCGCCTAAGTAAGGGAGATTTTACATGGGATTTTGTAGATTCTGTTGATGACCTATCCTCTAGCCTTAATGCACCGTTGATGACTAAAATACTAAATTATGCAACGCAACTTGTATCCGTTGGCGGTAATTCAACACCACCAAGCTCTACACCAGCACCTACGACTACGCCGGCATCTACGACGACACCAGCGCCAACGACCACGCCTGCCCCAACGGCTACACCAGCACCGACGGCAACACCAACACCACCGCCTGCATCGACAATAGTTCACAACTTTACGACGGATGGAAAAACAAGCAGTTTCTTTACGATTACAGGCTCCCTCTCAACGACCAAGGGAACAGTGGTATACAATGGTTTAACGTTAACCCAATGTTTGAAAATCGAAAGTGCAACCAATATTGCCTTTACTACAACCGCTGCTAAAACATTAACCTTAGTGTTAAATACAGCAACTGGAACCAAAATAAAGGTTGATGGAACAAGCTATGCGGTAACAAATGGTGTTGTCAGTGTACCAATTGCAGCTGGCGCACATACCATTACGAAGGATGATGTCGCGAATCTTTATTACATGAAAGTAGAATAAAAGTAATGTTGCCAACTGTATTGCGAACGTAGCATATGGTTGGCATTTTTTATCAACTACTGCAGTTACACAATATGGTATAGTGTAATGGATATAAATTCCATTCGGTGGAGTGAAGATGATGAGTGAAGACAAAATGAAGAATATCGCTTCCTATATAGGACTTCTCGCTTTAGCAGTTACGATATTTCTTTTTATCAAGATTAAGTTTGAGAATGGCTCAGACTTAGGAGGTCTTCCAGCCATAATGATCCCGCTCAGCTTAGTGTTAATTATCGCATCCATTACGCGAAAGGCCTTATTCCTAAATGTGAGTTTGCTTTTGAGCTTGCCTCTTGTTTCTTTTTGGAAACCGAACATGGGAAGTGTGGGACTTCTTGCAATAATTCCAATGTTGATTTTACTTGCCTCATTGTTAATGACTTATCCATGGCTCCGATCTAAATTGTTAAAAGCACACTCATAGATCAAGTTGTTTATTTTACTTCATAGCCAATGATAGGATCAAAACGTCTAATATATAGGGCTTCTGACAAAGAAGCCAGAAGCTTATTGCGGCCATAGATAAGTAGAGGGTTCTTAAGTTGTACGATTCGTCCCATCGATCGAGACATGCTAGTGATGCGGTTTACACGTGGCATACGTTCCTTCTCATAGGCTGCAAGTGCAGACGGAATATCCGAGTGCTGCAGGCATCTGGCTAGGACGATGGCATCTTCAATGGCTTGCGCACCTCCCTGTCCTAAATTGGGCAGCATGGGGTGTGCAGCATCGCCGAGAAGTGTTATTCTACCGAAACTCCACTTTGGTAGTGGTGCTCGGTCAACAATGTTATGGGCTAAAATGGTAGAGGCCTCTGTTGCTTCAATAGCAGTCAGGATCGGACTATGCCAGCCGTGAAATTGACGCAGTAGCTCCGATTGTCTCTCTTCTACTTGAGGTAAATTTCCTTGACGTGCATTGATGGCGGCAAACCAGAATGCTCGCCCATTACCGAGACTCGAGAGACCAAAACGTTTGCCAGGACCTAGTGCCTCGAAGCCTCCACCATCGTCAGCAGCTTGTGACGCTTCGTACTGACAAACGCCTCTTAGCGCGATATATCCCGAGTAACGTTCCATGCTATGACCAAAAAGTCGTTCACGTACGGCAGAGTGAATGCCATCAGCGCCAATAATGACATCTCCATTCTCCACGGTTCCATCTTCGAAAACAGCGATAACACCTTGATCACTCTGTTTTGAATCCATCCATGGTTTGTTAGTATGAATGGTTGTCGTTGCAGTGACTGCTTTTACCAGAATTGATTGAAGATCAGCTCTAAGAATGACATAGCTTTGGGTTCCGTATAGAGCAGCTTGTTTCGCAACGGGGAGGCTCGTAATGAGTTGGCCGTCCCAAGTTCGAATGTCACCATGCGTGACCGAAGCTCCCGCTTTCCGGACGGTATCGCCAACGCCAAGCAGATCAAGGGCTTTCATCGCATTGGCAGCCAACACAATTCCAGCGCCAGATTCTCTTAAGGATGCTGCCTTTTCAAAAACGGATACGTGCCATCCTTGCAAATGAAGTGACAATGCTGTGCATAATCCACCAATCCCTGCTCCAATCACGATTGCCTTACGTTGTATTGCTGTAGCCATAAGTAAATCCTCCCTCCTCGTCAAACCGTGCTTTACTAGTTAGTCTCATCATAATCAATGAGGTCGTGGATGACCACCCCAAAATATGGCGTATTTTCAAGAAAATTATGAATAATGGAAGGAGTATGAGATGAGGTTCAAGATGGCTCTGATGCTTACCCTATTCGCCTTGCTCACCGCCTGTACGACTGCCATGAATAAAGAAACTGATTCCATACGCGTGAATAATGATACAACGACTACTACACCAAATGTAACTTCAATTGCCGGAGATGCAAGTACAGTAGATAACTCGATTAGAGCAGTTGGAACAGTTCAAGACGGACGCTTACTCGTAAAACCTGCTAGTCAAGCTAACAGAGCACCCTTAGGGGCTCCTAGTTGTCTCGGATTAGAAACGTTCTTCAGATGGTCAGGAGATTATGAAGTCGTATGGGAACCAGCATCGGGTGGGGCTTCTAGCAAGGTATTCTCCTTTCCGGTAGATTTCGATATTGTGCAACCAAGCGAGACACCCATGCTATTGCAGCAGTTTACCTTAGAAAAAACAACCATATTCGCATACGTTCCACGTTATACGGATTGTCACGGCCTCGAAACGTATTTGTTTGGGATCGAGGAAGGGAAGGCATTTCCGATCCCATTTGTAATGAAACCGGATCAGATTTTAGCGGAGATAAGTCAGCTTCCACAGCATCCTTTTCAGGTATCAAATGGTGAGCTCATCCTAACTGGCGGCTATGGAGCTGGTCAAGATTTCATTCCTGTGTATCATTTTAATTATGATAGGAATAAACATGCCATGATTTTGAATAAGACTGATCAAGTGAAGCCAAATGATTTAGTAACACTCAAACCTAAAAATGACCGTCAGGATGAAATTTACCTGAAGGTTTTTTTATTGTATTTGAAAGATCAATATTTTTAACGGAAAGGTAAAATATGTATATATAAATTCAAATATATAATAGTTACAATTTTAGTTGAAAACATACTAAGGGGAATTTGAACGGAGGTTGTTGATTGGAACTTCGTAAAAGTATGCTGATGATTACCGTATTTTTTGCATGTTTGAGTGTTGTAGGAATATCAAGTTATCTAATCTCTTACAAAGTAATCACTTGGTCGAAGGAATTAGATCAATGGAAGTTAGGCGATCTAGAATTTTTTAAAAAATATGCATTTGAGATACAAATTATCGCGATAAGTTCCATCATTCTACTTATACTTTCAACGATAATGTTCATCAAAATGAATCAAAAACAGGGAAGAAAATTAAAAATAGTGGTGATTTTAACTTTTTCAATCCTAGTTGGCACGTATTCATGCCTTTGCCTCTTTATTTATCACAATCTAAATGGAATTATTAATATAAATCACCTTGTTTACCAACCCAAAAAATTGGATCAAGCTAGTTCAGATCAGATAAGCTTACTTTACAGTCATGCGGAGGAAATCAAAATAAATACAACCGACAATATCCAATTACAGGGCTGGCTTTTGAGGAATACGGACAATGATAAACAAACTCCGCTTATTATATACTTCGGTGGTTCTTCAGAAGAAGTATCAGATATGCTGTCAATCGCTGAGATACTGGATGGTTGGTCGATCGCGCTAATTAATTATAGATCGTTTGGACGGAGCGAGGGAGAGCCAAGTGAGCAAAACTTATACCTCGATGCGAATTCCATTTATGATTATTTCTCAAAAAGAGGCGATATTGATAATACGAAAATAGTAGCTATGGGATATAGTCTTGGAACTGGGGTCGCCGTGAATTTATCAAAGGAACGCTCTACAATCGGTACAATTCTTGTGTCTCCCTATGATAATTTCGCTAAGTTATTGAGTACAAATCTCTCAAATTCATTACAGCTGCATCATATGTTTCCGCTTTCCCTTTTTATAGAAGAAACCTTTAACTCAATAAAAAAAGCGCCTTCAATTCATACTCCTTTACTATGTCTAGCAGGTGAGTTAGATCGAAATATTCCTATTGCTTATACTAAAAAACTAGTAGATAAATGGGGAGGCAAGAAGACAATGAAGACGATATATCGCGGTGATCATTTTTTCTTGTTCTCGAGCGGGGAGGCTTGGAAGGAAATAAAGAGCTTTTTAAAGACTATTTCCCTATGAAACATAGTATAAACGTGCTTACTAAATTTCTTCTAGCATATTACATCATATTTTTGTATAATACCTCCAATAATAGATGGGGGTGACAGGCGCGTGCAGAAACGCTGGATCGAAGTAATTGAAGCGCAATTGCTTCCGAATTTGCAGATTGCCAGTGAGCGACCTTATGACCCAATCGTCGTTTATCGTGTCCCTGAACCATGGCAGCTTGTCGGAGCGGGTAATTATGCGGCTGTGCTGATGCATCCAAGCTTTCCGGATTTGGTGGTGAAGGTGTATGCGCCAGGGCGGCCAGGCTTAGAGGATGAAAAAGAAATATATCGACGGCTGGGCAATCATCCAGGGTATTCCGAATGTCTTTATGCGGGGGATACGTATCTTGTGCTGCGTCGTTTAACGGGCGTTACCTTATATCAATCGGTGTTGCGCGGCATTCCAATTCCGCGTCAAGTACTGCACGATATCGATGAGGCGCTTAAGTATGCGGTTAGCCGGGGATTAAAACCACATGATGTGCATGGCAAAAATGTGATGCAAAACAATGGTCGAGGCTTGGTCGTCGACGTATCGGATTTTTTGAAAGAGGATCATTGCTCGATGTGGGACGATTTGAAGCGTGCTTATGATCGCTTTTATTTCCCATGGGTACGCAAGCTGCCGTTTCCAGAGATCCTGCTGCTACTTGTGCGCCGAGGTTACCGGAAATACCGCAGTTGGACACGAACTTCGGGTGGTCTATCCAAGAAAGGTACGTAGGCAATTATTTATCATTCTATCAAATTAAAAAGAAGGCTGCCGTGATCAATTAATACTTGATTCGGCAGCCTTTTTCGTTAGTTGACTATCCCCGTGTTATCTGATGGTACCACTTTTGCAACTCTTGTCCAATGAAATGTGGGTTTTCCTCGACTAAATGATGAAAGCCCTTGCCAATATCCTTTATCTCCAAGTTCTGTAGATGGGCATGACACCAGCTAAGTTGCGGTTCACGAATGGTACATCCGGGTGCAGCGTAAAACAAAATTTTTGGCATGGCGGACGCAGTGAACCATGTGTTCCTTTCCTCCACGGCTTGTACGACTTCGCTTGGCTTACCTTCGATCGGAATTTGGTTTGGAAACACCCACATTGGTTTTCGCTTCTCTTTGTCCCTGAAGGGTTCACGATAATGTTCATGCTCATCCAGTGTAAAAGGTCGATTGATGATGATATGCGGCATGCCTTCCACAAATACGTTATTATCTCGCATGAACGGCCATCCCAATTCGGGATCGCGAAGTGTCTGGAAAAGCTCTTTCGATTCAGTCGGCGTAAATTCAGACCACGTCGGGCAAGGATACAACGCTTGCGGTTCAATCATCGCAACAGCCTTCACCCGATCAGGATGATTCATCGCGTACTGCAAGCCAATGGCCATTCCCCAATCGTGTCCGACGATAGTGATATTGGTAAGATCCAGTTTCTCAATAAACTGGCTAATATACTCGACATGCTCAAAAAAGGTGTAACCGACTTCTGATTTGTCGGAGCGGCCCATACCCATTAGATCCACAGCTATGCAACGGGCAGTATTCTCCAGATAGGGAATAATGTTTCTCCACATGTAAGACCACGTGGGGTTACCGTGCAAATACAGGATAGGCTCCCCTGAACCTTGTTCGATATAATGTAAGTGATGACCGTTTACTTCAAGAAAACGGGACTCGAATGGGTACTCTTTTCTGATAGGGAGAGACTCCGGGTTAGTCATACAGTTGCAGCTCCTTCACATGTTTGTTTCAACATGGTCTATTGTATCCTTTGTTGAGCGTATCCCATTGTAAAAAAGCGTCATTGTTTGGAATAACTATTGATACATAATATCCGTTGTGAGTGATTGGTCGCGGCTTTCGCTAAAATGTTTAGTGAGTTCCGGTTGCACTTCATTTCGGAAAAATTGTTCAGGCGTACACCCGGTGAACGCTTTAAAGTCATGCGCGAAATGAGCGTGATCGTTAAAATTACAAGCATGAACGATATCCAGGTAATCGTGACCGGATTTTTTAAGTTGAAGGGTATGCTGAAACCTGACGATATTGGCAAACTTTTTGGGTGTGATACCAATAATCGCGTTAAACTTTCGTTCCAACGTTCGTTTGCCAACCCAAAAGTCATCGGCTAATTGTTTGATGGAAACGTCCCCTTTTTGCTGTTGGATCTGCTTTGCGACTTGTACAATCACCTGATCCCCCGACTGATGCTCCAGCGTCAAAAGTAAGAATGCTTGTACAATAGCTACCCGATCGGCAATCGTCGTTGCTTCGCTAAGTCGCTGTTCCATCTCAGAAACCAGATGCATCTTGAAGATGAGATGTAGATCGATGTTAGCATCCTGAAATTCATGAATCGGATAGGGTGTAAATGCCTTCAAACCACCTGGCTTGAAGCGAATAATGATCGTTCCGACGCTCCCAGTGCTTAGATATTCTCTATACGTGGTTTGCAGACCGGTTAACCCGCTAGTACCTAGCAAATCGATTTTGCGGTCCACAATGACTTTCATTCGATTGCCATATTGTATCCCAATAACAGCAAGTGTCGAAGGAAGAACCTTAACGGGGTTCCGATTGGCGAAGTTGATGGGGTTAAAGTCCTCCTGAACCAAAATGCTGTCAACATACGCACTAAGCTGCGGAAGTGGGCGGAATTGTTCAAACAACATAGGCTATATATCCCTTCCTAGCTTTGGTAGTTCATCTTTATTATACGTATGATCTGCACTTTATGAAATGAAAACCAAACGAATCAAACCATCAAGTGTATATATATGGTAAAATTGTCAAGGGGGAAGGGGCGGCGAAATGGAAGGTGATTAATAATGAATAAATCTATAAAAATAGTAGGAATTGTATTCAGTTTACTCACTGTAGCTATTGGCCTGTCTATTTTGCTATTTGAGAGGAGTGAAGCTGACACAAGGCTTTCTTGGATGATGGTTGCACTGAATGCTTCATTAATTTTCAATGGTGGTGCTCAATACTTAATCAAACAAGATAAGAAAGGACTGTTATCTGTAGTCGCCGGAACCCTCATTTTGCTATTCGTACTCATCAAATTTCCTTTCTAAGATAAGGAGCAGTTGCCGCGGCAATTGTTCCTTATTTATTTTCCAGAAAATAATGTTACTTTCAAAAGAAAACACAACAGAACCCCAGAAAAATCCAATTGAAGCATTTCAACAATCTTTATAATAAAAGGGATTTTATACCATTCACGCGCAGGAGGTAGACGTATTGAAGCATTTAAAAAGTTTGATATCCGCAGGTGTCGTTGCAAGCATGCTAGTAACGCTGCCTAGTTTAGTAAGCGCTTACGACTATTCGTCCTTTACGGGGATTCAGTTCACAGATCCTGACTTGATTCCGCCTGAATCCAAAACTTCGGATGAGAAAAAGAGTACCACAGAACTGAAACAGAAGCTGGCAGATCCCCAAACCATTTTAGGCGCATTGCCTGCCAAAGAGATGCATCCGAGCCTTTGGTTTAATTCCAGTGAGCTTGAAGCTTACCAAGCAAGAAGAAATAGTAAAGGCTCTTATTATGAAAAGTTATGGGCCAAAATCAAAGCTGATGTCGATACGGTCTATATGAACTATGACTACAGTAATGCCAATTTGCATGAAAATGATCGCTCTCGTGGCGCGAAATTATTAGCTTTTTATTATGTAATGATTAAAGATGACAAGAATTATTCAGAGGCTGAAATCAACAATGTGAAAAATAAAGCCATTACAGCAACCGTGAACATGTACACGGGCACTGTAGCAAATCGAACCAAAGATGACGGTGATATCTACTGGGCGACCTATTTGCAGGATTATGCGTCCGCATACGATTGGTTAGTTCCATTTTTAACAGAAACAGAAAACAAAGAAGCGCGAGCAAGGCTGAAGAAAGAAGCGGCTTTTATCGCAGATTGGCTGATGCAGCCACAACCGCCTCGTCCACATAATCATCGCTCCAAACCAGCGCTAGGCTTAGGTACAGTTGCACTCACCTTAGCTGAAGAACCAGAAGCACAGTACTGGATGAATTTGGCGATTGAGCGTACCCATAACACGTTTGACTATCAGTTTAGTTCGGATGGGATATCGAGGGAAGGTGCTCATTATGGCGTGTTTACCTTTGTTAACTTGGTGCCATTTCTGTACCAGTACAAGAATGTCGTTGGCGATCAAGCACCTGACAATATTTCACCTGCAACGCTCATTAAGCAGACGGAGCCTATGTTTGAGTACGCTGTTCGGGGGAGAATGGGCAATGGCTGGCTGTCCAGCACGGAAGATAGTTATGTGAAGCCGTATCCTACGCATATGGCTGCTCATTTATACAAAGATGTTCAAGCGCCACAGTTCGGAAGCGGGCTTAAGCTGGGTGAAGTTTTTCAATGGAATTATGCCAATTCTCAAATCTACTTGGATGACTATACAGGAGCGACATCGCAATATCAGATTGCCATTGATGAGTATCTGACCTACGATTCGTCCATTGAGCCCAAGCGTCCTACCGTGTCTCGCACGACATTCATGAATGGCGGTGTCAATCCGAAGTCGAAGGAACCTTTTGGCGGGATCGCGATCTTGGGTAATCAATGGGATTCGAAATTCGAACCAAATGGCAAGAACAGCCTGTGGTTAATGTTTAATGGCCATCCAGAGTCGGACAACCATCAGCATCAAGACCAGCTTCATTTTAATATGTATGGAAAAAATGCACTCCTAGCGAATGATACCGGATATGGGCAATACAGCGCATTCGCTTCCTTCTTGAAAAAGCCGCAGGCGCACAATGTCATTACGATGAACGGCAGGGGCGTGAAAAACGAAACCGATCCCATGATCGGTGTTCGAAGCAGTTACGAGATCGATACGAATTATTTTGATTTTGCTCAAAAAGAAGGCGACTACTACTCCGATCAGGCTGAAGTAGTGGGAACACATAACCGCGGAATTGCATTCCCGGGACAAGAATATTTCGTCGTCGCCGATCGAGTTACATCGAAGAGTGGTAAGGCTGATTTTGATATGTTTCTGCACAGTCTCGGTGCCTTGAATTTGACTGGCAATCAGGCAGAGTGGTCGATCACGAAGGAGAAAACACCAGAATTAATGAACAAACCAGAAGCTTCACAAAGTGCTGTAGTGCCCTACTACGACTTGGGTGAAGCCAAGATGGAAACGTATATGTTTCCGCAAACGGCTAAATTCCAAGCGAATGATTCGGTGACGAGTCTGTTCAAGGAAGATATCAAAGAACAGTATGTGAGTGCGGAGCAGAAGAAGGAGAATGCTCAGTTCTTGACGATTCTCGTGCCACAAGAATTGAACGAGAATGCACCCGAAGTGCAAGATTTAAGCACTAGTTCGATGACAGGTGCTCGTGTGGTTAAAGGCAACACAACGGATACGTATCTGCTGCAAGCTGGCAGCGGTGTACAAGTCACAGCAGGCCATTTGACGTCGGACGCCAACTTTGCTTGGCTGCGTGAAACAAGCGCTAACGCTAGTGATGTGATGGTTCGCGAGGGCAAGAAGGCGCAAGTGAATGGCGCAACCGTCATGACGAGTGATGTGGCAGTTACCTGGGTTCAGCACATGGACAGTCAAGGCTGGAGCGGTAAGGTATCGGATCTGAAACAAGCAGCCCAAATGAGCTTGACGCTGCCTGCCGGTGTGATTGTGAAAACCACTACGGTAAACGGCATAAAGGTAGATACGAAAATGAAAGATGGCGTGATTACTTTAGATTTAGCCCAATCATCCGACTATGCCATCGAGTTTGAGAAGTCTGCTGCCCTCGTAACGAATTTGCCGCTTGCGAAAGCCTCGGCAAACAAAGCCATTGAATTCGGTGAGCGGGGGAAAGGCACACGTACAGTTACTTTCTCATCATCGGGAAGTACGGGAGCAGGTCTGACCTATTCGTGGAATTTCGGCGATGGGACGACATCTGATCAAGCTTCACCCACAAAGGAATATAAAGCATTTGGTATGTATTTGGCCAATCTGAAAGTGACAGATCGTGCAGGAAATACAGATACCATGACTATTCTGGTTGATAACAAGGACCCGAACAAGGTGCCTGTCGTTAAACTGAATTCCGACCACACCGCTGGTAGACCTGGAACGAAAATCGCGTTTGATGCTTCCGCTTCGAATGATCCAGATATCGCATTGGGAGACAAAATTGCGAAATATGAATGGGATTTTGGCGATGGAACACCGCTTCAATCGGGAGCAAACTTAAGCAAAACAAGCCATGTCTTTAACAAAGTTGGCGCTATGAAAGTAACCCTAACGGTCACGGATACACTGGGTGGTACTTCCTCCATCACGCTTCCGATCAGTATTGGCAGTCCGTTTGGCTATTTGGATGTCAAAAAGACGGATCCAGATGATGAGAATACGTACGTCTTGTTCGAAGCGGAAGATTATACAGCGAACTCGAGCAGCCAGAGTGATCAAATCTCCCTCGTTTCGTCGAGCAAAGCTTCTGGCGGTACCTACGTTAAATTTGGTAAAAACCTGCCAGATGTGACGAATAAGGATGTGCTGGATCCAGCGTATAAAGATACGATGCCGGCGGATAAAGTTTTACCTGATATGAAGTATGTTCAGTACGAACTGAATGTGACGGATCCTGGCGCTTTCCAAGCCCATATCTATTCAACGGGGGAATCTGCCTCCAATGGTTCTGTCTTTATTCAGTGGGATGATTCGGAGCTGAAACGCATTACGTTGAAAGATGCGGATTGGAAACGCGCCTTCGATAATTATCAGTTTGCTTTGGACGAGGGCATTCACGTCCTTAAGGTGTGGTCCCGCAAAGGCGGCGCTGACATCGATCGTATTCTGATCATGACAGATGGTACGACCCATACGAAAGTTCAAAGCAGTATTATTCCAAAGATAAAACAGAACTACCCCGTCAATCTGTTTACGGATTTGGCAGGACATTGGGCAAGAATGGATATCGAGGATCTCGGCATTAAGAAGTTGATTAGCGGAGTCGAAGAGAAGAAGTTCAAGCCTGAACAAGACATGACAAGAGCTGATTTCATTTCGATGCTTGTAAGTGCCAGTGGTATCAAGGCAGGTATTATTACTGAACTGGAAGGTGGCTTCGCGCCTAATCGGAAGGTGACTCGTGAGGAAGCTAGCAGCTTCATCGTGCGCACGCTGTCATATTTGGGCAAATCCGTCACGATCTCTGACTCGGAAATAACGAATTTACTCGCTGCATTCGAAGATACAAAGATGATTAGCAACGCTACAAAGCCCGAAGTGGCTGCCGCGATAAAAGCGGGATTACTAAATGGCATTCGCGCGAAAGAGCTCGTTCCACTTGGGAACCTTACTAGAGCGCAAGCCGCTACAATGATCAAACGAATGTTAGATTCGGTTCAATAATTGGTATTTTTCAGAGGATAGTAACGAAAATAGGCTGTTTCAAAAGTCTTGATTGACTTTTTGAGACAGCCTCCTTTAATGGGTAGGTTCGTTACGGTTTCTTAATGGTATAAAAGCCAAAACGTTCGATTTCCTCAAGTGCTTTACGTCCAAAAGACTCTGTTAGCTCGTCTGCTCGGATTTTGGTTCCACCTAGTGTAATCCCATCCCAGCGTACGATTCTGCCGTCTTTAACCAAAAAATAATCATCCATATTAAAGCCTCCCATATGGTCATTTTGGAAATCTGTATGCGCTAGCATTTGCAGAATATTAGTCTGCCTATTCGTATTTTAACATATTCTTCATGGGAAACATAAGAGCTCTTTATAGGTCGAACATGTTAACTTTACGTGTTGATTTTTGGAGCACATTGTCCCTATAAAAAAAGCCTCGAAATTCAACTGTGGTTGATTTTCGAGGCTTTTAGGTACTTATTTATCTTCTAGCGTTGAAGCCGATGAAAGCTTTTGTGTTGAAATCAAATACAGCTGTCAAAGGTCCAAGCAATTCGTCTTGATCTGTTGTGTAAGTAACGGTTACAAAGTTACCGTTCGCAGCTTGAACGTCTGCAAGTAATTTCTTCTGCTCGTCTGTGGAAGCTAATACGCCAACCTCTTTAGCAGAAGTAATTTGAACGTGTGCTTCGTCTTGTTTTGTCGTGATATGGGACACTTGCTCTTTCACTTGTGTCCATGCTAAGTCGCGGTATTCTTGTGCTGACTCTGGCGACATTTTCGGTAGGCCAATAGTTGGCGATTGCGTCTGAACAACTAAGAGGTAAACAGGGCTTTGAGGCGGAAGGCTTTTCGTCTCGAAAGGACCGTAGTAAGCTTTTACCTTCGTACCAGCTTTCAAATCTTCCCAATTCACAGACTCACCTTGGGATGTCAATACGCGCGTTTCTTTACCTGCGTTTAGTACCAGAGCATCGCCAAGTTGAACTTGCCAGCCATCATCTGTATGTTTTACTTCTTTAATTGTATCTTCTTTAATTGCACGATCAGCATGAACGTTAACGTTTACTGCATGTGCTTGGCCAGGGTAACTCATCGCCATAGCAGGTCCGAATTCGGCATCGATTTGTGTGCCTGCTTTCAAATCAGCAGGAGTTAGTGTTTTACCGTCTAGGCTTTTAATCGTTGTTGATTTATCAACAGTCAGAATAACCCATGTGCTGCCAAGTAATTCAATACGGTAGTTACCGTCTTGGTTAGATTGCACGCTCACGATAACACCAGTTTCACGCATCAAGTCAGCAGCTTCATCAAGCTCAATTTCTTTGTTGGCTTCATCGTAACTTACTGTATATCCAAGTTGGGTAGCTGCATCGCGTACAGGCAGATAAGCTTTGCCATCGATATAGACAGGTGTAAGCGCGCTGTCTTGTCCATTAACAATGATTTTTACATCTTTTTGTAAGTAACCTGTCACCTTTTCTACCAAATCCTCTGCTCCAACTGCTGCAGTCGTGCCGAGAATTCCAGCCAATGTTAATATTACCGTTAGTTTCTTTTTCATAATATAATGCTCCTTCCAATTCTGTAGAGTATGTATCAATCAAGTTGACAATCCTTCAGACGGAGGTTGTTGCAAATAGGTTGCAGTTATAAAAAAAAAGCCCTGAGGGAGTTCATGCTTCCCTGGGCTTTCATTGTAAAATATAGATTTTTCTAAAAACCAGACTCTAGATAGTCATCAGTGTTGTCGAAAGGAATTTCTCTTTCCACAGTGGAGTCTATAATCGAAATACCATCTTTCATCGTCACATGCCAATCCTCATTGGATTTAAGGACTTCAGTTAGAAAAGCATCAATGTCCAAGATTGTCGTCCTCCAAACGTCAAATAATCAAGTAGTACGCTAAGGTGTATTCTTAGTATGGGTGATCAAAATCAAGTTTATTCTTCCAGTGCTCATTACATCGAAGAAAAGCAGAATCTGATGATAATTAAGTAGATTGGATAAAATGATACAATGGACTTGGATTTTTTTAGAAATTCGATCTCGATGTGCCTGAACTTGGAGGTGGCTGTTACATGAAGTATGTGATTTATATCATTGAAGATGATCTGTCCATCAGTCGTTTATTGAAAGAACATATTGAGAAATACGGACTTTCAGCCACAGTTGCTGACAATTTTGAAAGCATTTTGGAACAATTTCAGCTTCTCCAGCCTCATCTTGTTCTATTGGATGTTAATCTGCCTAAATTTGATGGGTTTTATTGGTGTAGGAGGATCAGAGAATCGTCCAAGGTTCCCATCCTTTTTATTTCCGCCAGAGAGAGCGGGATCGATCAAGTAAGAGCTCTTGAGAACGGAGCGGATGATTACATCACGAAACCCTTCTCGTATGAGGTCGTTATGGCCAAAATAAACAGCCATATCAGACGGGTATTCGGTGAATATGCGCCAGCTACAGTCGAGCGGGTAGTCGAATTGGAAGGGTTGAAATTTTATCCAGAAAGAGTAGAGCTGGAGTTTCAAAGTAAGATAACGATCCTGACTAAGAAAGAAGCTATTTTGATCGAGAGTCTCATTCAGACCTACCCTAAAGTGGTAAACCGAAACTATCTCTTGGAGGAAATGTGGGATCACGCCGATTTTGTGGAAGAGAACACACTCAATGTAAATGTCACGAGGTTAAGAAAGAAATTGCAAGACCTCCATATTGAGAACGGGATTGAAACGATAAGAGGCTTGGGCTACAAGCTAAACAAGAGCTGGTAAGGGGAATGGCAGATGAGTTTATTTTTAAATGAACACAAGAGTTATATCGGGCTTTACTATTTCTCCGTTATTCTAACTACCTTTTATTGTGTGCTTGCGAGCGATTTTCCATGGGTAGATGTGTTCTATGCTTTCCTATTCAATTCGTTTATTCTTCTTGTTTTTTTAGGGTGGAAATATGTGAAATCGAAGGATGTCTATGTACGACTACACAGAAACTTTGAGGACATTGAGGAAACCACTTTGGATCAAGGTGATTCCTTCTGGGGTCGCCATATAGCTGCACTATTAAAGCAACAATACGGATTGTACGGAAGAAATCTGCAACAACTTAAGCAAAATCATCAAGAGCATTTAACCTTTATTAATCAATGGGTGCATCAAATGAAAACACCGCTTTCCGTCATGAGACTTCAGCTCGAAGCCCATGCAGGCGAACCCTATGCACATGGGTTGAGTGAAGAAGTATATAAAATGGAAAAAGGTCTGAATATGGCCTTATATTATGCACGAATTGATGCTTTCGAAAGAGATTTTGTGATTGAAAAGGCAAGCTTAAAGCCATTAATTTTGGACAGCATCAGTCAAGAAAAAAAACTGTTCATTAAAAATAACATGCTGCCGAAGGCAGACGTGGACGACACGATTGAGGTATACACGGATGTAAAATGGATCAAATTCGTCATCGAGCAATTGCTAACAAACGCCATCAAATACGCCAAGGGAAAAGGGAAATATGTGACGATTGCTGCGTATACAACAGATGAGCATGCTGTGTTAGAAGTCATCGATGAGGGCATTGGCATACATCCTAAGGATATTAGGAGAGTCTTTCAGCCATTCTTTACAGGTGAGAACGGAAGGATTTTCGGAGAATCTACGGGAATGGGTCTGTATTTGGCCAAAAAAATATGTGAAAACTTAAATCATAAGCTCATGATTCAGTCCGAAGTGAACGAAGGTACCAAAGTCAGCATTCTGTTTGAACGTATCCCAAAGGATCATACCTAAGCCTAAGAAGAACGTGCCTTATCTCTAATGCATGTTCTTTTTGCATCTTCCAACCTTACAACAATGTAAGAATCGAGTAAGAAAGTTGAATCGCTGAAAAGGAGGCGAAGGAGTACGATCATGAAGGAAAATCAAATAACAAGGAGTTGGCATGGCTATGTTAAAAGTTCATCATCTAAGTAAAACATATGGGAAAGAAGTGATATCTCATGCTTTAAATCAAATTAGCTTCGCCATTGAACCCGGAGAATTTGTCGGAGTGATGGGACCATCGGGCAGCGGCAAAACGACTTTATTAAATATGATCTCTACAGTTGATCAACCCACGACAGGATCCATTCAGATAAAAGGCTTCAATCCCATGCAATTGACGGGAGATAAATTAGCGCTTTTTAGACGTAGAGAACTTGGTTTTGTCTTTCAAGATTTTAATTTGCTTGATACGTTAACTGTGGGGGAGAATGTGGTTCTACCTCTTACCCTAGATCGGATCTCTGTTATGGAGCAGGACAGAAGACTGCAAAGCATTGCTAAGACATTGCGTATTGAACATTTGCTCGACAAACGGACCTATGAAATCTCTGGAGGCGAAGCTCAACGAACGGCGATAGCCCGAGCTATCATCCATCAACCTTCACTCCTCTTGGCGGATGAACCAACGGGGAACTTGGATTCCAAGTCTGCAAGAACTGTCATGGAATTGTTTGAGAAAATCAATAAAGAACAGCAGCTGACTACGATCATGGTGACGCATGACCCTGTGGCAGCCAGCTATTGCGGCCGAATTATTTTTATTAAAGACGGTGCTATCTACAATGAAATTCATAGTGGAGGCAGGAGGCAGCCTTTCTACCAACAGATTATCGATGTACTTTCGTTGTTAGGCGGTGCGGATCATGGAATTTAAACAGTTTGCGATGAGAAATGTTCTACGCAACGGTAAGCACTATTTCGCTTATTTCTTAAGCATGCTTATTTCCGTTACGCTATTTTTTTCACTTACTATGTTTATTTTTCACCCGGATAAAGGCACTTTCAAATCTTACATCAAGGTATCCCTTTTGGGTGCGGAAATCATTGCCTACTTATTTTTGTTCTTCTTTGTCTTCTATTCCATCGGCGTCTTATTAAAAAAGAGGTATAAGGAATTTGGCATCCTCTATATGCTCGGCATCACGAGGAGTCAACTGCTTAGGATGATCGCGATTGAAAATATGATCATCAGTGTCGCGGCTACAATCGGAGGTATCGTCACGGGCTTGGTGTTTTCCAAACTCATTCTGACGATGATCGAGAGGTTGCTGCGGCTTACTTCCTTGCCGTTTTATTTTCCGATAAAAGCGATTCTGATTACGCTTGTCTGCTTCCTGCTACTCGGCATATTGGTCTCTTTCTTTACTTCATGGATCGTGAAGGAGAAAGATATCGTACGCTTGCTTAAAGCAACGAAGTCACCGAAGCCAATGCCAAAATTTTCACCACTAGTTGCGGTCTTGGGCATCCTTTTACTCCTTGCTGCGTATACCTTATCATTTGTTACCTTTAAAGGTAATTTGGATAAATATATCGTCATGATTATAGGCATGGTCGTGATTGCCACGTATATGCTATTTTCACAGTTCAGTGTATTCGCGATCGCTTTATTAAAAAAGAACAGGATCCATTATTTAAGAAACACGAATCTGATCTGGATATCGAACTTGTTCTATCGCATACGGGACAATGCCAGCATGTTTTTTATCATTACCATTACGTCAACAGCTGCTGTCATACTGAGCGGCACCTCTTATGCCTATTGGATGAATACGCTAACTAGTATAGAAGAACGACATCCTATGGCTTTTTCCTATCAGACGTTTGGAACGAATGCTTCCACGACTGAAGAGATCCGATTTATTGAAGATCAGTTGCAGAGAAACCATTTTCCCTATGAGAAAATAGTTGTAGAGATGAAATATATGGTTCAAGAGGACGAGTCTGTGATACCGATCATGAAAGCAAGTGTGTATAATCAATTTGCCAAAGTATTAAACTTGAAAACCATGTCTATTCGTGAACTAGAAACGATCAAAATCGTACCCACAGAGGATAACGAAGGTGTAAGTCATCCAACGATTGAAGGGAATAGTCTGCAAATCAAAGAAGAAATTTATGCGAAGCTGTTTACGGATCATATAAATACGCTATATGTTGTAGCCGATTCGTTGTTTGATCGAATTGAAGTGGTCGAACAAGCCCAGCCTCCATATATGTTTCATGTCAAGGATTGGTCGGATACGTATGTTGTTTATGACGCATATGAGCAGCAATATGGGGATAATCAGTACGCCTTATTTTATTCCAAAGCCCATATCTATGAAACCGAGAAAAGAGCATATGGCACGATTTTGTTCTTATCGATTTTCTTAGGTATCATCTTCTTCGTTGCTTCGGGCAGCTTTGTGTACAACAAATTTTACATGGATCAGGAAACCGATAAACAGAAATATAAGCAATTATATAAAATCGGTGTCACGTTCAAAGAAATGAAGAAAGTGGTTTCGATTGAAATTGGCGTCATGTTCTTACTTCCATACATGGTGGCAACTTTACATTCCGCCATTGCTTTAGCAGCACTGCATAGGCTTTTTAAACTGGATGTCAGCGAAGCCGCGGTTACGGTTATGGGCGTCTTTTTGGTCCTTCAAATCGTCTATTTCTTGTTTATTAGAAGAAATTTCTTGAACGTGATCAGAAAGCATTTAATCGTCAGCTGAAAAAAGTCTTACAGGTAAAGGCGTCCAATCGGGAGGATTGGACGCCTTTTTTTTGTAGAGAATAAAACTTCAATGACCTTGACAGAAAATGTTGTCTAACATATAGTTGTCTAAACAACTATTTACGAGGGGGCATCACATATGTCAACCGATTCCCGTCTTTTGCCAATCGGATTCGCGATGGGGGTTACACACCGCAAGTTGACAGCTTTGTTTCAACAACGGCTACACGCGCATGGGATTACGCCTGAGCAGTGGTCCGCTTTGAATCAGATTGATCGCGCGCAAGGGTTGATTCAGCGTGAAATTGCCGAACGGACCGGTAAGGACAAGCCGACAACTACACGGATTTTGGATCATCTGGAGAAGAAAGGGCTTATCTATAAGAAAGCAGGCGATCGAGATCGACGATCGTTTCTCGTGTACAGCACGGAGCTCGGTCAAGACCTCATCCGTGTAACGACACCGATTGAAGATAGTGTGACAGCTGATGTGAAAGCTTGTATATCAGAAGCGGAGTACGACATCATGATGGAGATGCTGCTACGCATCCAACTTCACGTGAGTGGAAAGCTCGGACATTCGGAGTTAGTAGAAGACTAATCATAGGAATAAAATTTTATGCGGAGATGATCTAACGTGCAGCCAGAACAACAACAAACTCCCTTATGGACGAGACCGTTCATCGCTTTGACGATTTGTTTTTTTCTATTATTTCTAAGTTTGCAAATGCTACTTTCCTCTTTTCCAGCCTATGTGAAGGCTGAATTTCATACAGGAAACGTACAAGCTAGTCTTGTTACGTCTGTTTTTGCGCTTGCAGCCATCTTATCGCGCTTCGCGACGGCAGCGCTCATGCCGCGCATTTCGCGGATGAAGCTATTGCTCGCAGGGCTTATTATCGCTGCGGCAACGACAGCACTGTACTCGGCAGCAGGCTCATTCGCCACGTTATTGTCGCTGCGTATTGGCTATGGCATCGGCTTCGGGATGGCGAGCACGATTCTGCCGACACTTGTATCCCGGATCATTCCGCTGCGCCGAATGGGTGAGGGTATCGGGTATTTTGGGTTGTCGACGAGTCTTGCCATGTCGATCGGCCCGTCCATCGGGCTGAATGTGATGAAACAAGCTGGCTTCATGCCATTGACGATGATCGGATTGATTACATCTGTGGTTATCTTCCCAGTATTGTGGCTTTCGCGATCGAAGCGGGATCAAGCCGCCGAGGAGCAAATGCCTCCTGATCCTGATTCTGATCAACAAGGTGTTCAATCCAAACCTGCTGCCAAACCTGGATTCAACCGTAAATGGTTGTTTCCCGTTCTTCTAAATGTGTTTCTCTCCATCACGTATAGCGGTCTGCTTAGTTTTCTAGCCCTATTCGGTGATTATGTTCACATCGAGCAGGTGGGCTTATTCTTCCTGTTCAACGCGATCACCATTATTCTCGTTCGTCCCTTCTCGGGCCGTATCTTCGACCGTTTCGGACATGCTTCCGTGCTAATTCCCGCTGGCTTGTTCGTCACCGCCAGCATGATGGTGTTGTCGCATGCACATGCCATGCCGATGTTGATCGTATCCGCGCTGCTCTATGGGGCTGGATTCGGTGCTATCCAGCCGACCATTCAAGCCTGGATGCTGCGTTCCTCGAAGCCTGAGCAGTATGGTATGGCGAACAGCATGTTCTACAATTCAACGGATTTCGGCGTTGCCGTTGGCGCGATTCTGCTTGGTCTCGTTTCCTCAATCACTAACTACTCTGTGATGTATCGATATTCTGCTGGGGTTATGGCCGTGTTCGTCATCCTCGGGTCGCTGCAGTATGTTATAGCGACTAGACGCCATTCTCGCGTATTAACTGTTGTCAAAAACTATACAGTTATGTTATGGTGGAACAAAAATAGATAGAGATTAGGATACGGAATGCAGAAGAGGAGAACATTATACAATGACCAACAAGAATAAACAGCATGCCGTTCGCTTGGCACTGCTGCTCGGTTTATTTTCGACACTTGGCCCTTTTACCATTGATATGTATTTACCGGCCTTCCCGCAAATTGTAGAACAATTCGGCACAACCGCTTCCCTCGTTCAACTCAGTCTGACTGCCTGTTTACTCGGTCTGGGTATCGGTCAGATGGTCATGGGTTCGCTAAGTGACGTCTACGGCAGACGCAAACCGCTGCTCATTTCCATGGCTATTTATGTTGTGATATCAATCGTTTGTGCAATCTCGCCGAATATATGGACGCTGATTCTCGCGCGGCTTGTACAAGGATTTGTTGCTTCAGCGGGAATCGTCATTTCCCGGGCAATTGCACGCGATATGTTTAGCGGTCACGAGCTCACCAAATTTTTCTCACTGCTCTTGCTAGTAGGGAATTTGGGTCCGCTTGTAGCTCCTGTAACGGGAAGTGGCGTTTTAACGCTAACTAGCTGGATCGGCGTCTTTATCGCTTTGGCGATACTCGGGACTTTCCTCTTTGCGATGACAAAATGGAGACTCCAAGAGACGCTGCCTGTCGAGCGCCGTAGTCCTAGCAATTTTGCTCAGCAACTGCGTAATTATGGGTCGCTTTTGCGAGACCGCTCCTTTACGGGCTATATGCTCGCACAAGGGGTGATGATCGCGGGGGTCTTCTCGTATGTTTCGGGTACACCGTTTATCTATCAAAATATTTACGGGGTTTCCCCTACGGTTTTTGCTTTATTGTTCGGATCCAATGGGATTACCTTGGTTATAGGCTCCCAGCTTGTCGGTCGGATGTCTCACCGAATTTCGGAGCAGTCATTTATGTTGTTCGGTCTGTGGCTTGCTAGCGCAGCTAGTATTGCCGTCTTATTGGTGGCTATTTTCCACGGCCCACTGTATGCACTTGTAATTCCTCTCGTATTCTTCGTAGCAGCTATAGGCATTACATCCACAGCAGCATTTCCGCTGGCCATGGAGAGTCAAGGACATATGGCGGGGAGCGCGGCTGCACTCATGGGCGTCATTCCATTCTTGCTCGGTGCGGTCGTTTCTCCACTAGTTGGTATTGCCGGGGAACATACGGCAGTTCCACTCGGGGCCATTATTTTAGGCACTAGTGCCGCTGGGATGTTATCTTACTTCCTTTTAGTGAGAAAAGGAGCGAAAGCATCGGCTTGACGAAAAATATAATAGTGTAAAAAAGTCCCAACCATATTTGATGGTTGGGACTTTTTTACATCACATTTATCCTTTTTTTTCCACTGGAGTTGGGGAAAAGCGGTTGTTAGCGCTTTATTTGTTTTGTATACTAGGCAATATTATATCAAATAACAACAAAGCGAGGCTGAATCATGACAAGATGGAACAAGTTTGCTCTACCACCGAAGCCGCATTCGTTAAAATATCGACTCATCATCATCCTCTTTATTAGCTCGCTTGCCCCTTTAATTCTGATTGGAAGTATTTCTTATTTCTCGATGTATGCCATTTTGCAAAATAAGGCAGAAGGCGGTGCCCTTAGCAATTTGCATCAGGTCCGAATCATGTTGGAGGATACGCTTGGGCAATTAAATCATACGTCACAGCAGCTTGCCTTTGACGGCAGAGTAGGGAAAAGCCTAGAGAGCTACTTAGCAGCTGATATTTACGAAAAGAAAAGATTGAACGATGAGATTCGAAGCGAATTAGGATTAATTCATTTTACGAACCCAACATTGGGATTAATGTTTTACTATTTTGAAAATGACAATCAGGCCTTATTCGAGAATTTTAGTGTGAATGATAAGTATGATCTCAAGAATCTTCCTGTACTCATTAAATTCGATAAACTTACGTATATGGGTCCGCATCTTTCGCTTAATCCGATTGATGGCAATCAAGTGCTTTCGATTCTTCGGAAAGTTGAGCTGCCGGATCGTGATGATGTGTATGTCTATATTGAAACGAATTTTAAGTTGGCTGAAAGCATCCTCAAAGACAATGATCAATTCGGCGGGAACTTAGTACATCTCATCGTGGATAATAATGGCAAAATCGTCTATAGCGAGGATTCGGAAGATTTTCCTGTAGGGAGTGAATATGCTTCTGCTAATTCTCATAAAGACAAGACAGGTAAGTATCGGATGTTTGAGGAAGCCAGTAATCAGAAATGGAAAGTGATGTCTGCTGTCCCCAATTCGGTCTATAATCTCGAAGTATATAGATGGATGAAACAGTTTGTGTTTTTTGCAATTTTGACATTAATTGCGAGTTTCTTTATTGCATGGCTAATTTGGAGAACGGTGTATCGACCGCTTAACCTGCTTAGTACGGATATTCGCAATGTAAAAAGCAATACAGAAGTGTTTCCTAGAAGACAATCGCAAATTTCAGAGTTTGCTATGATTTACAGAGAGTTTGCCGAAATGAGAAGTCGTATTTTTGAGCTCATTAGTGAAGTGGAGCAAAAGGAACAGAGTAAAGCTTTTCTTGAGGTTGAGAAATTAATGACGCAAATCAATCCTCATTTTATTCATAATACATTGGATACTATTCGATGGCTGGCTCGCGCAAATGGGCAGAAGGATATTGATCGGTTGGTATCTACCTTGAATAAAGTACTCTATTATAATCTCGGTAAAGGCGGACCTGCCCGAATTAATGATGAGATTGATGCTTTAAAAAATTACGTGGAGTTGCAGGGGATCCGCTACAATTTTCATTTTGATGTGAAAATCCACGCGGATGAGAAAGCACTTGCATTAGCCGTTCCAAGGTTTATTCTTCAGCCGCTCGTCGAGAATGCGTTATACCATGGTTTGGGTGACAATGGCGTTATTGAAGTGAGCGTAATCGAAGACGGTTTATCCCATGTCATTATTGAAGTAAAAGATAATGGTGACGGTATGACGGAGGACGATATTGCCCAATTAATGAGTGAAAACACGTTAGAGACGAAGAAGGTAGGAATGGGAATTGGGCTGCAATATGTGTATCGCATGATCAAATTTCAATTCGGACCAGCGGCAAGTTTCCATATTCAAAGCACAATCGGTGCAGGGACGACGATCGTTCTTCGTCTTCCGATAGGAGGAGTTTGATGATGATAAAAGTTATGGTTGTTGACGATGATCATTTGGTACGGAAAGGCTTCATCACAATGATGCCTTGGCGTGAGCATAAATTAGAAGTCGTAGGCGAAGCTGGAAATGGGAAGAAAGCATTGGAGTTTCTTGAAAATAACCAAGTGGACTTACTTATTACAGATTTGGCCATGCCTGTTATGTCTGGTATTGATTTAATGAGATCGGTGAAAGAGAAATATAAGGATATCAGCATGGTCGTGTTGACGTTCCATCAGGATTTTGAACTTATCCAAGAGGCGCTTCGTTTGGGCGCGCTGGATTACATAACGAAGGTTGAGCTTGAGCATGAGCACATGGATGATGTGCTGAGACGCATTGTGAACAAGATGGATGAGCAGAAAATGCGCTCAAGGGATGCTCACGCTCATGTTCAGCATCTGCATTTGGCAACGCTAATAGAAGAGGATGAGGGACCTTATTCACCAGAAGTTAATGCAAGTGTTTGGAAAGCGGTAGATATTATTCAATCAGAGTTCCAGCAGGACCTCTTAGTCACGGATATTGCGAAAAGGGTCAATATGAGCCGTAGTTATTTCAGTCGTTGCTTTCGAGATATTGCGGGCAAAACGTTTAACGATTTCATCCGTGAAGTGCGGGTAAATCATGCGAAAGCCTTACTAACCCAGTCAAGCAAATCCATTGGGTGGATTGCGACGCAGGCTGGATATCCCAATGAGAAATATTTCAGCAAGGTATTTCGTGAGTTAACGGGGATGCTGCCGGGTGAGTTTCGCAAGAAAGAACCAGTCAAGTAGCTTAGATTTGGTCGCAAATCGTCTCCTAATAAGTGCACTTTCGTCTACTGGACGTTCAAATTTGCCGATTTCAAGACGATTTGCTACCTAAACACAAGACAGAAGTGGACCCGAGTGCCTTTCTTTTATTTTAAGATGTATGTGTAGGGTAACTAAAGAGGAGGGGCATTATGAAGAATAAAAAAGCTCTAATTTCTATGATGGCAATCGCTGTTCTGATGACAGCATGTTCAAGCAATACCACAGGGACTAGTAAGGATGACGCGAAATCAACGGCAGATTCCAACGTGAAAGTGGACCCTTTCAAGATGCCGAACCCGATTGAAGTTACCACATTCAAAAGCTTAAGCCCTGGAGCGAAGTTGCCAGCTGGTGATACAGTGGAAAGCAACCAGTACATGAAATATATTTCACAAAAAACGAATATTAACTTCAAAATTCTTTGGTATGCCGCACCTCAAGATCATGAGCAAAAGATGAAGCTGGCGATCGCGAGTAATGACTTACCTGATGTTATGCTAGTAAATGAGCAAATCTTTCTAGCGTTAGCTGAAGCGGGTCAAATTGAGGATATGAGTAAAGTATATGAGAAATATGCTTCGCCATTAGCGAAAGAGTTATATGGTTCCACGAACAATAAAGCGCTTGAAAAAGCGACGTATAAAGGTAAGTTAATGGGTATTCCGAATATCAGTGTACAAGCGGATGCTGCAAGTATGGTTTGGCTGCGCAAGGATTGGTTGGATAAATTGGGATTGCAACCGCCGAAATCGCTTGATGATGTAACGGCGATCGCCAAAGCTTTCGTTGAGAAAGATCCAGACGGCAATGGAAAAGCAGATACGATGGGGATCGCTGGGTTTGAGAAATCCTTGGCTGTGAATGGTAAAGCGCAACGTGGAGACTTCAAAGGTATTTTCCAAGCTTTCGGTGCTTACCCATCTGGTGGGGTTGAAGGTGTTTCCAACTGGATTAAAGATAGCTCAGGCAACGTAGTCTATGCTTCAATTACACCTGAAACGAAACAAGCACTAACGAAGCTGCGTGAAATGTATGCGGCAGGCGCAATTGATAAGGAATTTGCTCTTCGTAAAGAGCCAAACGAGAATATTGTTTCTGGTAAGTCGGGCGTTTTCTTCGGGCCATGGTGGTCCGGCGGTTTGGCTGCTGACGCGATGAAACTTAATCCAAAGGCTGATTTCGTACCCTACTTGATCCCTGATGCCAAGGGTGCAGTGAATACCATGATGGTACCTGTCAGTACTCAGTTTATCGTTGTGAAAAAAGGGATGAAAAACCCTGAAGCTGCCATGATCTATGCCAACACATTTATTAATGCACAACGTAAAGTAGATCCAGATGCCTTGAAGCTTGATTTCTCCGTAAGTGCAGAACACTGGCCGATCGGAAATGCGACGTTTGACTTTGCTGATGCGGTAGAAAGAAAGTCAGATATGTTGAAAAAAGCGCTGGGTGGGCAAACCAAACCAGAAGAGCTAAGTCCAGAAATGAAGGAAATGTTTGACAAGGCTACTCGTGATAAAGCCAATCCGAAAGCAGATTTGAAAGATTGGTCCGGTTATTATGGCTACACCGCTCCTGCGGAGTTGTTGAAACAAAACATGAATAAAGTGTATAGCGAATTTACTGCTAACACGAAGACGATGGAAAGAAAATGGGCGAATCTGCAAAAGCTGGAGAAAGAAACGTTCTTCGGAATTGTCATGGGCGAGAAGCCGCTAGAAGCATTTGATAAGTTCGTAACCGATTGGAAAGCGCAAGGCGGCGACGAAATCACAAAAGAAGTGACAGAGGAACTGAACAAATCCAAAAAGTAATAGCTACTGACTCAAAGCGCACCGCCTAACCGATTGGTGGTGCGCTTTTTGTACACAATCATGTTTGAACTAGAGGTGTATGACTAATGAATATTCGATCATTTTATAAGCACTATCATTTGATGCTCTTACCGGGAATTGTGCTTCTTATTATTTTTCACCTCATTCCGATGTTCGGGGTCGCCATTGCGTTCCAAAACTTTAAGATTGGTTTGGGTATCTGGGATTCGCCCTGGATTGGATTCGAAAATTTCACGTACATGTTCGAGTTGGAAGACAGCAAAACGATTTTCTTTAATACCGTATTTATCGCTGTGTGTAAAATTATTGCACATCTCATTGTTCCGCTCACATTTGCCATATTGCTGAATGAGATTCGCTTTCATATTTTCAAAAGATGGGTACAGACGGTTGTTTACCTTCCTCACTTTATTTCTTGGGTAATCTTAGCTGGTGTTGTCATGGATATGTTGTCGTTGGATGGCATCATCAATAGCACGTTGAAAATGTTTGGTATCGAACCGATTATGTTCTTAGCGAAAAATAGTTGGTTTCCTACGATTGTCGTTAGTTCAGATATTTGGAAGGAATTTGGATTCGCTGCCATCATTTATTTAGCGGCTTTAGCGGGCATTAATCCCTCGCTGTATGAAGCGGCTGAAATGGATGGGGCTACGCGATTAAAGCAGTTATGGTATGTCACTTTGCCAAGCTTAGTACCAACCGTCGTGTTGTTGGCTACTTTGAGCATAGGAAATATTCTTAATGCAGGGTTTGATCAAATCTTTAATTTGTATAATCCGCTTGTCTACAAATCAGGCGATATTATCGATACGTATGTGTATCGAGTTGGACTTGTGCAAGCACAATATGGCTTAGCGACAGCTGTCGGCCTATTGAAATCGATGATTGGGTTCATACTCATTATCCTCTCTTACAAAATTGCTTATAAATACGCTAATTACAGAATTTTCTAATGAAGCAGGTGAATACTTATGGTACGTAGTAAAACAATATCCGCTCAGGTAGCCGAAGCCATTCTCGTCTTAGTTATGCTTATCATCTCATTCATGTCGCTTGCTCCTGTTGTACACGTATTCTCTGTCTCATTTAGCGATAATGCAGCAGCGGCAGGCGGCCTCGTCAAGTTCTGGCCTGTGGGATTTACTTTAGAGTCTTATCGTAAAATTCTGGAAGAGCCTCACTTTTTCAATGCTTTTCTAGTATCTGTCAAACGGGTATTGCTTGGCGGTGGAATTAACTTCATTTTGACTGTCATGATGGCATATCCTTTATCTAGAAGTAATAAAGAGTTTCCGCATCGGACTTTATATATGTGGTTCATGTTATTCACGATGTTATTCAGCGGTGGGATCATTCCTTTATATTTAACGATTAAATCTTTAGGGATGTTCAATACAATCTGGGCGCTTGTACTGCCAGGTGCAGTCCCTGTGTTCAACGTCATTTTGTTAATGAACTTCTTCCGTAACTTGCCGAAAGAGCTCAGTGAAGCTGGTTATATGGATGGGGCAGGACCTTGGTACATGATGATTCGCGTCTATCTGCCACTGTCATTGCCCGCTATGGCAACGGTTACGTTATTCAGTATTGTGGGTCACTGGAATGCGTTTTTTGACGGGATGATTTTTATGCGCAGCGCAGAATATTATCCGTTGCAGACGTATATTCAGCAGCTCGTTGTTAGTCAGAACGCCATGCTCGAACTAGATTCCTCCAAATTGGAATTATTAATGAAGGTATCAGATAAAACACTCAATGCGGCCAAGATCGTTGTGTCGATGGTACCGATTCTAATTCTCTATCCGTTCCTGCAAAAATACTTTATCCACGGCATCATGCTAGGTTCAGTCAAAGAATAAGAATAGTTGAAAAAGAGGTGCAATGTGATGTTAGGGAAGGTCATGACTTTCAATTTACGATACAACGAGCCGAAAGATGGGGCCAATGCATGGCCTTATCGCGTTAAACGCGTGGCTCAAACCATCCAAGAACATGATCCCATTCTTTTCGGCACACAAGAGGGTTATTATGACATGCTTACGGAGCTTCATGAAGAGCTGCCAGCCTACAATTGGATTGGCACGGGACGCTTTGGCGAACATGAGGATGAGCATAATGCTATTTTTTATAAAAAAGATCAGCTTGAGGTGCTGGAAGAGGGACATTTCTGGCTATCGGATACGCCAGACGTTGCAGCAACCAAATGCTGGGATAGCATGTTCCCTAGAATGTGTACTTGGGTTCGATTCCTAGATAAGATTAGCCATAAAGCTTTTGTCGTGTATAATACGCATCTGGATCATCGCAGTCAAGAAGCAAGGGAAAACGGTGCAAAGGTGATTTGGAATTATATATCTAGGCATCAAGCTGCTGAGCCCTCACCAGTTATTCTAATGGGAGACATGAATAGTCATCCAAGCAATTCAACGATTCGTTATTTAAGCGGGAAATCGCAGAAGACAGGACCCCAAGGCTGGTTGAAGGATGCTTATTCCCTTCTAGAAGGACCTATAGGTCGAACAGCTCACGATTTCAACGGTGGTGCAGATGAAGCACCTATCGATTATATCTTCGTCTCCCCTGAAATAGAATTGCTGGATACGATTGTTGATAGAAGGCAAGTTGATGGGGGCTACCCTTCCGATCATTACCCTATTATTGCAGCTGTGAACATACCCTAAAATGGCGTCAATCAAGGAGAATAGCGATGAAACCTGAGGTAAGAAAACGATCAGTTATGACGATTACGCGCGAAATTGCTCATGCGGAGCAAAGCGCTTATATCGAAGTGCCTTTTGTAATGCCGGAGCATGTAGAAGAGCTAGTAGTAACGTATACAATTGAATCTCATAGTGAGCAGAGAGCTGTTATTGACTTGGGCTTGAGGGACTCTAAGCGAGTGAGAGGCTGGAGCGGCGGTGCGCGCAAACAGTTCCAAGTCGGCTTGGAAAAGGCAACGCCTGGCTATACGTCAGGTGATTTAACGCCAGGCGACTGGGCGGTATTGCATAACGCCTATAAAGTTCCGAGTGAAGGCTGTTCGGTTCACGTCTCCATCGAATTTCTGTATAAAACACCACGTTGGCTCAAAGGCGATCTGCACACACACAGCGTGAATAGTGACGGCACGTATACACTTGAGGAGAACGCGGCCATTTTGGAGGAGCTTGGGTGTGATTTCATTGCCATGACGGATCATAATGCGGTTAGTCAAAACCTGACTTACCCACGGAATACAAATGTGCTCATGATTCCCGGCATGGAGTTTACGACGAACTTCGGGCATAGTAATTTTCTTGGCGTTGCCGATCCCATCCTTGATTTTCGAGTGAAAGGGCAGGAGGACGTCGAAGCTAAGATTGCTGAAGCGCGAGCAAATGGTGCCAAAATCGTCATCAATCACCCGCATTGCGAATTTTGCCCATGGGAATGGGATTTCAATGTGGATCACGATTGGGTCGAAGTGTGGAACGGGCCGTTTGCCGATCGAAATGCGAGAGCCGTGCAATGGTGGCATGATCAACTCGTCTCCGGCAGAAGACTTGTAGCTGTTGGTGGAAGTGATACACATCGCCCAGATCCGTACGTGAAGCATGCAATGCCGTGTACATGGGTGTACGCTTCTGAAAAAACCGTTGATGGCATTCTGAACGCGATCGATTTGGGTCATGTGTGCATCACGTATGCACCGCAGGGACCTTTCGTAGAGCTGAATTGCGGCACCTATATGGTGGGAGATGTTGTACCAGCAGGAGAGTCAATCAACGAAGTTGCTTTCCAAGCAGAGGATCTGCTCATTGGGGATACGGTGAAACTAATCAGTAATCGTGGTTTGGAAAAGGAAATTGAAGTGACGGAAGCTGGCAGACTTGCCTTTCAAGTTGACATCCAAGGGACAACCTTTGTAAGAGCGGAGGTTTGGCGGCATTTTGAAGAAGTTGACATGACGTTAATGGCTGCGCTTACAAACCCTATTTATTTGGATAAGTGAGTAGCTAGGATGTTTAGGAGGTTATCGACGTGAAAGTTCAATATGGCATTTCCGCCATCAATTGGGTGAATGAAGATATTAAAGAATATGGGAACCACTTTACAGCTGAGCAAGTGCTGACTGAAATGGCAAGCCTCGGCTTCGAAGGTACGGAGTTTTGCCGCAAATTTCCACGCGATGTCGATGCGCTCAAACAACTATTAGCAAGTAAAGATATGGTCCTCACTTCACAGTGGAGATCCGTTCACTTCAGTGATCCGTCTCGACATGAGGCGGAGATGGAAGCGTTTCGGGCACATGCAGACTTTCTGAAAGCCATGGGTTGTCAATATGTCGTCACGTGTGAATCGAGTAATAAGGTAGAGGATCCCGCGAATAACAAGGTCAGTATCACGCTTCTAACGGAGGACCAGTGGGGATTTATGGTAGAAGGCTTGCACAAAGCAGGTCAGTACTGTAAAGACAACGGCATGAAGCTTGTGTACCATTTCCATGGTGAGACTGTCGTTGAAACCGGTGAAGAAATTGCTCGCTTAATGGAAATGACAGACCCAACGTTAGTTTATCTGCTCTTCGATTCGGGCCACGCATATTATGGCGGCTGCGATCCGCTTTATATTTTGCAAACCTACTATGATCGGATCGCGTATATTCATTTGAAAGACGTCCGTGAACAGGTGTTGGAACAACATCTCCTAGATGGGTACCGTTTCCGTGAAGGTGTGCGCAGAGGCGTGTTTACCGTGCCAGGGGATGGTTGTATTGATTTTAAACCTATTATTGAAGAGTTGAAAAAACGTCATTATGCAGGCTGGATCATTGTGGAAGCGGAGCAGAATCCAGATATCGCGAAGCCACTGATTTACGCAGAAAAAGCAAGGCATTATTTGAAGTCGCTAACCGAATAACTTGGCACACCTTGCCCCTGGCGCTTATGCATCAGGGGCACAGTTTCACATATCTCATTGCAGATGAAGGGGTATAACCAAAGGAGGGGGAAAACGATGGCGGATATTTCTAGTGTTTGGCATATTTCTCACCTAGATCTATTGATTCGAATGTTGGCAGCGACTGTGCTTGGGGGATTAATTGGTTTAGAACGGGAGTGGAGTAACCATGCCGCCGGGTTTCGCACGCAAATACTGGTGTGTTTGGGTTCTACCACAATCATGCTTCTGTCCATTTATGGGTTCTCGGAATTCGTTAATGAATCGAATGTGCGTGCGGATCCAGCAAGACTCGCTGCGCAAGTCATTAGCGGTATTGGCTTTCTTGGTGCGGGCGCGATTTTACGCAATGGTTCCGTAGTTAGTGGACTCACCACGGCTGCTTCGGTGTGGGTGGTTGCGGCTGTTGGTTTATGTGTCGGAGCCGGATTCTACTTCGTGGCTGTGCTATGCACCTTCTTGGCTTTAGTTAGCTTGCTTTTATTGAACAAATGGGAGAAGCACTTACTAAGAAATCGTCGTGTACATGAGATCACTGTTAAAGTGATAGATCATCCAGGTGTACTTGGCAAGATTGCTTCCGCGTTAGGGGACCAAGGCATTCAAATTATGAAGATGAAAATGATGCCGGATATTGAAATCACAGGTAATAGCCTTGAGAAGCCGACTATGCAACTTTGTTTTACGATGAAGGCACCAGAGAAAGGCAAGCTCCTTGCAGCACTAGACGAAATTCATCGCTCCGAATATGTATTGTCAGCAGATTCTCCTTGGTTGGAAAGTTCTCCCATCAAGCAATCGATAAAGACAGTGAGTATGTAGTCATACATGGAATCTCCAATAGCCATGCACAAAACAGAGTTCCGTGAGGTAACGGGCTCTGTTTTTTCTTTGTAGGGAAATTGATGACTACTGATGTACAATCAATCATGTGCATGGTAAAATAATACACAATAATTGGTTAATTTAAACTGGATATAAATTGGTACGAGGAGAGGTCATCTTGGTCAAAGGACGTAAGTCATTCAGAGAGCGATTAAATGAGATGGTAGGAACACTTCGCAAAGAAATCATACAGGGTACACTGCAAGTTGGTGATTTTTTGCCCAGTGAAATAGATTTGTCTAGGAAGTTCGATTTAAGCAATCTTTCTGTTCGTAAAGGGCTGCAAACCCTAGTTGAGGAAGGGTATATCACAAAAATACCTTCTGTCGGTAATCAGGTCATTGAGCAGTTCAAACAACAAAAATGTCATATTCGATTTGTTTATCCAGCTGACTTAGAAGAATCGGTTCAAATCTCTTCGCTGCTGGATCAATTTGAGGCACAATATCCTCACATTGAAATTGTTCGCATTGCTGAAAGTGGAGGCGACTACACCTCCTATCTGCGTTCAGGATTGCAGGAGGGGCAAGTCGATGTCGCGTTGTTAAGTGATTCCGTTTTCTATAGTTTAACAGCGGAGCAAGATGCAGCCGCGTACTTTGCACCAACCCCGCCACTAGAGGGGCAATATCGCATGCTAGCACAAAGCTTTAGTCAGAATGAACACTTATATGCTTCGCCATTTTCGTTTTCACCGCTGGTGCTTTGCTATAATAAATCACACTTTCGAGAGATGTCCCTAGCAATGCCTGATTCAAGCTGGACATGGTCGGATCTCGCGGAGCACGCGAAGCTACTGACACAGCCGAATACGAAGTATGGCTTCTATTTCTATACAAGGTCGCGCAACCGCTGGCCTCTATTCCTGATGCAAAATGGCGTCGAAGCGCCTCGTGATAATGAAGGATCTATCGCGCAGAGTGTGGAGCAAATTAAAGATGGGCTTAACGACTATCGACGCGTCTTGGATGGACCCATGCTGTTTCCTCATTTTTTAGCGAATGCGCCATTGCCGCTAACACCGGAAGCTTTATTTGCACAAGGGAAGCTGTCGATGATTATTACCTCTTATTTCCACTTGAATCGCTTGCTGAATCTGCAAGACATTGACTTTGATATTGCACCTATTCCACGTGGGAAAGAAGCGAAGACACTGCTAATTACGCTCGGCATTGCCATTGCCAATCGTTCGCAGAATAAGGACGAAGCCGCACTGCTTGCCCAATTCTTCACTTCGTATGAATCCCAAGTCGGTTTAAGGCTGCGTACAACAAGCATTCCAGCCCTCCGTAGCGCTGCTGAATTAGAGGGAGCAGACATGGCTTTCAGCCGCTATACGATGTATCGGGATATTGTGCCTACGTACACATCGCTCAAGGAGATGGGGCTGTCCTCCGAGAAGCTGGATAAAATAATGGAAGCCGCACAACTCAATTGGTCCATGCTGGAAGATGAAGCAACGTTGAATCAGCGATTGACGGATATTCTTAACTAAATATGTGCATTGCAGTTTACATCCGATTTATTTTATTGTTGACACGATAGATGAAGTCATGTAATTTATATAGTGACAAAACAAATATAAATTACATGTAAATCGGAAGGGGGATTACATGAAACGTCCGATGTCGAGCCGAATCTTCGACGGGATAAACGTTTGGCTGCTAGTCGTGATTTCGGTGACGATGTTATTTCCGTTTGCCTATATCTTCTCCGTTTCATTCACGACACTGGAACAATATTTGCACAGTGAAGTGCTGCTCTTTCCACGTGTATGGGTCATGGATGCTTATCGTTATATTCTAGGTTCCAGTACCTTTATTCATGCCATGTGGATCACAGTTCTTGTTACCATCTTGGGAACTTTCGTCAATTTATTGTTTACCTGCACATTTGCTTACGCGCTAACAAGAAACATTTATGGGCAGAAGTTGATGCTGTTGCTCATCCTCATCACGTTATTATTCTCTGCGGGCATTATTCCAACGTATCTTGTCGTAAAAGCAACTGGACTTTTGGACTCCATTTGGGCGTTAATTCTGCCAGTTGCCATCGCTCCGTTTAATCTCATTGTCGTACGTCAGTTTTTTCTCAACATTCCGAACGAATTGAATGAAGCGGCCGTTATTGATGGGGCCAATGATCTGACGATTTTCCGTAAAATCGTATTACCACTTTCTAAACCAGCTTTAGCCGCATTTTGCTTATTCTACGCAGTCACCCATTGGAACAACTACTTCACAGGCATCCTCTACATAAACAATCCTTTTTATTGGCCTATTCAGGTTATCCTACGTCAACTTGTTGTACAAAGTGATTCCAAAGCTTTAACGGGCATGGACCTCGCGATGGTTGAAAACCCGCCGCCGCCCGAGACGATTCAAATGGCAGCAATTTTGGTTGCCACACTGCCGATCTTGCTTGTATACCCGTTTCTACAAAAGCATTTTGCAAAAGGTGTTATGCTCGGATCCGTTAAGGGATAGCAGCATGTCGTCTCGGTAAGAAAGGGCATGTATTCACACGTGATAACTAAAAAGGGGACGTGACCAATGAATCGTAAAAAGTTTTTTGTCGTGTTAATGGCTTCAAGTGTATCGCTTGCAGTAGCTGCCTGTTCCTCCAGCTCTACGCCGACTACCTCTTCGTCACCGACCGGTGCAACCCCCGCATCCAATAGTCCCGCACCTACGGCGGAAACAGCCAAGAAAATCACCATTACAACGATGAAGTCCATCAATGGTGATGTCCCTCCACAAAATGGCAAAGCCGTCCAAAAAATTAACGAGAAGTTTAATGTGGATTATCAAGCGGCATTAGTGCCAGGCGGATCCTACACGGAGAAATTAAATGTCACCTTAGCATCAGGCAGTCTTCCGGATGCAACCTTGCTCCCTTCGGCAGAATTAACAGATAAATATAGTAAATTTGCTAAGCAAGGCGCATTTTTAGCCCTAGATGACTACATTAAAAGCTATCCATCGTTGAAGCTTGTTCCCGACTATGTCTGGGATCAGTTCCGAGTAAATGGCAAAGTCTACGCGATACCCGGTTATAATCCCAAATTCGGTTTTACTGTTGTCGTGCGCAAAGACTGGTTAGACAGCTTAGGTTTAAAAGCACCGACAAACTATGAGGAGCTTAAGCAAGTTGCGCTAGCTTTTACCAAGAATGATCCGGACAAAAACGGTAAAAACGATACCTACGGGCTTGCCATTGGTAAGGATATCAACTGGCCGATTCCGATGGGAGCGTATTGGGATCCCGATGCTTGGTACCATAAAGATGATAAGAACCGCTTCATTCCGGGCATTGTCTCGAACGCGCGGAAGGACATGATTCAGTGGTTTTCAGATCTTTATAAGGAAGGTGCAATGACGAAGGACTTCATTACACTGGATTGGGCAGCGACGAATAAAGAATTTTATTCAGGCAAGGCGGGTATTTTCATTGGTAGTCCACGCGGAATGTCGGAGCAATATATGGATGGTCTTTTGAAAATAGAACCGAAAGCACAGTTCCTCCCATTAGATGCCTTTACCGCACCAGATGGCTCGAAAGGCTTCACAGCAAGTCGTGGCTTCGCCAATATGACTGTTATTTCCGCACAAGCGGGCAAAGATCCCGACAAGGTTAAACGTATCCTAAGTATGGTGGACTTCTCCCGTAACTTCTATCCGAATGAGCAAAAGAACGATAAAAATAAAGATTTTGATTTCTTATATGGTGGACTTGGTGAGGGATATGATCTTACCGATGGCATTGGCGTTGCGAAGCCAGCATCCATCACGCAAGGTCTTGTGCCAGCAACGTATCTACTTGATGGTGTGATGGTTCCGTCCAAAGATACGGATGTAGATTATCCAGCCATGTATAAACTGCCACAACTGAAAGAATTGACAGCGGCGATTTCCAAACAGTATACACAATTAAAATTCTACCAAAGCCCGAATTACGCGGTCATTTCTCAAACAGAGATTTCAAAAGGTGCGGAATTAAAGAAATTTTTACTCGATGAACAATCCAAAATGATTGCTGGCGTTCGTCCCGTTGCAGACTGGAGTAAAGTAGTCGAAGAGTGGAAAACCAAAGGCGGCGAAGCCATCATCACGGAGATGAATGCGGGTATTAAAATCAAGGACGCAAAAGAAGCATGGCAATAAGCTAGGCGCGTATCGCACTTGCGAACATTAACATGGGGGAGGGCTAGCCGTGTATAAATACCTGGGTCGTCCTTGTAGAAACTTTAATATTTTGGCTAAAACAGTCATGATCGATCCGCTGGATGGGAGGGAAAAACTGGTTCTCTCCAACTTTGTCGCTGGGGGAACCGGTTCTCTAATTCTCATCGATACGGAAAGTCACGCGTACGAAGTCCTTCCATTGCCAGGAGATGAAGGCGCTTGGGGGCTAGTGAATTGGTTTGATCAAAAGCTAGTCGTGGGCACATGCCCAAATCATGCGTATCTCCATTGTTTGGATTTAGTAACGCGAGAATGGGCACCTCCGCTCTCGGATCCAGATGAGAAGTATTTCTGGGATATGACACTAGGTTCAGATGGGCATGTATATGGTGGAAGTTGGCCGGGCTGCAGTTTGCTGCGATATGATCCACGCTCTCATGAATTGCTTAATCTAGGCAGGGTATCAGATAACTTGGATAATCATTACAGCCGTCCGGTCTATGGCGGTTTACCAGGCACAATTTTCGTAGCTGGTGGTTTCAGCGAGTCATTCCTAAAGGCGTACGATTTGCAAAAAGGTGAATTTCAATCCATTGATGCGCCTGGATTTGCAGTCCGTGAAGCGAACAGCTCATTCATCTGTTTAGAAAAAGGAACAGAACAGATCTGGTATGACGCAGTCACCTTCCAGCGTATACCTGACCTGGATCCACAGTGTCTGAGTGTGAATGCAATTACACTGCCCAATGATCAAGACTGCTCCGTTATCGCACTGGCGAATGGCAGGTATGCTGGGGTGCGGGGTCAGGACTATTTTATCCTTGAGCAGCTCTCTGACGTTCCTGTTTTACAAAGAATACCGTCTGATCCATCACCGACTCGTATATTCACATTACTGACCGACGCTAAGAATCAAGTGTGGGGATCCAGCGGATTTGGCCAAACGATCTTCCGGTATGATCCGGTGAGTGATGAAGCCTGGAACTCAGCAACAGTCTGCAACGCTGGCGGTGAAGTGTACGGGATGGTTGCTCTAGGAGAGCAGTTGTATTTATCTGCTTATGTTGGTGGCGATCATATTATTTATCAACCCGAGCAGCCTTGGGATCAATTGAATAATCGCAATCCCAAAATGTTGCAAGCGGCTTCGCCAGATTACATTAGGCCGGAGGGACGCAGTGTGCTAGGTCCAGATGGCGGCATCTGGACAGGATGGTCCGCCAAATACGGGCAATACGGCGGCGCGTTGAGCCGCATGGATCCAGAAACGGAGCACGTAAACATATGGCCTGAACCACTGAACAATGGACAGCAAGTTTGCGGAGTGGCGGCTGATGATCGTTATGTGTATCTGAAGACGAATGGCGGTGCTAGTGGACTTCCTATTCGTCAAGCAACTTGTGGATTCGGAGTCTGGCAGCCAGATGTTGGACTCCTGCATCAAGTTGAGTTCCCCGTAGAGGAGCAGATGGGTCATGCGATTGCAGTTGGAAACTTGTATGTGTTTATTCAAGCGGGATCATCCCTTCATCTTTTTGATCCGAACACGATGGAGGTTGTGGAGCGTATAGCAACTGCTGAGCCTTGCAGCTGGCTTTTGCAAGGGGATCAAGGCACGATGCTGGCTTTTATCGGTAAAGAAGCCGTTTGGTTCGATGAACGGACGACACAGGTTGTGAGAAAAGAGGAACTGCCAGGTCCGGTAAGAGCGGCTGCCCGTGCTTCGAACGGCGATATTTATTTTGCTGTAGGAGATGTCTTGTATAGCTTCGAAAGCACGAAAGTGATAGGGAGGGATTCCTCAGTTGACTCAATCATTGCGCAGGAGACTGTATAAAGACCGGTATCTCTTCCTGCTTGCTATGCCCGGCATCTTGTATTTTATCATCTATAAGTATTTACCTATGGCTGGTATTGTGATTGCTTTTCAGGAGTATAGTCCCTTCTTAGGTTTCATGAAAAGTCCCTGGGTAGGCTTCGATCAGTTTCGTGCCTTATTTGCTGAGAGTGAATTGACGAGGGTCATGTGGAACACATTAGTGCTTTCCTTTATGCAGATTACGTTTGCCTTTCCTGCGCCCATCTTGTTAGCGTTGATGTTAAATGAGCTTCGGAATGAACTGTTTAAGCGATTTGTACAAACGGTCGTCTACTTGCCGCACTTTTTATCTTGGGTTTTTGTCGTAGGGATCTTCATTATTTTCTTGCGTGGCGAAGGGCTGATTAATAATTTCCTAGAAGTGTATTTCCATCGAGCGGAGCCGGTTGGTTTTCTTTCGAACCCGCATTTCTTCCGGCCGCTTATTGTTCTGCAAGTTATTTGGAAAGAGGTAGGGTGGGGCACGATCCTATTTCTTGCTGCGTTAGCTGGCATTAATCCGGATTTGTATGAAGCTTCCACCATGGATGGTGCGAATCGCTGGCGCAAAATATGGCATGTCACCTTGCCAGGTATTCGAAGTACGATTGTAATTTTATTGATTATACGATTAGGTCATGTCATGGATAGTGGATTCGAGCAGTTGTTCTTGATGCGGAGTGCGTACAATAAAGAAATTGCGGAAGTCTTGGATACGTATGTGTACTACAAAGGGATTGACCAATCGAATTATAGCTTTGCAACGGCTGTTGGGGTGTTTAAAGGTGTAATCGGCTGTATTCTCGTACTCGGTGCAAACCGGATTGCCAAGAAATACGGCGAACAGGGGATTTATTAGGAGGGAAAACATAGATGAACATGGTGAGGCTAGGTATCCTCAAGGATGACTCTGCTGCCCAACGCAGACAAAGCTATGGACTTAACTGCTGGGGCAGCTATATCGCAGAGATCCTTTCCCATGCAGGGATTCCCTACGAATGGGTGCAAGTCACGACGACGAAGTCGCTTGCAGCTTATGATATGCTCATTGAAACGAATTTGGATGAAGAAGTGCAACCCTATGATGAAGTCATCTGGCAATATGTAGCTGGCGGAGGGAGATTAATCTCCTTTGGCGGACTGAATAAATGGGCCAGACGATTAGGTTGTCTGCGATCCCCCTATTTGGGAGCAGGATATGCCAATGTGGGTTTGTCGAACGCGCAAAGGGGTGAGGATGAGCTGCTGCGATTTATCGGTGCGAACCCATGGACGGTCGTAAATGCGGATTCGCTGTCAGAAGCAAGTGGCTCGATTACGCCTTATACGCCGGACGGCAAAGAGGCGGGTGATCTGTTTCTACAATTCTCGATTGGTAAAGGAACAATTGAACGATGGGCTGTTGATGTTCCCAAAACAGTTGTCAGCCTTCAGCAAGGTGAGGAGCCTATTTTGGGAGATGGCGTGCCAGCTGCAGATGGAACAGGCAATGTGGATGAAGGCATTTTGAAAGCGGACGACGGATGTACGCTTGACTGGGAGTATGATCGTCAAACAACGGAAACGGGCGGCAAGTATTTCGCTAAGCCATACGGGGATCTATGGCGAGAAGCCGTGATCTCGCGGTTAATTGGTTCAGTGTTGGCGATGGGGAAGACGCTGCCTTTTGTGGATATATGGCCAGATGGAATTGACCAAGTACTCACGATTTCTCATGATAGTGATGGGAATCTCGATACACAAGCTGTCGCTGCCTTAGAATTGTTGAAGGAATTAGGCGTGCGCTCAACGTGGTGTATGTTGGAGCCGGGATATTCCGACGAGGTATATCGGCAAATCAAAGAGGATGGGCATGAGCTCGCTTTTCATTACAATGCGCTGGATTCACAACGAAGCGAACACGCATTAGCGGGGAAGACGTGGAACGAGCCTGAATTCGATAGGCAGTTGCAGCTTCTAAAGCGATCAGCTAAGCTTTCGTCCGTTGTTACGAATAAAAATCACTATACGCGCTTCGAGGGTTGGGGCGAATTGTTCGAATGGTGTGAAAAGCACGGGATCGAACTGGACCAAACGCGTGGTCCGAGCAAGCCTGGTAATGTTGGCTTTGCATTTGGCACCTGTCATCCGTATTTTCCAATCGCGTGGAGTCAGGATCAGAATCGGTTCTACAATGTGCTGGAGCTAGGCTTTCTTACACAAGATATGGACTTGAAAGGATGGGCTGATAGCTCGATTATAACCCCGTTTCTAGATGAAGTAGCTAGCGTGCGAGGGGTCGCTCACTTCCTCGTTCATCAACTGCACATTGAAGCGCAGCCACTTGTTCGAGATTCATTCCGTCAGGTAATTAGCGAAGCGTTGAAGCGTGGTTTTGTTACGATGACAAGTGCAGAGATTAATGCCTGGGAGCGGAAGAGACGCTTGGCTGTCATTCAGGGATGGGGTGATGATGGGGAGCTTATCGTAGAGGGCGCAATACCTGAGGCGGTCATTTGTGTACCGTTTACCCCTGCGAACTCACAAGTACCCAACGATTCCATCGTTAAGAGGTATGGCTATGACTGTTACAAAAAAGTCGGCGTCGGTATGGTGAGTGTTTAAAGAGGAGGATTGCAAACCGATGGAAACTTTTCTGTCCAATGTACAAAACATGCTATCCACCGTCATGCAGTCCCAGATCGATGCCATGCAGCGTGCTTCCGAGGTACTGGCGAATACGTTGGTAGCCGGGCGACACATCTTTGTTTTTGGTACGGGTCATTCGCATATGATTGCAGAGGAAGCTTTTTATCGCGCGGGCGGACTTAAAGATATCATTCCTATTCTGGAGAGCGGCCTCATGCTGCACGAAGGTGGGGTCAAAAGCACGAAGCTGGAAAGGCTGGAAGGCTATGCGGCTATTTTATTAGATACCTACCATGTATCTCAGGGAGATGTGCTTATTCTAGCCTCCAACTCGGGGATCAACGCCGTTCCTGTTGAAATGGCGCTCGGTGCCAAAGAGCGAGGGGCCACTGTGATTGTCATTACCAATTTAAAACAATCTATGCAGGAATTACCTAGGCACTCTAGTCAATTACGCTGCTATGAGATTGCCAATCTTGTCATTGATAACTGCGGTATCGTTGGCGATGCTTCCGTCTATGTGGAAGAGATGCAGCAGTACGTTGGACCAACGTCCACGATTATCGGAGCTTTTATTTTAAATGCGATCATCGTACAAACGGTTAAGAATTGTTTGGCTCAAGGCTTTGTCCCACCGGTCTATGTGAGTGCGAACGTGGCTAAAGGTGATGCGCACAACGCTCAGTTGAGGAATAACCCTCCTTCCGGAGGGAGTGACGATCGTTGAAAACCTTTGTAGCAGGTATTGATGGCGGAGGCTCCAAGACAGAAGCACTGCTCGTAGAAGTAAAAACGGGTGAAACGAAACGCTTTATCAGCGGTGGTATGAATGCGTTGACGGATGACAGCGTAGTTTCTCAAGCTAATTTGCAAGAAATAATGAAGGAGATGACACATTGGCTGGCAAGCAGCCAGGGTTGTCTCGCGTCTATATGTCTAGGATCAGCTTCTATGGTTAGAGAAAATGAGCCGGATTGGGCGGTGAACCTGATAGCGGACTTCTTTCCTCAAGCCCAGATACAAGGGGTTGCGGATGGACGCATCGCTTTAATCGGTGCATTGGATGGTTCGCCGGGGGTCATTGTCGTAGCGGGTACCGGGTCTGTGGCGTATGCATGGGATGAAGCAGGTATACTCAGACGCTGTGGAGGCTTTGGACCGATTTTCGGCGATGAAGGAAGCGGATATGCGATTGGGCGAGATGCGCTGCAGGCGGTCGCCATGGATTTGGATGGCAGAGGAGAGTCGACCCTGTTAACGGGGGTTCTCCAACAACGGTTATCTTTTGAGAGTGAAGAGCGTTTGATAGAAAAAGTATATGGCGAGATGTCGAGGAAGCAGATTGCTGCTCTTGCCCAAGAAGTCGGGATATGTGCACAGAAGAACGATCCGGTTTCGCTGCGTATTCTTGATCAGGCGGCTAAACAATTAGCTGTCCATTATCTACGGCTTCTTGGGCAAACTCACTGGTCAGTTCCTCCTCCATTGTCTTATGCAGGTGGCGTTTTTCAAATGGGAGGCAACATACTGAGGCCACTTGAACATTACCTTGGCTCTTGGGCGGAATGCCTGATACCTCCGATACATACCCCAGTCCATGGGGCTGTTAGGTTGGCGAAACTGGCGTTAGGAGATGTGCGATGCGAATAGGGTTTGCCAAAATAGAGATCACACCATCGCTCCCAGTTACGCTTGGGGGCTATGAACATCGGAAACGCGAAGCTGACAGCCTGCATACCCCGCTATTTGCACGTTGTATGACTGGGGAGTCAGAAGGAACGAAGTTTGCTTTCATTTCCTTGGATTTGCTTGGTATTGATCATGCGCTTCGTGAGGAAGTATGCCAGATGACAGCTGAACGCATGGGCATGAACCAACAAGAAATTAGCATCATGGCTACGCATACACACTCAGCGATTGATGGTATTCCCGATGTGCTGCACAAAGGATTATGGACGGAGGAAATGACTCATGTCCCAACGGCCTATAGGCAAGAACTAGTCTCTCTTATCGTGCTAGGCATAGAGCAGTCGTTGGCTAGCAGGCGTGAAGCGACGATGCAATGGTCTGTTGCTACGTGCAACGACATCGCTTCCAATCGACGGGATGCTTTGGCAATGGCGGAGTCGGTGGTTTACTGGTTACGCGTGTCAGACCCCTATTCGCATGAAACGCTTGGCGGGCTTCTTCATTTTAGCTGCCATCCAACCGTCATTGGATGGGAAGAATCGGTGATCTCAGGCGATTTTCCAGGCGTGGCAGTTGCCGCTTTGGAAGACACCTATAAGGGCAGCGTCTTTTTGTACGCCAACGGTGCTGCTGGGGATATCTCTACGAGATTTACGCGACAAGGATCAGATTCGGTTGAAGCGGAGCGAATGGGGAATCGGCTGGTCGCGAGTTTGCAAACAAGCCGTCCAATTACTTCGCTGTCCCGATATACGTTCTTGCGGGATGAAAGTCTTCGACTGCTAGACCAACGGACAGGGGCAGGGCTGCATGGTTACCTTCAGTGGATTGAACTAGGCGGTATGCGGTTGTGGTTAGTTCCCGGTGAAATCTTTTCGAGCTATGCCCGGGCAGCCAACATGCACAATCAACTCATCATTGGATATGCCAATGGATATATCGGCTACATACCGGATGAGCAGGCTTGGGATTTGGCTGGTTATGAGGTCGAGGTATGCCGAATCGCAAGGGAAGATTGCCGGCTTTTTCTCCAATATGCAAGTGAATAAAGGATTGTCTACTTGAAAGGGGGGATGCCACTGTTCGTTGTCCACATCACCAAGATGAGCCTGTCAGGTATCAGGACTTACATGGTTATGCATTTCAATTACCAAAAGGAGGTAATGAAGGATGAAACGAAAGGTAAGCGCAGCCGTTGTTTTGCTCTTTATCGTATCATTAGTTAGCACGGTGTTCTCGGCTTCTGCAGCCGATATGTTGATTACGAACTACAGCTTTGAAAGTGGGACATCCAGCTGGACGCAAGCGTATGGGACTACAGGTATAACGGCAAGTACAGAGCAAGCGTATACAGGTACGCAAAGTGCCAAGATTGTCGATACCAGCACGACGGCTAATCTTGGGCTTGAGAGTGTGAAGTTTGATGTAACAGCGGGAACGACTTACCTGGCCTATGCCAAAGTGTTTCTAGTTAGCGGTAACGTTGACATGTATCTGCGATTTTGGAATAGCAGCGGTACCGTTATTGGAAACGGCATCGTAAATGTGGCTGCACCTACGAATCAATGGACGACAACGCAGGTGAAATATACGGCTCCGGCGAATACAACGAAGGTTTCCGTACTGCTCTATTCAGGAATCGGTTCTGTATCAACGGCTTATTGGGATGATGTCTTAATCACAAAAGAATTTACATCGTTGGGTAATCAAGTCGTGCATACGTCAACGCTTGGTTCGACGTTTGGTATTAGCACGAGCCAAGATAAGATTTATACCGTTGGATCAGGCTCAGCAGGAAGTGACGCGATGATGTCAATTATTGATGCGGATACGAATGCGGTGGTTGCTAATTATCCGCTTCCAGGTGCATTGGGAGCTTGGGGGGCAACTACGGCGACCGATGGCAAAATATATTTTGGTGCGTATTCGAATGGACACGTCTATCGCTATACACCGGGATCTACCTCGGTAACTGACCTCGGCTTATCGTATACAGGCGGTGAGAATATCTATGCGGTAACGGCCGGAACAGGTGGCAAAATATATGGTGGCGGCTTCGGGGATGCAGGCTTTTTCAAATACGAGCCGAGCGTTGGTTTCTCCATGATTAATACGAAGCCCGTCTGGCCTTCTGAAGAATATGTGCGCAGTTTGGCTTACGATGCGGCTTCGAATGTCACCTATATTGGGACAGGGACGAACGGCAACTTAGTGCGTTTCGACAACACGACAGGTGCGAAAACGAACATATTGCCCGCTGCTTACGCGAGTGAGACGTTTGTCTACGAATTGAATTTCACTGGCGGCAAGTTGTTTGCTGGACTGCGTCCGAGCGGGACCGTACTTGCGATGAGTATTGATGCGAGTGGGAACGCAACCCTAGATGCAACGTTGCCTGCTCTGCCTTCTCCAGCTCTTAATGGCAAGGTCTACTATGTGTCTGGTGCTCAATTGTATGCCTATGACCTTGTCGCAAAGACATCCACGAATCTTGGAGTTACAGCAGATTTAGGAGCTAATAAATACGGCTGGGTAAAGTTGGCTGACCAGACGAATTTCCCAGGAGATTCGCTTGTGGTGTATGGGTCAAAGGATGGTCGCATGAGTCTGTTCAAATACAATCTGCAAACCGGAAATACGAGTATCGCGTATGTGAGTGGCATGCCGGAGCTTACGACGATCATTAATCAGATTGGCGGCGGCTCTGATGGTAAAATTTATTCGGGTGGGTACTTGGATGGCGGTATTGGCAGATATACGCCGATGCGTGGAGATGCAAATGAGGGGTATCCCGATGAAAACTATGCAGCTCCTTTTCAAACTTACAGCTTCTTAGCGTTAAATGGATATACGTATTTCGCCTCGTACGGAAGCGCGAAGCTATGGAAGTTCAACCCAGCCCTTAGCTGGTCGAGTACCAATCCGACCCTCGTATTTGATCAAAAGAGCGATGGTATGGATCGGCCGGTTGAGATGATAAGTGGCGGCGGTAAAATATTCATGGGCAACGTAGCTGAGTATGGCAGTTTGAAGGGTGGTTTGACGATTTATGATCCGGCTACCAATACGCGCACGTTGAAAAAAGACATTGTCACCGACCAAAGTGTCACCGCACTAGCCTATTATAATGGCAAAGTTTACGGAGGGACGTCCATTAAAGGGGGCAATGGTCTAGCGCCAACGCAAACTCAGGCGAAGCTCTTCGTTTATGATGTGGCGACCGCAACAAAAAGCGGGGAATATACACTTCCTGTATCTGGATTGACGGGCATCACAGGGATGCATACAGTGGACGGTAAAATATGGGGCATGGCCGAAGGGTATTTGTTTATTTTTAATCCTACAACGAATACATTTGATTATTTTCAGGAGAAGTTTGCGGATGTGGATTACAATGGCGAGGGTACGTGGGTAGATGCCACCTTGCTTACCGTTTCGAAGGATCCGAACTACGTGTATGGTACCATCCGTGGAACCTACCTGTTCAAGATTAATCGTTCCACGAAGGCTGTCACCGTGATTAGCTCCAGTGGTGCCTATTTCCTAGCCGCAGATGAGTATGAGAATTTGTACTACGTGCTGCCTGGTGGGCACACGGAATTAGTGCGATATGCGTATTAATCGAAGATAAGATTGAGTAAGGAAGGGGGTTGCTTCGGCAACTCCTTTTTTCTGTTAGCGGGTAAAGCTCAAATACGATATTTTTACATAAAAGAGACGGAGCTAGTACATTTTTCTTGAAGGACTTATGCGATATAGTAATCATACTAATTTTTTTATAAAGGCTGTAGCAAAGCTTGAAATGATCGTAAATGAAGCAGCGAGGTGTATCATATTGTTTTTACAAGCCAAAGAAACAGTTGAAATAAGAATGGACGCTCAGGAACATCAGGGTATTGGACTAGCTTTGCAAGATGTAATCCGTGATTTGAGCCATGTGATGAACATTCAGGCCAATTACCGAAAGTACCTTTCGGATGTAGAGGGCTTTTCCATAGTAGTAGGAAGCTTAAGCAATCCTGCATTTTTAGATTTCTTAATGAAGAAAAAGATAGATTTCAGCGATATCGAAGGGAAAACGGAACATTACATCGTCAAAAGTATAGGGGACGATGGGCGTCAACTCGTTATCGCCGGTGGCGATACTAGGGGAACAATCTATGGGATTTACGAATTTAGCCGAGTGATTCTAGGCGTGAATCCCTTGTATCTGTGGACAAGCCATGCACCTGCAGCCAAGGAGAGATTAGATTGGAGTAACATTTCGTTGAAGGATGGACCTACAACGTTCCGTTACCGAGGATGGTTCATCAATGATGAGGATTTGTTGCTGGGATGGACCGGGAAATTCGATCAGGATTTCCAAAACAATGCTTTCACGAAACATGCGGGTTATGCGAACGCACTGGAGCCGATTATGGAGACGGCACTCCGTCTCAAACAGAATCTGCTGATTCCATGCTCCTTGTTGGATATCCTTGATCCAGCTGATGAAGACTTGGTTCGGAGGGTATCAGAACGCGGATTACTTATTTCCCAGCATCATATCGAGCCGTTAGGCGTATTCCCCAAAAGGGTTCGACGCTATTGGCAGGAACGGGGAGATATTGAGCCTCTGTCCTATACGAAAAATCCTGAGAAGTATGAGGAGGTTTGGCGGCTTTATGCAAGCCGTTGGGCACGATATGACAATGTGGTATGGCAACTTGGTCTTCGTGGCATGGGCGACAAGCCTGTGTGGGCAGATGATCCTTATGCGCCGGAAACAGCGAGTGGAAGAGGTCATTTAATCGCTGGTGCCATTGCGAAACAACATGAGATTATTGCCGAAGCACTAGGTCACAATGACTTCGCCTCTACAGCCACGTTGTGGATGGAAGGGATGGAGCTTTTGAAGGGAGGATATCTGTCTTTCCCGAAAGAAACGATTATTATCCATGCGGATTTCGGCCCGACTCAGATGCTGGGTGACAGCTTCTATGAAGTGAAACGGGAACCGGAAAGGCAGTATGGTATTTATTATCACGTTGCTTTCTGGAGTTGTGGACCCCATCAGGTCCAAGGGACTTCACCGCAGAAAATTTATTACAATCTACAAGCAGCACTTCAAAAAGGAAATACAGATTACCTTGTCGTTAATGTAACAAATCTCAGAGAAATGCTGCTTGGAACTCAATATACGGCGACTCTTGGTTGGAATTTTGGGGATAACCAACCAGAAGCGTACTTGCAAGATTGGTCTATCGAACATTACGGTGAGCAAGGTGGAGGTGCAGCTGCTCTTGCTTATGGAGCCTATTTCGGTGCATTCCATGCCTTAGATAACCGAGGATACGCAGGTCGAATGCTCCTGATGGACGGCATGAGCCGCAGACTTACATTGAAGCTGGTGGCCATCCTGAACGGTCAACCGTTTACCAAAGACGAGATCCAGAACAAAACCCTGTTGGCTTTTGATCAAGCAGAAGATTTCATCGGCTATTACAAGAATGCCACTGAGAATGCCCTACCGAGGTGGGACATGGCTTTGAATGCGGCTTATCAGGCTTTACAGGAGATGGACGAGGAACGTAGAGAGTTCTTTACGACTAACCTGATCGTCCAGCTATCTCTCATCCGTGCGCTATATCGGACGGTTCATCATCTATCTGTTGCGGCAGAGATTGTGCTTAATGAACCTACAAGCGATAAGATCCAGGCGCGTGGCCGAATCTTGGAGGCGGTAGCAGAGCTTCAGCAGGCATCGGTCATCCGTATGCATGCGGAGAAAGGGAAGTGGAAAGGTTGGTACGATGGTGATGTACTGCTGAATCTTCCTGATCTCATCAGACAAGTGAGAGAATGCGCAGGGAATTATTGAGTCGCAGGTGTACAAATATCACTTCAAAAATGGGAGAGGTGTCGCTGCTATGTTTACTTACACGAAGCCAACATATACGCTAAAAAGCTCGGATTTTCAGTTACAAGTAGACCAGAATGCTGTTGCTGTTGAACATTTTTTAGACTATCATTATGCTCATTTTTCCTATTCGGGTACGCCAACACTAACAGTCACAGCAAGTCAGCCAATCACAAATTATGATATAAGCCCACACAGCATGGAAATTACCGGGATAGTAAGTGGGAATCAGCTGAGCTTTAAGATCGACAGCAGCTCGGTCATGCCATCTTATCTGGTCCTACAGATCAATGACTTGGAAAAGTTGGTTGTTCTTGCGGACCCTTTGGAAATCGATGCTCCGCCATCATCGGGAACAGGTATCTATAATATTATCCATGCGCCTTACCTTGCAGACAACACATGGACAAACGATGTTACGGGTATCATCCAACAGGCAATTAATGATGCCTCTGCCGCAGGTGGGGGAATCGTTTATGTGCCAGTTGGTATATACAAAGTAAAAGACATCCTATACATCAAGAGCAATGTCACTATGTATCTTCAGGGCGGGGCCGTGATAAAGTCAAATCCGGACAGAACCCTTTATGATTTTACGAAGAGTAAAGAGGGTAAAATATTTATTGATCCGATGATCAAGATCGACCATGCCCCTCATGCCAAAATAATTGGAAGAGGCACGCTGGACGCCAGCGGCATCGCAATTATGGATAAGGATCGTACCTCATCGACCTATCTTGGATACAGAAGAAACGTTATCGTGGGTAACCATTCTGATCATGTAACGATTGAGGGCATCATCATCAAGGATTCAACGACGTGGACGATTAACGGTATTCAAGGTGGCGAAGGATTTACAGTCAGACATGTTAAGATTATTAATCACAAAAATGCTGACCAGTATAAAATCATGAATGACGGCATCGATTTATGTGGAACTAGGAACGCGATCGCAGAAAAGAACTTCGTCATGACGGTCGATGATGCGCTGTGTGCAAAATCAACGATAACGGACTATGCAATGTATAATGTTCGTTTCAAAAACAATATCGTATTCTCATCCTGTGCGGGACTTAAAGCGGGCTTGCAATCCCATAGCCCCATGTATGACGTATGGTTTGAAGATAACGACGTCGTTCAGGCACGACGAGGCATTGTGGTAGAAGCAACTTCAGGGAAGCAGCCCATGAGTGATATTCATTTTGTCAATACGAGGGTGGAAAACTACGTGTTTACTTCCATGGGGAAAAGTATTCCTGTAGAGATAGAAGCGGGTACTGCACCCGTAAAGAATGTTTATATTGATCATGCTTATTTTGAAAAAGAGGCGTTTAACCCTATACATATGTATGGCTCAAGTGATACGAATGACGTAACATTAGTTACGTTTAACGATCTAAACTTGTGTGGGGATGTCATCACGAATAGCTTGGACACACGAATCATTGTGGGCAGCAAGGCATCAGGTCTAACGGTGAAGGGACACAAAAAGGAGTCGAAACAGACATGAGCAAAATCAAAGTAGCGGTTGTGGGCTGTGGGTCCATTTCGAAGAAGAGACATATCCCAGAATATGCAGCGAATCCAAACGTTGAATTGGTGGGTTTTTGCGATCTGATTCTGGAGAGAGCCGAAGGCTATGCACAGGAGCACGGTGGTAGAGCTTACACAAGCTATGAAGAAATGCTGAAGGTAGAAAAGCCGGATGCCGTCAGCGTATGTACGCCGAACGTGCTTCACGCGCCCTATGCAATTGCCGCTGCGAATACAGGCGCTCATGTGCTTGTGGAGAAGCCGATGGCAACGAATGAAGCCGAGGCTTTGGCTATGATCGAAGCAGCAAGAAAGAACGGTGTGTTCTTGATGGTCGGTCAGAACCAACGGCTGATGCCGCCTCACCAAAAGGCGAAAGAAATTTTACAATCAGGTAAAATGGGGAAAGTCCTTTCCTTCCGTACGTCCTTCGGTCATGGGGGACCCGAAGGTTGGAGCATAGATGGTCGCGACAGCTGGTTCTTCCGCAAAGAGGATGCCATCATGGGCGCTATGGGCGACCTCGGCGTACACAAATCGGATTTGATCCGTTGGCTGCTCGACGACGAAGTGGCAGAAGTCGCTGCTTTCGTGAGTACGCTGCACAAAGCAGGAACTGATGTAGACGATAACGCGACCTGCGTACTGCGTATGAAGAGCGGAATTATCGGTACGTTGGTTGCCAGCTGGACATACTATAAAAGCGGGGATAATAGCACGATATTGTGGTGCGAGAATGGGGCTATTCACATCGGGACGCATCCTATTGATCAAGTTATTGTACAGCTTCGTGACGGCTCCGTTGAAAAGTATCAGGTAGGCGCGATGGCGACGAATGAGAAACAAGTGTCTAGCGGCATCATGGACGCGTTTGTGGAAAGCATTGTTACGAATACACCACCGAGCATTTCCGGTGAAGAAGGTTTGAAGTCTCTGGCAGTTATTCTAGCTGCTTTCGAATCACAGAATTCGAAGAAGGTTGTTTCTTTGTCTTAATATATAACTCTGGGCCACGCATATAACGCGGGCTCTTTTTTTTATAAGGCCTACCATTAACGAATTTAGTGCATAAAAGTACCGAGCTTTTTACATTTTTATTGATGAAACAATGACATAGAATGAACTTGTAATCATTGTTTTGATTCAATGCAAGCGCTTACTAGGGGGTGTTCCTCATTAGTTGATCATGGATAACTTATTTGTACGTAATGAAATGCTTGGAATATGAGGAACTACATTCATCAGGAGGCGAAATAATAATGTATCTTAGTAAAGTGAATAGCCGAATCGGAAATTTGTTGGCAAAACTTATCATGGTTGCTGCTCTCATGTTCAGTTTCACAGTTAGCATGGCCCAACCCGCTTCTGCGGCTACCGTTGTGACGTATCCTTCTCACTTCGGTACAAGTACGGCGTACACGTTGAAGGTTGATTCAACTACGATTAGGGTTGCCAGGCAGTTTGATTATTCATTTGCTCAGTTGTCTTACTCCGGCACAGGCACATTTAAAGTAACGGCTTCGGAGAATATCACCTCTTATAATATCAGTCCTCATAGTTACGGCATCGAGGCAACGGTAAGCGGAAAGGATCTAACTTTTACCCTTCCTCAAGCTGGATCTCGGTACTTAGTGATCAAGATCAATAACCTGGAGAACCTAGTCATTATGGCTGATCCTGTGGAAACCGGTGCGCCAACGCCAAATGGCGGCAGTGTGAAAAGCATTATGGATTATTCAGGCGTGGATAACACAGGCGGCAATTTAATGACGTCCAAAATCCAACAAGCCATTAATGATGCCAATGCTCGTTCCGGCGGAGGTACCGTATATTTCCCAGCTGGTATTTACAAGTTTTCTCAAATTGAACTTAAAAGTAACGTTACTCTCTATTTAGCTGCTGGATCCATCCTTCGCGGGTCATCGGATGTAAATGATTATGATTTCACTAACACCATTTTTACCAATGCCAATATCCGTATCGTAGGGGCATCCAATGTCGCTATTAAAGGAAGAGGTATGATCGATTCTAACGGGACTACACTTACGACGGGCGATAGTGGGCCGAATCGAGAGTATATCATCCTTTCCTATAAAGATGCGTCGGGTACGAAGCCAGATAACCTGACTTTCGAGGGTTTCACCCTAAGAGATGGAACAACATGGAACTTTAGGATTCAGGACGCAACGAATGTCAAAATCAATAATGTGAAGATTATCAATAACGTTAACTGGATTCATGGTGATGGTTTCGATCTTGTGAATACGTCCCACGCTGTTGTGGATCAATGCTTCGCCTATACGGGAGATGACGTATTTGATGCGAAAGCATCAACGGAAGAACCAATGACGGATGTCGTATACAAAAATTCGGTCGCTTTTACCGAATCAGCAGGTACGAAGGTAGGTATGCAAGGGAATGCAGATATAAGCGATGTTTGGTTCATCAATATTGACGTCATTCAGGGCTATCGTGGCGTTAGTGTGGATCATGACCAAGGGAATGGGGTATGGGACGATATTCATTTTATCGATATCCGTACCGAAAGGATTTACAATAATGGAACCAGTGGCCAATTCAGAACGTCTCCGCTTCTCGTCTGGACGGCCAAATATAGTGGTAACGAGGTTGGCCCTGTCAGCAATATCGAACTGACTCGTGTTAGCTTTGAAGATACCCGAAATTTCCATTCCTTCATTCAAGGTTACGACAGCGCTAGCAAAGTTTCCAATGTAACGATCACGGATTTAAAGATGAACGGTAACTTGATTACCAACGCTTCTCAGGGGTTAATTGATATCGGTGCGAACACATCCAATATTACGTTTAACACCAATCCTGCTACGATTAAGATGATGAACGCAGATACAAGTAAAGCTGTCGAAGTTTTTGGTGGTTCTACGACGGATGGTGCCAAAATATCGCAATGGGATTATAGTGGTAGCAAGAATCAACGTTGGCAGCTTGTTGATGCTGGCGGCGGGTATTATAAAATCAAAAACCTCAAAAGCGGTAAAGTGCTGGAAGTGACAGGTGGTTCTACAACGAATGGAGCTATAGTCGCGCAATGGACGGATAACGGCGGAACCAATCAGCAATGGCAGATTATTGATGTTGGAAATGGTTACTCGAAACTCATTAATCGCAAGAGCGGTAAAGCATTAGATAGTGGTGGGACGACAGCAGACGGAGCTCAGCTCATCCAGTGGACGGATAATGGCGGTGACAATCAAAAGTGGCAGTTAATGGAGTAAATTAGACTATATGTACGCGATTGGTGTGGGTGAAGAGCGGTTTGTTCGTTCTTTGCCCGCACTATTTACATTTTTTTTGCGGATAGGGTGGATATAAATAAAAAAACATACTAGGATAATAGGAATATTTATATTCTTATTATGATGGAGACTATTTGATGAAAAAGAGAGTGAAGTTACTTATCCTTGCAACTGCACTTTTACCTCTATTGGACGGATGCAGCATCCAACGATCCGAGGACCCTAAGGGTCCAATACATTCACAATCTGTTACGGATGTTACGGATTCAAATACACGGACAGCACCTTTGAAAATTGGTGTCTTAATTTACAGGTTTGATGATACTTTCATGACAGAGGTGAGGAATAGTATCCTTGCAGCAGCAGATGGTAATGTCATTGTTGAGTTCGCAGATAGTCGCAACTCTCAATCGAGTCAGAATCATCAAATGGATACTTTTATTAAGGAGAAGGTAGATGCTCTCGCGATTAACCCCGTAGATCGGACTGCAGCCGCCGCAATGATTGCGAAAGCCAAAGCAGCCAACATTCCGGTTGTCTTTTTTAACCGCGAGCCTGTAGCAGATGCTATGAAAAAATGGGACAAGGTTTACTATGTGGGCGCAAAAGCAGAACAATCCGGTACCATGTCAGGTCAACTGATCGCTGACTATTTCAAGTTGCATCCGGAAGCGGATAAAAACAAGGATGGTGTACTACAATTTGTAATGTTAAAAGGAGAACCTGGCCATCAGGATGCCGAGTTACGAACCAAATTCGCCATTAAAGCTGTAGAAGATGCTGGTATTAAGGTGGAAAAGCTTGCTGAGGATACAGGTATGTGGGAGCGTTCCAAAGGGAAAGTGAAAATGTCGGCAATTCTAGACGCTTATGGGGATCTTATTGAGGCTGTTTTTGCCAATAACGATGATATGGCGCTTGGGGCGATTGACGCAATGCAAGAGAAAGGCTTTCTAACAGCCAGTCGATTTATCCCCGTTGTTGGGGTCAATGGCACAGCCTCGGCCATGAAATCAATGGAAGAAGGAGCACTTCTGGGAACCGTGCTGAATGATGCAGTAAATCAAGGAAAAGCAACCTATGCCGTGGCACATCGTTTGGCCGTTGGACTGATACCGGATCCAAACAACATTGGCTACGAAATGGCGGATGGTTTATATGTCTGGATACCGTATAAAAAGATTACAAAAGAAAATAAGAAAGAAGTTATAGAGATTTCGGAGTCTTCTAATTGAATAAACACATTAACGAATATATGACATAAAAGATACGAGATTAGTACATTTTTATTGATGATCATTTGCAATAGAATGATGTTGTCTTATATCGGAATGAGAAATGGAATAGAGAACTCTTTGTCCTTTGACAAGGGGTTTTCTTCCTAAATGGAGGTTATGTTGTGTATTATGCACCAAAAAATGAAAGATATTTTAATATGACGTATAGAAGGTGCGGTAACTCAGGACTCAAACTGCCTGCTATTTCCCTGGGACTTTGGCAAAATTATGGCGGCGTAAATGCCTTAGAAACCCAACGTGACATGCTGCGCTGTGCATTCGACCTTGGCATTACCCATTTTGACTTAGCCAACAATTACGGGCCGCCTCCAGGAACTGCTGAAGAGAATTTCGGCAGGCTGTTTAAAGAGGATTTCGTACCTTATCGTGACGAGTTAATCATATCTACCAAAGCAGGCAACTCCATGTGGGAAGGTCCATATGGAGACGGTGGATCAAAGAAACATATGTTGACCAGCCTTGACCAAAGTCTTAAGCGGATGGGACTTGACTACGTTGATATTTTCTATTCACATCGATGTGATCCTGAGACACCCATGGAAGAACCGATGCGAGCACTTGACATTGCAGTGAGACAGGGAAAGGCCTTGTATGTAGGCGTCTCAAATTACAGTGCTGAGCAGACCAAACAGGCTGCTGACATTTTGAAGGAACTGGGTACCCCTTGTCTGATTCACCAACCCAAGTACAATATGTTTGATCGCTGGATAGAAAATGAGCTACAGGATGTACTGAAAGCTGAAGGAATGGGGTCTATCGCTTTTTCTCCTTTGGCCAAGGGACTGCTGACTAGCCGATACCTTACGGGAATTCCAGCCGATTCAAGGGCAGCTGGTTCAAGTAGAGCTTTGAGTGTTAATGCCATCACAGAAGAAGTCATGTCCAAAATTTTACGTCTAAACGCTATTGCGTTAGAGCGTGATCAAAGCCTTTCTCAGATGGTCATCGCCTGGGTGCTAAGAGAAGGACGTGTTACATCCGCTCTAATAGGAGCAAGTAAGGTAAGTCAGATTGAAGATAACGTGGCTGCTTTGAAAAATCTAGATTTCACTCAAGAAGAATTGCTGCGCATTGAGGAGATATTGGCTTAGATGGGAGTTGGAGTAGATATGAATAACGACTGGGAAAATCACAAGCTGTTGCAGCGGAACCGGCTGCCAGCCAGAGCCGCATTCATTCCTTTCGCAGATGATGAGAGTGCTCTAGGCAATGAACGGGAGCTATCGCCTTATTATGTTCCGTTAAATGGGAATTGGAAGTTTAATTACGTGCCGACACCTGCACACGCACCTTCGAGCTTCTACCAGATAGATTTCGATGCGAGCGACTGGGATAATCTTGCTGTACCTTCTTGTTGGCAGATGCATGGCTATGGCAAGCCGCATTATACCAACGTTGTTTACCCGTTCCCTGTTATACCGCCACTCGTGCCGACAGAGAATCCGACGGGTTCCTACCGTCGTGAATTTACAGTTCCGGCTGGCTGGGGTGGACAGCAGATTACCTTGCATTTTGAAGGAGTCGACAGCGCCTTCTTTGTCTGGGTAAACGGCAAGGAAGTTGGCTTCAGTAAGGGCAGCCGCATGCCGTCGCAGTTCGATATCACGGAGCACATTCACGGGGGTACGAACGTTCTAGCGGTTCGTGTCATGCAATGGTCGGACGGGTCGTACATTGAGGATCAGGATATGTGGTGGCTAAGCGGGGTTTTCCGCGATGTGTATATGACAGCTGCACCGCAAACGCACTTATACGATTATTCCGTTCGTACGCTGCTTGATAGCGAATACCGTGATGCTTCGCTTGAAGTCAGATTGAGGTTACGGAATCGTAGTGGAGAGCAAGAAACAGTTCGTGTCGAACTGCAACTGCTCGATGCATCAGGGAAAGCAGTAGAAGGCGGGCATTCAGAGGGATTCGTAACAGGCGGTGTTTTGAAGCAAGAGACTTTATTTACGCTATCTATCGTCAATCCAATGAAATGGTCAGCTGAAGAGCCGTACTTATATAAGCTGTTGATTCGGGTAAGTGGTGAAACGACGCAGGTAACATCTGCCCGTGTTGGATTTCGTAGTGTCGAGTTGCATGGCGGCTTATTGCTTGTGAATGGGATGCCAATTAAGTTCAAAGGCGTCAATCGACATGATCATCATCCCGACCTTGGGCGAACGATACCACTTGAATCGATGCGACAAGATGTCCTTATGATGAAACAGCACAATATTAACGCAGTCCGTACCTCCCATTATCCAAACGATCCACGCTTCTATGATTTATGTGATGAATATGGACTATACGTTATTGATGAAGCTGATTTGGAGTGCCACGGCTTCCATCGGACTGACAATTCAAATCAGTTAAGTAATGACCCTGAATGGGAAACGGCTTATTTAGATCGGGTGGAACGGATGATTGAGCGGGACAAGAATCATCCGTCTATCATTCTCTGGTCACTCGGTAATGAATCATACTACGGATGTAATCATGCAGCGATGTACCGATGGGCCAAAGAGCACGACCCGACGCGTCTTGTTCATTACGCAGAAGATAGAGACGCCGTTACGGCCGACGTGTACAGCACGATGTATAACAGGATATGGCAACTGCATGAACTCGGTCAGCGAGAAGATTTGGACAAACCCCATATTGTTTGTGAATATGCGCATGCCATGGGCAATGGTCCAGGTGGATTGAAGGAGTATTGGGACGTATTCTATACCTACAAACGGTTACAAGGTGGCTTCGTCTGGGAGTGGGTTGATCAAGGTATTCGGCAACGGACTGTTGACGGCAAGGAATTTTTTGCCTACGGTGGGGATTTTGAAGAAACACCAAACGATATGAATTTTGTCATCGATGGACTTGTTAACCCAGATCGTGTGCCATCGGCTGGCTTGCTGGAACTCAAGAAAGTGATGGAACCTGTTATCATGGAAGCGTTGGATTTGCAGGCCGGGTTGTTGAAGCTGACGAATCGATACGACTTCGTACAAATAGATCATCTACGACTTGTTTGGCATGTCATGGTAGATGGGAAAGTCCTAAACTCAGGTAAAAGCGATCTGCCTGAGATTGCGCCAGGCTCTACGGGGATTGTGAAGATTCCTTATGCGTTGCCAGAGCGATTGAAACCTGCAACCGATTACTGGTTGAATGTCAGCATGGTGCTTGATGCGGATACGATGTGGGCTGAAGCTGGCTTTGAGGTCGCATGGACTCAGTTTGAATTGCCGAATAAATCTGAGATTAAGACTGTCATTGGATTATCTGACTACGCGCCACTATCTGTTACGAAGAATGGCGTGATGCTGGATGTGCAGGGCGGCGACTTCCAACTTCAATTTGACTCTGTTTACGGTGTTATCGCTAGCTGGAGACATGCGGGAGTCCGCCTGTTGGAGGAAGGACCAAGGCTGGATCTGTGGCGCGCTCCGACGGACAACGATATGCGACCGATCGGTGATTGGAGGACATCCCTCGCGGATGATCAACGAGCGACGGTCTTGTGGAAGCTGAAAGGGCTGCACTGGCTGCAGCATCGTGTCATGAGCGTGGACTGGAGCCGTAACGGCGATGGGACGATTGTAACGATTACTTGTAGGGTACGTGTGGCACCGCCAATTCTCAAATGGTCGGTAGATACGTTGTACACGTACACGGTCTATGCCAACGGAGACGTGGCAATCGCTGTGAACGGATCGATTGAGGGTGGCGACGCTCCGGTGTCGTTCCCTCGCATTGGACTGCGCCTGGCGCTGCCGAACGATTGTGATCGGGCGGAGTGGTATGGCCGCGGCCCAGGTGAAACCTATGCAGACTCCAAGCAGGCCGCGAAGTTCGGCGTCTACCGGCAAACCGTACGCGAGCTGTTCACGGAATACATCGTACCGCAGGAGAACGGCAATCGCTCCGATACACGCTGGCTCGCAATGACGAATGAGCATGGAGCAGGTCTGCTCGCGACAGGTTCGCCGCAGTTCGAATTCACCGCTCGTCGCTATACGAGCGATGACCTAGAGAAGGCGAAGCATACGTATGACTTGAAGGAACGCGACCGTATCTTCTTGCATCTTGATCTTGCGCAGAATGGCATCGGTAGTGCCAGCTGCGGTCCAGGTGTCCTTCCGCAGTATGTGTTGAACGCGGAGGATTTTCACTTCCAAGTTCACCTCACACCGATGACCTCCGGATCGGGATCGCCTGCGCAACTTGCTAAGCGTGTAAAGGGTTTGAGCAATTGAAGGCTTAGCTCGAGTTTCAGTGACATTCAAGGTATACTACAGAGTGAGCAGCATGACTGTCCAATCAAAAAGTAGGAAATGGCGGGATTTCACATGAAACAAGTTGAATTAACAGGTAATGACATAGGCAGCCCGGCGCTAGAGGGAAGTACGAAGCGGTTGGTAGATGGCTATGAGGTACAAGCAGGAGGGGCAGATGTTTGGGGCTTACTGGATCAGTGCCATTTCTCCCATCTTGTTTGCGAAGGTGATTTTGATATCAAAGTTCAGTTAGCTTCTTTAGAAGCGGCGCACTTATATACGAAGGCAGGACTCATGGCCCGCGAATCTTTAGATGCGGATAGTGCACATGCGTATTTCGTTGTTTTTCCTGACAATAGTCCCCGAAACAAGAATAATGGGGGATATGAGTTTCAATATAGGTCGGTGAAACAAGGGGATAGTGCAGCCATCTACCCAGATGACTACACAACGGAACCTCCTTTATTCCCAGTTAATTACCCGCATACCTGGTTACGTCTGCAACGAAGCGGCAATGAGTTTCATTCTTGGTACAGTGCGGATGGTGTAGAGTGGGTACGCTTTTCTTCAAAAGTGTTAACCTTAAACAATTCCTTATTGGTTGGACTATCCGTTACTTCACATGATGAAAATAAAACGACAAGGGCTGTTTTTAAAAGTATTTCATTCGTATAGATTTATCGACATGGAACCTAGCACTCGAAAGAGTTGCTAGGTTTTTCTTGTCGCATCAGCGCAACGAAATAAGGCCCCAAAAGGGCCTTATTTCGCCCCAGCGCGGCCGAATCCCCGATTTAGCGCCCCAAAAGGGCGCTAAATCCAGCAATATGCTCGCTTGTGGCATCAGCGCAACGAAATAAGGCCCCAAAAGGGCCTTATTTCGCCACGGCGCGGCCGAATCCCCGATTTAGCGCCCCAAAAGGGCGCTAAATCCAGCAATATGCTCGCTTGTGGCATCAGCGCAACGAAATAAGGCCCCAAAAGGGCCTTATTTCGCCCCCGCGCGGCCGAATCCCCGATTTAGCGCCCCAACAGGGCGCTAAATCCAGCGATATGCTCGCTTGTCGCATCAGCGCAACGAAATAAGGCCCCAAAAGGGCCTTATTTCGCCACGGCGCGGCCGAATCCCCGCTTTTGCTCCGTTGCGCCCCCCGCGCGTCCGCAATCCCCGCTTTTGCTTCGTTGCGTCCCCCGCGCGGCTGAATCCCCGCTTTTGCTCCGTTGCGCCCCCCTAGCGTCGCAACCCCCGCTTTGCCCCGTTGCACCCCCGCGCCCCACCATTCCTACCAATAACGAACGAACATATTACATAAAAGAGACGAGATTATTACATTTTTCTCGATGCCTTAATGCCATACAATAAAAATATCAAATGACATTGTGATGCTCAATCAATAAAACGTTTTCAACAGGAAAGGAAGTCGAACTAGCCTTAGACATCTCTAGCAAGAACTTATCGCTTCAGGAGGAAACCGAAATGACAAATAGTGAGAAACTACACAGAAAAATTAGAATTAAAGAAAACATACCTTTGTATACCATGATCGCATTGCCACTTTTGTTTTTTATCATTTTTGCTTATGTCCCCATGTTTGGCGCGGTGATTGCTTTTAAGGATTATCGATTTATAGATGGGATTATGGGAAGTGATTGGGTAGGGCTTCGGAATTTCAAAATGATATTCGACCAGCCACACACGATCGAAATTATCAGAAATACGTTAGTGATTAGCTTACTAACCGTTTTTGTTTCATTTCCGTTTCCAATCATATTAGCTATTCTTCTCAATGAAATCAGAATGAAATGGTTCAAAAAAGCATCACAAACAGTCCTATATCTGCCTCACTTTTTCTCATGGGTCATCGTAGGCGGAATTATTATTAACGTGTTCTCTGTTAAAAATGGCCCCATCAACTTTATCATTGAATATTTTGGCGGGGAACCCATCCAGTTTTTGTTCAATCACACGGCATGGATGAGCATTTTCCTGGGAAGTGGGATATGGAAGGATGCCGGATTTAATGCCATCATCTATCTAGCGGCGCTTTCGAGTATAGATCCAACGTATTACGAAGCGGCGGTTGTAGATGGCGCTAATAAGTGGAAGCAAATTACGAAAGTGACCCTTCCTAGTTTGGTCCCAACCATTGTTCTAACGTTTATCTTAGCAACGGGGAAAATTATGGAGGTAGGATTTGATCGCATTTTCGTTCTCCAAAATCCAGTTGTAAAGAATATGACGGATGTCGTGCCCACTTTTATTTATGAAATGGGTATTCAACAAGGTGAATTTAGTTTAACGACGGCGATGGGGTTGTTCGATTCTGTGATTAGTTTAATCCTTGTACTGCTTGCGAATCGATTAGCGAAGATGTCAGGGAATGCATTATTTTAACGAAGGAGGGACAGGCCTTGAAAATATCAACAGGAGAAAAAGCCTTTTATAAAATAAATAATATTGTGCTTTTTATCATCTCGCTGTCGTGTTTACTTCCGCTCATCTATATTATTGCTACTTCATTCAGCAGCGGTTCAGCTATTGAATCAGGCAAAGTATTCCTATGGCCGGTAGACTTTACACCAGCAGCTTACAAAGTGTTAATTGTATCCACGGATTTATTTAAATATTTTAAAAATAGTGTCGTTGTTACCGTAGTAGGGACTGCACTTAGTATGATTTTCACGATTCTCTGTGCGTATCCCTTATCCAAAAGAAAAATGTTTGCTAGAAGAAAAGTAACCTTTCTCATCGTCTTCACCATGTTGTTTAGCGGGGGTTTGATTCCAACTTACTTGCTGGTAAAATCACTTGGATTAATGAACTCCTATTGGTCCATTTGGTTAACAACACTCATTAGCCCTTACAATATGTTGATTATGAAGTCTTTCTTTGAAAATATATCCGAAGAATTGGAAGAAGCAGCTAGAATCGATGGTTGCTCCGAATGGCGAATTTTACTTCAAATGTATCTACCGCTTTCCAAAGCTGTGATAGCGACATTGGCCCTCTTCTATGGAGTTACGTACTGGAATAGTTTCTTGAAAGTACTCATGTATATCAACGATTCGAAGGGATATACGTTGCCCGTGCTCATTCAGCAGATGGTTTTCCAATTAGAGCAGATCAAATTAGGTACAAGTCAAGATTTAAGTGCAGTAGCAGGTTCAGGTGAAGTTATTTCGGAATCCGTTAAATCCGCAGGTGTTGTGGTGTTGATATTGCCGATGCTTGCCGTATATCCCTTCCTACAAAAGTATTTTGTTAAAGGTGTTATGCTAGGGTCTGTTAAAGGTTAAGTCTAGCGAGTTGTAGCTATGAATAGCGAATAATTGTTGATTGTAAAGGGTACGATATTTAATTCGTATTCTTCACATATATCGAAAGCGATTTCATTATTTCGATTATAATTTTTATTACAAAAGGGAGGCAATACGAGTATGAAGAGAAAGTTTCAAAGTGTGGTGGCATTATCACTTGTGATGGCTGTATCTGTTAGTTTAGCTGCATGCAGCTCTACTAAAGAAGAGTCTACAAAGAATGGCAGTAACCCGAGTAATACAGCAAGCGTTACACCTAGTGGTCAAGTGAAAAAAGGTAAAGTATCGGTCATGGTTTATGATCGTGGACTCATTCCTGCATCCGAAGGTACGTATGACAATAACCGCTGGACGAAGTGGATTCAAGAAAATGCGCCATTTGAAGAAGTGAAATTCATCGTTGTACCTCGAACAGAAGCTCCACAGAAAATGAACATGCTGTTTGCAGCTGGCGAAGGTCCGGACGTCGTAGCGAACTATGAAGATATGACGCCGTTTATTTCCAAAGGTCAAGCCTTAGAAATCACAGATGAATTGCTTGCCAAAATGCCCAATTATAAAAAGACACTAGATAAATATCCAGCACTTCAAAAGCTTTCGACTGTCAATGGAAAACGGTATACGATCGGAACCGTATCACCTGTTTCACCTAATCATGCTGCAGTCATTCGTGCAGACTGGTTAGAGAAACTAAACCTTCAAGTACCGAAAACACCAGAAGAATTACTTGCAGTTGCTAAAGCATTTACAGAGAAAGATCCGGATGGAAATGGTAAAAATGATACTTATGGATTAACGTTAAACGCAGATTCCCAAAGAGTACTGTCTCACATGTTTGGCTTTGGTAATCCAGAGAAGTATGCCGTCGTTGATGGCAAGCTGACATTTGTATGGGATCGCATTCAGGAATGGTTGAAGTTTACGAAACAAATTGTGGATGCAAAGGTTGTTGATCCGGACTTCTTACTTGATAAAGGTGACAAAGCACTAACGGATTTCACGAATGGCAAGATCGGTATTTTCTTGACAGGGAAATTTAGTCAACTGAATTCGCCAACATTTGCGAATTTCAAAAAGGCTAATCCGACTGCGAAACTGGATACATTTGATTTGCCAGCGACAAAGTTTGGAACGTTTGAAGGCTATATCAATGGAGGACCTTCCGTTGTAGGTTTTATTAATGCAGCAACCAAAGATCCTGATGCAGCTGCTAGGTACATTAACTGGCTGAACGATCCGAAAGTTTCCGACTATTTGGTAAATGGACCTGAGGGCGTATACAAAAAGCGGGATGCAGAAGGAACTGTTGTTGTTGTAGATCCAGCGAAGAATAAAATTGAGTATGATTATGCCACAGATTACAGTATCATTCGAACATTCGATTTCAACTTAGGTTCATCCGTTAGTCCATTAGCTAATGAATATTACAATTCGTATCTCAAATCAAGCGATCCAGTCCTGCAAGAGTTTGGCGATTTGTACTATAAGATGGCGCAAGTTGTGAATAAGCCAGAGGCTATTGATCCAAGAAAATGGCAACAAACACTGCCAGCACTTGCCTCTGATACGCTTTTGAAGAAAACGAATGGAACGAAAGCTGTAGACGACTTCCTCTTAAAAGCACTTGCACAACCGAATTTGACAGCAGAGAAAGCAGTTGCAGATGCGAAAGAGCTTTGGAAAAAAGCTGGCGGAGAAGATGTGGACGCGTTCTACAATGATTACTATCAAAAAAATAAAGACAAAATGTTATCTCCAGAAGATTTCAAACAACTAAAAATGGCACCAGAATTATTACCTTCAGCGAAGAAAAATTCTAAAATTAAATAATTGTGGTTATGCTATTATTAGGTTAAGTCATGAAAAAGGGAACTCTTTGTCTACGGATAAAGAGTTCCCTTTCCAGATATTAACGGCAGAAATGTGGTGAATCCTGTATGTATCGTGTGGTCATTGTTGATGATGAACCTTGGGCTCTGATCGGTATTCGTAAATTAATCGAGCGCAACGGGAATCGGTTTAAAATTATTTGTGAAACGACAGAACCAGCCAAAGCGTTGGAAGTCATTTGTGAAGAACATCCTGATGTCGTCTTTACGGATATCCGTATGCCTGACATGACGGGAATTGAACTCATGCAAAGGACGAGAGCACAAGGGATAGATACTGATTTTATCGTGATTAGTGGGTTTGCGGAGTTCACTTATGTGCAGCATGCCCTGCAAGAAGGCGCGATGGATTATCAATTAAAGCCGCTGGATATGGTAAAGGCGGAGGAAATGTTAGATAAGCTTTATAGAAAGCTGGAGAACAAACGCAGTACAAATGATTTGAGTTTATATATGTCTTTACTGGAAGAATTTAAAGATAATCATTCTCTTTTGAATACGCGATTGCGGCATAAACCTTATAAGAAATATCAGATTGTAACGGTGTATTTTGAACATGCGGAATATGATGATGTCGTATTACTGGAATTAGGAAGTAGAGCACAATTCACAACCTTAAAATTAGGCCCTAGAAAAACGGTGTTTATCATTAATAGTGATGAAGATCAGAGTGAGCTGATTTATCGTAGTCTTACTTCCAAAGAACATGTCGTGGAAAGGGCAGGGATCAGTTTATCCAGTGATGGAGCTGATCATGTATCCATGCTTTTAAAAACGTCAGATATCGCAAGTAATGATTGTTTTGTGGATCGTTCAAAGCGAGTTTCCTTATACAAAAAGAGTAAAAAAAGTGTAGTCAAACAATTTGCTGAGGGCATTATTGAAGCACTTGAACGCGTTCAGTATAAGAACATGAAGGAACTGTCATCCGTGATAACGGCCTTTTTTAGTGAACACCATTTAGGCATAGAAGACGCGGTGTTTTTATGGAATGAATTTGTTATGCATACGTTAAAAGACAGTGATACCAGCAGTCAATTATTGGATTTTGAGTTTCTGGATTATAGTGAAATGAAAGAAAAGTTCATGAATTTAGAATCGCTAAGCGAATATGTATTTGAATTGCTATCGAATCCAGAACGAGATCAGCAAGGGGATGCCAATCATAAATTTAAGGAACTGCTGCAATATACCAATAAACACTTTCATGAGGAACTATTTCTAAAGGATTTGTCCACGAAGTTTTACATTAATGTGAGCTATTGTTGTGAGTTGTTTAAAAAGGTTACGGGCATGACGTTCTCACAGTATATGACGGATTTACGGATGAACAAGGCTTCTGAATTGCTCCAAAATAGTAACTTGTCTATTGCAGATGTATGTAAGAGTGTAGGCTATAGTGATTATTTCTATTTTAATAAAGTGTTTAAACGGAATTTAGGGTGTACACCTGCCAAATATCGCAAAACGAGTGGGGACTCCAATGCGCTTAATACGTAATCTGAAGCTCAAGCACCAAATATCACTGTTGATACTGATTGCACTTATAATGATGATCTTGATGCAGAGTATGTATAATGTTTTCTTCAATTCCCTAACACGGGAACGTGCGGCTAAGTATGCCGGTAATTTGATGGAACAGGTCGCGCTAAATGTAGATACCATTGCAAAAAGTGTGGAGAGAGATTCCATTACGGTTAGTTATAGTAAGTATGTGCAGGAATTGATGGTGTCAACGAATAGCATTCGGAGTGCAGAATTAAATGACTATGTCTCTGAAATTTTTACGCATACAAGGAATTCCAATCAAAATATTTATAGCATTGTTCTGCTAAATAATAATAACAGGCTGATCTCGGACAATATGCATTACAACAATGATATCTTGAAAACTTTGGGGAAAATGTACAATTTTCAAAGTAAAGAGTTTACAAAACCGGTGTTTTCATCGATTGTGAGAGACAGCAGTGATGCGTTTTATTACTATTCGTATATTTCGCCTATTTTTTCTTCTTTTGACGCTGCAGGGGATTATTCGAAAATTGGGAACTGCATTTTTCTTCTTGATACAAGGGAATTAGAGAAATTAGTGAATACAACGGAATTAACGAAGAATTCACTTTTTCTGATCCTTGATTCCGACAATCGGGTGATCGTAAGCAATAAAGGGCTTAAAGCAGGTGAGTATTACGAGAATGTTTTTTGGCAAGATGGTACAAGCGGTACAGTGAAAGATGAAATTGTGTATGAAGGTAAAAAATCCCTCGTTCAATATAAAAAAATGGAGAATGTGGACTGGAAAGTCATCAGTGTTCTTCCTATTGCAGAGCTGACCAGTGATATGAAGCCGATCGTTTCTTTAGGCATCTGGCTGAGTATCATTATGATCGTCTTGTTGACGATTATCGGCAGTATGTTTATGTACAATACGACACGTCCGATTATGTTGATCGTGAGATTCCTATCGCATGTGGGCGAGAGGAATTTAAAGCAACGGATAAAAATCCCTTCAACAAATGAAGTGGGCATTATTGCAACGCACATCAATCAAATGTTGGATAACGTAGAGACGATGACGCGAGAAGTTGTTGAGAATCAAACGTCTCTCTATGAAGCCGAACTATCGAAAAAACAAGCGAAACTGTCAGCGCTGCAAAGTCAAATTAATCCTCATTTTCTCTATAATACGTTGAACTGCTTGAGCAGTATTGGCTTGGCTTATGATGTGAGTGAGGTCGTCAGTATATCGTCCGCGATGTCGCGCATATTCAGATATAGCATTAAGGGCCAAGAAATTGTGAGTATCAAGGACGAAATGAGCTGTATTAAAGATTATCTATTAATTATGGACATCCGGTATAAAGGCAAATTTGAGATTGTGATTGAGATGGATGAGTCTTTCCTCGAAATGAAATCGTTAAAAATGATTCTTCAACCGATTGTGGAAAATGCGATGTACCACGGCCTAGAGATGAAATCAGGCATTGGACGTCTGTTTATTCACGGTTTTGTATCTGAGATGGGCTATTTGCAAATTGATATTGAGGATAATGGCGTCGGTATGACGGACAAACAGTTATCCGAACTGCGTAAAGGGATTCGAGATGACGAGAATGTCGAGTTATCGGGAACGGACGAGAAACAAAGCATTGGGCTAGGCAATATTAATAAGCGATTAAAACTACAATTTGGATCCCCATACGGTCTGGATGTCGATAGCGAAGCAGGAAAAGGAACCAAAGTTACCGTCAGACTGCCTGTTATTGAACCTACAGGTAAAATCATCTTATTGCCTAATCGTTAGCCTGGAAAGGAAGGAGAGTCTGCAAGATGGATTTGCACGTAACGAAAAACGGTAAATGTCAGATATCTATTGAGATTTGCTATAACAGCGGCATCATTACGAACAATGCGGTGGGCTTGTTGATCGAAGAATGGCGAGACGAGTATCAAGTAGACAACCTTTCGTTGTACTCGGCACACAGGGAAGGTAACCGTATTCGTATTCTTGAACCGCAAGTCATAGAGGGGCACGATGAGCAGACATTTGTGATTTTTACAGTCATGAAAGATGGCTATTATCATATTAATCTATCCGGTGCAACTGAACAGGCGATCCTATATGGTATATGTGAAATCCTCGACCAAACATATGTTCTGGATGGCGAAGTGCGACTACCCCGATTAAATATGACCTCTACACCTGATATAAAAAAAAGAGGCGTCGAGCGGCATTGGGGTCCTTCGATGACATCGCTTGAAAACCTGGAAGTGAATCTCAACCTCATTAAACTTTTGGCCAGAAAACGAGTGAATCATCTGATGTGGATCGATAGTTGGATCAGCATGAGCTGGTATCAGTTCCTTGATTTTAGATACTTTCCTATTCTAAAAAGAGAAGATCAATTGGGCAAGATCAAGCTTGCCAAGGAATGTCTAGGGAAGATCATTCAAGAAGCGAAATATTGGGGGATGGACTTTTACCTGTCCTGTACGGAGTTCAATATTCCTGAAGATCTACTCAGGATACACCCAGATATGTTTTATCGCAATCCAGATACGGGATTATGTGTGCTGAGTTTGGACAGTGAGGATACTTGGGCTTTCTACAAAGCCAAAATCAAAGAGGTCATGGTGGATTTCCCAGCCCTTTCAGGTATTGAACTTTGGACTGGAGAGGCCATGGAAGTATGGCAATGCTATCGTCCTGAGACAGATACAAGATCGATCGGAGAGCTTTTCCTCGAGATGTATGACAAAGCGCTTGAAGCGATGGATGAAGTTGGAAGAAGCGATGCTCGTATTATTTGTTCCAGCTTTACCCACCATCCTGATTGTGAAAAAGTGTATGAAGATATTCTGGGGAGATTACCTGAGCGTTGCGATTCAAGAAGCAAAATGCAGGTGGAAGATTTCTATCGTTTCCATTCGCCAGCGACACTCCCGGGTAGACTTTCTCCCGGCAGAGAATGGGTAGAATTCGATCTCGGAGGCGAATATAGAGGAGATTGGGCGGGATGGATCACTTGTGCGCTGCAATTCATACCGGATCGAATGAGATATTACTATGATAAAGGTGTTAGCGGCTTCATGTGCAGGATACGCGGTTATGCTCTAGGTCCGAACACGAAGTTTGTTGGGGATTATGCCGTATTGAAGGGTCAACAATCGATCAAATACGATATGTATTTCAAAACCTGTTGGGATATGCATATAGGGCTCGCCGAAGTATGGCGAATGTGTAAGAGAAAGGGATACCCTGATCAGATGCTGGAATTTTTCCAATTGTCGGAGAAAGTCGCAGAACAAGCCCATTATGCAAATGAAGCTATCGTGAATAATTTCCATTCCTCTTTTATTGGCTCGATTGAAAGATATGAGTGGCAGTTGGCGTATTTGGATCATCCTTACAATACAGCTGGTCAAGAGAAGAAATGGATTTTAGAGCCTACGGAAGAAAATTTAGCCCTAATCCTTGCTGAGAAAGAACAGGCACTTATAAATATCTTGAAAATGAGCGAAATCCTGGAGCAAAGTAAACGTGAACTCGTAGACGAGGACTATGTGACGTTAAGGGCTTGTCTAGATTTTCAAATACAAGTAGTTAAGGTCTTCAAAGTACACACAGAGATGTTCTTCCGATATCGCATGCTAATGATGACAAAATTGGAAAATAGACACGCGCTTTTGATGGATTGTATGAAAAGATGTGAGCAGGAAGTTACGCTGCTTCAGGCCTATGATCAGGTACAGGCCAAACATGCCTATGCGTTAATTAGTGACATCAAATGGCGGCTAAGTAGTGATATGAATGGGCCGTATTATCATTTGCTTGCTTACCATGGGGTATGTAAGGTATAAGGGTTGCAATGGGAGGGGTTGCTTAGGCAACTCCTCTTTGTGCTTTTCATCACTGCTTTTCATCATGTGCATCTCATGCTTTGACTTTGCATCTCATGACATCGTCATCAAATGCGAAGCCATCTCATGATTTACAGATTGTCACGATCGATAAGCCCTCGGTATACTAAGGTCAATCCACGGAACACAAGCCAATAAAGTGGGGGGCACTTGGGATACATTATAAGGAGGTCAGATCATTGAAACTTATGAAAAGTTTAACTGCTGTTAAAGTTGCATCGGTCTTTGCAATCTCAGCTAGTCTCGTAACAGGTTGCGGTTCTACGCCATCTTCGGTTGACAACTCGGCAGCACCTGCGGGATCGACCGCGCCTGGAGGTTCATCGGCACCAGCAGCATCAACAGCTCCTATTAAGCTGTCGTATTGGGTTGGCTTACCGACGGATTCGGCACGTGTCATGAAGAATTATAGTGAGAATATGTTCTATAAGGAACTAGAGAAGAAAACCAGTGTGAAAGTTGACTTTCAACATCCTGCGATTGGTAGTGAGAAAGAGCAGTTTAACTTATTGATTGCTTCCGGTAATCTGCCTGATGTAATTGAATACAATTTCACCACGTATCCAGGTGGTCCAGAGAAGGCTATCGCGGACAAGGTCATTATTCCTCTGAACGATCTAATCGATAAGAATGCACCGAATTTAAAAAAATATTTGGCAGAGCACCCCGATTTGAAAAAAGATATAAGTACGGATTCAGGTGCCATCTATTCCTTCCCGGCGATTGGCGTTGGTCATTCGGATGTGAGCAGCGGATTCGTCATGCGGAAGGATTGGTTGAAAGAGCTTAACCTGCAAACGCCAGAAACCATGGATGAATGGACGACGGTGCTTCGAGCTTTCAAAGAAAAGAAAGGTGCCAAAACACCACTTACCGTAACACGTGACGAGTTGAAAGCGGATCGGTTTATCGGTGCCTATGGGATCAGCAACAGCTTCTATCTCGACAATGGCAAGGTCAAATATGGTCCTATTGAGCAGTCCTATAAGCAATATTTAACTCAGATGAATGCTTGGTATAAAGAAGGCTTACTAGATGTGGATTTCGCTACACAAGATGCAAAAGCGAAAGACAGTAAAATTACAAATGCAGGGTCAGGCGCATTCATCGCTTATATCGGCAGTGGCATGGGCAAGTATCTGAATGCCATTCCAGCGAACGATAAAACCTTTGACTTAGTCCCACTGCAACATCCTGTTCTGCAAAAGGGGCAAGAGCCGAATGTTTTCGTAGCTGCTTACGAGTATCGTGGTGATGGCAGTGCGGCGATTACACCTTCGAACAAGAACGCAGCGCAAACAGCCAAATGGTTAGATTATTTATATTCTGACGAAGGTAATATTTTAAAATCATTCGGTGTAGAAGGCGTCACGTTTAAATCGGAGAACAAATTCCCGAAATATACGGATTTAATTGTAAACAATCCAGAGAAGCTGTCTGTCGGCGAAGCTATGGCGAAATACCTGCGTGTGTCTACACCAGCACCAGGATTTGTCGGTGACGATCGTTACACAGAACAATATTATAAGTTCGATCAACAGAAGCAAGCGGTAGATATTTTCAATAAGTATGTGAAAAATATTAATAATACTCGTTTCCCACGCGTATCGCATACGAATGATGAGGTTCAAGAGCTATCAGCGATTATGGCTGAGGTAGAGACGTACAGAGATGAAATGGTTCTGAAATTTATCATGGGTTCTGAGCCTCTTACGAATTACGATAAATACGTGCAACAGTTGAAAAACATGAAAGTTGATAAAGCGCTTACACTTAAGCAAACGGCGCTAACACGTTACAACAGCCGTAAATAGGCACAATATCTCGAATGCGTAGGGGCGCTTCTTATATAGCAAAAGCACAGGCGCCCTATCGAATTCGCAAGTGAAAGGAGGAAGAGGCATGTCATGGCTAGTTAACGACTATCGAAAGCACAAATACTTATATGTCATGATTTTTCCAGTCGTCCTTTTTTATCTTATTTTCCATTATGTTCCGATGTATGGAGCGATCATTGCTTTTAAAAATTATCGGATTGCAGATGGGTTCCTGCACAGTCCGTGGGTGGGATTCGATCATTTCATAAGCTTCTTCCAAAGCTATTACTTCTGGCGACTGCTGAAGAATACGCTGCTGCTCAATGTCTACATGCTGCTAATTTCGTTCCCAGCCCCCATTATTTTCGCTTTGCTTATTAATGAAATTGTCAGCAAGCGGTTCAAGAAGCTCGTTCAAACGATCACCTATCTGCCGCATTTTATCTCCCTGATTGTTGTTTGTGGAATGATTACGCAGTTTCTAGCAAGAGATGGTTTTATTACGGACATCTTGGTTTGGTTCGGCATGGAACGGCAGGTCTTACTCGCTCATCCGGAATATTTCCGCAGTATTTATATAATCTCAGATATTTGGCAGGGAGTCGGTTGGGGTTCGATTGTTTACTTAGCTGCCATCACGGGTATTAATCCAGAACTGTATGAAGCGTCGAGGATTGATGGCGCCAATCGCTGGAAACAAATCCTGAATGTAACGATTCCAGGCATGATGCCAATCATTATTATTTTGTTTATTCTAAAAGTTGGCCATATGCTGGACGTCGGCTTCGAGAAGATTATTCTTCTCTATAATCCGAATACCTATGTTACCGCAGATATGATCAGTACATTCGTGTACCGTAAAGGCTTGCAGGGCTCTTTCGAATTTAGCTATGCGACCGCAATCGGATTATTCCAAGCTGCCATCAATTTTATCCTGCTCATAACGGCCAACCGAATTAGCAGGAAAGTTAGCGAGAACAGCTTATGGTAAAGCGATGCAGGAGGAAATCAAATGGTACTTAATTCGATTCGCCGAAGTACGGGAGAAACGATCTTCCAAATACTGAATGTCCTGTTTATGGTACTGATGATCGCCGTCACGTTGTATCCGTTCCTATTTGTCGTGTTCTCTTCGTTGAGTGATTCCAAGAGACTGATCGCGCAAACAGGACTGCTAGTAGCTCCTGTTGGATTTACGGTAGAAGCCTATCAACTGGTATTCAAAAATCCGAATATCATAAGCGGTTATATGAACACGCTGTTCATAGTCATTGTAGGAACGATTATGAATTTGATCATGACTAGTCTAGGCGCGTACGTGTTATCACGTAAGGGCATTGTATGGACGAAGCACATTATGCTGATGATCGTCTTCACCATGTTTTTCTCAGGTGGTATGATTCCGACGTATCTGTTGGTTAACAATTGGCTGCATTTAGGCAACAATCTGCTGGCGTTAATTATTCCTGGGCTTATTTCCACTTGGAATCTCATCATTCTTCGTACTTCGTTTAGTACGATACCCGAAAGCCTGATCGAGTCAGCTAGGATGGATGGCGCCCAAGATTTCACGATACTGTTCCGAATTGTCATCCCGCTTTCTATGCCGGTTATGGCTGTTATGCTGTTATTTTATGGCGTTGCACACTGGAATTCCTGGTTTGGAGCGATGCTCTACCTCCGAGATCGCGAGTTATTTCCCCTTCAATTGATTCTGCGTGAAATTTTAATTCAGAACAATACGTCGTACATGTCGGGAAATGCTGCTATCGAAGATGTAGAAGCGGTAGGAGAAAGTATCAAGTATGCCACGATCATTATTGCGACTTTGCCTATTCTATTTGTCTATCCCTTTCTGCAGAAATACTTTGTGAAAGGTGTTATGATAGGGTCGGTGAAGGAATAAGAAATCTGGCATCCGAGGTGTAGTGACATGAAGTTAAGGTATAGTTGGAAATGGCGTGGCATACGAAGCAAATGGCTGGGTTCCTATGCGATTGTGCTGATGATTCCAATTATTTTGATGGCTGCAACGCATATGCAAACGCGACGGGTGATTGAAGATGAGATCTTTAAAGCGAATTCAGCTTTGTTGTCACAGCTTCAGCAAGAGATTGACAACTACATTGATTACACGTATCGCTTGACGGAGGTTATCTCTCTTAATCCGAGGGTCAGCACCTTAGCACGCGCTCAGAAAGATATTGGTACCACGGAACGTCTATCCATCGTCCAGCTGCTAGCGGAGTTTAAAGCCTATAACATTTCTAAACGGTACGTCAATAACTTTTATATCTACTTCCCCGAGGGAGATTTTGTTCTCAGCGATAGTTCTTACTATCAAAGCGATTTATTTTATAAGCAAAATATTAGCGCCACCGGAATCTCTATGGAGCAGTGGCGGAATTACTTGGCACAAACCCAAAGAGGCTCTTTCTATAATTTTCTTGAGCTAGGCGGCGTTGTGCAAAATGGCATTATTTATACCCAAGGACTTCCTATTCAACAAGGAGGCTCCTATCCAGCAGCTCTTGTTATTGAATTAAATGAAGAACGTCTTTTGTCATCCATTCGTAATATCCAAACCTATAATCAAGGAAATGTCTACATTTTTGATGCCCAGAATAAGCTGTTGGCTTCGACGGAAGGCGATAAGGCACGGGAGCGGACGTTTGATTTTTCCAAAAAAGGTGGAGAACGTATCGGAAATACGTCTGCTGTGTGGGATGGCGAACAGGTTGTTCTTTCGTACATCGAATCCCAGCAGAGTAACTGGAAGTATGTCTATGTCCTTCCTGCCAAACTCTATAGTGAAAAGTCGGAGTATGTGTGGAATATGTCACTGCTCATGTTGGCTGTTGCCTTAATTATTGGCTTAATTATTGCCGTGCTGCTCGCCAAAAGAAACTATTCGCCTCTCCAGAAGCTTGTGCGCAGCGTCGCTGAACGCAGTGGTAATCAGACGTTAAGTCACGCCAAGTCCAACGAGTATGACTATCTGGAGGAAGCGATTGATAACACATTTGGCCGCTATCAAGATATGAATCGTACGATTGAAAAGCAGAATAAGACCCTGCGATCCAATCTCCTTGTGCGGCTTCTCAAAGGCAGAATTGAGAACGATTTTCCGATTGCAGATGTCCTCCCAGAATATGGTATTAAACTTCGTTCTGAGGATTTTGCCGTTGTCTTATTTTATCTCGATGATTATAGCGGCTTCTTTCGGCATGATGAGCAGGATGTGGAGAAGAAGCGTGAATTCGTTCACCTTATCATGACGAATATTGTGGAGGAGCTTGCAGGACAGAAGCATCAAGGCTGGATGACAGAAGTAGACGAAATGCTTGCTTGTATCATTAACTTTGAGCCGGGCACATCTGCTGAAACCGCAATTGCTGATCTCAAAAGCTTAGCGGAAGAGTCTCAGAGGTTTATTAGTAATCGCTTTCACATTCTGTTCACCGTATCCATCAGCTCTAATCATAAATCTTCCATGCAGCTTCCCGTAGCTTATCTAGAGGCGCTGGAAGCGATGGAGTACCGGATGTTGCTTGGCGGTCAGACGATCATTTGGCATGATCAAATCAAAGTGCAGAAGCCGTCATACGACTATACGATGGAGAAGGAACATCAGTTAATTAACTATGTGAATGCAGGTGATTTTCTTGGTGCGAAGGCGATGTTAGATGACATCATTGACCATAATTTGGCTGAAAAAAATATTTCAGTAGACATGATTCGATGCCTCATGTTTGACATTAGCTCTACGATGATGAAGGCAGCGATGGAATCCAATCTAGATCACCCGGAGATTTATCAAGAAAATTTGGTAGCGATTCGTGAGCTCATGAACGGGAGTACCGTCGCCTCGATGCGAGAGCGCATGACGCAGTTCTTACAAAAAATTTGCGGATATGTGGAAGAACGAAAGAAGAGTAACAAGAAAATCCGTTTGAAGGAAAGTGTGCTTAACTTTGTTTCCGAAAACTACCGCGATCAGGATCTCAATATTGGAACCATTTCCGCGAATTTCAATGTGCATCCTTCGTATTTATCCCGTTATTTCAAGGAGCAAGTCGGCGATAATTTAACCGAGTATATCAATAAGTATAGAGTGGATCAATCCAAAACACTTCTGTTGCAAGATGATATTTTGATTAAAGATATCAGTGATCTTGTAGGTTTTTACAGTATCAGCACATTTATCCGTGTATTTAAGAAGTACGAAGGGGTTACACCAAGCGCGTATCGGGAAGGCAAAAAATATTAATGCTTCGTACTTGATTGTCCAGACAACGAAATGAGGTGATCCAGCGTGGTTCACATGGAGCATCGGTATTATCCGATGATTATTATTGGAGCAACATTTGCAGGGCTGGGAGCAGCGTATACCAACAAAGGCGCACTTGTGATTGAAAGAACAGCGCTTGTCGGACATGAATTCATTAATAGCTATCATCTAGGTGAGGGTTGGCAGCAAACATCTGTAACCGCAGAAGGCGAGAAGTTGAAAAAAGAATTACTCGATCGCGGTATCTTGTCAGAGGAGGGAACTGTTCACATTCCTGCCATTGCCCCTGTGCTCTACAACAAGATTTCTGAGGATGCCATTTCGATCATGCTGCATACCGATGTTACGGAAATTAGCAGCCTAGCTGAGGGATTCGAAGTGACCGTATACAATGCCTCTGGCTTCAGCCGGTTCACAACGGATTGCATTATGGACACCCGATCGGAAAGCGCATTGCCAGGTAGTGTCGTGTCCAAAAGCTTGAATGCGATGCTGAGTTGTCGTGAAGAGGGGGTGGAAGTACCGTTGTTCACCATGGAAAATGTTCGCTTTGCCACTGGTAAGCTTCAGGGTGAATGGATTGTGAAAGTAACTGTTGATGTTGAGGATGACTGGATTGCGGCTAGGCACAAGCTGCATCACATGTGGGCGAATAGGCCGGATGTATGGGAAAAGTGGACGATTGCTGCAATAGCTGGCTGTTTCGAGCTTCAAATTATTCAAGAGCCGACTGCCATTGAGCCGAACTGGTGGAGTCATCCATCCGGTGCTTTTCGCAATCCTTTAGAGGCATTTGAAGCAGGACTTGCGTTTGGAAGGGGGAACTAGCATGCGGTTATCACAAAATGTGAATGGTGCCATAACAGTTACAGAAACAGAGTTGCCTGAATTTGCCCAAAGCTATGATGTCATCGTAGCGGGGCTTGGCACATCAGGTGCAATTGCATTAATTACCGCTGCTCGCAAAGGGTTGAAAGTCCTTGGCATCGATCGTATGAACTGTATGGGCGGCATGGGAACGGCAGGTTCCGTTAACGGCTACTATTTCGGTTCTACTGGGGGATTATATGAGCAGTTGGATGAGAAGGTAGCTGACTATGTGGATACGATCTACACGAAGTCGAGTGCTTACAACGTAGAGGCCAAGAAGTACGTTTTGGAGCAGGAAGCGATACGTTATGGTGCGAAGCTTGCTTATGAATCAGCTATAACAGGTGTTTATCTGGAGGGCAAGCAAGTAAGAGGCGTGAGCTTCATAGGGCCAAGAGGCATACAGTCAGTGAACTGCAAGGTGTTGATCGATTGTACAGGAGATGCTGAAGCTGTTCACTTGGCTGGAGGCGGCTTCCAATATGGTCGAGAGCTGGATGGTCGAACGCAGCCTTTTACAAGCGTTAAAGTATTCGCAGCAGGTAATAAAGTAAGCTGGAGAAATTTCGATTCCGGCTGTACGAACCAAACGGATGGAAATGCATTTTCCACGGCTTTGGTTCTTGCGCATGCGCAGCATTTGGAAGAAACGTACTCCAACGACAATCGGTTACTGCATATCGCTCCATTATTAGGTGTTAGGGAAGGCCGTTTAATAGAAGGCGAAGAAACAATTGCACTCGGGGACTTCTTCGCAGATAGGACGACAGAGCAACCCGTGTTTTATGCCAATGCGGATATTGATAAGCATGGCCGTGACCATGCTTTCGAGAGTCAGCATCTGCAAGATTGGTTTGTTGCCAGTAATCTAGGAGCAGCTAATATTACGGTTCCAGTCCCCTTGGGAGCAATGATCCCTAAGGGATTCGAGGGGCTGCTTGCTGCAGGTCGCTGCTTATCTGTCGATCATGATTTATCTACGTGTGTAAGAATGAACCGAGATATGCAAAAGTCTGGCGAAGCCGCAGCAACGGCTGCCTATATCGCGATCAAGGACAGTCTGGCACTGAAGGATGTGCCGTATGAAGAGCTTATCGAGCATCTGACTGAAACGGGTTGCTTTGATCCACACAACGATAAAGGGTATGAATTTGCTTATCCAGGTGGGAGGAAACCAGCACTGCCGATCGTTTGGCTAACCGATCCGGATCAGATCCGGCAAGGCTTAATGAGTGAGCAACCCGGTGTGGCAATCTGGTCTTGCAGAAGACTCGGCGGCGCGATGAAGTCGCATCTGCGCAGTTGGATGCAGGAGGGCGAGGAGTCGCTTCGCAAGCATTGTGCTTTTGCCTTAGCACTATTGGAGGATGAGGCAGCGTTGCCAAATCTACGTGCCATGGTCATGGAGCGGGACTCGCTCGTTCTACAGGATTGCCGCAAAAACAATCAAATGCGCGGATACATGGCCATCTATTTGCTGGGGAGAATGCGGGATAAGGAAATCGCCTCCGAGCTCATTCGTCTTTTACAGGATCCAGAGGAAATCGAGCGGGCCCTCTACAATGCAGGAGACGGTACGGAAGGTGCGAGGCAGAAGAAATATAACGATACGTATTTCCAGTTCTTCTCACATTCGGTTATCGCGCTGATTCGTATTGGTGAGCAGCATGCTTCCATGCAAGATGAGATTGGCAAGGCTCTGCGAAATGTTGTGGCTAGCGGAGATTACGTGGAAAGAATAACACATCGACCGTATGGGACCTACGAGTACTCGATCGTCGATAATATTCGATTCGTCATTGAAAAAGAATTGAAGCATTGGAGACTCGGGGAAAATGCGGTTAGCGCAGGCTAAAAGAATCATTATTTTAGGATGAGGGAAGGAAGGGTGAAGATGATCAAAATGCTAGCTAAGAAATGGCGTGCTATTGGGATACTTACTTCAACAATACTTCTGGGAGCAAGCGGTTTACCGCTTGCTGCCTCTGCAGCAACAGATGAGGAAATTCCGATACTTTATCAAGAGAATTTTGATAACGTGACAGATGTCAGCCAATTGACAGCTTGGACATTTACGAATGGCGTGCCCATGACGGTAGTGACAAGACCAGATAATGGCGTGGATACAGGATCTGATCCTACGAATCACAGCTTGAAATCGACAAGCAGAAAGGCGAATACGAAAGCATCAAGGACATTTGATCCATTAGAGGGAAAGGTGGTCTTAACTTACGATTTAAGGGTAGAAGCGAATCCCGCCAAGCAAATGAAGCTTCCAGAAATTAAAGGAAATCTGGATAACGGCGAATCTATCGTCACTTCGATTTCGACGGCACCAGCAACGATAGACGGTAAATTTAAATTGGATATTCCTGCGGTAAATGCAACCACACGCATTCGAGTAGATCTACCAACGAAGCAATGGATTGCGATGAGGGTTGAACTGGATACAGACACGGATACCTTCTCGGTTTGGCAGAATGGGAATCTAATCGTGGATCAACTAGGCTTCTATAATGGGGTTAAGGTGAAGAACATTAAGTCCATTGAGTTCTTTCCTACCAATGCGGATGCGCAGGACTATTATATCGATAATATTACGGTAAGGGGAAAAGAAATGACGGTTGTCACGCCAGGTGTCAGAGATACCAAGCTTTCCGTGCTGCCGGCGACACCGATGATTCCGAATGTGAAACAGCAACATCCCCGCCTTTTCGTGAATGATTTCGATACCATCAAGGCTAAGATTGCAACGGATTACAGGCCCATGCAGTGGTACAACGACGTGAAAAAACGTGCAGACGTCTTATTAACAGAGCCCGTTCGACCCTATGGAATCGAGCCTACCAATAATGCCATTCTGGAACATGCCCGCGAAATGGAGAATCGGACCTATATCCTATCGATGGCCTTTCAGATGGAACGTGATATGAAATATTTGAATCGATTGTGGCTGGAAATTCAAAATACCGCCTCGTATCCGACCTGGAAGCCATCGAGTTTCTTGTCCGTAGCGGAGATGCTTCAAGCTTATGCGATTGCTTATGACTGGAACTATTATGATTGGACGCAGGAACAGCGGCAATTTATTCGGGACACGATGTTGGACAAAGGACTCACGTACGCCGTGGATGCGTATAACGGCATCATAAGTGGGACTAACTTTGTAAGCGCTTCCCACAACTGGAATTTAGTCTGTAATGCTTCCATTATGAGCGCGGCCATTGCCATTGCTGATGAGTATCCGAACTTATCCGAATTTTTGTTGGAAAAAGGGTCAAATTCCATTCAAAGGGGAATTACGGAATATGCCAACGATGGCGCCTATCCAGAAGGAGCTATGTATTGGGTATATGGGACCAACTTTTTAACGAATGCGATGGCGACCTTTGAGTCGTCCTTTAATGAAGGATTCGCGTTACCAGCCAAATATCGTCTCTATGATGCTCCAGGTGTTGCCAACACGCCGGACTTCCCGATCTATATGTCTGGCTCAGAGGGAGCGTTCAACTACGGGGACAGCTCTGTAGGAAAGCCAAATAGCCCGCTAATGTTATGGTTTGCGAATAAGTTCAACAAGCCACAGTATGCCTGGTATTACTTGCGATTGCAGCAAGAAACGTATAATCCGGTAGTTGCGGCAACGCGAGATCAAGTATTTGCTTTGTTATGGTACGAATCGGTCAACAGCACGGCAACAGGAAGCTTTCCATTGGATAAAAGTTATGAGTTTCATGAGGGCCCGAATGCTGTGCTGATGAGAAGCTCTTGGCAGGATGACAACGGTATTTTTGCCGGGCTTAAAGGCGGGTATAACAAAGAAAACCATTCCGCGCTATCCAATGGTACTTTCGTCATTGATGCGCTTGGTGAACGCTGGGCTACCATGAGGGGACCGGGTAACTATGCTTGGCCGGGCTATTCCGACACGACGGGTGGTCGTTTTCAATACTACACGACGAGAGCGGAAGGACAGAACACGCTTGTCATCAATCCGGATGGCGGCTTCGATCAAGATATTTATGCGACAGGTCGCGTGATGGATGCGCAGTCTAGTGCCACAGAAGCATTCGGTACGTTGGACATGACGGAAGCCTATGCCGCCGATGCCACAACGGTCCGTAGAGGAATGCGATTGTTTGATAATCGCTCGAAGTTATTGCTCCAAGATGAAATAACAGCAAATACCGACGTGGATGTTTGGTGGTTCATGCACACATCAGCCAAGGTTCAAACGAGTGAAGACCGTAAGTCTGCGATGCTGACGATAAATAACAAACGCGTGTGGGCACACATTGTAGAAGGACCAGCAGATGCTGGCTTCTCGATCATGGATGCCAAGCCGCTGCCACAATCGCCAAATCCATCGGTACAAAGCTCTAACTACGGGTCGAAGCTCGCGATCCGGATACAGCATGAGAACACCATTCGTTTGGCTGTCGAATTCGTACCGTTGCAAGCCGGAGAAGCACCGCCGACTGAATTTCCTGTCATCACGAATATGGCAGAGTGGACGCTTGCAGATCAGAGTACTTCCCTTTTAGGACAAAAGCTGGGGGATGATATTGGCTTGTTCAAAGGTAGTCCGCTTGCCTACGCGAATGGCGGCAGGACGCTTATTCACCCGAATGACCCCAGCGTGACAACGAAACAGGCAAATGGGCACACCTGGGTACCTGTGCAATTCGTTACCCAAGGAATGGGCGGAAGTTACCGTGTGGATGAGGCATCCAGCCATGCAATTATCAATTATGGTGGCAGAGTTGCCGTCTTACCCGTCGAAGATGCACTGCCTTCACCGACGGTAGAAGGCTCTCGTATCCTCATGCCTGCTCCACCAACTACAGCGGGGGGGACAGTACAAGTATCGGTCAGCTCCGATTTATATCAGAGCGCATTGCAGCATGCAGTGCCTGACAGTAAGGGAATAAAAACGGTAACGATTCAAGTTGGTTCGACGCAGCAAGCGACCTCTTATCAGGTGGGACTGCCGGTAGAGGCAGTGTCCTCTTCGAATAAGAATTTGAAGGTACTTGTTGAGACCGACATCGGCTCCGCACAATTGCTGGGTAACATGCTGCCTTACCAACAACCAGATACGAAGATTACTTTTACAATCGAAAAAGTAAACCCAATAACGTTCGGAAGCTTAGCCAGCAAGGTCATTGGCAGTCATCCCGCTGTGAAGTTTACACTTTTGAAGAATCAAGTACCTATTCCGTGGGTCAGCCTGCTGAGCAGTGTTACACTGACCATTCCATATGAAGCTGCAACGGAAGAGCTGAACCAAAATCTTATGGTTTGGCGCGTCAATCAAGAGAAATTGCTGCTTCCCACATTGGGAAGTTCCTATAACGCAGAAACAGGCAAAGTAACCTTTGTAACCCACTTATTGAATTCTGATCCCTATGCGATCTCATTCTTGCCCAAGCTAAAAGATATAGGCGATTTATTCAGGTGAAATGAATCAGTTATATACAAGGAGGATTTATATGGGGAAAAAGTTGATAAGCCGGTTACTGCTTCTGGTCTGGCTCGGAACACTTCTGCTGGGAATTGCTTCTCCGGTGGGAGCGGCGGATCTGGGTGTAGGTGCATCGGATATCGTTGTGGATAATTCGGACGCCGGCGTAACGCGAACAGGCACATGGACAGTAGGCACCTCGGCAAGTGATAAATATGGCAGCAATTATGAGTCCGTACAAGGCACAGAGAACAAAGGGCAAACGATTCAATACACCCCTGTGATACCCAGAGCGGGATCCTATGCGGTGTATGCAAATTGGAGCAGAGCACTGAATCGAGCAAGTAATGTGCCTTTTGAAATTTATCATAATGGAATAAGTGATATTGTGACAATCAATCAGCGGGCTAACGGGACGGGCGGCGTTTGGAATCTGCTCGGAACCTATCATTTTGCAGCAGGAAATACGAATTTTATTAAAATAAATGCGGCTGGAACGGACGGTTATGTGATGGCTGATGCCATTCGCTTTGTACCGCAATTCGAGGTACCTAAGAGTAATGATGCCACATTAAGTGGGTTGACGGCACTTCCAGGTACAGTGGCTTATGATGTGGTATCAGCTACTTATCAGATCACAGTTCCTCCGCAGACGATTCACGTTGATCTAACACCAACCGTGTCATCCGCCGTTTATAAAAATTTGACAGTTAATGGCACTAGCCAAGGGTCAGGGGTTGCTTACCGAGCTGTCCTCACAGGGAATTCTACACCTGTAGCGATCACAGTTACCGCCGAAGATGATACACAAAGGACGTATCAAGTACTTATTCGCAAAATGAGTAATGATGCCACCTTGAGCAGTCTGTTGATTAATCCTGGGGAGTTGAATTTCAGGCCGGAGACGACAACGTATGATGTTGAGGTGGGGAATGAAGTAACCAGCATGGAAATAACACCTACCGTAACTTCACAAGTGTATCAAAGTTTGAAAATAAACGGTGATCCTCTCTTGTCCGGGGAAACGTTCACAGCGGTTTTATCCGCTAGTGTAACCCCCATTTCCATTACGATTAGGGCTGAGGATGGTACCCAACTGAGCTACTATTTGAATGTGAAAAAGGCTGGCGTAGCGCCAGTTTTGGGGGATTTGCTGATGACGCCAGGTCAATTGCCATTTAGCCCCCTTAGAACAGATTATGAGGTTGTAACGGGGAATAGCTTGACGAGCATTGACATCACGCCATCCGTTTCTTCACCGACCGACACCCTCCTGATCAACGGAATGGCACATCCTTCGGGGACTGCTTATACCCAAGCGCTCTCGATTGGCGATAATGTACTTTCGATTATTGTCTCTTCGCAAGCTGGCTTACAGACGACTTATACGATTCATATCGAAAGAATGATGATGAACTTGGATGCACAATCGGTGAATGGAGTGATATCTTTCCCGGCGGAGGAACTTGCACATGCGATGGGTATTCAAGTCTATCAGGATGCCTCAGGTCTTCTTATTTTTGGTAAAGAGGCCATTTCCTTTACGGGTGCCAGTGAGCAAGCTCTCCAGCAACAATTAGTACAGTTGCTGTCACAGCATGTCACCGTCGATGGGAAGCTTGCGGATTTCTTCAAACCTGAAGTGAAGAGCTATCAGCTTAATCTTCATCCGGATGGTAGTATCCCCGTAATAGGTATACAAAGCTACAATGGGGCGAGTGCAACCATCCAACAGGCACAAAATGCCAGTATGCCAACCATTTTGCAAATGGAAGGTGTTGGGACGTATACGTTCCATTTTGTAAATGATCCATTTTCGTCTAATCAACCTGCGAATCTTGCCATGCTGAAGTTGTCTATCGAAGGCGAAGTGCAGGAGGAACTTGTGAAAACGTGGATTCCTGTAGAGAGCGTGCTATCGAATGATGGATACGCAAATACCAATACGCCGGAAAAAACGATAGACAATGATTTGAACACGAGGTGGTCTACGACGAGCGCTGGCGAAGTCAAGTGGATCAGCTATGATTTCGGTAACGTTGTCAACGTTCATGCGATGGGGGTTGCTGGTTATCTTGGAAATGAACGATCGTACAACTTCGATGTGGAAATTTCAGATGATGGTGAAAGCTGGCAAGTGCTTCAAACGGGTTTGAAAACGAGTGGTACGACGTTGTATCCGGAGATTTATGCGTTAAACGATGTACAGGCGCGATTCGTTCGATTGAAATGCTATGGCTATGGTGAGACACGAAGCGGATGGAATGGACTTTCGGATGTGCGTTTTTATGAAAGTGAAGCTCAAGCGCAAGATGACCAATCCAAATGGGATACGTATTTCTCACAAAGCACCCAATATGAGGTTGGTGAGGAGCTGCAATTGATCGTCCAAGGACAAAGCGCGAGCGGGGAGATTGTGGAGATGACACCAACTGAAACGGTGTTCGCATCGAGCCAACCAGCAGTTGCTCAAGTCGATCAGTCCGGACATATAACGATTACGGGCGTTGGTGAAGCCCAAATCTCGGTGATGGTGACTGTCGGAGACAGGATTCTAATTGCGAATAAGACCCTAGTTGTAGGGCAACCAGTCGAATAAAACAGCTATGGAACTAACCTAGGCGATGCTGCCAGAAAGAAAGGAGGTGAGTTATTAACTTCATATAATAAGGGAGGTGATTGAGCTCTGTCCATGTCGAAGTGAAACGAGTTGGTTTAGCTTACGGACCCGTCACAGATATCTCTCGTATTTTGAAGTTAATAGGGAGGCGTTAGGTTGAATAACAAAGTAGGAATGCTTAGTCTGCTTGCCTGCATGGGTGCGATTCTCTTCAGCTTAGTTATGAACCCAGCACGTGTAGAAGCAGCTGAAGTTATCGTGGACAACAATGCTACGACAGGTATCACAACCGTTGGGACGTGGAGTACATCGACATCGGCTACAGGTTTCTACGGAACGAACTATGCGCATGATGGCAATACGAGCAAAGGCTCGAAGTCCATCACGTATACCCCAACGTTGACCGAATCGGGTAACTATGATGTCTATATGCGATGGAATTCCTCAGCAAATCGTGCTTCCAACGTGCCGGTTGATATTTCGTATAGTGGCGGCAGTACGACACTTACTGTGAACCAACGTTCGAACGGTGGTGACGTATGGAATTTCGTCGGTCGTTATGCTTTCGTTTCGGGAACGAGCGGCTATGTTCGAATTCGTAATGACAGTACGGATGGCTTTGTTATAGCGGATGCTGTGCGTTTTGTGAAAGCGCCATCAGCACCTACAGGAACCACATACGCTCCCAGTGGCTCACTTATTTTTCATTCAGGCTTTGAATCCGGTTCTACCGGAGCGACAAGTGCATCTTGTATAACGGATATAACGGGGACAGATACTTCGGTTACGTCCCCGAATGATTGGGTAACCCATCTCGATGGGTATTCGAAATTCGGCTCATTCAGCGTACAGTATCAAGGCACGGACTGCGCAGACCGTAATGCGAGCATCGTAACCGATCCAACGAATTCGGGGAATAAGGTTATGAAATATTGGCTGGGAAGTGTTGGCGATGACATTACGAAGGGCCGAGTTCAAGCTAATCTGTATAGTAACACAAGTACATTGACGGAGATTTACTATTCATTCCGGGTTTATCTGGATCCCGATGTGGATCTTATTAAGCAAATTCCTGATCCCGTGAGCTGGTTTACGCTCGCAGAGTTTTGGAATCAGCCAAGCTGGACCACTGGCACCGTCTATCCCTATCGGGTTAGCCTTAATCTGACCAAAGCAGCGGGCGGTGCATCCAGTCAGAAGTTCTATTTCCAGGTCAAAGGGCAGCGAACTCCAATTACGGATTCCGAAGATGAAGCGGATTTCGATACGGTGTGGGTGCAGGATAATCGGAATTTTAGCGTGCCTACAGGGCAATGGTTGACTGGTGAAATCTATTACAAGCAAGGGAATGGGACTACTGGCCGATTTTATATGGCGATTACGCCAGCTGGAGGCTCCAAGCAAGTTATTTTTGATGTGACGAATTGGACCTACGATCCAAATAACCTTACACCAGCTGGGTTGACACATTTCAATCCGTTTAAATTGTACACGGGCAAATCAACAGTGAACTTTGTTCGAGATCATAGTGGCGCCATCGAAGTCCTATGGGATGATGTTGCATTTTGGCCGTCTATGAACTGATAGGCGAGAAAGGAAGGGAGCTAAGCGTTTTGTGCTTAGCTCCCTTTTGTTGCGTAGATAGGTGCGAAAACCGCATATCCAGCGCTAGCCCCGCGCAAACGCGGCAGATCCCGCCGCTGGTAGCGCGAAAACCGCGCTTACAGCGCAAGCCCTGCCTCGCGACCAGCTGGAACAACAATCAAATTTGATTGTTGTTCCTAAACTCAGATGTCGTTACCCCGACTTTCGCACGGAACACACGGCTTAGGTACGATCCATTCTCATACCCGCAACGCGCAGCGATCGCTTCCAACGTATCGTTGGTTTCAAGCAGCCTACGCTTGACTTCCTCCAGTCGCAGCTTCGTGACGTATTCCACGGGCACGGTCCCGTACTCCAAACGGAAGCGGCGGGTTAGCTCAGAAGGTTGGATACCGAGCTTCCCAGCAATATCCTGCATGTGAATCTCACCGAACAGATGCCTATGGATGTGTCCAGCGGCCTGTTGCATGAGAGGATCGGTGCTTTTTTTGCGGCTTTGCGCGTATTGTCGCTCCAAATCACACAAATGTAGAATATCCATAAGCATGTGATTCGCTATTGTTGTTATATTCGAGCTCGTCCCCGAGGATTGCCAGGTTTTGCGAAGATAAGCATAGGTTGAGGTTAGTCGGTTAACATCGCCAATACTCACTTTACCCACCGGAAGGATAGGAAAATATGGATTATTTTCGATAAGTGAGGTGAAGGAGAGGAGGTGAAATGTAATTTCTCCCAACGACTTTCGCTTAAAAAGAGTACCAGGCGGGACGCACACCAGATCCCCGAATGAGGCTCTGCCGGAGAGGTCACCGACCGTATAATCGAACGAACCCGATTCTACGCCAAGTATGACGTAATATTTATGTATTTCTTGACTTTTGATAAAGCCTGGCTGCGGCCCGGCGTACGTATATATGTTCAATTCAAACGAAGGATTGTACATCAAGTTCACCTCATTTTGCTCTAAAAATAGGTTATCTTGAGTGTACCATGATTTCACGGCTTCGTCAGAGGCAACACGTTAAAAAAAGTACAGCAAATATATAAAATGCGTGCATATATTTGGCAAACCACTGCCTGTAAGATGAAAGTATGAGATCTCATTCAGGAACGAAATGTCGGATTCATGCATGATCCGATTTATGCAATCCAGCTGAATAAATACAAGGAGTGGTGAACGCAAATGAGCACGATCGAACCTGGAGAAATGGTCCAAACTGTTGAAGCGAATCCAATTGCTGCAAGAACAAGAATAAAACAATCGATTATAGACACAGACATCCATGCATCGGCTCCACGAGAGCACATGCTGTCATATATGCCAAGAGTATATCGTGAGCAAGTGTCCACATTCGGATGGCGTATGCCATCGCAAGGAGGCATGTATTTAAACGGAGGGACTAGGGGCTCGATGCAAGACATTCACTATGTGGATGATGGGACAGAAGACAGCCATTTGAAGCATTTGCAGAAATATCATTTAGACCGATACAATCTGGAATACGGCATACTTACGGGAGCAGAATACGATGTTCATGGTACACCAGATACCGATTTTGCAGCGGCTGTATGTTCGGCGCACAACGACTATTACGCGGAGAGATACCTATCGCGGGATAGCAGATTGAAAGGGTCCATTCTTATTCCAAAACAGGACCCCATCCTGGCTGCAAAAGAAATTGATCGGCTGGGCAGCCATCCTGGCATGGTACAAGCTATCGTCTCGAATGGTGCTCAGAAGCCATATGGCCAACGATTTTATCATCCGATTTATGAAGCGTGTGTCCGACATAATCTGCCTTTTACAATCCATGTCAGTATGGAGGGATTAGGAATTAACAACCCGCCGACCGGTGCCGGACATGTATCAAGCTATATTGAATACAGAGCAGCCCGTGCACAAATCATGATGTCCCACCTGGCAAGCTTTATTTTTGAAGGCGTTTTCGAAAAATTCCCAACCCTCAAAGTGGTTATGATGGAAGCCGGAATGCTATGGATCGCTCCGCTCATCTGGCGGCTGGATCAGGATTGGAAAGCGCTGCGTCATCAGACACCATGGGTGAAAGAACCGCCTAGCGAGTATTATCGCAAGCATTTTAGGGTCACTTCACAGCCGCTGGAGCTGCCGCCGAAGATGGAACTGTTCCAACCGATGATGGAGGCCATTTCTGCCGAGACGAATCTGATGTTTGCCAGTGATTTTCCACATTGGGACTTTGATTCACCGATGCACGCTTTTCCGAAGCTGGCGAATGAGACGTGGGAGCGTATTTTTTATCAAAATGCTGCAGAATTATACGGTTTGCCACAGCGTGAAAGAGGAGGAGTCACAGTATGAATCGTTATGTGGTAGGGACAATTGCTGAGCTGAAGCCGGGTTCGAAGAAGATCATCGAAGCAGGTGGACGGAGCGTCGGTGTTTACAATCTAGGCGGGACGTATTTCGCGATTCGCAATCTGTGTCCGCATCAGTGTGCTTCGTTATGTGAAGGCATCACGACATCATTCCTTACATCGAAGGGGCCAGGTGAAGAATTTTGTTTTGAGCGTGAAGGGGAAATCGTGCGGTGTCCCTGGCATTTTTGGGAGTTCGACATCAAGACGGGTCAAATGATCGTTGATCCGAAAACACGCACAAAGACGTATGATGTTTCTGTCGAAAAATATGACGTGTCCGTCGAAGAGGAATACATTATTGTTCACATGTAAAATAAGATGAGAATGAACCAACCAGCTTCCCATGAAGCTGGTTATTTCACTCTAATTCTATTAGCGTTTTTCCTTTTATTGTATAAATTTCACGCGTTCAACAAACAATTTAATACAATCGGAATTTGGCATCGCAAAAAGGAGGATTCATTGTGTTAGATTGGGTTGAAATCGTTTTACGGACATTTTTATCAATTGTGGTGCTTTTCCTGATGACGAAGCTGTTGGGGAAAAGGCAAGTCACACAGCTTTCTTTCTTCGAATACATCACCGGGATTTCCATTGGTAATCTCGCGGCGTATATATCGTTGGACACGGATACGAAATGGTATCTAGGGTTGGTAGCAATAGGGGTATGGGTGGCTTGCACCTTAGGCATTGAATTTCTGCAGATGAAAAGTAAAAAAGCGCGGGATTTCATTGATAGTAAAGGGACAATCCTCATTAGAGATGGTAAAGTCATGGAAGATAATTTAAAGAAAGAACGCCTAACCACGGATGAACTTATGGAGCAACTGCGCAAAAGATCGGTATTTAAAGTGGCCGATGTGGAATTTGCCATTATGGAACCAAGTGGAGAAATTAATGTCCTCTTAACACGTGAGAATCAACCGCTAACGCCAAAACATCTAGGCATCCAAGTTGCGCCTGAGAAGGAGCCACAAGCAGTGATCATGGATGGCGTAATTATAGACGAACCTTTGGCTACGCTAGGTTTTAGCCGGGCATGGCTGAATACGGAGTTAGTTAAAATAGGTGTCACGGTCGAAAATGTATTTCTAGGTCAAGTGGATTCTTACGGCCAATTGTTTGTTGATTTGTATGATGACAAGATCACCGTACCTGTGCCACAGGAAAAAGCAGCGCTATTTGCCACATTAAAACAATGTGAAGGGGATTTAATGTTGTATGGATTATCGACTAATAATAAGAAGGCCAAAGAAATGTACGAGCAATGCTCGAAGCAAATGGAAGACATCATTGCACAACTGAAACCGATTCTCAAACGTTGACATGAAGTTGGACTTGTCATGCGGCCACAACTAGGCTTTAAGCCATCTTGACAGCTTACGAACGAGGTGTGAAAATGGGAATAGGTAAGATTAGGGAAAACAAAATAACGATAAAGTGAGTGATCGCGATGATGGATCGGCTGGAGCTGGATACCGGACAATCGCATACAATCCTCTTTTTCAAAAAGGGACCGAATGGAAGCTAACAACTTCCGTACGGTCCCTTTCTTTTGGTAAAGCGAGAAAGGAAAGGAGTCTGACTTGACCATGGCGATGGTATCCAAACATCAGGAAAGCAACCTAGAAGCGACTCCTGTTGTATTAAACGGAGAGCAATTGATACCGGAGTTAGTCGCGGCGGTTGTTTATGATCATGTGCCCGTCGTATTAGATGAGCAGGCACTCAGACGTGTCATCGCGTGCCGCAAAATGGTGGATGAACTGGTCGCTGCTGGCAAAGTGGTCTACGGGGTCACGACCGGCTTCGGCAAATTCAGCGATGTGACGATTTCCCCTCAAGATGCTGCGCAGCTGCAGGTTAACTTGATCCGCAGCCATGCCTGCGCCGTCGGCAGACCACTGCCGGAACCAACGGTTCGTGCGTTGATGATGCTGCGCGCGAACGCACTGGCCAAAGGCCATTCTGGCATCCGCTCAGAAACGCTGCAGTTGTTGCTCGACTGCATTAATCGTGACGTACACCCTGTCGTGCCGGAGCAAGGCTCGCTTGGCGCTAGCGGAGATTTGGCTCCATTGTCTCATTTGGCGCTGGTGCTGATGGGCGAGGGTGAGGCGTTTTACCAAGGTGAACGCATGTCGGGTGAGAAAGCGCTCTCGCGAGCAGGGCTCAAACCGATTAGCTTGCAGGCCAAAGAGGGGCTAGCACTAATTAACGGTACTCAGATCATGACGTCTATCGGTACGTTGGCACTTATCCAATCCCTTCGGCTAGCGAAAATCGCTGATGTGATTGCCTCCCTAACGGTCGAATGCTTGCGTGGTATTCCGGATGCTTTTGCCCATGAGGTGCAGCAGGTTCGACCGTATCCAGAACAAATCGGCGTAGCCAAAAATCTGTGCAGCTTGCTGCGAGGCAGCAAGTTGACGACACGCCAAGGTGAGCTTCGCGTACAGGATGCGTATTCTCTGCGCTGTTTACCGCAAGTACATGGGGCTACTCGCCAAGTGCTTGCTTATGTGGGGGATAAGCTGGCAATTGAAATGAACTCCGCAACGGATAATCCCTTGTTATTCGTGGAGAAGGGTCTAGTCATCTCCGGCGGAAATTTCCATGGGCAGCCGATCGCTTTTGCTATGGATTTTTTGAAAATTGGCATGAGCGAGCTTGCAAATATTTCCGAACGTCGTACCGAACGGCTAGTTAATCCAGCATTATCGGGAGGATTGCCTGCTTTTTTGAGCCACAACCCAGGCGTGGGCTCCGGCATGATGATCACGCAATATGTAAGTGCATCGATTGTTTCGGAAAATAAAGTGCTCGCTCACCCGTCCAGCGTGGACTCGATCCCCTCCTCGGCGAATCAAGAGGATCATGTGTCGATGGGAACAACAGCAGCACGTCATGCAGCACAGATCATCAGTAACGTGTCCAAGGTGTTAGCTATCGAGTTGATTTGTGCAGCTGAAGCGGCTGAATTTGTGGGAGCTGAGGGGCTTGCACCTGCTACGCGGGTTCTGTACGACAAGCTGCGGGCACTCGTACCTCCCGTTGTGGAAGACCGCTCAACCTCCCGTGATATCGAAAACGTGGCAACGGCTTTGCTGGAAGGTGAGTGGCTGCAAGCGGTGGAGGCTGTGGCAGGGACACTTTTTTGACGAATAAGCGTAACTTAGAAGGAGATCACTTATGATGAATTCTAATCCTCACAAACGAGTAATTCGCGCTCCTCGCGGAACTGAACTGTCCTGCAAAGGGTGGATTCAGGAAGCAGCTATGCGCATGCTGATGAATAATCTTGACCCGGAAGTGGCAGAACGACCGGAAGATCTCGTCGTCTACGGCGGTATCGGCAAAGCAGCTCGCAACTGGCCTTCCTACGATGCCATCATCCGCGAATTGCAGCGCCTGGAAAGCAATGAAACATTGCTGATCCAATCTGGCAAGCCGGTAGGGGTTTTCAAAACCCATGAACGAGCACCGCGTGTGCTGCTTTCGAACTCGGTACTTGTGCCGAAATGGGCGAATTGGGAGCACTTTCGTGAGCTGGAGCAAAAGGGGCTGATGATGTACGGGCAAATGACGGCGGGCAGCTGGATTTACATCGGGACGCAGGGCATTTTGCAAGGGACATATGAAACATTTGCTGAAGCTGCTCGCCAACATACTGGCGGTTCACTCAAAGGCACATTGACGTTGACCGCAGGCCTTGGTGGTATGGGAGGCGCTCAGCCGTTAGCTGTCACGATGAATGAGGGTGTCGTCATCGCGGTCGAAGTGGACCGAACACGCATTGAGCGCCGAATTCAAACTCGATATTGTGATGTGCTAGTGGAAACGCTGGATGAAGCGCTGTTGCTGGCTGCTAGAGCAATGGCAGACAATAAGGCACTAGCCATTGGTCTTCTGGGGAACGCAGCGGAAATATTCCCGGAATTCGTGCGGCGGGGTGTTAAGCCGCATTTTGTTACAGACCAAACGTCGGCTCATGATCCTTTGATCGGCTATATTCCAGTTGGTTTTACGCTGAACGAAGCAGCCGCATTGCGTGAGAAGGATCCTGAACAATATGTGAAACTTTCCAAAAGCAGTATGGCGGTTCATGTCCAAGCGATGCTCGATCTGCAACAAATGGGCTCGGTCGTCTTTGATTATGGCAACAATATTCGTCAAGTCGCTTACGACCAAGGAGTAACGAATGCTTTCGATTTTCCAGGTTTTGTTCCAGCCTATATTCGTTCACTTTTCTGTGAAGGTAAAGGACCTTTCCGCTGGGTAGCACTCTCCGGTGACCCGGAAGATATTCGCAAAACTGACGAACTTGTGCTGAAGCTGTTCCCAGAGAATGATCATCTGCGTCGCTGGATTACGATGGCGAGTGAGAGAGTAGCTTTCCAAGGTCTCCCCGCGCGAATCTGCTGGCTTGGCTATGGTGAGCGTGAACGATTCGGTCTCGCACTGAACGAAATGGTGAGAAATGGCGAATTGAAAGCTCCCATCGTCATTGGTCGTGATCATTTGGATTGCGGCTCCGTGGCTTCGCCTAACCGTGAAACGGAAGCGATGAAAGACGGTTCCGATGCCGTTGGCGACTGGGCGATCTTGAATGCGTTGATCAACACGTCAGCAGGTGCATCGTGGGTTTCTGTCCATCATGGCGGAGGTGTAGGCATGGGCTACTCGTTGCATGCAGGAATGGTCATCGTAGCGGATGGGACGGATGCAGCTGATGAACGCCTCCGCAGTGTGCTTACCAGCGATCCCGGTATGGGTGTGATCCGCCATGTGGATGCGGGCTATGATGAGGCGATTGAAACTGCGGAAGGGCACGGCATTCGCATCCCTATGCGTGAGCAAGGACAGTGAAGGAGGAGTGAGGAGATGGAACGGATTGATTTGCTCATGATAGGGATCGGCCAATTGGTCACCCCTCCAGGAAATGTACCGCGCTGTGGGCAGCAGATGAAGGAAGTTCATGTAATCACAGATGCAGCCGTAGCCATACGTGAAGGAAGAATCGTCACATTCGGCCCTGTCGAACTTGTTCTGGAGCGTCTGACAGACATCGAAGTTGCAGCAATTGTGGATGTTGGCGGGCGTATGGTTACGCCAGGGTTAATAGATCCACACACCCATCTCGTTCACGGCGGTTCCCGTGAGAATGAGCTGGCATTGAAGCGGTCTGGTGTTTCGTATTTGGATATTTTGGCACAGGGAGGCGGCATTCTTAGCACTGTGCAGAGTACGCGGGCGGCATCGGAGCAAGAGTTATTTACGAAAGCATATAGAAGCCTGGACGAGATGCTGTTGCAGGGCGTCACGACAATCGAAGCAAAAAGCGGTTACGGTCTCTCCGTGGAGGACGAATTGAAGCAACTGCGAGTGGCCAAACAGTTGAACAATAAGCATACGATTGATATCGTTTCTACGTTTATGGGTGCGCATGCGGTACCTCTAGCCTATAAAGGTCGCACCGAGGACTACGTAGATCTCGTCATTCATGAAATGCTTCCCATGGTGGCTGAACAGGGTCTAGCTGAATTCTGTGACGTGTTCTGTGAGCATGGTGTTTTTTCCGTTGAGCAGTCACGCCGTATTCTGCTGAAAGGGAGGGAATATGGTTTGATTCCGAAGCTGCACGCAGATGAAATAAAACCGCTTGGCGGCGCAGAGCTGGCGGGCGAAGTCGGTTCGATTTCGGCTGAACATTTGCTGGCAGCGACGGATAAAGGGTTGGCTGCGATGGCCGAGCATGGTGTGATTCCAGTGCTCTTACCTGGCACTTCGTTCAACCTAGGTCTGGCGAGACATGCGCGCGCGCGCGACATGATCGATATCCATGAGCTGCCGGTGGCGCTGTCAACGGATTATAACCCAGGCTCCTGTCCAACGGAGTCGATCCAGCTAATCATGATGCTGGCTTCCCTGAACTTGAAAATGACGCCAGAAGAGATTCTGACCGCCTGCACAATCAACGCCGCAAACGCGTTGGGGCGCGGCCATGATATTGGTTCGATTGAGATAGGGAAGCGAGCGGATTTAACGATATATGATGCACCGAATCTTGCTTATCTGCCCTATCATTTCGGAGTTAATCATACGTTTGGTGTCATCAAAAACGGCAAGGTGGGCGTATGGAACCGTAAGCTCATGACGAATAGGGAGGAGGCTGGGCAATGAGTGGCGAGATCCCATTTCTCAAACCACCTGATCAAGCTGCGTTCAGAGATCACATGGAAACCAAGGTTGCTCATTGGATTCGCCAATGGGACGGCCAAGAGCAGCTGCTTGCGGGAATCATCGGCATCCCGTTGTCGAAGTCGTCTATTTCGCATTCCGGCGCTTCGACGACTCCGGCGGCGGTTCGAGCTGCGTTCAAGTCGTTTACTACATATTCGATGGAGTATGGTGTTGACTTGCAATCGCTAGCTGTTCGTGATCTTGGCGATATCCAGATGCATGTGACAGATATCGCGGAATGTCATCGCCGCATCGAGGAGAGCTTGCGCACGCTGTATAATCATATGCCGGGCTTGATCCCAATCATCTTTGGTGGTGATCATTCCACAAGCTGCCCATCAATCAAAGCCTTCGTCAATCGGTATGCCGGACAGAAAGTGGGAATCCTTCATTTTGATGCTCACCATGATGTCCGTAATTTTGAGGACGGAGGCGTCACCAATGGTACACCGTTCCGTGGGATCCTCGAATCCGGTCTAGTCGAGGGACACCATGTCGTACAAATCGGTATTCGTGGTTTTATGAATTCGAAGCCGTACCATGACTACGTGAAAAGTAAAGGCGTACATGTCTATACATCACGTGATATTCGGCGGATGGGGATGGATGCGGTGCTCGACCAAGCCATTCAACTCGCTGGAAATGAGACAGATGCGCTGTATGTGAGCTTCGATGTTGATGTCATCGATCAGGCGTATGCCCCGGGATGCCCAGCGATCGGTACAGGCGGGATACATCCGTGGGATGCCTTGGATGCGCTGTACCGTCTAGGATCGTTGCCACAGGTGCAAGGACTAGACTTCGTCTGCATCGACCCGACCGTGGATGTGCGGAATGTGACCTCGCGTCTTGCCGTGCAGTTCATGTTAAGCTTCTTGGCAGGGCTCGCGGAGCGCCCCTCAACATTTCAAAAGGCATAAGTTTGGTTATATGCGTAAATGAAAAAGCCGCTAGTTCCAAAGTAGTTGGAGCAGGCGGCTTCTTCTTTTGGCGGTAATGACCGCGACAGTTGTCTAAAACTTACGTTGTCATTTCTTGAATCTGAGTGAGCAATATGTGACAATGGGAGAGGCGAATCAGACATACATAAAAAAGATGGAGTTTTGAAGGAGGATAAATCATGTTAAAAACAATGAAGCTTGGAACTAGTTTGTTAGAAGTTCCAGTTATTGCCGTAGGTTGTATGCGAATTAACTCATTGGACAAGCTCGAAGCAGAACGCTTCGTACAAGGAGCTATGGATATCGGAGCTAATTTCTTCGATCATGCGGATATATACGGTGGCGGAACCTGTGAGGAAATTTTCGCGGATGCCATTCATATGAATGATGATGTACGTGAGAAGATGATTTTGCAATCCAAATGTGGTATTCGCAAAGGGATGTTCGACTTCTCCAAGGAGCATATTCTGGAATCTGTAGATGCGATTTTGAAAAGACTCAAAACGGATTACTTGGACATTCTGCTTTTGCATCGTCCGGATGCGTTAGTAGAGCCAGATGAGGTCGCTGAAGCTTTTGACCGACTTGAAAGTACGGGGAAAGTGAGACATTTCGGTGTTTCCAATCAAACGCCACTACAAATTCAATTATTGAAAAAATCAGTCAAACAGCCACTTGTCGCGAATCAGTTGCAGTTAAGTATCACGAACGCTACGATGATTTCGAATGGGATCAATGTGAATATGCTCAATGATTCCGCCGTTGACCGTGATGGTGGTATCTTGGACTACTGCCGCTTGAACGATATTACTATTCAGCCATGGTCACCGTTCCAGTATGGATTCTTCGAAGGTGTATTCCTCGGGAACGAGAAGTTCCCAGAGCTGAATAAGAAGATTGATGAAATCGCTGCGAAATATGAGGTGTCCAATACGACGATCGCGATTGCCTGGATACTACGCCATCCAGCACATATGCAGCCGGTTACGGGGACAATGAATATCAATCGCTTAATTGAATGTGCGAAAGCTGCCGATGTGCATTTGACGCGTCAAGAATGGTATGAGATTTATCGTGCAGCAGGGAATGTTCTTCCATAAGTATTAGAATTTGAATAGAAAACGTTCACTCCAATGGAGTGGACGTTTTTTTTTGAGGAAAAAACAAAAAAATTCTTAAACTCTCCCAATTGTATTTGGTAGTATTTGGTTTAAACTAGATACAACAAATGGAAGTATGTGTATTTGCGAACTTTTGTTCAAATGTGCAAGTGGGGGGAGTTGATAGGATTGCGCGGAGTCAGTTTGATTTTCAAAGTGTTGCTTGGATTTGTCGTGATAACGACAGCGCTAATTCTATTTTTATACTACAATAACGCCTATGGCAGGAAGATTTTACGTGAAGAAGTGTCCAAAACCAACTATACCTTATTACAATCACACGGCTTACAGATGGATAACGGGCTTCAAGAAGCGACGTATTATCTGCTTAGGTTAATAACCAGTGATACCTCCTACCCTGATTTGATAACGCTTTCGCTGTTTCCGATAGAGTCAAGTAACTATTTTTTTGCCAAACAACGGACCATGAAGTCGTTCTCCAATAATTTAGATGTATTTCGGGAAGTTGATATCTTTTTTGTATACTCCAAAACGACGGACGAAGTCATTTTTGTTACGAGAGATCAACACTTGTTAACGGAATCGGATCACATGATTCGGACAGAAATGCTCCAAGCTGCTGACGATCCGAACAAAACCTGGCGATCAACAAAGCAAGGGGATCACAGATATTTATTTCGCACTGAGAAAATTAGCCCAGAGTTAATTGTCGGGGCTGTAGTGAATGTCGGTACGTTTCTTTCTCCATTAGGTGATGTCCGATTCGGGGATAAAGGAATGGCGATGCTGCTTGATATCAACCGGGAACCGATTAACGATATTTCGATACCTGCTGAGCAGATGGCGGTAGCAAGAGGAGCCAGAGGTTCTGAACCGTTAGGGGATGGAACCTTCCGAATGAGCTATGAAGGAGTGCCGTATTTAATAATCGGTTATCCATTGAAGGAAACAGGACTTGAACTGGCGGCTATTTTGCCAGAGCAGGATCTGTTGCGAAGGCTGACTTTTTTCCAACGTATGATCTATATGATTCCGATTGCGGGTACGGTTGTACTCATTGTGTATTATCTTTTTCTCAAAAATGTGCTGCAGAAGCCGCTTCAAGAATTAATGACCGGGATGCGAAGCATTATGCGAGGCAATCTAGAGTTTCGAATTGCGGCAGGGAATGTGCGGGAATTTGTTTTCTTAACGGATACGTTTAACAAAATGGTCACACAGATTCGCTATTTGAAAATGGACGTATACGAAGAGCAATTAAAAAAGAAAGAAGCGGAATATAAACATCTGCAAGCACAGATTAATCCGCATTTCTATTTGAATTCACTCAATCTCATCTATAGCCTCTCGGAGTTAGAGGAGAACGCCTTAGTGCAAAAAATGACGGAGCATCTTGCCGATTATTTCCGTTTTATTATGCGAGGAAGCCGAGAATACGTGACAATCGAAGAAGAAACTGCACATATCCGTGACTATTTAGAAATTCAAAAACTTCGTTTTCCAAGCAAAATGTTCTATACCTGTGAGATTTCTGACAAGCTGCTCGCGATCCCGCTTCCTCCGCTAAGTATTCAACCTTTCGTGGAAAACGCAGTCGTTCATGGGATGAAAAAGCCTGGACATATTTTTCGACTCGATATCCAAATAAATCAGTCCGTTACGAATTTGGCATGCATGGACATCCGAGTAACCGATAATGGACCAGGATTTCCAGCTGACCTGTTACTTGCACTGCAAGAAGGCAGTTACGCGGGTAACAGTTCTGTGAAGCATTTAGGGATATGGAATGTACAAGAGAGGTTGAGGTTAAAGTATGGCCAAGCTGCGAGCTTTTCATTTAAAAATCTAAAGACTGGCGGGGCAGAAGTGATACTATCTGTACCGATTCAGCAACAAAGAGGAGACGAGGATAACCATGATTAATCTGTTAATTGTGGACGATGAAGAATATACGGTCCGAGCGCTGTATAAAGCGATTGATTGGGCTGCTGAAGGAATAACGACGATTTATACAGCCGCAGACTCGGATGAAGCGATGACAATCATGAAGCAGCATACCGTTGACCTCATCATTTGTGATATTGAAATGCCAGGCATGAACGGACTGGAGTTACAGGAATGGGTGAATACATCGGCATCAGCCATGGTTACCATTTTCTTGACAGGTCATGCGGATTTCACTTATGCGCAGAGAGCGATTCAGCTGGGAGGATTCGATTATCTGCTGAAACCCGTAAAGAGAGATCATTTACGGAAAGTCGTGGAAAAGGCTGTAAGTCAGGTTAGACAAGAGAAAGAATGGCAGCACTACAATGAAAATGTTCAGAAATATACGTCCATTTGGGAGAAGCAGAAGCCTTTATTAATTGAACGTTTTTGGCAGGATGTACTGGATGAGAAAATCCGTAGGAATGAGATTGAAATCGAGCAGTCGTTAGTCGCCTCCGAGCTGGCTCTGACAAGGACAACGTTAATTGTTCCTATTCTAATCAGCGTGGAACGTTGGCATAAAGAATTTACACTTCGTGATGAAGAGATCATGAATTACGCGTTGCGGAATGTAGCTGGTGAGATGTTACTAGATGGCCATACTGGAACGGTTATACAGAATCGAAGTGGATTGAACCTTGTATTAATCTATGTGAATGAGGAGAGTGCGGTTTTACTTGAGCAGAATTGGGAAAAAGCTTGTGCAGCGTATGCCCATGCCTGCTCGCTCTACTTGTATTGCACCGTATCTTGTTTTATTGGCAAACCTACCGTTCTTACCGATATTTCGCAAACAGTTTATGAATTAATTGATACGGAGCATGAGCACGTATCTGGTCATAGTCTTATTCGACTCGTTGACAGCGAGGTACAGAAACCAACAAATATGCGGCAATTTGCTATTCCGATCGCGTGGGAAGAATGGGTCAAGCTATTCGAGTGCGGCAAACGAACGGAATTAACAATACGACTTCAGGACTTGTTCACCGAACTTCGTGGATCGGCTGTAGACGCTGAGATTATTAGTGCGGTATACCATTCCTTGTTAAATTTCATTTATCATGCTGCTCATAAGAAAGGCTGGCCCGTCAAAATGCTTTTGCCTGAGGGCCGACGAGGTGAGGAGAAGAATCCGCCACGATCCCTTAACCAATTACAAACGTGGGCAGAGCGGCTATTCTCCGCGGCTATGAAGCAAATGGCAGAGAGTGGCGTAGAGAATCTGGCGTTAATCGAGACGATTAAAACGTATATTCAAGAAGATTTGAACGGCGTGACACGCGAAAAAATTGCTTCCTATGTTCATCTTAACGCAGCTTATTTGTCTCGGGTTTTCAAAAAAGAGACGGGACAATCCATGATGGATTACATCATTGCTGAGAAAATGAAGCAAGCCAAAATGCTGCTCATTGATTCACGCACCCGAATTAGTGATATCTGCGAGCAATTGGGCTATGAAAATTTCTCTCATTTTAGCAAAATGTTCAAGCGTGACGCGGGAATGACCCCACAGGAATATCGCAAGAGCTATCAGAGTCTTTACCTTGACTCAGGGAGCAGTAGTCATTCTTGATAGGGAGCTATGTGGCACGTAAGGCCGAAGCGGAATGGATTTCCTGTTTCGGTCTTTTTCATTTCAATCAAGTCATAAAAGCAGTAATAATGTCATTTGACATCGTAGTTCAGATTCTCTTTCAGCGATAAACTAAGCTATATCAAGTTCAACTGGAGAGAGAGGCGGCACACGTGTTCAAAGCTGTTAATGGTAAACTGCTTATTCGTAAAATCATCAAGGATCGATTTCTGTTGCTCATGTTGCTTCCTGGGACCCTTTACTTATTAGTCAATAATTATGCGCCTATGTTTGGTACGTTAATTGCCTTTAAGAGCATTAATTACGCCGATGGCATTCTGAAAAGCCCTTGGGTGGGATTTAAGAATTTTGAGTTTTTATTCCAAACGACGGATGCATGGTTAATTACAAGGAATACGCTGCTTTACAATCTAACTTTTATTATTCTTAATCTGATTTTCGGAGTTGGCGTCGCCATTGCGCTGAATGAGCTTCGAAGCCGGTTTATGGCGAAAATGTACCAGAGTATCTTATTTTTACCTTATTTTCTATCAGCGGTCATTGTCGGATACCTAGGTTTTTCCCTGCTGAATCAGGAGTATGGTTTCATCAATAAAGCCATACTGGAGCCTTTAGGCTTTGAAGCCATTGCTTGGTACAGTGAGCCCAAATGGTGGCCATATATTCTTCCACTGGTGCAGCTCTGGAAAAATATCGGTTATGGCAGCATTATCTATCTGGCTGCCATCATCGGCATTGATGGTGAGTACTATGATGCGGCCCTTATGGATGGTGCTTCCAAATGGCAGCAAATCACGAAGATAACCATACCGATGCTGAAACCGATCATGATCATTCTTACCATTTTGGCTGTCGGACATATTTTAAATGCAGATTTCGGTCTATTTTACCAAGTACCTTTGGATGCTGGGGCTTTGTACACCACAACGAATGTTATTGATACGTACGTATACCGTGCCTTGCTTCATCTGGGCGATATTGGCATGGCCTCCGCTGCTGGCTTATATCAATCCATGGTCGGATTTGTTGTTGTTATCGTTGCGAACAGCATCGTTCGAAAAATAAATCGCGAACATGCGCTATTCTAGGAGGTTCAACATGGATTCTATCGCTATGGAAACCAAGAAACGGTCATCTGCTGTGATCACACGGCGTACACGTAACCCGAACAGCATCTCAAGGCCTGCAAGTATGGTGCTTAATCTTTCCTTCATTCTCTATTGTGTGATCAGCTTGGTCCCTGTCCTGCTAGTCTTATCAGTCTCTTTCTCAGATGAAAATGCCATCGCTTTGCACGGTTACAGACTTATTCCAGAATCCTTCAGCCTAGCCGCCTATCAATATTTGTGGCAGGATGCTGCGCACATTGCCAGGGGATATAGTATATCTATTTTTGTCACAGTGGTAGGCAGTTTATTAGGATTAACGGTGACCGCATTGTTTGCCTACCCGCTTTCGCGTATGGACTTCAACTTCCGTGGCTTCTTCTCATTCTTCATCTTCTTTACGATGATCTTTAGCGGTGGGCTTGTACCTTGGTACCTTGTGTATACGAAGCTGTTTCCGATCAAGGATACGTTATTTGCACTTATCATTCCGAATCATCTCATGAATGCTTTCTTCGTCATCATGGTGCGCACCTTTTTTCAAACAACGATCCATCCATCCTTAATAGAATCAGCCAGTATTGACGGTGCAGGAGAGTTGAAAATATTCCGCAGTATCGTTCTCCCTTTATCCTTGCCTGTACTTGCAACGGTGGGTTTATTTTACACCATTGGCTATTGGAATGATTGGTTTAATAGTTTAGTGTTCATTAACAACGATAGCCTCGTGAATTTACAATACATGATGTATAAGGTGATGAGGAACTTACAGTATTTGACGGCGAATGCCCAAGTAAGTGGAAGTGTAAATATCTCATCTGAAATAGCCAAACTTCCTAATGAAACAGTTCGTATGGCCATGTGTATTACGGGTATGGGGCCTATTGTGCTAGCTTTTCCGATGTTTCAGAAGTATTTCATTAAAGGCCTCACGGTAGGCGCAATTAAAGGCTAGTTCCGGGAAATGACCGGTTAGCATAGATGATGTGTACAAATAGGAGGGTTCATATGGCAATCAGAAGAGCGATGCCTGTCGTATTGGCTTCAGCTGTATCGATGTCGGTGCTGTTCAGCGGATGTACATCGACAAATTCAAATGAAGGTAGTAAAGAGTCTAGTGTACCAACAAGCGCACCAGCGACACCAGCGACGACAGCAAAGACACTTGCGCCCTACAAACTTAGTATGTACATTCCTGCAGCGGGTGCACCGGCTGATCTGAAGCTGGTAAATGAGGAGATTAGCGCTTATTTAAAAGAGAAAATCAATGCTACTTTTGAGTTAAATGTGTTAGCGTGGGCTGATTGGCAGGACAAAATGAATTTGAAGTTCGCCTCCAGCGATCCCTTTGATTTGATTTGGACCGTGGCGTGGGATAACTTTACGACCAAAATTCAACAAGGCTCGCTGATTGATATGACCACACTTATCGATAAATTTGCGCCAGATGCCAAGAAAATTATCAATCCAGCCCTATTGGAGGGTTCCAAAATCAACGGCAAGAACTACTCACTCCCCGTCAACAAAGAGTTGGGCAGTCAACGTGGCATCATGCTGCGTAAGGACTTAGTCGAGAAATATAAGATTGATCTCTCGCAGATTAAGTCAATCAATGATCTTGAACCTATTTTTCAAATGATCAAAGAGAAGGAGCCTAAGGTCACCCCGCTCTATATTAATAAAGACAGCAACGTTGTATATACCATGAATGTGGCTAATTTCGATGGTAATCTCATGCGTAATGCAACTGACTTTAAGGTCGTTAGTATATTTGAAACACCGGAATACCGTAAATCACTGGATTTGGCCCGCAAATGGTATGTAGGTGGTTATGTTAATAAAGATGCGGCAACTCTCACCGATATGATGAGCGGACTGAAGTCTGGCAAAGCATTCTCCTTCTTTGAGTGGTTGAAGCCAGGGAAGGACGCTGAAGTCAGTACAGCTATAGGGATTGATTGGGTGCAAGTGCCATTGACGCAGCCTCTGATTGCGACAAGTGATACAACGGGCTCCATGGTTTCGATTTCTCGAACGTCCAAAGATCCGGAACGCGCTGCGATGTTCTTAAATTTGCTGTACACAGATAAGAAGCTACTCAATATGATTGCTTTCGGTATTGAAGGCAAACATTACGCCAAGGTAGAGGGTAAGAACGATGTGATCGATTTCCCGAAAGGTGTCACTGCACAGACCTCAGGGTATAACCTGAATCAGGGCTATATGTTCGGCAATCAGTTTAACGATTATCTCTGGGCGAATGAAGATCCAGCAAAATGGGATAAATTTAAAACATTTAATGAAAAAGCGGAAACCTCCAGATTGCTTGGCTATAATTTCGATCAGTCTAGTGTGAAGAACGAGATGGCAGCCATTACCAACGTGAAAAAGGAATTTGAACCTGCCCTTGTCACGGGGACACTGGATCCCAATGAGATCCTGCCAAAGTATATCGAAAAAGCGAAATCGGTAGGGCAAGAAAAAGTATATGCGGAGCAGCAGAAGCAGATTGACGAGTGGGTCAAAACAAAAGGAAAGAAGTGAGTTTAGCCAATGATGGCAAAAGTACTGACTACGGAAGAAATTGAGCAATTCCAGGAGCTAGGGTGGGTCAAGGTTGCACAAGCATTCAGTCGTGAGAAGGCGCTTGCTTGTCAGGATTTCCTTTGGAATAAGGTCGAAGAAGCCTATTCAGTCAAACGAGATCAGCCAGAAGGCTGGAATCGATCCCTCATTTTTCACCAAGTCTCGTACAATGGTCCTGTGTTTGATGTCTGCCATACACAGCGAATGGCCGATGCGATCGAGGATTTGGTAGGTGAAGGCCGGTGGCGCGAGCACATAGTCTATGACGGAAAAGATGCCGATTACCCCACTTGGGGCTGGTGGCCGGTTAACTTCCATCTAGGCGGCGAAAAGTCATGGGATGTGCCAACGGATGGTTGGCACTGGGATGGTCAACATTTCCATCACTTTGTGGATAGTCCCGACCAAGGATTACTATGCTTATGCATGTTTTCTGATGTAGGTCCACAGGGTGGAGGCACGCTAGTAGCGGAAGGATCGCATAACGTCGTGGCTAAATTTCTTGCAGGTTATTCGGAAGGCATTGAACTTGGCGAAGGGATACGAACGTTGAATGCGAAGCATCCTTGGTTATCTGAATTGACCGGATTATCGCCAGCGGCATCTGAGCATGAATCGCGCATCGAGCGGTTTATGAATCAATTCCAGACGGATGCAGATGGTTTCAAGCTGAGGGTCAAAGAAATTACCGGAGAACCGGGAGATGTGATTCTGTGTCACCCATTCCTGTATCATGCTCCCTCACAGAATCATAGCGGTAAAGTACGATTTATGTGTAATCGAACAACACCTTTGTTTGACCGGATGCATCTGGAGCGAGATGACGAAGCTGGCTATTCGCCATTAGAAAGAAGTGTTCGAACTGCTTTAGGTAAGGCCTTATAAACGTATTTCAACAGGAGTGACTTCCATCGGTTTCAAAATGCTGGTTGCCGATGGAAGCGACTCCGATAAATGAATAGAGTATTGAGAGGAGGGATTAAAAAAGATATTTCTGTTGCACTGAATGAAAACGCTTTCATACAAGTTGAATTCAGTCTTATCACTAACATTTATTAGGAGGCGAAAGAATGAACCAAATGATTGGCCAACGATTCGTGGCACGACTATTCACACTGATTCTTGTAGTGACGTTAATGGGAGTTCAATTACTGCTTGTGGCGCCAACTTCTGTCTCAGCAGCAGCAGCAACCACCTATTACGTGGATTCCGATGGAGGTAATGATACGAATAGCGGTACAAGCGCAGCATCCCCCTGGAAAACATTAGCCAAGGTTAACAGCACGACCTTTGGTGCAGGGGACAAAGTGCTTTTCAAATCGGGCTCCTCGTGGACGGGGACGTTACAGCCCAATGGATCAGGTAGCAGCGGATCACCTATCATTTTCGATAAATACGGAAGCGGGTCTAATCCTGTTCTGAACGGAGCGGGGGCAGCCTCAACGGTATATCTATACAATGTCCAATATATCACGGTACAAAATTTGGAAATCACCAATGATGCAGCAACCGTTGCGAAACGCAGTGGAATTCTTGTTGTAGGTAAAGGTTCTGGTATCTTAAATAGTATTCATCTTAGGAATTTGAACATCCACAACGTCAAAGGAAGTTCAAACCGTGATACCGACATGTACTTGAATGCAGCGATCTATGTGATGACGCAAGATGGCCCTGCTGGGTCTCCGCTTGCTAGCTTCAATGATTTGGTCGTGGAAAATAATAATATTCATGACAATACGACAATTGGCTTCTACTCGAATGGAACAGGTACGCATTGGAATGATGTGACGACATTTCAGTCTTGGTATACGAATGTCCAAATCAAAAATAACACGATCGCTAGGACAGGAGCCGACTGCATCGTAGTTGGTTATGGCAACGGCGTGTTAATCGAGCATAACGCTTGCTACGATATCGGGGTGAATGGCACGAATCATCGCTGGATCGCTGGCATATGGACATGGGCGACCAAGGATGCAACGATTCAATACAATGAAGTGGCAAGAGTACATTTCCAATCGGGTACTGATAATGATTCTACCGCTTTTGACACCGATATTCACACTTATGGTACACATACGTATCAATACAATTATTCCCACGACAACGCAGGCGGTTTTTTCATGAGTATGGGGGATTTGAGAAGATTTGGCGGGCAAAATATTGTGCGCTACAACATTAGTAAAAATGATAATCACTTACATTGGGCTGACGCTACGTTTTCCAGTGGAGACCAAGAAGCGACATATGTCTATAACAATACCTTCATCCAAAACAGCGGCTATGGCTTTAAGATTCAAGGATTGAAATCTGTGTCTTGGGAAGGCAGCTATTACAATACGAAATTCGAGAATAATATCTTCTCCATTTCGGGAGGCGGGCCGATTGATTTCCCATCCACGCATCTATATGACAGTAATTTGTATGAAGGCTTCACGCCGCCAACCGATGCAAATGGAGTGATTGGAACCCCACAATTCGTCAACAGCAGTGCAGGTGGGGATGGTCGCGTAACGACAAGCGGCTTGCGGTTACAAGCCACTTCACCAGCCATTGATGCTGGTAAAGTTATTGCGAACAATGGCGGTCAAGATTTCTGGGGAACTCCTGTCGGTAACAGCCCAGATATCGGTGCAAATGAATACAATGCATCCTACACCGATACTCAAAACCCAACGGCTCCTGTTAATGTGACAGTTGCAAGTGTGACCGATGTTTCCGTTAAACTCACTTGGAATTCCTCGGTGGATAACTTCGGTGTGATGGGCTATAACGTGTATAAAGATTATAATGCAATCATGCTTACCCCCGCATCTGCTACTTCTGTTTCTATTGTTGGACTTCAGCCGAACACAACGTATGTCTTCTATGTAAAAGCTGTAGATGCAGCATGGAATTATTCCTCGGGAGGCAATGCATTGACGGTGACGACGAAATCTGCACCGCCTGCGGTATCGGCAATTCACACCGCTACGCCAGTGACGATTGATGGCAATTTGAATGAAGCAGACTGGCAAATTACGATGCCGCTAAGCAAAACGGTGAGCGGTGTGACCTATACGAGTTCCCAGTTCGGTGTGATGTGGGACAGTACCTATCTCTATGTCGGTGTGAACATTACGGATCCAGCACTATTTAATGATTCCACCAATATCTATGATGATGATTCCTTTGACATTTATATCGATGCGAATCATAATCGCAACTTTACGTACGATGCGTTTGATCGTCAATTTGCCTTTGGTTATAACGATTTGACAGCTTCTGAGAAGAACGGTCACCTCACAGGTGTGGTATTCAAAACGATACCGATAACAGGTGGCTTCAGCTTGGAAGCCGCAATTCCTTGGAGTAATTTAGGTATTACACCAACTGCGGGTATAAAATTCGGGTTTGATATTGCGAACAACGACGACAGTAATGGCGGTGCACGTGATAGTCAGACGATGTGGAATGGAACAGGTGACAATTGGACGAATACCGCTGCGTTTGGCGATGTGTTGTTACTGCCATAAATGCTTTATCAAAAGTAGGAAGCCAGCATAGAAGGGAGCCGCTGTATGAAGAACAAAGCAATCAATCATCGGACCATTTCAGGTAAAGGGACAGGGGGAAATCAATCTAAGGGAAGGCCTAACCCCATGTTGTTCGTGACCTGTTTGATCGGAATAACTATCATTGGCATCCTATGGTGGAATTTGACCCAAGCACAAGCGAAGATGACAACGATAGACAACGCTGAGGTGGTTGCGACGGTAGAGGGAGAGCCTATTATCGAACAAGAGCTCCAGTGGCAGTTGAAGAAGCTGCGTTCTCATACAGACGGCAATGTGGAAGTTAAGCTGGCAGATCAACGTGAACAAGCTTTGAAGGAAAGTATTCGTTTAAAAACACAGCTCTTGGAGGCGAAGCGAAGAGGAATCGTGGAAACTGTGCTGTATGCCGATTACGTACCGAAATGGCAAGCCGAAAATAAACGCAGAAAGGATGCGTCGTTGAGAAATGAAGTTGTTTATGGCCCAATCAGCTTAGAGGAAGATGCGTATTATGACTTCTACATATCCGACATCCTATCTAAATTACGAGATAATATCGCTGCTGAGAAACCTTTCTCACTAGAGCAGATAGCCGCATATTACAAGGAGCATCTTGACTTATATAAAAAACCAAATCGGCTTCAAACAAATATGTTTAGGGTCGCTTTCGGCAAAGAGTTAACGAAGGATGCGGCGTTTCGTACCGCACAGGTAATTGCGGATGGATTGAAACACGGAGATGCTCCTGAAAAGCTGCTGCAACTGGCAGGCAGCAAACATATCGTCGCACAGCAGCGAGCATTCAATGAGCAAACAGCTAAGCAAGATACCATGAATGGAACGAATGTGTGGAAAGGCGTTCAGGCGTTAAAAGATGGTGAAGTTTCGGTCCCTATTGAGGAAAACGGCAGTTATTTTATTTTCCAATGCGTAGAGCTGGAGGATACGGGCTTCTTACCGCTGGAGAAAGCAAGTGCAGGCATAGAAATCGCGCTGATGGAGCAAGCATTTCCAAGGATGACAGAGCGTTGGGTGAAGGAAGTTGCGGTAGACATCAAGCGTTGACAAGTAACTTGAATAGTCGTGATAAAAAAAGTCCATCATTTCCCCTAAGGGAACTGATGGTCCTTTTTATTACTCTACATGCAAGGTATGATGATTAGTAATTGTATCAAGCAATGTCTGAACATAGGCATCAATACTGAACCACCGCGTATCGATCGTAACAGAGACTTTGTTTTCAACCATGTTAATCGCTTCTCTAGGATGAAGTAGATCATATCTTGGATTATACATTTCGGTGAATGGCGGCAGATCAGCTCGTCCCATGGGAGCGATTGGTATTGCACCAAGCAGCTGCGCCTCATAAAGGGCTAGGGTTAGGCTACCGCCGATCGTGACGGATACGGCAGCGGTTGCTTTTGATAATAGTTGATAATACTCTGCATGTGGCAGTCTTCCGACTTCGATGCCCAATTCTCTCCACATGGCCACTGGATAGTGAGAAAGAGGTGTTACTGGCGAAGCCACAACGACTCTGTAGCCTAATTCCATGAATTCAAATGCCATGCGAACAGACAGATATGGTTGATAAAATTCGTTCATCCGACCTGGGAAGACTACGAGTTTTTCCCGTTCTTCGGAAGATTGGATGCCATTTAATGTGGCATTCACATAGTCGTGGTCATAGGGAAAACCAGCTGCAATGACTTCAACTTGAGAGCCTGGAGCTAGGCATCGTTTCCCCCAAGGTACCATGCTGGGATTCGTATAGAAAATGGCTTTTAAAGACGGATGATGAAAGATCCATAAGGACTCTAAGTCCAAGACATTTGTGAAAGGGTTCCAGACATCATGCTCTTGAATATAAATGTGTTCAGGCACAGGATCCGCTTCTTTGATCAAATCAAAAAGGGTGAAACGTGTAATCAAAACGGGATGCTTGGGGTCATCGGGAAGCTTGGGAGAAAAGGTATACGGCACTCCCGCGGTATCAAGTCCTTTTTTTAAACCACTGAGGTAATTGGGATACCACGCTGTTTGATCATTTTCGTCGACAAGCACATGTAACATAATAAATTGGCCTCCATGTGAACTATGTATTGAATCTATAAGCAAAATATATCATATTATAATTCGAATATCATTTATATCATGGTCTTCTAACTTAAGTAAGCAGATAAGTTGAGAATCGTGAAAAAGTCAGGACGGTGAAGCAATCATGGTAGCAATGAACGAACATATTTTCTTAGAGTCCGGCAGGGTTCGTGACGATATTCCCCATGAACGGGAAGTTATTTATGTGGGACGTAATGGTCAGAAGGTAGAACGGATTCAGGTGGAAATAGAGGGTGCCATGATTAGTTTTATTTTTAAGCCCCTAACGAATTATCCGAATAAAGGAAAAGAGTTATGGGTGCAAGAACATATTAGTTATCGAATTCCCGAGGTACGTATTCCCCAGATTATGTACAGCGCACAAGCGTTTGAACCGGAAAAAGAGTGGATGGTTTTCGAAGATCTGGGTGAGCTGGAACATAGCTTCCGCGCAGACATGCTGATCAAAACATCGGAGCTCATGCCGTATTGGCATCGGTTGCCTACATCACTTTTACCTGAGGCATTTGAAGGTCATTCACCTAAATTAACAGAAATTCAGCGTTTCATCCAAGCTAAGGGTGAACAAATCAAGCAATTATGGCTTCGACATGGTTTTCAAGATGAACATTTGACTTATTTTCTTGCGGTTATTCTTCCTTATGAGCATCTCGAGAGTGAAACAGTCATTTCACATGGTGATTTATATCCATTGAACCTAACGGAAGTGAATAATCAATCCTACATTCTCGACTGGGAGTACATCCATATAAATAGTGTATTCTGGGATCTTTATAACTTGATGGACATAACGAGCCCGCAATATAGCCGTTTGGTTATTCAACAGGAACCTCGGATAGATATCCTTGAACGATATATGGCTGTTCGCTCGAGGCTGCATTTCCCAACAAAGGAAGGCTTTATTCGTGATTATCATTCCTTTAGTGCATTATACTCGATGTGGTTATTGCTGTTAATTGAAGATGACATCGAGCAAGGAAAGTTTGAAGAAACAGCTCTAATACGGCAATACAACGAAACTCTTGAAATATTCAGAATCGTCCTGCTCTTTTTAATAGACACAAGGGGACAAAATTTTTAAAAAAACTGCAAAATTCGACAGAATTGTTTTATAATGAAGAGACAAAACGCCTGTTGAGGGAGATCGTAAGCATGTTTTCATCTCTAGAAAAGTTCCCATTAAAAACAATATTAATTTTTTTAATCGCCATTTTAAGTATGAATTTAACGTATTTTCAACATTCGAAAGTTCTCTTGAATAACCAACAAAAAGAAAAAATAAATTTGGTGACCTCGACGATTTCGACCGAGCTCGATAAGCAGAGCGAAGTAGAGGCAACCTATGATGAAATGCTAGGTCATGAACTTAGAACAGCTTCGATCGCTATTCAGAAGTCATTACATCCCGACTTTAACCATGTCACGAACGAGCAGTTAGTCGAATTAGCGCAGCAGTTGAATATTGGCGGTTTAACGCTATTTGAGCGTCGAGGCAATGAGTTTATTGGGGTTAGATCTTCAGATCCCAAAGAAATTGGTGCAAATTCGAAGACGTGGGGCATCGTATATACAGCCCAATTACAGCTAGCAGATCGTAAAACCGTTGATGTAGGTACGGGTTTATCCATGGAGAACTTTTGGAGCGGACCGATCGATACGGCTTCGACGGATGAAACCAACATCCGAAAATGGGGAGAGTATTATGATGGCACCACCAATTATATTATTAATCCGTATTTGAATGTTTCAAGCAGTTTGGAACATTATCGCGAAAAAGTAGGTGTGGATGTCAGCATCCATGAACTGCTGGATAGTAACAAAGGAAATTTACTTGAAATTGGGGTTCTAAATCCTGAGAAAATCTTCGATAAAGGTCCAACCCCTAATAATAGAGAAAAGTGGTATTCGGAGCGGCTCATTCTGAATGGTTCATACACGTATCGAGATCAAGCAGAAGAGAGTAAACTCAAAGAAGCGTTGGAGAAAAAGAGTACAGTCTTTTACAACGTGATGATTAATGGCACGAACGTATTGAAAAGCTTTACACCAATTGAAACCTCGAATCTGAAGTATAAGCGGGATGACTTGAATAAGGTGGTTATGGTTGCAACCGATTACACACAGATTGAGAAAACGTTGCAGCAACAATTCCGTGAAGTTTTCTTCTTTATGAGTATTGTCACGTTGCTGGTTTGTACTGTTATCATCATTCTTTACTCGGCAACTCGGAAGAAGAATGAAGGCGCTGTAAAGACGGTTCAAGACGTGTATCTAGATAACATTAATTCCATTGTTCAGTCCATTAAGGAACAACGTCATGATATTATTAATCATATTACAACCATCTCGTGGATGATAAAATTAAAGAAATATGAAAGCCTGCAAGACTATATTGATCCTTTAATCCAAGAAGCCAAAATGATGGATTACAAGATTAAAGCTGTTGAAATTAATATTCCTGCATTAAGTGGAATTATTCAAGCAAAGCTAGCGCAAGCAGAGGTTCATAACATTGACATGCAGGTTGATTTTAAAAATATGGAAAATTTGCGACTTACGACGATCAAGACGACGGATTTAGTTCGCATCTTAAGTAATTTACTCGATAATGCCTTTGACGCGGCGAATGAGCTTCCTATGACAGAAAGAAAAGTCACACTTGAAGGCGTTGTTCAAGCTAACCAATTGATAATCAAAGTGCACAATTCCTGCAACCCGGTAAGTCCAGATATCCAATCACGCATATTTGAATCTGGCTTTTCGACCAAAACAAGAAAGAACAATAAGGGCTTAGGACTTCACATTATTAAACAGTTAATTGAACGTTACAAAGGAAGTATTGATTTCTCCATGCATGAGGCTAGTGTTACGTTTTCCATCGTCATTCCATTAAAACATGAAAAATAAAAATTTGAATGTATAAGATTTCCTTACACTCCACATCCTAAGTTTACACCACGAGAAGGAGTGATTTACGAATGGCTAACAATAACAACACATTGCTTGTTCCAGAGGCTAAAGCCGCTTTAAATCAATTGAAGTATGAAGTTGCTCAAGAGTTAGGGATTGCATTGCAACCGAATGGTTACAATGGAAATCTCCTTACACGCGACGCTGGTTCAATCGGTGGTACAATCACGAAGCGATTAGTGCAAATTGCTGAACAACAACTGCAAGGATTTAGACGCTAGACACTTGCCTATCGGTTCATGGTTCGAGAAGACTGCGATCACTCGTATTACTCGGGTGAATGCAGTCTTTTTTCTTTACAAATTCAATCAATTAGGGAATTATGGTACATGAGACTACTTCAAATGGAGAGGGAACAGCGATGATTCTACCTGGCATTGTATCGGTCACATTTCGTAATAAGACAGCTGATGAAATACTTCAACTAAGCAGTTCTTGTGGGTTAAAAGCAATTGAATGGTCTGAGAATGCCCATGTTCAACCTGGGGATATCGTAGGTGCGAGTGAACTCTATAGAAAAACGATCGACTCTGGCATGGAGGTAGCGGCTTATGGTTCTTATTTTCGGTTGTTGGAGAACGAACAGCCAGTACGAACTTTTCGAGATAGCCTGATAGCTGCGAAGGCGTTGCATGCGCCAGTTATTCGCATTTGGGCAGGAACCCAGTCATCTTCAGCCGCTAGCGATGAATATCGGGCACAGGTTGCTAGGGAAGCGAAGCTTATAGCAGAAACCGCTGCCGAGGAAGGGATTAAGGTTGCGTTGGAGTGCCATCGGGGAACATTAACGGACACGAATGAATCGTCGCAGCGACTGTTAGAAGAGGCAGACCATGCAAACCTGTACAGCTTGTGGCAGCCAACACCGGAGTTTTCCATGAAAGAACGTTGTGAAGGGCTGCAAGCATTAGCCGTTAATAAGAAGTTATTGAACTTGCACGCTTATTATTGGCAAGGAGACAACCGCCGACCGTTCTCGGAGGGAATGCATGAATGGTCACAGTACTTGGCACAGGTGGATCTCCATGAAAAACGTTACATCTTGATGGAGTTTGTGATGGATAACACAACCGAGCAGTTCCAATCCGATGCCGAAGCTTTAAAGCAATTATTAGTTCATTTATATGAAAGTCTTCCAAACAACAACGGAGCATCGCGATAAGCGAGCTCCGTTGTTCATTTTTTCACATACATCCTTAACATTTAGGAGCGTAAATACCTAACAATTATAAGCTAAAGTAAACGTATAGAAGGTAGTCAACAACCGGTTACATACAACTGAATAGAGGAGAGAAGTATGACACAGAGCCTGCAGAATTTACTTTTGGATAGTGTAAGAGTATCGATCGGGAACGTGATTCCAAAGTCGTTGGATCAAGCAGAAGTAAGCACAAGCAATGAACCGTTAAGCAAGGACGAGATTGGCGTCTCCATCAATTTTACGAACAGTGAGTATTGTATGATTTTAGATGGTCAGCGCGTCGTGTTTAGCCGAATGAGTGAAGCGATCTTTGGTATGTATATGGAAGGTGACATGCTGGATAGCTGTGTAAGTGAAATTGCGAATATTATTGCGGGTGGAACTACAACGATTCTAGGGGAGCAAGGGGTTTCACTCGACATCACGCCACCGTCATTGCTCCAAGATAATTTTCATGTTAACGATACATCAAACAAGCTCATGCTGCCTATATCTATTGAGACGGTGGGCGATATCCGGGTTGTTTTATTGAAAGAGCAAGAATAAGAGTATGACTAAGAGGAGTGACTGAGAATGGCTAAAATTTTAATCGTAGATGATGCAGCTTTCATGCGAATGATGCTGAAGGATATTTTGACCAAAGGCGGACATGATGTCGTAGGCGAAGCGGAGAATGGCTTGGTCGCCATACAGAAATATCAAGAACTGAAACCAGATATCGTGACGATGGATATTACAATGCCCGAGATGGAAGGCGTAGAAGCCGTCAAGGAAATTAGGAAAAAAGATGCGAATGCTAGAATCGTTATGTGTTCGGCTATGGGTCAGCAGGGGATGGTCGTTCAAGCGATTCAGGCTGGCGCCAAGGATTTCATTGTAAAACCATTTCAAGGCGATCGTGTGTTGGATGCGATTCGCAGAGCCATATAAATCAAACCAGATGTAAAACGTTCATTCCTTGCAATTGTTGCAAGCGTGGTGAGCGTTTTTCTTATTTTTGGCAATATATAGCAGATAATCTATTCCGCATAGGAAACTCCTGTAAATGATTTATCTCCGAGAAAGGGTTCTTCATTTTTTCTAAATTTAGATTGGAAATGCTCAAACTTTATTAGCCAACGTTCCGTCTTATTCTTATCTAAAGATTAGCGTTACACACAGCAGGAGGTTTCATCTAATGGCAAGCAAGTTGGAAATTAAGCAGAAGTTGAGCAGTGACAAGGTGAATAAGCATTACATGCCGGGGTTAGATGGGTTGCGTGCGCTGTCGGTACTGGTTGTAATTGTTTATCATTTGAACAGCTCATGGATGCCAGGTGGTTTGTTGGGGGTTGGGGTATTCTTTACGTTATCAGGCTATTTGATTACCGATCAGTTGCTCCTCCAATGGCACACAACGCGGCGGATTGATTTAAAGGATTTTTGGATAAAAAGAATGAGAAGACTCATGCCAGCTATGGTCTTCATGCTGGTGTTTGTAAGCATGTGGCTGCTCATTATGGATCGCGCTAGATTCATTCCTTTGGGGGACGATTTCATCTCGGTTTTACTCTATTTCAATAACTGGTGGCTCATTTTTCATCAAGTATCGTACTTCGAGAGCTTTGGTCCGCCATCTCCAATTGGTCATCTCTGGTCATTGGCGATCGAAGAGCAGTTTTACTTCCTTTGGCCATTAGTTTTAGCACTTATTTTATGGTTTGCGAACCGGCGAGGTTATCTCTTTTTGCTCACATTATTAGGCGCGCTGGCTTCTGCGCTTGTCATGGCGTTCGTCTATCAACCAGGTGTAGACCCAAGCCGCGTTTACTATGGAACGGATACAAGAGCCTTCGCGTTGCTGATCGGTGGAGCGCTGGCGATCATACTCCCTAGTCGCATGGCAACCAAACGCGCGGGAAAAGGCAAATCGGGCGTAATGCTCGATTGGATCGGCGGTGCAGCCTTCCTCGGTATCCTTTACATGATGTGGAAAACGAATGCCTATAATGCTTCTCTGTATTACGGTGGATTAGTAGTATTCGCCGTATTGTCAGCCATTGTCATCGCGGCCATCGTTCATCCGACAACCTTGCTGAGCAAGATCATGGGGTGTAAGCCATTGCGCTGGATTGGAAAGCGGTCATACAGTCTGTATATTTGGCATTTTCCAGTCATTATTCTTACTTCTTCGGCCATAGATACAGGAGAGACGCATCTGACCAAAATGGGGATGCAAGTTGTGCTAAGTTTTCTGTTGGCATCCTTCTCGTATACGTACATTGAGGAACCTTTCCGTCGGGGCACTTTTCAACCTAACATTTGGAAAATGGCATTCTGGTCCCCTTCACGATTACGGTATATGTTAGTGATCACCATTCTACCAATCCAATTATTCGTCATTTCTTGTTCGAATAACTTGTCTGCGCAGAAGTCGGAAGATAGCGCAGGTGGGATTATTAGTGTGATGGAGGGTATAGGAACAACGGTAGGAATGGGAACGGTAGGGACAACGGTTGTTGGGTCAGGAACAGGAACTACGGCAATTGGGACTACGACTATAGGAACAGCAGATAAAGGGAAAACAGAGATAACGGCAACGGCAGGAGCAGGTGCAGGAGCGGGGACAACAACGGCAACAGGAGCTGGGGCTGGCACTGGAAAAACGGGGCCAACAGCGACAGGGGGGACGGCAGGAACCACAGGAACAGCAGGGACAACAGGAAAAGCAGGAACCACAGGAACAGCAGGAACAACAGGAGCAACAGGGACTACAGGAACAACAGGAACAACAGGGACAGCAGGAACAACAGGAACAACAGGAACAACAGGGACAGCAGGAGCAACAGGGACAGTAGGAACAACAGAAACATCATCAAAACCACTACCGTCTGGGCCGCAATCGACTGAAACACCAAATGATCATTCGACCGAACCTACGCAATTAGAATTTAAGGGTATTACCGCTATTGGTGATTCTGTTATTCTAGATGTAGCGCCATTCCTGGGAAAATTACTCCCAGGCATCATCGTGGATGGCAAAGTGGGCAGACAGATGACCCAAGCACAATCGACAATCAATGAGCTTAAGTCCAAAGGAATGCTAGGTAAGCGTGTGATTATTGAGCTTGGTACGAATGGTGCGTTTAATCCAAACCAATTGCGTGACTTGTTAGCTTCGTTAGGGGAAATGCAGCAGATTATTCTGGTGAATACGCGCGTACCTCGAGACTGGCAAGATACAGTGAACGCTGCACTGACGACTGTTGCTGCAGAATTTCCAGCAGCTACGATCGTAGACTGGTACACGGCAAGTAAAGGGAAGAATGCCTACTTCGTGAATGACGGCGTCCACTTAACGGAAGCGGGTGCACAAAAGTACGCAGCACTCCTTAATGATGCGATACGTAAAAATACGAAGTAGACAGCACTTACTGTGATAAAAGAACAGCACAAAACAACTCTAAGAGGGGGGTGAGCGGAGCTCACCTCTCTTTGGTGTGCCCGGGAAGCTGAAAAAAGCCGATAGTCCGATATCTCCCAACTAAACGAAGGATCTCACGCTTAAAATGGTGTGTAGTCAGGTTTTGCCCGCTTATCTACCTATTTTCCTTGGTTAGGTGCTGTTTTAGGGGATTTAGTTGGGCGATTTAGGACTAATTAAGCGTTAAAGACGAGTAAAGTGAGATTAGTTTGGTTAAATCGGACTGTTGATTAACTAATGAGCAACAGCCCGCAGCGACGGCGCTCTTGCGCATAATAAGGAAGTATTTGTAAGAAGCGTTAGCGAACTATTAGCAAAAAACATGTTTAGCTAAAACCAGAAATAGAAGTTTCACAACAATTTATCTATAAAATATGTATAATTCAGAGTTTGCAAATTTTACTTAGGAATTGCGGGGGAAATGATATCGATGAATTTAATCCACTACTATCGCGAGCAATTTCTCGAATTAATATCACAATTCGAGCCTAATTGGGAGGAGGAGCCTTTTTTCAAATTTGGTTACCGCTGGAACGCGATGACATCTAATTTGTATAAGGAGTTCTTTCAGATCAGTCAAATGAAAGGTGAACAGATGTACTTGATGTACGCGATCGAACTCCCCGAGATATATAAAGATACGAACATTGTTGAGGTTGTTAAGAATGTGTCCTCGTCTTATGAACTTTCCATGTATATGTTCTCAAATAAAATTCTCCTTTCTTCCTGCGTCTCGATTGAGAATTTGCAGCAGACTACGTTAGGCTTTTTAAATCAAGCACGTGGAGAAATTATTGATCTTGTATTCTCAGCTATCCAATTACCGCCCAATGGATGAATGTGTTAAGAAAATGAAAGAAATTTGTTCATTACTCCCCTATGTTCTCCCTCATTAGTCAACTATACTGAACTCAAAATTGAATGAGCGGCCAAAAACACCAAGAGTAATGATCCTAATTAGATGCCGGGCTGTTACAACCAAGGGGGGATGAATAGGTAGCAGGGAGATCATGGTGAATCCAGGCGAGTAAGAAGTTTTATTTTTCACTGAAAGTTAAGCGCTTACAATGAGAAGGAGGCTAGGATCATGAGATTATACTCGAACAAAAGTAAACGTTTAGGTGCACTCTTAGTCACCATTATGATGTTATTTTCATTGATGATATTACTTGTACCAGCAACTGCATGGGCTGCGAATACAACTTATTATGTAGATGCCGTTAACGGCAGTGATTCGAACAATGGCACAAGCACCGCGACGGCTTGGAAATCTTTGACCAAAGTAAACGCTACAACGTTTCAGCCTGGTGATCGTATTTTATTTGAAGCGGGAAATACCTGGGTCGGTCAGTTGTATCCAAAAGGCTCGGGTATCTCAGGGAACCCAATTATCATTGATCAGTATGGCACAGGCGCTAAGCCAAAGTTCCAAGGTCAAGGTGCCGTTAAAGCAACGGTATATTTATATAATCAGCAGTATTGGGAAATTCACAATCTAGATATTAGCAACCAAACAACGGGTTCCCTCGGCGATCTAAGAGGCGTTCATATTACTGGAGCAGACATCGGCACGCTTAATTACTTCCGTTTAGATGGTCTCAATGTGCACGATGTGAGCGGTGAAGTGAACTGGATTGGCGGGGATGTGGCGGATAATGCAACGGGCATCACTTTTCAAACGGGTTGGGATCGTTCCAAGAGAACCGGCGGCATTGTGTTCGATATGTCAACGAATGTATTAGCTCCGGCAGCAGCAACAGTGAAGAGCAAATTCAACGACGTGGTTATTTCTAATAGTTCCATTAAGGATACTTCTTTTGGTGGAATCATCTTTAAACAATATACAGGTGATGGGCGAGATAATAACGGGAATGCCTCTGTTTCGGTCGGATGGGGTGTTCGGAGTTCAGCTTCGGATACGAATTGGTATCCTTTTACAAATGTGACGATCAAGAATAATTTCATTAGTCAAGCGAACACGATTTATGGGTGTAATGGTATTTATATGACGGATGTTAAAGGTGGAATGATCGAGAATAATGTGGTTGCGGCAGCGGGAACTTCAGGAATCGAAACCTATTATGCCGACGATGTTGTTATTCAGAAGAACGAGACCTATGGTGTGGTGAAAAAAGCAGGAGGCGCCGACTTTAACGGTATCGACACGGATAAAGGAACGACGAAACAGGTCGTCCAATACAATTACATTCATGGCAATGGGGATGGCATTCTGCTGTGTCAATTCAGCTTTGGGGACTCCATTATCCGATACAATGTGATTACAGGTAATTCGAGATATCAGATTTATCTCCATTCCGATTCGGCAGCAACCTCACAAATATATAACAATACGATCTACAATACGAATAGCACGTATTTAATTTATGGCTATGGATCCTATATAAATGCCAGCTACAATATTAGAAACAACATTTTGAATTCCACCCAGAGTTCACCAGTTCTAACGACAGGTGGCGGTATTGCTTATAACACGAATAGTTACTATGGGACTGGACTTACCGTTCCTGCTGGAGATGCGAATCCGAGAATTGGTGATCCCAAATTAGTGAGTCCGGGAACGGGCGGAACGGGAACAGAAGCAAGTGGACCCGCAATGAGCACATTAGGTGGCTATAAGCTTCAAACAAGTTCTCCGATCATTAATCAAGGAGTTACGATTACGTCCAATGGTGGGCTTGATTTCTGGGGAGATACGTTATACACAGGCGCAGCCGATATTGGCGCCGATGAAACGCAGGTTACGGGAGGAAGTACGGGTCCTACCTACTTAGTCAATGATACATTCGACGCTGTGACTACTGGCAGTGCCCCAACAGGATGGACAATTGCCAACGGCACCAGTCCAAACGCGATCACTGTGCAAGCTGTACCGAGTGCGACCGATAAGAGCGTACAGCTCAGCAAACCGACAGCATCAGCCAAAACATCGATGTCCAAAACATTTGGCGCGACTAGCGGATCAATAACGATTGAGGCGAGTGTTAAACGAAGTGAAACGACGTCATGGTGGTGTTTGCCTTACCTCTATGACAGTTCAGGTGTGGTAGCGGAATCCATTGCCATGGACACGGGGAACATCAAAGCGAACGTGAATGGCACCTGGACGACTATTCAAGCATTCACAGCGAACACTTGGTATGATTTCAAAATCGTTCTAGATACAAACACGGATAAGTTTGATTTCTATGTGAACGGCACGTTGAAGCTTTCTCAAGCAACAATGAGAGCAGCAGTAGCGAATGTGTCCAAGATCGAATTTTATGCGGATAACTCGCAGACAGGTACTACGCATGTTAATACGGTAAAAGTTTACACGCCATAACGTCATTTAAACGAACAATCCCGAATTTCCAGCGATGGCAGTTCGGGATTTTTGTGTGTGAAATAGTGAAAGAACTTCATTCAATGCGCAATGTAACTCCTTTGAGATGTCTTTTATAATAAAACTATCAGATAACAAGCGATTCATGTAGCGCTTTGAACAGGGAGTGGAATGATTAATGGAAAGCAACGCGCTGCAAACAGACCGTTTGCTTGCAAAACCGAAGAAGAAGAAAATCCCGTTTCTAAGCCGATGGGAGTCTCCTGTGGCCGGATACCTCTTTTTATCCCCTTGGCTAATTGGATTTTTCCTATTGACACTTGGGCCAATCCTGATGTCCTTGTATTACTCGTTTACAAATTATTCCTTACTGGACGCACCACATTGGCTTGGCGCACAGAACTACAAGCATATCGTGATGGAGGATGATACGTTCCGTGAGTCCATTAAGGTAACCTTGCTATTTGTTGTATTCTCCGTACCACTGAAGCTTGTTACAGCTCTGTTGGTGGCGATGCTGCTGAATAAGAAAATCAGAGGGATCTCCTTCTATCGGACGATGATCTACTTCCCATCATTGATCGGGACGAGTATCGCTGTGTCGATTCTATGGAAAAATATTTTCAGCAAAGACGGCTTTATTAATCAAGCTTTAGCGCTTGTCGGTATTCAAGGGAAATCATGGATTGCTGACCCCGACACGGCTTTGGGGACACTCGTCCTTCTCATTGCATGGCAATTCGGATCGGCAATGATTATTTTCCTTGCAGGACTTAAACAAATTCCAACGGATTTGTATGAAGCCTCTTCCGTAGATGGCGCTAGCAAGGTACGACAATTTTTCACGATTACGCTGCCCATGTTGTCTCCCATCATTTTGTTCAACTTTGTGCAATCAACGATTAATTCCTTCCAGATGTTTACGCAGGCATTTATCATCACCAATGGGGGGCCTGTGAATTCAACGTACGTTTACGTCATGTACTTGTATGAACGAGCATTCTCGAAGTTTCAAATGGGTTATGCCTCAGCGCTAGCTTGGATTCTACTGGTCATCATTGCAGCGGTAACAGCGCTTATTTTCGCAACCTCTAAATACTGGGTTTATTATGAGACGCAAGGAGGGAAGGGGAAATGATGGCAAGACGTCAAGGTTTGACCCATCTTTTATTACTAGTTTCAAGTCTGATCATGATGTATCCTGTCTTCTGGTGGTTAGGAGCTTCCCTCAAAACGAATGATGAGATGCGCTCACCGAATTTATTTCCCGAAACATTTCGCTGGGCTAACTATACCGAGGGCTGGATATCCGTTCCGAACTATGACTTCAGTGTCTTTTATATCAATAACTTTCAATTAATCTCCGGGGTATTATTTACAAGTATCGTATCTTGTTCCCTTGTTGCCTTTGCTTTTGCTCGCCTTGATTTTCCACTTCGTAAGCTCTGGTTCGGCATTCTGCTAGTGACGTTAATGCTTCCGACGCAAGTAACGATCGTGCCTCAGTATGTGTTATTCAGTAAATTTGAGTGGATTAATACGTATTTACCCTTCTATGTTCCTCATTTGCTTGCAGGTGGTGTGGGAGGTCCCTTCTTTATCTATTTGCTTGTGCAATTTATTCGTTCCATACCGAAAGAGCTGGATGAGTCTGCGAAAATAGATGGATGTTCTTGGTTCGGTATTTACTGGCGGATCATTATACCATTGACCAAACCTGCGCTTGTTACTGTTGCCATTTATTGTTTCCTATGGAACTGGGATGATTTCTTTGGTCAATTATTGTATATCAACTCTGTCGATAAATACACGGTGAACTTAGCTCTGAAGCTGTTCATTGATTCTGCTGGAACGGTGCCGTGGGGGCAGATGTTAGCTATGTCGTTAGTGTCTGTTATGCCTGCTGTAATCATTTTCTTTATCGCTCAGAAGCATTTCGTTGAAGGTATTGCTTCGGGTGCCCTAAAAGGATAAGCTTAGGAATGACTAGGAAAGCTGCTGCATTTGCTGCGGCTTTCTTTGCATAAGAGCTTAGTTTGAATCATACGGAGGGCAGACACATGCTGCAAAATCCATTTAAATCATACGGCATTATTGCGGTTTATTTTTTCAGCTCAGCCGTCATTATAGCCATGTTAATCGGGATTGTTATTGCCGTTAGTTATTCGGGTACATCGAGCGAAATTGCTTCCAATACATCCTTTTATCAGCAACGGTTGCTGAATGAATTAAGCAAAAAAATGAGCACAAGCTTAATTGGTATTGAGCAGACCTCGGGGACCTCGGCCAAGAATGTCGATCTTCTGTACGGCCGATTACGTGATAAGGACGCGTACGAGCGTCTTCAAATCGAGACGGACCTGCAGAGTCAATTGAAGTATCTTGTCTTCGGCACACCGATTCTGCAATCCATCCATGTCTATTCGGATTACCCCTTTACGTCGGATACCCAAGGTCCTGTTACGTTCTTTCCGATGTCGCAATTAGATAACGAAGCATGGTATCCAAGTATTCTGGAAACAGATAGCGCTTGGCTTGGCGAGCACAAAATCATGTCCAATGGACGTGAAGAATCGGTGATAAGCTTCGCCCGTAAGGTCATTAATAATAGCAATCAATATTACAGCTTAATGGTTTTTAATATAAAAGTATCGAGCATTCGGCATTTGATATCAACAGAAGATGATACGACCAATATGGCTTTACTTGATGCAGCAGGCAGATTAATTACGCATGCTGGCAACAGCAGCAAATTGCAGCAAGCGACACTCACCTTGAAGGGGGAGATGGATAAGCCAAGCGGTTCCTTACGGGTGGAGGATGATTTCTTCGTTTGGGCCAAATCACCAGATTCCCAGTGGACACTCTTCGAGGCAAGCTCTTGGAGTGATATGACGAAAGGCAGTAAAAGCATGGCAAAGCTATTTCTTCTACTTGGGGCTACTACGATTGTGCTCGTGCTGCTGCTTACTTTATTCTTATCTCGCCGATTCATGAGACCGATGAATCAATTAATTCGAGCTATGGGGCAATATTCCCCTGGGGATGACCAAGGTTTACCTACTGACTATAAGAATGAGTTCGGCAAGTTATTTCATGGGTATCGAAAGTTAACACAACGGATCGAGGACCTGTATGAATCCCTGCGGGAGCAGCATGTTCAGCAAAGGGCAGCAGAGCTGAAATCGTTGCAGATGATGATTAATCCTCATTTTTTATATAATACGCTTGATCAAATTAACTGGACGGCGATCGAAGCGGGGCAGAATAAGATCAGCTCGATGCTCGCGCAAGTAGCGAGTATGTTTCGCTTAGCGCTATCGAATACGAATAGTCTGGTGGCTGTCACAGAGGAAGTCGCGCATATTGACCACTATTTAAAATTTCAACAGGTGCGTTGGGAAGATAAAATGTCGTATCTAATCAAAGTGGATGAAAACTGTAAGAGCTGCCTCATGCCAAAAATTTTTCTGCAGCCGTTCGTAGAGAATGCTTTTATGCATGGTTTCCATGGCGCTTCCGAAGCCGAAATAGGTATAGATATCTATCGAAATGAGAACTACCTATATGTAACGATTACGGATAATGGCAAAGGGCTTAGTGAGAATTGGCAAAACAAGCCTAGGAAGCGCGGAGGTTATGGACTTCGTAATGTGAAGGAAAGGCTGGATGCCTTATTCGGCAATCACTATAGCTTACAACTGAGCAATCGAGCGCAAGGCGGCGTTCATGTTGAGATTCGATTCCCGCTATCCGACAGTTAACCATATTCATAACAAAAGGGAGTACATGAGCATGTGGAAAATAGCCATCGTAGATGATGACTTTCAGGTTTTACGAGGTTTACGACATATCATACCTTGGGCCGAGCTAGATGCTGAATTCGCAGGAGATGCGATTGACGGTGAAAGTGGACTGGAATTAATTCGTGAAGTAGAGCCCGATATTGTCATTACGGATTTATATATGCCTGGCATTAGCGGTATTGAAATGATTGAGAAACTGCGGGGGGAAGGCTTTCAAGGCAGATTTATTATTCATAGCGGTTATACCGACTTTGAGTATGCGAGGCAAGCGATTCGTTTGGATGTCGATGATTATTTGAATAAACCCATAACAATCGAACAGATTCGCGAAATCTTGTTTCGAACGATTGGTCAATTAGAAGATTTTTATCTGGAAAAAATGGAGAAAAAGCGGCTAGTTCGTTTTGTTCAAAACTATGAGAAACAAATGGCCGATGAGCAGCTTGCAGCTCTGGTTAATGGTACTCTTCAACCTAAAGCGGCTGATATGAAGCTGCCTACTGTCGAAGCTTATTGGACAGACTATGATCAACAGGTCGTCGTGCTTGAACTGGTGAAGACAGACCGAATTACCGATATCTCGGTGGCGGATTGGCATTTATTTCGCTTCGCCATGTCCAATATTACGAAGGAACTGACGCAGCAGGAATGGCCGGAATCAGCGTTTATTTGGCTATTCGGACCGTATTCAGCACTTGTCCTGCATATTCCTCGCAGCGAAGCAGATGAGATATCGCTTGAAAGAGCTGGACGCTTCATAGAGACATTAACAGGCAGTATGCTGCGTTATTTGGGTTTAACGGTGAAAGCAGCGATTGGCGAACGCATAAGTAAATGGGAAGATTTGAAGGCGTCAGCAGACGTCGCTTTTGAATCGTTGCAAGCCTTTGAGCAAGGGCAAGGTGCGGTGAATCTGGTTCGTTACCTTTCCCAGTCCCTGCAGGAAAACAGTGAGGAAGCGTTATGGTCCCATATTCAGCGGTTCATTGATCGGCAAGAAGCGTCGGCCAAAGGCGGTGACCCCAAGCTATTCTATCGTGTCTTAGCTACGGAGATTTGGACGCTGCTGCAATATGCAGCCCAGCAAGCTGACATGGCGATCTCCCCTGCGGATGAGAATGAGCTGGTTACGTCAACAGATACGATTATTCATCGTGCGGATGTGGAGAGCTTCTTGCAAGCAAAGGTGAAGAGCATTGGACAGAAGCGACAGCCAAGCATTAACCAGAAGCATAAAGGGGCAGTCGATTTCATGCTCGGTTACATTCATGAGCATTATGCGAAAGACATTACGATGGATGAGTTGGCGGGACAGTTATTTATCTCGAAAAATTATTTGAATCAGCTATTTAAAAAGGTGACAGGGGAAACCTTTATGAACTATGTGATTCGTGTCCGACTAGAGAAAGCGAAGGCACTTCTCTTAGAAGGGAATTTATTGATTTATGAAGTCTCTGAGCAAGTTGGATATCATAATGTGCCATATTTCAGTACACTTTTCAAGAAATATTGCGGAATTAACCCTAGTGATTTGCTGAAAAAGTAAATTATTCTCCCCACTTGTTTCAAAAACTGAAAGAAATCAGTTCGATCCTCTCCTATACCGTTCAGCCTTTCAGAGATACGATATGTGTGTGAGATCGACATATGCGAGAGGGGTAATTATACAATGAAGAGGAAATTAATGACTGCTGCACTATCACTTGTTGTCATGGCATCTGTATCGGCTTGCGGATCCAAAACAGAGGAAGCGCCAGCGAAAGCTTCGGCTCAACCATCAGCGGCAGCGGCTGCAACACCCAAAGCAGAACCTGCAACGCCTGTTAAACTTCGTATTGCTTGGTGGGGCGCACAAGAACGTCACGATGCGACACAGAAGGCGCTAACGCAGTATACGGCTCTACATCCGAATGTTACTTTTGAAAGCGAATTCTCGGGTTGGGACGGTTACTTCGATAAACTCGGCGTTCAGTTCGCAGCGAAAAATGCCCCTGACATTATCCAAATGGATGCTGCTTACTTAAATGAGTATGTTGGACGTAATTTGGTCGCTGATCTTGCAAGCGTTAATGTTGCCGATATGGATAAAGCGCTTATCGAATCAGGTAAAGTGAATGGCAAGCTCTTCGCAATGCCGTTAGGAACGGCCGCACTGGGTATGGCTTACGATAAAACAGTCATCGAAAAATTAGGTTTAAAGTCACCAGCTTGGGACTGGACTTGGGATGATTACTATAAATTTGGTCAAGATGCCAAAGCCAAACTAGGGAAAGATAAATACGTTTTCGTTGATCAAAGTTCAGATTTAGTTGACTATACAGCTTATCAGCTAAGCCAAGGTAAAGGGCAGTCTTTTACAGATAACAAGCTATCGATCGATAAAGATACATGGATCAAATACATGAATAAGCAATCCGAAATGCGTAAAGCGGGCATTGTTACACCTGCTGATATTACAGTTACAGACAAAGAGCTTGATCCGAAAATGGATAGTGTGGTCAATGGAACAGCGCTTGCTCGTCACATCTTCTCCAATCAAGTGGGTGCCATTAATGGTCTTAAACCTGATGCATTCGGGTTTACAACACTTCCCAAATCGGCACAAACAGGTGGTTGGTTGAAACCGGGTATGTTCTGGAGTGTAAATGCAGGCTCCAAGCAACAAGATGAAGCGAAAAAATTCGTTGAGTGGTTCATTAACGACCAAGAGGCAGGGAAAACATTATCTTTAACACGTGGTATTCCAGGAAATGCAAAAATCGTAAGTACACTTGCTCCGAATTTCAGCGCGTCCGACAAAACATCGGTTGATTTTATTAACAAAGTAGGACCGGCAGCACAGAAATTTGTCGCTGAACCGCAAGGCTGGGGTAATTTCAAGAAAGACTACAAAACAATCGTTGAGAAAGTCATGTTCGACAAAGCCACAGCGGATCAAGCTTACGAAGAATTGATGAAAAAAGCCAAAGAGTATGATACAGCAGTAAAAAAATAATAGATGGCCTAGAATCATGGCGTTGTCGCTTCTTAGGACGCGCCATGATTTTTTCCTTGGATAGGGGTGTAGATATGGATTTAAATGGTATTCGTACATCTACGTGGCGGCTGGAAGGTCAGGTTTCTATCTCTCCGCCTGTTCGATTGGGGTCACCAGTTCGTCATGCTTTGGATATGCTGATAAGAGATATTAGGCATGTGCTCGGAACGGTGCCAATTCTTGTAAATGAGCCAGCCAAAGCCGAGATCGTCATTCGTTATGCGACTGATCGTGATGGGTGTGCTGTGCATCCAGAAGCTTTTGCTCTGCGTTATGCGCACGATGATGAGAAGTTGCAGCTACATATCGTTGCCAATGATGACTTGGGGCTCGTTTACGGTATCTTGCATGTAAGTGAAACTGTTTTTGGCATTCCTCCTTTCTGGTATTGGATGGATCAAGGAATTCAGACACGTACTTCGATTGAGGTTCATGCTTGTAAAGTGTATGACTCACCTGTTGCTAAAGTAAGATTCCGAGGGTGGTTCGTCAACGATGAGGTATGTCTCATTGGATGGAAAGAGACTTATCCACCTTCACGTGAAGTGTGGCTGCCTGTGTTTGAAGCCCTGCTTCGCTGCGGTGGGAATATGGTGATTCCGGGGACGGATCTACCGAAGACAGGCATTCACTTGGAGCTTGCGGCCGAAATGGGGCTTTGGTTAACCCATCATCATGCGGAGCCTTTGGGCGCGGAAATGTTCCTCAGAGCTTATACAGGAAGATCGGCCAGTTATATGGAGGCCCCGGAATTATTTGAAAACCTTTGGCTGGAAGCCATTGAGAAGCAAAAGGATCAAAACATCCTATGGGTACTCTCCTTCAGAGGGCAGGGGGATAAGCCTTTTTGGGAGAATGATCCATCCTTTGATACACCAACAAAGCGTGGGGAAATGATTTCCCGCGTCATTTATCGCCAATACGAGATGATTAAGGAAGCCGTTGATAACCCTGTCTATTGTGTAGCTTTGTACGGTGAGATTGCGGAGTTATACAAAGGCGGTTATATCGAATTACCTCACGATGTGATCAAAATTTGGGCCGATAATGGGTATGGTAAAATGGTGTCCCGCCGACACGGCAATTTGAATGTGCGGATGCCTGCGCTGCCTGCTGTTGAAGATAGGGGTGGGCATGGTATCTATTATCATGTGACCTTCCATGATCTTCAAGCGTCGAATCATTTGACAATGTTCCAAGGCTCGGCTGCCTTTGTGAAGGAGGAAGTGGAGAGCGCCTTAGAAGCGGGATGTACCGATTATCTCCTGCTGAATTGCGGAAATATTCGTCAGCACGTGTATATGTTAGATATCATTCGTGAGCTGTGGCTTCAAGGAACGATGGATACGGAGAGACATTTACATACGTATGTTAGTCGCTATTACCCAAGTCACCAGGAAGAAATAGCAAATTTGTATCGCACTTATACAGAAGCAGCCATTGCTTATGGTCCTCATGCAGATGACCTAGCTGGAGACGAGTTTTATCATCATCCTGCAAGACGATTAATCGGACATTGGCTGCAAGGACGCACAAGTGAAGCGGACCGCGGGTTGCTGTGGGCGACGGGAGAAGTGAGCTTCGCAGAGCAAATTAGGTGGTTTGAGCAGCGAGGTGAAGAGGGGCATGTTACTTGGTCGAGATGGGTTCAGACATGCGAGGAGCTGCTCAACAAGCTTGATGGTGAGGACAAGCAGCGAGTCCTTGACCATTTGTGGTTGCCAGGCGTCATTCATCAGACGGGTTCGGAAGGATTATTCTGGCTCTGCCGTTCCTATGAAGCGGCTCGCAGCGAGCAATATGCGGAAGCCTTCGTATTTGCTTCTCAATCGATGTGGAGCTATGACAAAGGCTTGCAAGCTCTTCGCTTGGCTGAGCATGGCAAATGGGCGAATTTCTATCGTGCCGATTGGCTAACGAACATCGCAAGTACCGTTACGAATGTAGATACGCTGCGCCGATACCTGCGCATGCAGGGGGATAGTCCCGACTTTTTCCACTGGTACAAAGAATACCTTATGCCCGAAACGGAGAAATATATTTACTTGGAAAATACACACCGGAATCCACTTTCGGATGATGAGCTCGCCAAGCAATTACAGCACTATTTTCATAATCAAACATAACGTAATTTGAACCATTCTTTATTCCGACGTATAATAACAGGACTTCGAGATAAAGGAGGATGGTAGTCATGAATGACAATAATGGAAGAGTATATATCCGCTTTCTGGATGTAAGTGACACAGAGGATATGCTGGATCTCATGCTGCGTAACCGTCAATTGTTTGAGGGAGTATGCCCTAAGCGCAATGAATCTTTCTATACAAAAGAAGTGCAAGAGAAGAGTATTCTAACTGGTAATTGCCAAAGAGAAGAAGATAAACGATATGCATTCGGTATTTTTTTAAAAGAAACGGGGCAACTCATCGGGGATATTGCACTATTTGAAGTCCAACGCGGGCCTCATCAGAAATGTATTCTTGGCTATAGTATGGACCAAGCCCACAATGGAAAAGGGTACATGACAGAAGCGATACAACTTATCTTGAAATTTGCGTTTGAAGAGGTTGGCTTACAGAGAGTAGAAGCAGGTGTGATGCCGCGTAATGTGGGATCAATACGTGTGTTGGAAAAGGCCGGCTTCCAGCAAGAAGGGCTCAATCGCAAGTTATTGGAAATTAATGGCAAACGCGAAGATCACTTGTTGTTCGCAATGCTGGCGGAAGATTTTTTGAAAGCATAAAGGGAAGGTACGAAAGGTAAAGCAGTGGCTCTAGACTTTTTAGTCTGGGGCTATTTTTTTTACCACAAAAAGGAACCTTTTCCTAATTGAACGGTCTTATACATAGAGGTGAGCGTGTGGCGGACGATTTGGCGTATATCAAACATTTGGCTGATGGGTATGACCGAGAACTTGTACTACAAGACCTCATGGAAAATTTCGGGGAAGATGTATGGAACTTTGCCTTTTTCTTAACGCAGCGTTCGCATGTGGCAGACGATATAGCGCAAGAAGTGTTCCTTGCCGCATTTACAGGGATGTATGCATTTCGCGGGGAATGCTCGGTGAAAAGCTGGCTGCTAACGATAACAAGAAATAAATCGCTTCATTATTTACAGGGAGCTTTTTTTCGAAAAGTAACTTTAACGGATCGTTTCATTGCGACTGGCAGCTCTCCAGCTGCGGAGCGAATTGTCTTCGATCGAATGGATAACCGAGAGCTGTGGGACATCGTGATGACGTTACCTCGCAAATATCGGGAAGTGCTCATTTTGGATTATCATTACGGTCTCAAAATGAATGAAATTGCTGAACTTTTACATGTTTCCGTGGGAACTGTGAAATCAAGATTGCATCGAGCCAAGACGAAGATGAATGTGTTATTAACCTTGAACATGGAGGAGTCGTAAATCATGCATGAGGAAAAGCCTGTTTGGGCAAAGCGAATGTCTGAATCGCCATTTGCCGAACGTCATTTTACCAATCGACTTGCACATGGTGTGCTACTTCGTGTAAATGAAGCGGCAAATCCCCCTAGACGAAGATATAAATGGGGAGCGGCTGTTATGATGCTGCTGATTGTCGTTCTTGTATTTGGTCTAGCAGGTGCGCCAAATTCTGTTCATGTGAATGTTCAAGAACAGAACGCATATGACCAGCAGGGGCGACTGATTTTCTCTGTTGCACCAGAGCCTAATGCGCGAGCAGGAGTAATGAACGGCTATATCTTTCACTTTGAAGAGGCGATGGAGACATTTAAAGAGAAAACGCTTACGATTCAAGCGGTTCATCTCCCAACAGGACACCGTGAAACGGTATCTTCTGAGAAGATCGAAACAGCTAGCCCAGGGTATCCTGGCTTAGAAAGGTATGCCATTCGTTTTACACTCCCACTTGCCGGCGTATGGCGACTAGATGTGACATTAGATGATCAACCTTATGGCGATGTAACAGTGAGCATGAGTGATCCGTCTTGGGAGATCAGTCCGATGTTTCAATCCGGCAATTATTGGATGCGTGGGCTTGAGAAACAAGTTGGCTTTATTGATGCTGGTTTTATCGCTGGCAAGACGAACAAATATATGTGGCATTTCTGGGGGACAGATGAGGAACTGAATGGCCCTTTTCAGATACTTGCGGTAAGAGAAGGCTCGAATACGCTTATTGAAGTGTTTTCCTCCAATGCATTTTCTTCAGCGAATGCCCTCGGGCAAGCTAATAATGGTGCAGACCGTCATCTGCCAACTTCGATGATACTGCCGGAAAGAGGCCGATGGCGGTTACTGCCCTACGTGCACGGACGATTACTAAATTCCATTGTGGTGGATGTGAAGTAGGGAGTCCAGAGAGGCTTGTTAACTGGATAAACTACCGTTCGTTTGAAATGAGAAATACGGCTGTGCAGGTCTGGGAAATTCAATATCTAAAAAAGATGCGAATATGCATCTTTTCCTGCTAGAAAAGTCACGAACTGGTAGAAATGATGCGAATACGCATCTTTTCTCACCACATTTATCCTTTTTAAGCAATATCGGTATAAAAGAATGTATTTTCGCAGCAATTCTTCGATAATCGGACTAATCTCCTTAAAAAAGATGTATTTTTGCAGTTTTGATTCTAAAATAGCCATACCAGCTGCAGATCCCAATCTGCGGCTATTCCTTATTCTCATGACCAGACTGAACAAAATTGCTAGTTTTAGCCTATCCCCATGCAAGATTACTTTGAATCATTTGTGTACGATGAGAATGTAGTAATCATAGTAATTTAAAGATCTTGAGGAGGCAGCTACAATGTCACAAGTTACGAACTTTCAATTAACAGAGGAAATGATTAACCAATTTTACCGTGAAGGGTATTTCTACGCACCTGGTTTTATTACAAGCGAAACTGTGGAGGCCATAAACAAAGAAAATGCTGTGTTCGTGAATACGATGGGGAATGGGCAATGGAAAAGTCACGCCATTGTTGATATCGCCAAAGAACGCGAGGATTATCCCCAAACAACAAGCTTTCTGACGAATCAGGATGTTGTTCGCGTATTTGAACGTATTTTGGGGGATGACGTCAAGCTTTGGATGGGGATGTACGCTGTTGTGGACCCGCAGGGGAAGGGGCTGGAGTGGCATCAGGATAACCAATATACCCATATTCTTGGTCATATGCTGAATGGTTTCATTGCACTTGATCATATCTCGCAGGAAAATGCGGGACTTTGGCTCGCGCCAGGCTCCCATCTACAGGGACGGCAACCCAATCTAAATACAGAAGAGGGGCATAGACGAGCAGCTGAACCAGCTAATGGCGCACCTTGTAACCCAATGGCACCAGGGGATGCGGTATTTTTTCATCGAGAAACGCTTCATCACAGTAAAATGAATCACACCGATAAACCACGACGTGCCTATGCCTTTCAAGTTGGAGCCGCGAGCTGCCGTTATGCCAAGACGGGTAAGTTGCTGGAAGATCGCGTACAGTTATCAGGTTACCAATTCTAAAAGGTTAAAGTGATGCGATGGTTCATCGCTTACGGTAAGCTCTCGGTGTCATTTGGTGAAATGTTTTGAACACTTTATTGAAATAACTGGCAGAACCGAAGCCGCAAGTCAAGGCAATCTCCGTAATGGATTTTGTCGTGGCGTGCAGCATATGCCCGGCATACTGAAGTCTCAACCGAACGATAAACTCATTTGGAGTTAGACCTGTCACTTCCCTGAATTTGGTATAAAACCATGTTTTCTTCAGGTGTGATTGGGCAATCACAAGGTCCATATCCAAGTCCTCTGACCAATGCGTCATTACATATTCAATCGCCTGAATAATGCCACTGGAAGAGGAATCCTCTTGGGATTGATCTAGGTTATTCGTAACATAATACCTCTGCATGTGAACCAGCATTTGGATCATCAATGTTTGCTGTTGAAGCTCCCAGCCGGGAAGTGCTTGCTTCTCCTCCTCGAGGGCTTCAATGGCCAATCGTTGAACAGCTTGTGCGTAGACGGTATCCGCAGGAATGAGAGGCGAGGTATTCGACATGTAAAAGGGTGTAAGCAAGCTGGAACCTCGCGGCACGAAGCCGACAAAGGAGGGAGAGAAAAGCAACATGATCCAGCGACTAGTCTGTCCCTCTTCTTGAATGAGATTCCAATGCGGTTCAAACGGGCGTAGCAGGAAAATATCTCCTGGTCCTGCATAATAGCAGGCATCTCCAATTTTGTATTTCATCCCTTGATCCAGCGCGATGCTGACCTCAAGTGCATCGTGCATATGTAAATCATGATCAGTGAATTGGGCGAATTTCTCTTGAATCGTGTAACCGGAAGTTAAGGGCATGCGCTCATACTGCATGTGAGTTTCACTCCTTTTTGTATCAAGATTAGTATATCTTTTTTTCGAAATGATGTCTTATCTAAAATGATATAACCAAAGTTCCGTCTGGGTAGATGACCTAGGCGGTTTTTTCTATTCAACATAAAAAAAGACATAGAGGTATAAGTGATGACAATGACAAAGGAAAATTAGGGGAGTAAACTCTAGTGATGATGAGTCCCTGATTTGATTGCTCATGAGTAAGCAACATTAGGAAGGAGAGACACTCGTATGTCAAAGACAGAAGTTATAACGGAGATCAATCTCGCGCTACATCGCAAAGTAACTTGCAGCTCAGAAAGTTCGAATGGGACTGGCCATCAAGCGGTTGATGGTGCCCTTGATACTTGTTGGCAACCATCGAGCTCCGATCGTAGGGAGGATAACCGCGTATGGATCACAGTTGACCTGGGGGATTGCTATGCGTTCAATGTTGTCCAGTTGAAACTGGCGTCCGGTTTCATTCATAGATACCAAATTCTTCATTCTACTGATGGAGAAATTTGGAAGGAAACGTATAGCAGGGAAACGTCGAGAGGTGGCATTCATTCAGACGAACGTGCTCTGTTTCCAAAAGTTAGAGGAAGATATGTCACTTTGGAAGTGGAACTGTTTGATCCGGAGCGGGATGTTCAGCTTATTGAACTTGGTGTCTATGAACGGCTAACGATCCCTTCAGGTCCCTTGTTAGATCGCTTAGTCTGTACGGTTGAAGGTAGCGCTTACGATCAGGACGATACATTTACAGTACTAGTGAACAATCGGGTGAAGTTGGATCTGAGGGGGATTCTAACAGACGGTTCAGATATCTACTTCGATTTTGAGGACATCTCGCTTAGCAGCAGCCACGAGGATGTGGTGAAAGTAGATGAGAATTGGGTAGTAAGCAGTCTCAAGTCAGGCATTTCACAGATAAAGATAAGTGTCACTTTAGACGGGGTGATGAAAGAGGCTAGCTTCTTTATTGATGTAAGTGATCCTACAGAGTGGTTAGTGGATATTAATATGGTACATCCCTCTCTGGTTATGGATATCGGTCAGCCAGCCTTCTTGGAACTTGGTTGTCTATTTCCAGATGTGCATGTGAAACCTACCGAGGCGATGAAGATGGATGTTTCTTTAGTAAACATGACTTTGGAACAGCTGGTTGATCGGCATTCTGAAATTAATGTGGCTTCGGGCATGGCGTCGGTTATTACATTTTCAGGTGAAGTGAGGGAGTCAGGTAAGTTCCGAATAAGCGTTGTCATGGAAATAGAAGGGGAGCGCTTCTTTTATGATGCTTTTTATTTTACCGTTAAGGATCCTCACAGGAATAAAGATGGCCAAAGTGAAATCGTACATATCGACGAGAAGGGGAAACTGGCTTACGTACCTGATTACAAAGGGAATCAGATCCTCGATTTCTCAAATTGCGGTTATGGTGGGGGAGGCGTTGCCTTACCTGATGTGGAGACAGTTATTGTCCTTGAACCTGTGGAAGGAGATAATACGAAACATATCCAGGCAGCGATTGATCAGATAGCTGATTTACCGCTATCTGTCTTAGGTTTTCGAGGTACCGTTCTTTTGAAAAAAGGTGTCTATCCCATCGGCGGTACATTGCAGATTCAAGCAAGCGGCATTGTCGTACGTGGTGAGGGGGAAAGCGAAGATGGAACCCTACTGTATGCCACAGGTACAACACAGCGAAATGTGATTGAAATCAGGGGCGAATCAGTTCCTTGTTTACTGCCCGATACACAGACCTCTATTTGTGATCTTTATGTGCCCACGGGAGCAAGAACGATCCATGTTAGCGATGCATCTTGTTATCAGGTCGGAGACACCGTCAAGGTGCTTCGCTATGGTAATGAACGATGGATTCATGCCATTGGCATGGACGCCATTCGCTTGCGGCCAATTGGAGGGGGAACTGTTCAATGGCTTCCGTTTCAGCTGGAGTTCGATAGAGTGATTACTCATATCGATGGCAATTGCGTGACACTGGACGCGCCTATCGCAAATGCAATTGAAAGCCGCTGGGGAGGCGGGGCATTGATTAAATACGCGGATACGGGCCGTATCGAGCAGATCGGTATCGAGTATTTGAGAGTGGTTGTTTCGTACGATTCAACTATCCATGAATCACGAATCGACGGCAATGAGGGCAGTGAATCTTACCTAGCGGATGAACAGCATGCGATTAATTTTATAGATGTGGACAATGTCAAAAACGCATGGATTCGCAATGTCGTTGGCTTCCATCTCCAGCGTGCACTGGTGCAGGTTGGTCGCTCTGCGAAATGGATAACCATCCAAGATTGTGCAGCCTATGACTTTGTCAGCGTAATTACAGGAGGTCGCCGGTATGCCTTCCATCTCTTGGGTGAATTAACGCTCGTCCAGCGAGCCTTTACGGAAACCGCCAGACATGCTTTTACCGTAGATGCGCGTGTTGCAGGGCCGAATGTATTCCTCGACTGTGAATCACAAAAGGATTACAACTCGAGTGAACCCCATCATCGCTGGTCAGTAGGCTGTCTGTATGACAATGTAAAGGGGCGTATTCATATTCAGGATCGAGGGTGGTTGGGGAGCGGCCACGGATGGTCTGGGGCGAACTATGTCACTTGGAATACCTCCAACGAGCTAGTCTCTCAACAGCCTCCAACGGCTCAAAACTATGCGATTGGACATGTCGGAACGCAAGGTAAGTCACTTCTCCCCAGCCCCTATGATCAACGGCAGCGCAAGGAAGCCTACTGGGAAAGTTTTGGGAGCCATGTCACTCCACGAAGTCTATATACACAACAGTTACTGGACCGTCTCATGGTGAAAGCGTGTGTAAATAAATTGCCCGAATGACTGTAAGTGGTCCATGCAACTGTGCATGGGCTTCTTGGCATGAGCTCTCTTCTAAATTTTGGATAGCCAGTTTAGGTAATGAGGATACATAGTTTCGATTTTGAAGATACAGTTACGATTATGATGATGATTATTTTCAGTGATTTGTATTAAATTGGAGAGGAGTGCACGCACTCAACATCTAGGAAAGGAGTTCAAAGATTCGAGGGATTTCAGTGTCCACTGCGTAAGTAAGATTAAGGGAGGATGTATTTATGAAGAAAGGTAAACAAGTAGGAATGATGATGCTTTTGATGAGTTTGTTGCTTGCTATGATCCCATTCGCAGGTTATGCTGCTGACGCTAAATTGTCGGTCGCACCATCCGGTGTGACGGCGAGTGCGGATGATGGGAACGTGCCTGCCAATACGGTGGATGGAAGCTTAACGACACGTTGGTCAGCAAGTGGAGATGGACAATGGATTAAATATGATTTGGGGTCTGTTAAGAAGGTTTCTTACATTAAAATGGCATTTATAAGTGGGGATACGCGAACATCGAATTTCGATATTCAAACTTCTACGGACAATGTTAATTTTACGACGGTTCAGTCGAATGTGACGAGCAGTTTAACGACAAGCTTGCAGACCTTTGATTTTCCAGATGTAGACCCCGCCCGTTATGTTCGCATAGTTGGACACGGCAATTCTGCAAACTTATGGAATAGTTATACCGAGGTCGAGATTTATGGTGACACTTCTGTAAGCGCTTCCGTAGATGTGAAGTTCTCCGTCTCAGGGTCTAACGTGACCGCAAGCGCGGATGATGGAAATGTCCCAGCTAACACTGTGGATGGGAACTTAACGACAAGATGGTCGGCTAGTGGGAATGGACAATGGATCAAGTATGATTTGGGGTCAAATGTTAAGGTTGCTTTTATAAAAATAGCCTTTGTAAGCGGAGATACACGAACCTCCACTTTTGATATTCAAACGTCCACGGATAATGTGAATTTCTCGACAGTTCAGGCCAATGTGACGAGTTCTCTAAATACAAGCTTACAAACGTTCGACTTCGCAGATGTAGCATCAGCACGTTATGTGCGAATTGTTGGTCACGGCAACTCCAACAACTTATGGAACAGTTACACAGAGGTAGAGATTTATGGTGAGGCTCCTGTGATACCAGGTGTTTCTGTTTCTACATCCGCACAGTTAGCAACCGCCTTAAGCAATGCTTCCGCAGGTACGACCATCGTGCTCGCTAACGGGACATATGCCCAAACAGGACCATTTGTTTTAAGTAACAAAAATGGCACATCGAGCAGTCCAATCACAATTAAGGCAGCAAATGCAGGTCAGGCAATCATTTCTGGTGGTGCGTCGCTTCAAATACAGAATTCATCCAACGTCGTGATCGAGGGATTGAAATTCACAAATTTAGGGAATACGGGACTTCTGTTAGATGGTTCGAATAACATTCGTGTAACTCGAAACCGATTCGCACTGCAAGCCACAGGCAGCACCCTCATCTGGCTTCAGGTTAGTGGCGTCAACAGTCATCATAATCGAATCGACCATAATGATTTTGGGCCGAAGAGTGACACAGATCCACTGATTGCTTATCAAGGCGATAACAATGGAAATATTTCTCAGTATGATGTCATTGAATATAATTACTTTCATGATGTGGGGCCATGGGTAGCAAATGGGAAAGAAACGATACGCCTAGGCTTATCTGGCATCTCTTTGTCCAATGGGTATAATACGATTCAGTACAATCTTTTCGAGAACTGCGATGGCGAACCGGAAATCGTGTCTGTGAAAAGCAGTAACAACACCGTTCGTTACAATACCTTTAAGACTTCCAAGGGGGGACTCACTTCCAGACATGGGCATAACAACTCCTTCTATGGTAACTATTTCCTAGGTGATGGTGTAGAATCAGAACAAGCGGGCATTCGGATATATGGAAATGATCATAAGATTTACAACAATTACATGGAAAATCTAACAGCTAACGCGATCATTTTAGATAATGCTGATTATGATGGCGGTACAGGCGGTTATCCGTCCAATCCATCAGCGGATGACTTGAGAGAACAGTGGAAAATCTACCGAGCCCAAGTCGTCAACAATACGATCGTGAACAGTACGACGGGAATCATCGTTGGTTCTGGCAAACCCTTGGCTCCACAGGATAGCAGAGTAGCGAATAATATTGTAAGAAACTCCACGGGTACGCTGTACAATGAAGTGGGAACTACAAACACAGTCTTCGAGGGGAACATCGGTTACGGAAGCACAGTAAGCAATAACAGTTCGCGGACGACGGCTCAAATTTGGAATACCAACCCCTTATTCACAACGGTAAATGGCTTGCAAAAATTGTCATCCACAAGTCCAGCGATTAATGCTGCAGTCGGAAGCTATACGTATGTGATCGAGGATATGGATGGAGAAGCACGTTCTTCCAATGACATTGGAGCCGATGAGCGGTCTTCAAGCACAACCTTTGGAAAACACCCTATGACAGTAGCAGAAGTTGGACCTAATGCACCATAGATAGTGACGAGTTCGAATGTTGGGATTCGTAATGAGCAAGAGCGCACAGCTTGGCTGTGCGTTCTTGTTGCATTTGTAATCGCTATCAATTTATAGTGTGGGATTGCAGGATTATAGGCAAGAAGGGAGAATAGTATCCTTGTGTTTGCGTTACTTCCGAATTTGTATGATCGAAGACACCTTTTATGAAGGGGACTAACTCAGCATAATTCACGTGTGGGAGGAAGAAGAGAACATGGCAGGAAACAAAGCAGTTGTCTACAGTAAGCCAGGAAGTGTTGAGATTCGTGACACCGATTATCCGGAGTTAGTGCTGAAGGATGGGCCTGGTGTCAATCCCTTGAACGTTGGTAGGAAATGCGAGCATGGGGTGATACTCAAGGTCGTAACAACGAATATTTGCGGCAGTGATCAGCACATGGTGAGAGGTCGGACAACGGCTCCGTCAGGACTCATTTTAGGTCATGAAATAACAGGGGAAGTCATTGAAGTAGGACGCGATGTAGAGTTTATTAAAAAGGGAGATTTAGTATCCGTGCCCTTTAACATAGCCTGTGGTCGTTGTCGCAGCTGTAGAGAGCGGAACACGAATGTATGCTTAAATGTAAATCCAGATCGGCCAGGCTCAGCCTACGGGTATGTAGACATGGGAGGTTGGGTTGGTGGTCAATCGGAATATGTCATGGTGCCATATGCAGACTTCCAATTGCTGAAATTCCCTGACAAAGACAAAGCGATGGAGAAAATACTTGATCTGACGATGCTCTCGGATATTTTTCCGACGGGCTATCATGGCGCCGTTAGCGCTGGCGTTCGACCAGGTTCAACGGTATATGTAGCTGGTGCGGGTCCTGTTGGTCTTGCAGCGGCACACTCCGCACAACTGCTTGGAGCAGCCGTGGTTATTGTTGGAGATCTGAATGCTGAGCGCTTAGCACAAGCAAAAAGCTTTGGCTGTGAGACCGTTAATCTCCGCGAAAATGCAGATTTAGCAGGACAAATCGATCAGATTCTCGGCTCGCCTGAAGTAGATTCCGCTATCGACTGTGTCGGATTCGAAGCACATGGTCATGGCAAAGCACATGGCGAAGCGCCTGCGACGGTGCTTAATTCCATCATGGAAGTAACTCGCGCGGGCGGAAGTCTGGGGATACCTGGACTCTATGTAACTGGTGACCCGGGTGCCGTGGATGAAGACTCCAAAATTGGCACATTAAAGATCCGTTTCGGACTGGGCTGGGCAAAATCACACACATTTGTAACGGGGCAAACACCAGTTATGAAATACAATAGAGACCTGATGATGGCGATTCTCAGCGGCAAAGCACAAATCGCCAAAGCGGTTAATGCGACTCTTATCTCCTTGGCAGAGGCGCCGCAAGCGTACCAAGAATTTGATCGTGGTGTTTCTCGCAAATTTGTTATTGATCCACACGGACTTGTAAAATAATTCCATTTAATAATGTCGAGGCTGGCCCGAATAGGGACAGCCTTTTTGCGATGCGAACAATTTGATACATTCATTGTCATTTGTATAGAGTCCTGAATACCATGTTATAGATGCCTAAGCCTACGGGATACAAGAAGAAAGGATATGATCGTTAACAAATGAAAAGGACATACAAAGTCAATGAGATCGCACGTTCCATTCGAAAAACGCAAGCGACTGTCGTAGAATGGTCCAAACAATTTGCTGATTTTCTTCCGTCTACCGCTGTTGGAGGAAGCTTAAGATATACAGAAGAAGCAGTCGAAGTCTTTCGAGTAATTGCCAAATTAAAAGATGCCAATAAATCTCTTAAGATGATAAACGAACATTTATTGGAAATGAGCCTAAAAGGAAATCATCCGCAAAGTGGTGAAGCGATTCTTGTTACTCCGACACCTGCCGCTGATCAGGAATTGAACGTACCCCCAGTAGACAACATAGCGAACCCGCTAGTAAGCAATGAAATCTTGGAATTACGTAATCTGGTCCAGTTTTTAACGCAAAAAATAGAAGCCAATAAAACGCCAAAACGCATAAACGAACAGGTAGAAGAAAGTCCAATGGTTAGCATATCTTCACTTGCAAGTGGTAGACAAGTAGCGCCTACTAAAAATTATGTCAATGTTCTGTTCGATGAGCTTTCGAATGAGGTCGCGGAACTTCGCAATATTGTCCTTACATTTATGGAAAAGATGATCGAAGTCACGACGGATGCAAATCAAGATGAACGGTTAACCAATATGGCTGACTCATTAAATCTTCAATTCAATGGTATTTCCGAAGAAGTTGCTGAGCTGCGTAATATCATTAAAGTTTTTACTTACAAAGTGGCTGAAGTGATTGAGCAAGACGACAGCAATGAGGTTGCCGCTAATGTGGATGTACTCAACACGCAATATAAAAGTGTATCAGATCAGGTTACTGAACTGCAGCATGTGCTCTATACGGTTCAGCCCAAGTTGATTGAGACGCTTGAACATGAGCTCAAAGATGAAATGCTAGCCGTGACAAAGGAGCAACAAGACCAACAAGAACAACAAGTGCAACAGCACGGAAGCATTACGAAGCTAGAGGATGAGCTCCAAGAACTCACTACCATTCAGCTCAAAATGACAGAGGCGCTGGAGCAGAGTTTTCGAGTAGAATTACTCGCAGCAACAACGGAGTTACAGACGCAACTGCATGAAAGTGTCTCGACTTTGGCACAGGAGTTTCAAGAGCTTAATAACGTTCAGCTAAAAGTAACAGAAACGCTGGAGCACAATCTGAGAGGCGAAATGCTTGCAGCGACAACAGAGTTAAATGAGCAGCAGAAGCAGCTGCAGGAAAGTGTCGCAACGTTGACACAAGAGCTCCAAGAGTTCTACACCGTTCAACCCAAAGTGATCGAGGCTCTGAAACAAAATATCAAAGGTGAGTTTCAGGTTACGACAAGTGAATTGCAAGCACAGTTTCATGAAGGTGTCTCGGCATTAGAGCAAGAACTGCAAGAGTTTTATACCGCTCAACCCAAAATCACAGAAGCTTTGGAGAAAAACATTCGAAATGATATAGAGTCAGTGACAGGCGAGTTGAAACAACATCTTACCGAAAGTATCACGACGATGGAGCAGGAACTCCAAACCGTTCAACCCAAGATCACACAAGTGTTGGAGCAAAATCTCAGAAATGAAATGCATGCAGTGACCTATGAATTGCGAAAGCAGTATAAGGAAAGTATCACAGAGTTAGAGCAAGATATGCGTAACAATTATGCTATTAATTCCCAGAAATTAACTGAGCTGATTGAACAGGCAGTTAACAGTCAAGTTGTTAACAATGAAGAAGTACTAAACAATCGATTTGATACGATCACGATACAATTGTCATCCCAACAACGATTGCTTGATAAGTTAGCGAAGTTTCTGGGGATTTAGTGACTAGGTAGAGAAGTGGCCAAAGGAGTGCCGTAACTCGAAAAAATCGAGTTACGTAAGGTGAAAGTGGCCAAAGGAGCAACGTAACTCGAAAAAATCGAGTTACGTAAGGTGAAAGTAGCCACAGGAGCACCGTAACTCGAAAAAATCGAGTTACGCGAAGCGAAAGTAGCCATATGAGCAACGTAACTCGAAAAAATCGAGTTACGTAAGGCGAAAGCAGCCAAAGGAGCTGCGTAACTCGAAAAAATCGAGTTACGTAAGGTGAAAGTGGCCAAATGAGCAACGTAACTCGAAAAAATCGAGTTACGTAAGGTGAAAGTAGCCAAAGTAGCACCGTAACTCGAAAAAATCGAGTTACACGCCGCGATGACAGCCAAAGTAGCACCCCTCCAGTAACATCACAAAAGCCTCCAACCCCCACGCTAAGTGGAATTGGAGGCTACTTGCTGTATTGGGCATCACACGATACCAAACTAGTCTAGCGGAATGTAAGAATAAGTGATGATTTTGACGCCATGTTGAGCAGTGATAACAGCTGAATGCCATCGTCGAATCTTTCAAAGGCTAGGTTAACCCCATCATGCTGCACGTGTTGAATCGATGGCAATTCCGCCATAGGAAGCTTCAATTGGCTCAACTCCAGCTTACCGCCCAGCACCTGTATGTGAATCTGCTCGGCCGTTTGCTCATACGTTCCCCAGCCCATATCCAGGGACCACACGGTTCGGAAATGACCCTCGACCAGTTGTGCGGGACGGAAGCCAATCATCTTACAGACCATGTTATATTCAAAACCGCTAAAAGCCTGAATCAAAGCGTAACTCGCCATAGATCGGGCGTAGTTGCTTCCACACTCGATCTCATTCCATGGATTTCGTTTCTCGCCGTCATAACGATCCCGGATTGCTACAACGATGGAGACGCCTTCCTCGATAAAACCTTCTTGAATCATGTGCGAGGCAGCCTGGTATTCAAATCCCGTCATGGTTTCCGAGTTGTAAGTCAATGGAATAGAAGGCTTGCTCACGCCATTCGGCCATGTGCAGATAACAAGACCACCCTCGTCATTGAGTGCGTACAACCGCCACGTATTCGCTTCTTGTCGCATGCTGGATTTGAAGTTGTGCTGATACAACGATTTCAAAGCGATTCGCGTCTGTTTCTTATCAAAAATCTCACCTAAACCGCACAGATTGGCATGCCATTGGGCGATGACCTGATCAATGACGCAGCCTTCGGCGATCTGATATTTGATTTCGCAAGTCTCCTTATTCCAATAACTACTAATGGTTTCTTCATCAAAAGAATCAAGAACTTTTTGATCTGTTAAATCAATCTGTTGTACATAGTAAGAACCGTTAAACAAATGCGCATCAACCCAAGCTTTACCGGTTTCAAAAATCTGCATGTAGGTATCGGCTGACTTTACATCGTCTAAAAATGAGGCCATTTCTGCACCTGCCTTGAGGGCAGCCAAATAAAATCCGCTTAGCCAGGAGTTGGCACCATAAAGCTCCATGTCTAAGGTGTGATGCTGGCGGCCTGTGAGAACACCTTTCTTCTCAGGGTCCCATTTATCTTCGTTCGTGTCAGCCCAGGCATACTCAATCGATTGTTTGACAGCGGGCCAAATCGAGCGCAACCACGCGGTATCCCCCGATATTTTCCATTCGCGATACGCTTTCAGCACACCTCCGAATTGACCGTCCGCGCAGGCACGGTAGTTATTTCGCTCTCGTCCAAGCGGCAGCATCAATCGAAAGGACATCCGGCCATCCTCGCGTTGATTGTACGTGAAATCCAGATCGCGCATGCTGCGCTCCAAGGAAGGGAACAGAAAAGGCAAGGCATAAGCATAGTTCCACACATGGGTGCACGAGCCTTCACAACAACCGGTATCTGCAATGGAGCCCTCAAATCCATAGAAGGAACCATCTTGCAGACGTAGACTGGTCGCTGTTTTGATAACAGAAAGATTAGCCGAAACGGCGTCAAGCACAGCAGCTGGCAAAGTAGATGAGAATAACGCTTCCTTAAAAGCTAGCGTGTCTCCATACAGGCGATCCCAATGGTTAAAAGCGTACTGTGCAGTCGACTGAGAATCTTGGAACAGTGTCGCATAGTAATTGTGCCAACTATTGGGGCCAGATGGGTTAGGGTTCCAATAATTAACGACCTGTGGGAAATGCCAGGAGATCGTGAAGCGGATCTTTTCCTTCTGCCCAGGTAACAACGTAATATGTCCGGCTAACGATGCCGTGTCTTTTCGGTGCGGTGGGCGCTCATCTTCCTGGTATTGTCTATTCTTGAATGGTCCGGGTTGAGTGAAATCATGCCAGAACATTTCCAGATTATCGCACCATTCTCCGCGGTACCAAAACTCCTGATAACTAACATTGGCGGTATCCGTAGCGATCGTAATATCCCCGTATTGAGGATCTTCACGGTTGAATGGATTGGAACTCAGCTTAATCATATGTAATTCGCGATCATGTTCACCATTCGAATGGTGGTAGGTGTGAATGATTTTCTCAGTTGGCTGTGGATTACTTGCCGATAGGCATATCGTATACGTAAGAATACTTTCCGTTGTGTTTGCAATCTCCCATTCGAAGAAGGCAGCAGGTAGGCTTGAATCATCCGCCTGGAGCGGGATCAAGGGATTATAAGCGATTAATCGAACATTGCCAGGGAAAGCTGGCTCTGCGAAAGTCATTTCGGCCAAAGGAAATTCCCCTTGAAACGTTACCTCTTGAAAATGAGGCATACCAGCCATCGTCTGGCTCTCCGGGCCAAATCCATATCCACTATGCAAAGCTCCACCGCGGATATATTCACCCATATAGGGGGCTTGCATATCGCCTTGCAGCACGCGTGCATCGACAACCCTACCATCGCGCTCTGCTTTAATAGCGAAGTGGCTAAAACCGTTAAAACTCTTCTTGTTCGGTCGATTGAAGATTTCCCAATCGACCAGTTGGCCGTTGCCTGCAAGGCCAATGCTTCCACTGCCAATTCCACCTAAGGGAAAACTGATTTCCCTTGTTTTAAGGCCTTTATACATGTTTTTCATACCTTCAACCTCACTTCAGTAAATGGTATACTAATACCCATATCGCATCTTTAGTATAAGGGAAGGGCAGGAATATGCCTTTGTAAATTACACGCATTTGTAGGGTGAAAAACGACTGAAATGTTTCTTCGGAAAAGAGGGTTCTGACAGATGATTCTTGATCATTACGCGATAGCTCCCTATATTCGTATTGCTGATTATGCGATACGTCCGCCTTTTTTTCTAGGTGAACGCAATTTATTGGATTATATTATTTTTTATGTGCAAGAAGGTCAATTCGAGATACAGATCAATGGACAGGAACATGTCTTGAAAGAAGGCGATTTATGTCTCTTCCAGCCTGGTGATCTACATACGATCAAAGGACTCAACAATACCATTAACCCGTATGTTCATCTCGATTTTTTCTATAATGTGCACCGAGAAGAAAGCTTTGTGACGCGGCCTGGACAATTGGACATGATGCCTTACAGTGCATACTCGCAACCCCGATTGCACGAGTGTACGGAGATTCGTATGCCATTTCGGATAGAGACTTCTCAACCTAATAAAATGAGGGATCTTGTTTTGAAAATGATTGAATGCTGGCAATTACAGACCTACTTGGGAATCATGGAAGCGAATCAGCTAGCGAATGAGTGGATCACGCTCGTATTTAAGCAGTACATGAAGCCGCAATCTCCCCAGCGAACACATCAGCCATTTCTAAACTGGATTACCTCTTACTTTGCATTTCACTTGTCTGAACCCATAACCGTTGCGGATATGGCTCAAAGAGCTGGTTTATCTTCGTCCCGATTTAACGTGCTTTTCAAGCAGCATTTTCAACAGACACCTTATCAATATTTGATGAATTTGCGAATAGAACATGCCTTAGAGTTATTAAAGGAAGATGTTTCGATTCAAAAGGTGAGCGAGTATTGTGGATTTACCGATGTGCATCACTTTTCGAAAGCATGTAAAGCTGTCACTGGGATTACGCCTGGTGCACATCGCAGGAGAGTGAATCCATGAAAAGTTGCACGGACTTACACCTGCTCGTACTTTATGTTATCATCGAATGAAAAAGTCTGTTAGTAGAGTCTGTGAGGGTCGAACATGGAACGAAAATATTGGGTCCCAGCACTAGAAAGAGCACAAGACGTGCTGCAGTTAGTTGCTGCTGGTCCTTCAAAGTTAAAATTAATGGATTTGAGTGCAGCGACGGGCATTAATAAAAGCACGATGTTTTCTCTTTTACATACGATGGAAACCTTGAATTGGGTGATCAAAGAAAAAGGAGATACCTATGCATTGGGTTCCTTCTTTGGAATGATTGGCCACGCATACTTCTCTGGCATGTCGCTGGTGAAGTTATTCGAAGAGAAGGCAAGCCGCTCGGTGGAACGACTTGGTGAGACCATTCAGTTGGGTCGCTTGGAGAAAGGCGAGCTCGTCTATTTGGCCAAGAAAGAGGGAGCAACGCAAGTTCGGCTCATCTCTGAGCCTGGCATGCGTTTGCCAGCGTATGCAACGGCAATGGGCAAAGTATTGCTTGCTGCGATGACAGATAAGCAGGTGCTCTCCTACTATGAGGAAAGCAGCTTCCAAAGCTATACGCCGAATACGGTTCAAAACGGAGGGGAGCTGCTTGTTCAGCTCCGAATTGCTAGAGAGAACGGCTACGCGGTCGATCAAGAAGAAGTTGTACTTGGATTTTGCTGCATCGCTATGCCGATTCTTGATCGCAACGGTGAGTCGATTGCCGCAGTTAGCTGCTCCATGCCTGTCCATCAATGGACGGTAAAACAAGATTTGGCCAAGCAAGAGATGAAACTGCTGGCGCACGCGTTGTCAGCTGTTTTTTAAGATAGCTAAACCAGTTCGGAAATATAGTCCGTATTTACCGCTCTAATTGTGCGCAAAAGCGTCGCCGGCGCAGCCAGTTGCTTGCTAGCGCACAAAAATTGTGCGCAAGAGCGCCGCCGCCGCAGGCAGTTGCTTGCTAGCGCACAAAAATTGTGCGCAATGGCGTCGCCGGCGCAGCCAGTTGCTTGATAGCGCACAAAAATGGTGCGCAAGAGCGTCGCCGCCGCAGGCAGTTGCTTGCTAGCGCACAAAAATTGTGCGCAAGAGCGCCGCCGCCGCAGGCAGTTGCTTGCTAGCGCACAAAAATGGTGCGCAAGAGCGTCGCCGCCGCAGGCAGTTGCTTGCTAGCGCACAAAAATTGTGCGCAAGAGCGTCGCCGGCGCAGCCAGTTGCTTGCTAGCGCACAAAAATGGTGCGCAAGAGCGTCGCCGGCGCAGCCAGTTGCTTGCTTGCGCAAGACGGCAAATTCGAACTATTGCAGAGGGTGTCCCAAAAGCCAATATAATGGCGCGGGGCACCCTCTTTTCCATTTCCATACTAGTCCTCATTTTTGTTCATTGACGAGACTGAAAGCGGATGCTAAACTTAATTTATAATTTATATATTAAACTAAGTTTATTATAATAAACTAAGAGGTGAATCTAAATGAGACTACAGAATAAGGTTATCATGATTACAGGTGCTGGTTCGGGGATTGGGAAAAGCACAGCGCTGCTTTTTGGACAACATGGTGCACATGTGATCGTAAATGATTTGGATGCCATCAAAGGTGCAGAAACGGCTTCCGAAATCGAAGCTAACGGTGGTAAAGCACTCTTTTTGCAAGCAGATGTGACCGATCCGGAATCCGTTAAGGCGATGGTTGACCGAGCAATCGAAGCATGCGGGCGAATAGATGTGCTTTTTAATAATGCGGGAATTAGCGGCGTTGGTGCTCTTCATGAGCTAGAGCCGGACCAATGGGATCGCGTCATTCGTGTGAATATTCGTGGCGTCTTTCTGCCATCCAAATACGTCATTCCTTACATGATGGAGAAACGCAGCGGGTCGATTATTAACATGTCCTCCTGCATTGCGGAGATTGGCTTGGCTCGCCGAGCATCGTATGCAGCGACCAAAGGAGCGGTACTGGCGTTGACGAAATCGATGCAAGTCGATTATGCGCCTTACCAGATTCGTGTGAATGCCCTCTTGCCGGGCACAATTTTAACACCTTTTGTTGAGAATTATTTGAAAACCTCTTATGATGATCCTGAGGCTGCAATTGCCTCTCTGAAAAGTAGACAGCTTAGCGATGAACTCGGTACGCCGGAGGATGTTGCGCAAGCCGCGTTATTCCTTGCTTCGGATGAATCCAAATTCATGATGGGCTCGCCTTTGTACATTGATGGTGGTGCTGTGTTTGGTAAGAATGCGTAAATAAGCATGATTGAAATCAATTAACGGAAGAGAGAGGAAGTTCCCTAATGAAACTCGTCACAATTGATCAAGCCGGTAGTCTTCATCTAGGTGTGAAGCTGGAGCGTTATGTATTGGATATTAACGAGGCGTTGAAAGGATTCCCGGAAGAAGGGCTTCCAACGGATATTATGTCTGTTATTGGTAATGCTGCAACCGCGATCCCTCAGTTGGAGAGATACATAGCAAGAGTCGTGGAGGAAGTGACAGAGGGCAGTTCATACCTTTTGGAAGAATCCGAAGTGACATATGGCCCCTGTGTGACGCATCCAGGCAAAATCATCTGCGTAGGCTTAAATTATCGCAAGCATGCCGAAGAGACCAATGCGGCAATCCCGCAATATCCGATTTTATTTAATAAATTCAATAATACGATTACTTCGCATGGCGACGACATTCCGCTTCCGAATCGCGTTACGAGCCAAGTCGATTATGAAGCTGAGCTGGTTATCGTGATTGGGAAAGAGGCTAAGTATGTAGCCAAGGAGCAAGCATTGAGCCACGTACTTGGTTACTGCAATGTAAATGATTTGTCGGCCCGTGATTTGCAAATGCGCACCCAACAATGGTTGTTAGGGAAATCTTGCGATAAATTCAGTCCGCTTGGTCCTTACTTGGTCACGGCTGATGAGGTGGGAGATCCGAATCAGTTGACGATCAAATGCACGGTGAACGGGGAAACGAGACAAAATTCGCATACGTCCGATATGATTTTCCACTGCGATGAAATCGTCAGCTATATTTCCCAGCATATGACGCTGTCGCCTGGTGATATCATTTTGACTGGAACGCCTGAAGGGGTAGTTCTCGGTAAGCCGGTTGATCAACGCGTATATTTGAAGCATGGGGACGTCGTTACGATTGAAATTGAGAAATTAGGTGCACTGACCAACCGTATGGTGGATGAGCAATTATAGACTTTTTATATGTTGAAAAAGAGAGAAGGCAGCCTGCGGGCTGCCTTTTTTTCGTTCATAAATGAATCACGATTCCCGCATATGTCTGCTTTCCTGTATGCTGACCTGCTTCGCATAGTGTTTCGGCAGAACGCCTGCTTTTTTCTTAAACATACGTAAAAAGCCGGTATAGTCGTTAAAGCCAGAACCTAAGCAAGCCTCTGTCACGTTAGCCCCGTCTTTTAGTAGTTTTTTGGCAAGCGCAATGCGTTTATACACGATGTATTCGTGGATGGTACTGCCGGTATGCTTTTTGAATAGACGACTGAGATGGTAACGGCTGATATAGAACTTCTTTTCCAACAATTCGAGAGATAAATCTTCTGCCAAATGCTGATTCAGATAAGCAAGGATGGGAGTCAAGCGAACGGGTAAGCCTACACCAAGCTCTTTCTCGTTGTTCGTCTCAAAATAACGCTGCACAAGCGAAATGATTTCTAAGAGATAACCTAGCTTAAGCAACGTATCACCAGCACTGGGATGTTTGTTTGCGTAATCATATTTGTGAAATAAATCAACCAAGGAAGATGTTTCCTGTTCGGTGAGGGAGATTTTATTATTTTCGCCAAGAGGGCGATTATAGAAGCATTGTAAGGGAAGAAGGGTTTCCGTTTGAAAATATGCCAGTAATGCAGGGTTAAATTCAATCGTAACACGCTCATACATGGCATCAGTGGTTAAGGCAGGCTTGTGAATTTCGTGTTCATTCGTAATGATCAGATCACCATACTGTAAAGGATACACCGTTTTCTCTACAAAATAATTCACGTCTCCTCGGATGAGGAAGAAAATTTCACAGCCCTTATGCAAATGGAAATGAACATTAAAGGGTGGTTTTCTAGTGGCATGCTGGAAATGCACATGTTGATCGAATTGTGCCAAATACGTTGAAATCATCGGCAATCCCTCTTTCACTGAGCAAGATTATCCATATCTGAGGCAATTTCTTCAAGGAAGTAGTAATTAGAATGATATAGGATGAAGGTGAGATATTCAATATAGAGGAGGGAATCTGAATGAGTACTACGAAAATTAAATTTGGGCTTGTTGGGATTGGCAACATTGGCAAGACGCATCTGAAATATTTGGCTGAAATGGAAAATGTGACGTTAGAAGCTGTCTGTGATGTGGATCAAGCGAAGGCAGACCAGTTTGCAAGCACTTATGGGGTGAAAGCCTTTTATAACGCTAGTGAAATGTTAGCGCATTCAGGTATCGATGTCGTCATCATTGCCGTTCCGCATTATGATCATCCTGTGATAGCTATTGAAGCTTTTGAACGAGGCATTCATGTCATGTGTGAGAAGCCCATCGCTGTGCATGTGAACGATGCGAATCGCATGATTGACGCCTACGAAAAGGCAAAGCTGATTTATCCTAATCTACAGTTCGCGATCATGTTCCAAGAAAGAACGCTGCCGTTCTATGCGAAGCTGAAAGAAATTGTGGGAAGCGGCGAACTAGGTCAATTAACGCGTGCCACATGGATTCATACGAAGTGGTTTCGTTCCCAATCGTACTACAATAGCGGTGGATGGCGTGCGACTTGGGCTGGTGAAGGCGGCGGCATTCTTACGAACCAGTGTCCACACACACTTGATATGTATCAGTGGCTGTTTGGCTTGCCAGCGATGATTTCGGGGCATGCCCATATCGGGAAATATCATGATATTGAAGTAGAGGATGAGGTCACAGCTTATTTGGAACATGCCAATGGGATGATTGGACATTTGATCGTAACAACGGCCGAGTTGCCTGGAACGAATCGTCTGGAAATCGTGGGAGATCTGGGGAAACTGTTGCTTGAGAATGGCAAGCTGCTCTATTACAAGTACCCCCAATCCATGCTTACCTTTACCAGAGAGACTGAGCAGCAATTCGCATCATGGGAGATTGAACCCATCGAGGTTGCCGTAGACACCTCAGTTCCGAGCGGGCATGCCATCGTGACAAGGCGGTTGGTGGATCGATTGCTTGGCTTACAAGTGGACTTAATTGCTGAAGGTCCGGAAGGTTTGGGCGCGTTGACATTGGCGAATGGTATTATGTTATCTTCCTTTGAGAAGCGTCCGGTATCTGTTCCGTTAGATGGTGTTGCGTTCTTGGCTCATTTGAATGAAAAGATTCGCACATCCAGTTTCATTAAAAAAGTGAATCAAGCAACCGAGGTGGCCGTAGATATGTCGGCTTCATTCGGGAGTACGAAATAAGAGGAGGAAACGACATGTTAAAAGTAAAAGTAACGTGTTTCGCGGACGAAATCTCGCATGATTTGGAAGAGCAGCTGGACGTACTTACTCAGGAGGGGCTTGCTAATCTCGAGCTTCGCAACGTATGGGGGAAAAATGTGTTGGACTTAAACGAAGAGGAGTTACAGTCCATACGAAGCATTCTAGATCAGCGAGGATTTACCGTTTCTTCCATCGCATCGCCAATAGGTAAATACGCTGTGACAGATGATTTTGCACCAGAATTGGCCGCCATGCAGCGTGCCATCCATGCGGCACATGCTGTAGGTACACCCTATATCCGAATCTTCTCGTACTATACGAAGGACCTCGATTTAGATGCATGCAGGGATGAAGTTCTAAGCAGAATGAAGCAGCTAACTAAGCTTGCGGAACAGGCGAATGTCATTCTCCTCTTAGAAAATGATAATCATTTGTATGGCTCAAAGGATGACCGTGTTTTGGACATTTTGCAGCATTGTAACTCCAACTCGCTTCGCTCGGCATTCGATCCCGGAAATTTCGTTATGAATAAAGTGAAACCCGCAGACGAAGCCTATCCGAAATTGCAGTCATACTTGGCCTATGTGCATGTGAAAGATGCGACGAATGAGCCGCATCAATTCGTTCCTGCTGGTGCAGGTGCAGGACAACTTCCTGAGCTGTTGCTTCAATTGCGTGAGGCTCAATTTACGGGCTATCTTTCCGTCGAACCTCATCTGCATCATTATTTACCCCATGCTAGTAATCCCAAACGCGTAGTAACCGCAATTCGTGCCTTAAAGGACCTGCTCGCTCGAGCAGAAATGGCATGGGAGTAAGCAATATTATAAGCAACATCAGATTCGTAATAGCTTTCAATGGGCCGGGCACTAGCTGCTCGGCTCTTTGTTTGTCGAAGGGGCCACTTGTATCCGATATCGGCGAGGTGAGAATCCGGTAGCTTTTTTAAAAAGGGAGCAAAACTGCGTGTCATTGGAGAATCCACAGTCATTAGATACGGCAGAAATCGAGAGATCTGTTTGCTGCAATAGACGTTTGGCTAACTCAAAACGCTTGGACATCACATATTGCATAGGGGAGAGTCCGTATTTTTCTTTAAAGAGATGCCGGAATCGATCATAGCTATAACCAACCAATTCGGCTAAGAGGTCAACACTAATCTTCTGATTTACATTCTCATCGATGTAATTTTTGGCGTAAATGACCTTATCAACAGAAGGTTCAGAGGAAGTGAATTCATCATAGCGAAGGAGTTCGATAACCAATTCGCCAACAAGATGATTCAGTTTAGCGGAATAGAAGGAGCGTTTATGCTGCATCTCAATAAGCATTCTTTGCAGTAAAGCAAGGATAGTTCCATCTGTTTGGTCGCGATACAAGCCTTCCCGGAGGGCATACCGACCTAGCTCTACTTGAAATCCGATAAACAAAACATCGCTGTCTGTCGTATGTTTTTCATCGTGCAAGGTATGAGGTTTGATTAAGGTGAAGGTATCACCTTGAAAGTCGTAGGTATAGTCTCCGATCCGAGTTGCGCCGTTCCCTTGCAAATAATAAACCAATTCATAGCATTGATGTCGATGCGGGATGACCGTCTGATGCGCTAGCCGAGTCGTTCGAAAAAGAAAATCCAAATGCCCAATCATGGTAGTTTGTCCTTTCACTTTAATAATCGTATAGATAGCCGAATCATATAAAAAATAAGCCGATCTATGATAAAAATATAGCACGAATATAGGTAGAATAGCTCTATATACCAAAGAATGTACACAAGATGAACAGCCACATTATGATACAAAAAGTGAGGAGATGTGCCATGGAATTTCCATTGATATCGGATGAGGAACGTATCCAACGATTGAAATCGAAGTCTGGCAAGATACGAATGGTATTGGATACGGATACGTTTAATGAGATTGATGATCAATTTGCTGTTGTTTATGCCTTGCAATCGCCTGAACGCCTGCAAGTAGAGGCTTTCTATGCAGCGCCGTTTTTTAATGATTTGTCGTCAGGGCCTAAGGATGGTATGGAAAAGAGTTATCAGGAGCTGCACAAAATTGTATCTCTGATGGCACGCACAGACATTCCTATTTATAAAGGGTCTGAGACTTATTTGCCAGGTCCTGAGACACCGGTAGAGAGTGAAGCAGCGCGTAATATGGTGGAACGAGCGATGGCATCCTCGCCGGAAGACCCCTTGTATGTTGTAGCGATTGGCGCGATAACCAACGTGGCTTCCGCCCTCCTTATGGAGCCTCACATCATCGCGAACATCGTGGTTGTGTGGCTTGGCGGCCATGGGCTACACTGGTCGCATACACGTGAATTTAACTTGGAGCAAGATATCCATGCGGCACGTGTTATTTTGGATAGCGGTGTCCCACTCGTGTTAATTCCTTGTATGGGTGTGGCTTCTCATCTACAAACGACGTTATCGGAGATGAAAGATTTTGTGAAGGATGCAGGGGAGATCGGTGCGTATTTGTATGAGACGTTCCGACAAGTTCATCCTGATCACTATGCCTATTCCCGTGTGATATGGGACATTTCAACAATTGCTTATCTCGTTAATGAAAAGAGTACACCGAGTGTACTTCTCGCAAGTCCGATTGTATCCGATGAGGCAAGATGGAGCCAAGATCCGTCACGACATCTCATACGGTACGTCCATCATATTAATCGTGATCTTGTATTCCGAGATTTGTTCCGTAAGCTAAGGGATGATTTAAAGACACAATAACGATTTGTCTTTTATTCGAGAACAGGCGTATACTTGATCTTAATGATGAAGTAAGGAGCCGCCATGTATGGATATTCCAAATCGAATTGCCATAGGTATCTTAGGGCCCGACGCACTTGTGAATAAAGTGTTAAGCGTAATTGGGACGTCGTTTCCATCTTTTCAGCCGATTTCGCGAGCCTGTTCTGCAGAAACTGCGTCTGAGATTGCCGAGGAGCTGCTCTTAGAGGTGGAAGTGCTGCTTGTAACAGGTCCTACACTCTATCGAAGAGTCAAGGAGCATGTCATTACCCACTTGCCTGTACATATGATTCCATTAACGGACACGGGACTATTTAGTGCGTTATATCGTTTACGAAGTAAGCCCCAACTTCATTCAGCGGGTGCTATTTTTAGTATCGATTCTTTTACATCCTCCACCTTAAGCAGGCATGTGAAGGAAATCGGTGAAACATCATCCAGCTTTTTGATTTACGATGGTGTTCCCTATCCGCAAGTGGAGACCATGATGCACTTCCATGTAGAAGCGTTCCGCAACGGAGCTGCTCAAGCCGCATTGACCACAGATAGTGAAGTTGCGGATAGGCTGAATGAGCAGGGAATTCCTTGTGAATGGATTACCCCGACCGATCAGAATATTACGGTAGCCTTGGAGCGTGCGCTGCTCTCTACAGAAACTCGGCGCAGTAAAGAAGCGCAAATCCTTGTAGGTATGATCAATGTGGATGATTTCGGCAAAAAGCTGCAACAGCAGAGTACGGAGCACGATATCCAACGTTTCAAGCTGGAAGTTCACAGAAAACTGATTGATTATGTAGAGTCGTTGGACGGCTATTTAACGCATCTTGGTGCGGATGAGTATTTATTTTTTACAACACGGGGGATCTTCGAACGTGAAACGGTGGGCTATAAGTCGGTTCCGCTTGCTCGAGAAGTTTGGAAATCGCTGGGTCTTTCGCTAAGTATGGGCATCGGCTTCGGCCGCAGTGCGAATGAAGCAGGTACGCATGCCCGACTTGCCCTGCGCAGATGCAAAGAGGCGGGCGGGAACACTTGCTTTATTGTTCGTGAAGATAAAACGCTTATTGGCCCGCTAGAAATGGCGGATCCACTCAGTCGGGATTTGTCGGTGACAGATCCCGAGCTGCTGAAGTGCGCAGAAGATGCCGGGATGACGTCAACTTATTTAAGCCGGCTCATGGCGACAGTCGCAAGGACGAGCAAGCTCGACTATGAAGTGCATGAGTTAGCGAGTATTCTTGGCGTCACGGTTCGAAGTACGCATCGTCTACTGCTGCAATGGATGGACCATGATTTGATTTCGAGCGTTGGTTATGTGAAGGTCCCCAAAGGTAGACCCAAGCAAACGTTCAGACTTCAATTCCTAGAGAAATTGGCTGCTGATCCAAGTCGTGTATAGATAGGAACATACGAACCGCTCTTAGATTGGCCATGCTGCCAGTAAGAGCGGTTTTTTCCTTGCATTTAAAGACGATATAAAGATTTGTCTTTTATGTTTGAGAGTCCGTATACTACAGTCAGGAAGCTTAATTCAAGAACATAATGTGAGGAGATTGCGAGAATGAGAACATTAGAAGATTTGGATAAGGTTATGTCGTCACCGTCACCGGAATTAATCCAGTTTATGCGGGAATTGGATGGGGATATTATGCTGCTTGGCGTTGGAGGCAAGATGGGACCGAGCCTAGCCAAGCTAGCCATGAACGCGATTCAAGCTGCTGGTGTTGATAAAAAGGTATATGGGGTTTCGCGCTTTTCAGAAAGCGGTTTGCAGGAGGAACTACAATCCTTTGGTGTAGAAACCATTGCCTGTGATCTTTTAAATGACGAAGCGCTGCAAGCGTTGCCAGATGTGCCCAATGTCATTTATATGGCAGGCACTAAGTTCGGTACAACGGGAAAAGAGCATTTCACTTGGGTGATGAACGCGTATTTGCCTGGCAGAGTAGCTGAGAAGTATCGTAACTCCCGGATCGTCGTATTCTCAACGGGTAATGTGTATCCGTTTACTCCAGTGGCCTATGGCGGGGCTCATGAAGCCATTAGTCCTGCCCCAATTGGTGAGTATGGTCAGTCCTGTCTTGGCCGTGAGCGAATGTTTGAACATTACAGTCATAAGAATGGTACGCCGGTTTTGATCTATCGTTTGAATTATGCGATTGATTTACGCTACGGTGTATTGTTAGAAATTGCGAAATCTTTAAAAGAAGGTCGTGCCATCGATCTTGCTATGGGGCACTTCAATTGTATCTGGCAGGGAGATGCGAATGATATTGCAATTCGATCACTAAAGGCTACACAAAGTCCAGCTAATTTCTTGAACGTGACGGGACCTGAGACCGTCTCTGTGAAATATGCCGCGGAGCAGTTAGGCCAACGCCTTGGAATTGAGCCTATCTTCAAAGGTCAAGAATCGGAAACAGCACTGCTAAGTAACGCAGCGAAGAGTATGCAGCTATTTGGCTATCCGCGTGTTTCACTTCTACAGATGTTTGATTGGGTAGCAGAGTGGATCGAGCATGGTGGCAGTATGATTAATAAACCTACTCATTTCCAAGAGAGAGAGGGGAAATTCTAGCCATGACAGGACGCCGGGAATTAAGTAATGAGCAACGAATTGCGCTGCACGATGGAATGGTCATTCCAGCGCATCCACTTGCCTTAACCGCAGATCGATTGCTGGATGAGCAAAGCCAAAGAGCGTTGACACGTTACTATATGGCAGCGGGTTCTGGTGGAATTGCAGTTGGCGTGCACTCCACACAGTTTGAAATCCGTGATCCGAAATACAATTTATACGAGAAAGTACTCCGTATGGCTTCGGAAGAGGTGGATCGCGCAGGACTTACTAGACCTTTTATCAAGGTCGCAGGCATTTGTGGTCCTACAGATCAAGCCAAAGACGAGACAGATACGGCCATCTCCCTTGGCTATGATGCAGCTTTATTATCTATGGGTGGCTTGAGCGGCTGGACGGAGTCTCAAATCTTGGAGCGGACAGCACGCATTGCGGAGAAAATGCCCGTCATCGGATTCTATCTTCAACCTTCTGTTGGCGGCAAGGTATACAGCTTTGATTTTTGGAAGCAATTTGCTAACATTCCGGGCATTGTAGCGATCAAAATGGCTCCCTTTAACCGCTATCAAACGATTGATGTCGTACGTGCCGTCTGCTATTCAGAGCGCCGCGATGACATAGCTCTTTATACCGGCAATGATGACAACATTATTAATGATCTTCTAACTGTTTATAAATTCCAAGTTGAGGGTAAGAACATAGAGAAAAGAATTGTAGGCGGATTACTTGGACATTGGGCCGTCTGGACGCAAAAAGCAGTGGAGCTTTTAGACGAAATAAAGGGAATCCGAATGAATCCTACGCTGGCATCTGAATGGCTTACACGGAATATCGAGGTGACCGAAGCGAATGCAGCGTTCTTCGATCCTGCCCATGGCTTCGCAGGTTGTATTCCTGGTATTCATGAAGTACTTCGTCGTCAGGGATTGTTGAAGGGAACATGGTGCTTAAATCCACATGAAGAGTTGTCGCCTGGTCAATCGGAAGAAATTGACCGCATGTACAAAGACTATCCTCATTTGAATGATGATGCCTTTGTGAAGACGAATCTATCGAATTGGTTATCCTAATTAGGAAATGATAGCCCGCCAAAGAAGTTTCTGATACATTGAAAGTATGACATTGACTTATTTTGGAGGGGTTCCTTTGCGTATTCGATTAGATCGGTTTCCACAAGGTGTCACCAAAGCTTTAACGCTAAGTTACGATGATGGCAAGTTACATGATCGCCGGCTTGTGCGTATATTGAATGAATACGGAATAAAAGGCACGTTTCATTTAAACAGTGGATTTCTAGGAAAAGAAGGGTATATCGAGGCGTCTGAGGTGACTTCGTTATTCGCGGGACATGAGGTATCTGCTCATACCATTGATCATCCTTTTCTAGAGCAATCGCCAATGGACCAAATCGTACGAGAAATTTCACGTGATCGTGAAGCCTTGGAATCATTGGTCGGCTATCCTGTGCGCGGAATGAGCTATCCTTTCGGAACCTACTCCGATCAAGTCGTTCAAGCACTGCCTTCACTAGGCATTGAATATGCACGTACGGTTGCTAGCCATGGCGGATTCCAAATGCCGCAAGACTTCTTAAGGTGGCATCCAACGTGCCATCATAAGAACATGCTTGAGTGTGCGGATGCGTTCGTACAACTCGAACAAAGGCATTCTCGGATGTCGTTATTGTATGTCTGGGGACACAGTTATGAGTTCGAAAATGATAACAACTGGGAGATACTTGAGGAGTTCGGTGACAAAGTGAAAGGCAGATCCGACATCTGGTTTGCAACGAATGCTGAAATTGTGGCGTACATGCAAGCCCTTGAACGTCTTCGTTTCTCCGCGAATTGCCAGATCATCCATAATCCTTCGGCCATTCCAGTCTGGATAAGTGTAGAAGGAGAACAGGTAGTGGTTCCAGCGGGACAAATCATCAATATATAGTGTTTTTTTGTGAAAAAGTGTAAAATCGCCTAATTTGCTAATAGTTTCTTAACAATATTCAATTATGATAAAGGTAACAAAACGTGTGAGTTATCCACAATAGGAATTTCAAAATCGGGGGGATCAATATGGGACAACGATATGAGTTGGAAGAAAAGATTGAAGCACTTCGTAATGAGCTGAATCTTGCTAGTCAAACATACGGCCTATTGTCTGATACGGTATTGAAACTTTCTATCGAACTGGATGAACTGTTGAATACCTATTATCAACTTCTTTTTCTTCGAACGATTGCCTAATGAGGCAACGAAGAAACCGAGTTCACACTTGCGGGTGTGAATCTCGGTCTTTTTTATTTCTAAGCCATGATAGTCCCCATAAGACAAGGGGGATGGCTACCATATGGATCGGGAAAATAATCTGAACAGCAATCTTTTGCGGGAAAAAGATGGAACTGTCGTAATAACTGCGCGGCAGCATGGCAAGAATTAGAATAACCGGAGCCACTAGCCAAAGCATGCGAGGCCAATGCGTAACTTTAAAAACTTGTGCCGTGCCGTATGTGCACACGAAGAAGTACAAGGATACTTTCATGAAGACGCCTATAATCCAGATGGGAATAATGAGGGCATCTAGATTTTGAAAAAAGTTATAAACGGAAATATAACGTACCAGATTGAAATAAGGATATGTCTGCCCGGCAGCCATTTGAACGCCAAAGACCGTAATGAGCACGAACGTTGCTATACTAGTCAGCAAGCCACCTACAGCAACGCTGAACAAAACGGGCTTCGTCCCCCGATCAGGATGAGATAGGAAAGCAAGCAGGAACACAAGCAGCATACAATCACCGAGAAAAGCCCCCGTATGTATGGAACCCTTCAGAATGACTTTCATACCCGAATCCACATAGAAAGGGAGGAGATGTTTAAGTTGAATATCTCGGATACTCAGTAGGAATGTCACCATAATCATCAGTAAGAGAATAGGCCCTAAGAGTTCACTACTCCGGGCTAGGGCTTCAATTCCGCTTCGCGTGACATAGATAGCAACAAACATCATAGCCATAATGGGCACGATGATAGGGGTTCGCGGCAGAAGCGATGCGAGAATGAATTCGGCGTATTGTCTTAATATGATGGCAAGTACAACATACCAGTAAGCTCCATAGACAATAAATAGCAAACGAGCTACCCATTTACCAACTAGTTTAGGTAGGTATGTGACGAAGGTTTGTCCTGGATAGTTCCGATTGATTCGCGTGCAAATGAAGGCGATAAACATACCGATGAGTGTCGCAATTAACATGGAAAACCAGGCATCGTTTTTGGCCGTTAGTAAAGCAGGACGAATCGTCAACAGAATGGTCATGCTGATTTGCATCGTGGCTATCATCCAGAATAATTGCTTTCCACTGATCCGCATTCGCATACTCCTTTATTGATCGATCAACTTGGCTAACGGTTGAAAAATATGATCCACCCAATGTGTTGGACCTGGCAGTCGAGGATTCATAGCGAGAATTACAGCTAGGATCCAACACAAGCTAAGGATGGTAAAATAAGTGACTCGCTCTTTATGTGGAGTTTTTTTTCTAATCATGAACCATTGCACCCCAGTGACTAGGAAACAAATCAGCATAAGCCATGGAATTGTAGTAGAAGTCATTTTCTTGGTTGCTCCTCCAATTCAACTTCCTTGATGCTGGTTAGACCTGGGCGTTGAATCGTAGCATGAGGTTGAATATCAACCTCAATGGTGGGGAACATTTCCTCCCACCCCGCTTTTTGCTTTTCCCATTCTTTCGGGTAAACGCGATGAAAGGCACCGCCAAAATCAAAAATATCTGCTTGTAGTTCCCTCTGCACTTTGTTTAAAGCAATGCGGACACGTGCTTCGATATCCTCATTCATCGCTTTTTCAATGATTTTAACTGCATGGGGATCAGCACTAATTACTAATGATGTTGAATTTTGCAGAGCACTATTCTCTGTGCGAATTTGGAGCTGAACCGTCCAAGTCCCGTTCTTGATCATTGGCTTAACCTTGGTTTTACTGTTTATTAATCGGAGTGAAACGGAGCCAGGGTCATCTTCAGGATTCACTGTGACAACCGCTTGACTAATTTCATCTCTAACCCAGAGTATGCCTCTAGTTGTAAACTCATCGACGACGCCAACCATTTTGCCCTCTCGAAAGATAGCTGTACCATTAACGGGTGTAGGCATATTATCATAATTGTCTGGAGCTGACACAGGTAGAAGTTCAATCCAAGGCGTTGCAGCCGCGCCAGTCTCCTCGACCAGCATTTGAGCAAGTTCAGCGAGTGTAACGCTGAGAGAAAGCTTTCCTTTCGATATTTCACGCATAATCTCCGCCGAATTTCGTTCAAGGAAAGAACGCGTATCTAGCAAATTTCTCGCCTTCCCTTTGGCTACATACATATAAGCACGTTCTCTTGGCTGCGGAGCGCGCATTAAGTAGTCAATTTCATCTCGAATGCCATCCTTGGCAATATCCTCGCTAAAAATAAATACCTCTGCATGCCCCCAAAAAAGCTTCCGTGGGAGCTTTTCTTGAATATGGGATAACGCATCAGCAATATTTTCCCCTGTCGCAGAAGTGACAATAGAAGCTTGGTTTCCCACATTCGCGCCTTGCTCCCCCATGCCATTGGCAGAAGAAGTCCTTGGGACGAAGATTTGAACAGATAGCAAAATAGTCTTCGAGTCTACCTTATCAATAGCTGCGCCAGTAATCAGAGCCACATCATTCACTTCTATACGATCCCAACATCCAGTAAGAAGGAAGAGGCTTACTACTAGCGCTAACGGTAATCCTAGGTGACGAGTGAAGGCACTCATCGTTGGAGTCTGCCTTTGATGAGAACGGTGATAAGCAAGAATGCTGGGATAACGACTTGCATGAGCAATGAGAAAAACGGAATGCTCGTGTTTAAGGAGTGAGCCATTTCTTGCGCATTAGGGGCAACCCAAATGTTGATGAGAATGATGAGAAAGCCCATTGGAATAATGAGTGGGCGATAATCAGACAACTTAAACAATTGTGCTGTCCCCAAAGTGGCCCAATAATAGGTAATTGCGACTTTAATAAAAATGCCCATTAAGGAAACGGCCATCAAGACAGATTCCAGATGCTCAACAAAATCGGAGAGAGCAATATAGCGTACGGCGACTAAGAATGGAAAGCTCATAGCCGTGGTGAGTGAACCAAATGTAAATAAAATAGCCAAATTAATGGATAACATGGTGAACATAACGGCTAACATGCTGTAAATACTCCATTTCATACCGTGTTCCTTTTTTGTTAAATAGGGAAATAGGAATGACAGGAAGAAAAACTGTGAGAACCAAGAAGCAGGCGCAATGGACCCTAGTAAAGCTGGAAGAGGTCCGTTTCCCAAAATAGGACGTATTTGTTTGAAATGAAAGTCCGGGATTAAGGTGAAAATCATCGTCAAGATAATAACCATGGCAGCCGGTATGAAGAGTTGTGTGGTTCGCGCAATAACTTCAAGACCTGTATATAATGCATAGGCACATACCGCCGTAATGGCGATCACGACGATGATTAACGGTGTTTCACTTAGGAAGTTACTTGTAATAAAATCACCATATTCTCTAAGTGTAAGACCAGTTGAGTACAGGAGGACTAATACATAAATAAAAGCCATGATGGATCCCAGATACCGCCCGCAAATATGAGGGAGATATTGAATAACGGTATCCGTTGGGAACTTCGTGTGTAATTGGAAAACAATATAGATGGTTAAGAGACCGACAAGGGCAGCAAGAATGGGTGTCATCCACATATCCGTTCCTGCTAGTCGCATCGTAATAGCAGATATCGTGATTGTCGTTGTTACGAGTATCGTCGGATGCATGATGAGCGCCATCTGCATGGGGGAGATTCTACCTTTTTCAATCATGGGCATCATTTCCTTTAAGGTGATCTGGTTTTTGCCCCTTAGGCTCACGAATATTATTCGATTTGACCGTAAACAGAGGTCGGCGTCTTATTGACCAAATCGGGGCACGGACAAGCACATCTTTCAGTTCACTTCCTTTCATAGGAGCAAGTGGCTGAAGATAAGGTACGCCTAACGAACGTAGGGAGCACAAATGAATGACAATGACAATAAATCCTAGCATCAAACCTAATAACCCTAGTATGCCGGACAAGAACATGATGGGGAACCGAAGCATACGCAGTGCAATACCCGTTGCGTACTGCGGCATCATGAAGGAAGCAACCCCAGTTATGGCAACCACCATAACCATCGGTGCGGATACTAGGCCAGCTGAAGTCGCTGCTTGTCCAATGACGAGCGCGCCAACGATACTGACAGCAGCACCCACTTGTTTTGGAAGTCTAACCCCTGCTTCACGCAAAGCTTCAAATGATATTTCCATGAGCAAAGCTTCTACTAGCGCAGGGAAAGGAATATCCTCACGAGACTTCGCAATGCTAAGTAACAACGAAGTTGGGACCATTTCTTGATGAAAAGTTAGAATTGCAATGTATAGGGATGGCAGCAAAAGTGTTGTGAAGAAAAAAACATAACGCAACCACCGTATTAATGTGCCAATTATGAAACGTTGGTAATAATCCTCTGGAGATTGCAGCATAGAAAAGAGGGTTGCTGGTGCAATTAAAGCGAAGGGGGTCCCATCGACAAGAATGGAGACTTTACCTTCCAGCAGTGCAGCGCACACCACATCCGGTCGCTCAGTGACTTGAATTTGTGGGAAAGGTGAGAAAGGACTATCTTCAATCAGTCCCTCAATGTAGCCACTCTCCAAGATTCCGTCAATCCGAATTTCGCTAATTCGCTGGTTGACCTCCTCAATCAGTGATTCTTTTGCGATCCCCTCCATATACACAGCGTAGACCATCGTTTTGGTATGGGTGCCTAGTATATACGGGATCATTTTCATAGCTGGACTTTTGATTTTCCTACGCAGCATAGATGTATTAACAACAAGTGTTTCTGTAAATCCTTCTCGTGGTCCTCGAACCACGGATTCAGCCGTAGGCTCGTTGATCGCTCGTTTCTCCCACCTAGCTACACCAAGCGCGAAGCAGGATGGCAAACCTTGTATGAAAAGGCCGACACAACCGGAAGAAATATGCGAAATGACCTCTTCCATCGTTGTAACTTCAGTAATGTTAGAGATCGAGACGAGAGCTGATAACTCTTTCGTTGTATAGTTCCATTCCACTTCAGGCTCTCTAATAAGTGGGGTTAGGATATCTTTGTTAATAAGTTCTAAATCAACTAAGCCTTCCACATAAATCAGAAAAGCTTTTGTTGTCTGACCAACGTCGAAGGGGTGAATATGGATATCATGACAATTATGATAAATAAGGTTAAGTTCACGCAGATTGTCCTGAAGTTGGTCAGAGATGAATGTAGGTAAAGTCGTAGACATGGCATCCATGAGCAAAACTCCTTATTAATCTCACGTCCTTAGAAAAGGCGCAGTCATTGATTTGGGTATTCCGTATCTTTTTGTCCAATTTTGTCAGAATTTAAACGCATGTTGTCCATTCAGGGGTTACTTGAATCGAAGATTTTCTTTGTTCACGCGACTCATCAGACATGGTATAATTTGTGAGGAATTTATCTCATCAGTACGTAAGAAGAAGGCTTGGTCAATCAAAGGAGGATTCATGAGGATGGCAGTATGGGTAGAGCAAGGAGATACCGTTCTATTTCAAGGAGATAGTATTACGGATGCAGGACGTATTCGTGATAATGGCAACGATCTAGGCAGAGGCTATGCACTTATGACAGCTGCACTTTTTTCAGCGAAATATCCGGAGAAACAGGTTAAGTTCTTGAACAGAGGGATTTCTGGCAATCGTGTTCCTGATTTGCAGGAGAGATGGCAGCAGGATTGTTTGGATTTGAAACCAAATCTAGTTTCGATTTATATTGGCATCAACGATACGTGGCGCCGATTTGATCGTAATGAAGGGACCTCAACAGAGAAATTTAAAGAGGGGTACCGTAACCTGCTAGAACAGACAGCAAGTACGGGAGCGAAGCTGCTTCTTATCGAGCCATTTGTACTGCCGGTGCCTGAGGATCGCAAGCTATGGAGAGAAGATTTGGATCCTAAGATCACAGCTGTCCGTGAATTAGCCAGAGAATTCGGCGCACGTTTACTATGCTTAGACGGTTTGTTTGCCCAAGCTTCTACGCAAGCTGATAGCGCTTTCTGGGCACCAGATGGCGTTCACCCGTCTCCTGCTGGACACGCATTAATTGCCAATGCTTGGCTGAAGGCAGTTGGAGCTGCAGAGTAGGGAATTCAATATATTGTTTCGCTTTAGATTATAAAGCTTCCGCAACTTGCGAGAAGCTTTTCTTGCTATAGAAGAAAAGTGGTCATTATTTGACGTAGAGTGGTCAAAATAATAGCTAGTTTGTAGAGAGGCGTTGGGTTTATAGTTAATAGAAAAAGTGTGTAGGCTAGGAGGATTATCTATGAATAGTCGATTATTATTGGAAGCATTGCTAGAAGCTGAGAGTGACCATAGCCGCTTGTTTGACGAAGCTTTGCAGGTAGTCAAATCACCGATTAAGCAAACGGAAAGTCCTCTGCTCACAACGGTATATAACGAGATTACACCTTTAATTCAGACTTTTGAAAGTAAGCCAATTGCAGCGTTACCCTTCAAAGAGTGGGATTTATATCGCTCCGAGGGTTTGCGAATGGAGTTCGAAACGCACTATTTCGATCGCCGCCGCCGCTTAGCAGCTTTGGTTGTAGCCGCGTTGAAGGATGGCATTGCGCCGTATGTGTCAGCATTGGAAGATACGATCTGGGCCATTTGCGATGAATATACGTGGTGTTTGCCAGCACATTTAAAGAATCATGATGCTGCTGTTGAGGGGGAAGAATTCAAACATATTGATTTATTTGCTTCCGAAACCGCACATGCACTCAGTGAGACCTGTCATATGTTCGGAGATCAGCTGAATGGTATCGTCGTGAGAAGAGTGCAGCGTGAGATCATGAACCGAGTCCTTGAGCCGTATATGGCCATTAAGCGAGCTTATTGGTGGGAAACCTGTGATATTAATTGGTCCGCGGTTTGTGCAGGAAACATCGGTATGACGGCGATTTATCTGATCCCTGATTCGAAAGCGCTGTTGCCGATTATTGGACGTGTTCTCGACTCGATGGATTGCTTTCTGGAAGGCTTTTCAGACGAGGGTGCTTGTTTGGAAGGTTTAGGCTACTGGTACTATGGGTTTGGTTATTATGTGTATTTTAGCGAGCTGCTGAAGCAGCGTACGGGAGGCAAGGTGGATATTCTCCAATCCGATGCCAAAGCTCGCAAAGTCGCTCAATTCCCACAGCGCTGTTTCTTGCAAGGCAACCATATTGCTAATTTCTCTGATTGTTCGAAGAAGAATGGGATTCAAATTGGCATTTTCAGCCGCTTATGCGAGCAATTTACGGAAATTCGTATTCCAACACTAGCAAATCAGCCAAGTACAGTGGATCATTGCGGACGCTTCGCAAGTGCTGTGCGTAATGTGGTGTGGTTGAATGAACCGTTACTCCGCGAACGGGAGGAAATGCCGCTGCAGTCAGACTTCCTGTCTGAAGCACAGTGGATGGTCAGCCGAGCAAAGGTAGGAAACAAAGTCGTTAGCTTTGCTGCCAAAGGAGGACATAACGATGAACCGCATAATCACAACGACATCGGCCACTTCTTATGGGTTGTAGATGGGGTTAGATGGTTTGAGGATTTGGGAGCAGGCTTATACACGAAGCAATACTTCGGTGATGAGCGGTATACGATTCTATGTAACAGCTCAGCTGGTCACAGCGTTCCAATCATCAACGGCAACTACCAACAGGAGGGCCGTTCGCATGGCGCCCGGGTGCTAGCCGCAGACCTCTCAGAGCGTAGTGACAGGTTCAGCTTGGATTTGGCGAAGGCGTATGCGGAGCCGACCTTAGAGAAGCTCGAGCGTAGCTTCGAGTTTGATAAACAGCAAGGAAAGCTAACCCTTTCGGATGTCTTTGAATTTCGAGAGTCTGGTGCAGCGGTAACGGAACGATTCATTACTCAGCATAAGCCAGTTCTTAGACAGGCTGGGGAGATTGTACTTGCCGATAGCTCGGCAGAGAAAGTGTCGCAGCAGGTGTTACGCTATGATGCCGAACAGCTGCAGGCATCGTTTCAAGCTGTGGAGCATCAGAATCACGAAGGCGGTACCGAGACGGTGTATCTAATCGATCTAGCTGCTGCTGAAGTAGGCGCTCAAGTAAGCATTGTTGTAACGTTGGAATTGGCATAAGCGAAGGATTTAAAGCAAAACCTCCAGCTATTCTCGGTATGGACTGCGTATGCAGCGTTAATCCGAGATAAGCTGGAGGTTTTCTGTTTGATTCATTTTCCTAGGCATTAAGCCACAATCCGAATTGTTGGCGATATTGCAGGGGAGTTAAGCCTGTCTTCACTTTGAACATTCGGGAGAAATAGTTCGCATTTTCGATGCCAAGCTCATAAGAAATCTGTGAGATGGGCTTCATGCTAGTCGCAAGGAGCTTCTTGGCTTGTTCGATTTTGATACTATGGACGAAATGGAGCGGCGCTTGACCGGTTTGCTTAATAAACAACTTGCGCAAATGAGAGTCACTTAGCTGAACAAGCTCTGCCAACTCATGAACTTCCGGCATCTGTTGCGGATGCGCGTGTAAGAAATGGATGATCGTGTGAATCCGTTTATCCAAGTGCGAAAAGCTCGAGCTGGGCTCAGCCACCCCTCGTGTATGCAGCAGCGCATGCAAGACGCGGAGCAAGGAAGCCTGCTGTACCAGATGAACATAGGGGGATGGGTCACGTTCAGAGCGCAGCATCTCGTGAATAAAAGGTTCAACCACGCTTGCACTATCCTCATAGAGAAGCGGAATATTTAATAGCTGGATCCAGCTTCGATTACTCACTAAGGAGATTTCGGCATCGAAGTTGATGCTGGTTAACAATAGGTCATCTGAAATGGCGTGAAAGCTGATTAAGCTTTCAGCAGGCAGAATAACGATATGGCCTTCTTTACATCGTAAGGAAGTTTGATCAATCTCCAGTTGGAAGATTCCTTTATGCACGAACCACATGACGCAATGACGGAGTGTACGGTCTTTGGCTTGCCAGTGATAATCGAGTTGATATTGTGTAATATGCAGAAATCGGATTTCTAACGCTTCAATCATCATCTGAAAAGAATTCAAAGCGGTTCCCTCCGCACCCAGTCTCGTCTGTTTCTATTATTCTATCATGTTCGCTAGGACAAGACGAGGTGAGGAAGTGTGGTCGTATTACGCCGTGGGGATTACACCTTTAATATCCTCATTGCGTTTCAAACGATCTTCACCATTCACGAGGAACGTACGGATACGTGTAGTATCGCCGCCCCACTCTTCAATTTTGAACTTGACCTCGGGGGTCGTATAACGGACCGAGAAGGCTACACGAGGTATGTTGGAAGTATTATTTTCAGAGCCATGGAAGGTAGCTTCATTAAAAAAGGCAATCTGACCCGGGGACATCTCTAAGTCGATGGCTAAGGATTCGTCGATGGACTCTGGCGGAAGGCCTTGCTCAAAGGCACTTTGATCAGTTCCAGTAGCCACATGTGCAACGAACGATTTGTGCGTTCCTGGAATAACACGGAGGCATCCGTTTTCACGAATCGACCATCCCAAGCTTACCCAAGCTGTCGCATTGATCGCAGGTTCCATTGGCCAATAATTGATATCTTGGTGCCAAGGAATGAATTTATCATTATTAGGCTCTTTGTACCAGAAATGCATAGCCCATAGCACGAGGTCATCTCCGAGAATCTGTTTCATTGCGTTAATGATGCTCGGATGCGTGGCAAGCGTATATGCCCAGTGATGGTGCTGGTGCCAAGCGGACAAGTTCATTTTCGTGGGACCAGGCTCGAATTTATTTTGTCCAATGACCTCGAAGAATTGATTATAGTACTTATCTGATTCCTCCAGCGTAAGGCCTTGTATAGGACCGCTATAGCCTTCGTTGACGTACTGCGTGAGTGAGAATGGATCGCCTTTTGTTATCATTTGGATAACCTCCCATGTGAGTTAGCTTGGATTGCTTGCTTAATGCAATTGTAAGGCTTAACGCTCTTAGGAGTAAGGAAGTAAAACGATTATGAATAGCACAAAACGCTTATTTTTCAATGTGGTAGCAACGGAGAGTTAAGTGTTGAAACGCTAGGACCATTTAGGGAGGAAAATAGTAGGACTCTGTCGAACTGGTAGTACTATCGGCCCATACCGGGCATACCGCTTAGGTTATTCGGAAAAAGGAGTTCTACGGATGACAATTCCTGCAACGACAACATTGGATTTGAATTTACTGCAAATGATGCTGGATGATATTGAAGACTCTATTTACATTATGAAGGTATCTGGTACGGAGATTACGTATTACTACGTTAATCAGGCCGCAACGAAATTTAGTGGAATTACAATGGATCGAATGGGGACGTCTTTTTTCGAATCCAACTCGAGTCAGATGGCAGATTATTTATATAAAAAATATGCTCGGGTTCTCGAAGAACGACGGACGATACGGTACGAGGATGGCATTAAATTACCCAATGGGATGCATAGCGGCGAGAGCATTTTAACCCCTATTTTGGGTGAGAATGGGACGGTTAGTTTTATCTTTTCAGTGACTCGGGATATCACAGAACGTAAGCAGCAGGAAAATATGTTGTATTACTACGCTTATCAAGATGATCTTTCTAATTTGTTTAATCGCAGATATCTACTTGAGCATGTCGTAGAGCCTTCAACGATTTATTTATTGGATTTGGACAATTTTAAAAATATTAATGACACCTTTGGCCATCAGGCTGGAGATTCGGTGCTGGTTGAAGTGGCGTGCCGCCTTATAGAGGAGTTTGGGGACAATCGTTATTCGCTCGTGCGCCTTGGTGGAGATGAATTCGTTGTTGTGGATTCCATGCCCGCTTTACGGGTCGAAGAAACGGCAGAACAGCTGAGTGAGCTGTTTCACGTTCCTTTTCGCGTAGATGAACATGCGGTGAAAGTGAATGTGAGCATCGGAATTGCGGAGCGGAAGCACGAGGAAACGATTCAAGATTTGCTCAAGCAAGCAGATATTGCGCTGTACACTGCCAAAGGATCAGGTCGAAAGCGTTATCATTTATTTGAAGCTTCCTCTCGTTATAATCATGTGGAGAATTTCATTCATGAACTAGCTCTCTCGCAAGCGATTGATAAAGATGAACTGCACTTGCATTACCAACTTATTTATAATCCGGCATCGGGGCAGGCTGTTGGTGCTGAAGCACTATTGCGATGGCATAGCAAAAATGGCGGTCCTGTGCAGCCTAGTGATTTCATTCCGATTGCAGAGGAAACAGGTCTCATTGTACCTATCGGTTATTGGGTCATCCGTCAGTCCTGCAGGGACTGGCATCAATTGAAGGAAATGTACGGACCTCTCTTCAAAATTTCAGTCAATATCTCACGCGTTCAACTGAATGAGGAGCTTTTTGTTGGACATGTTTTGCAAATTTTGAAAGAGGAGGGTGTGGAGCCCTCTGTGATGGAATTAGAAATTACGGAAAGCACGACGATTCACTCGTTGCAGGAAGTACAGTTGATTTTGAGTAAGCTGCGCGGGGCAGGCTTTACGATTGCGTTAGACGACTTCGGAACGGGCTATTCGTCGTTAAGCATGCTAACGCTTCTGCCGATAGATAAGCTGAAGATTGACCGTCTATTCATTGCGGATGGGAATGTCCCCCTCATCGCGGCTATACTCGCTATGGCCAAAGCATTGAATTTACTCGTTGTTGCTGAAGGTATCGAAACGAGTGATCATTTCCACATGCTTGCAGACATGCAGTGCTGGGGCATACAGGGCTATTTTATCAATAAACCTAGGCCGATTACTGAACTACCCAGTAGGTTGGATCTGAGTATACAATAATTTCGTCGTAGTTCAAATGCCGTTGTACGCTTCTTGCGTATGACGGTATTTTTTGTTGGATTGCGAGTTGAAAAGAGAAAGCCTATTTATTTTGCTACACCCATTGCGTATGTTAAAATAACAACGGTTAATTAATCGATGGAGGTTGCACATGAAAGCATTAATTTTCGAACAATTCGGTGGTCCCGAAGTCCTCATATATAAGGAGATTCCAGATCCTATCGTACAAGGGGATCAGCTTATTGTTCGGACGAAAGCGATAGGTCTGAATTTTGCTGACGTCTACCGTCGCAAAGGTAACTATCATTTGGCAGGGGAGCCGCCCTATATTCTAGGATACGAGGGAGCGGGCGTTGTTGAATGGGTGCCTGCGCATATGACGCATATACATGTCGGGGATCGCATCGCCTTTGCGGATGTTCCCTTTGCAAATGCGGAATTAGTCGCCGTGCCGGTTGACCGCGCGATACCACTGCCTGCAGACATCGCCTACGAACAGGCGGCTGGACTTCTGCTGCAAGGAATGACCGCGCATTACCTCGTGAACGACAGCTATCGTGTTCAAGCTGGCGATGAAGTACTCATCCATGCTGCGGCTGGGGGAGTGGGTCAACTTTTGACCCAATTGTGCAAAAGGCAAGGTGCTAGAGTGATAGGATTAACGTCATCCGAAGCTAAAAGGCAAATCGCCCTTGGTGCTGGAGCTGATGAAGTCATCCTGTACGCCTCGGACTGGGTTCATGAAGTTCAGCAATGGTCCAATGAAAAAGGTGGCGTCCAGGTTGCCTATGACTCCGTTGGTTCAACTTTAATGGATAGCTTCGCTGCCGTTCGTACGAAAGGGACTGTCGTATTCTATGGCATGGCTGGCGGCGATCCAGCGCCTGTCGATCCAAGAATGTTAATGGATACATCCAAAACTTTAACAGGCGGAGATCTCTGGAATCACGTGACCAGCTTAGAGAATCGTATAAAGCGAGCCCATGATCTATTTGATGCACTAAGAGACGGAAGCTTGAAGCTGGATACGTTGACGAGATTTGCTTTGAAGGAAGGCGCAGATGCGCATAGATTACTGGAGAGCAGACAGAGTACGGGCAAAATTATACTAATCCCATGAGACTAAACAGCAAGTCAATGCGAGGAGTTTTGAACATATAGTCCATGCAGCTGCATATTTTAGGTATTCTCGCTATGCCCAAACCATGTTAACTTTAAAGGGTAGATACTTTAAGGAGGCTTGAATGTGCAATGAGCGTAAATAAATTGAGAATTGGTGTTATCGGTGCGGGTTCCATTTCAGATTTGCACTTTGCATCATATACGAAATCAGAGGATGCTGTCATTGTTGCTGTCTGTGACCTTAATCGTGAACGTGCAGCTGCGAAAGCAGAGAAATATGAAATTGCTCAAATTTATACGGATTATAAAGAACTGCTTGCCAATCCGAACATTGATGCCGTCAGTATTTGTACATGGAACAATACACATGCTGAGATCAGTATTGCTGCTCTTCATGCTGGCAAGCATGTTCTGGTAGAGAAGCCGCTTTGCAAAACTGTAGAAGAAGCGCAGCGTATCCAAGATGCGGTTCGTGAAACTGGGAAGATTCTACAAGTTGGATTTGTACGAAGATATGATACGAATGCTCAGTTAGTGAAGCATTTTATAGATAATGGTCAATTGGGAGAGATTTATTATGCGAAAGCGTCTTGCCTTCGTCGCTTAGGAAATCCTGGTGGATGGTTCTCGGACGTTGAACGCTCAGGTGGCGGTCCATTGATTGATATTGGTGTACATGTCATTGATGTGTGTTGGTACTTAATGGGCAGACCGAAGCCAGTTGCAGTTAGCGGACATACGTATAACAAGCTTGGAAATCGGAAGAATGTGAAGAACTTATCGTTCTATAAAGCAGCTGATTATGATGCGGAACGCAATACGGTTGAGGATTTGGCGAATGTATTGATTCGTTTTGACAATGGGGCTTCCCTCATGGTGGATGTGAGTTTCACACTTCATGCTAAGAAGGATGAAATCGCTGTCAAGCTGTATGGCGACAAAGGCGGCGTTGAGTTAGAGCCTGAAATCACGTTCGTCACTGAGGTGCTGGATACGATTACGAATGTGACACCACAGATTGATAACAAATCGATCGACATTCACGGCGCGTTCCAAAATGAAATCAATCATTTCGTGTCCTGCTGTCAAACCGGCCAAACGCCGATTAGCCCAGTGGAAGACGGCCTTGAAATGATGAAAATTCTTTGCGGTATTTATGAGTCCGCAGCGAAGGGCCAAGAAATCAGATTGTAGCCCGAACGAATCGGAGCACAGGAGTATTGGAGGAGCACGTATGAAGCTGGGCGTAAGCACATATAGCTTGTATCAGGCGTTAAAGTCTGGGGAAATGTCGATCATGGACGTTATCGATTGGATTGCGGATCAGGGAGGTGAACATGTCGAGATTGTCCCATTGGGATATGATTTACCGGGTAACTTTGCGCTTGCGGATGCGATTCGTGAGAAGGCTCAGGCCCGAGGTATAGCTATTTCCAATTACGCCATCGGAGCTAATTTCCTAACAGAGACCGAAGAGGAATATGTGCAGGAAATTGAGCGGGTGAAGGGCGAGGTCGATCTTGCTGCCCGACTAGGTGTCACCAAAATGCGGCACGATGTTGCGCGAAGTGAGGATCTATCGATTCGTAATTTTAACGCTAACTTAGCACGTCTAGCTGAAGCATGCCGTCAGATTGCTGACTATGCGAGCCAGTTTGGCATTGTGACGAGTGTTGAGAATCACGGATTCTTCGTTCAGCACAGTGAACGTGTTCAAGCCCTGATTCATGCTGTTGATCGTGCAAATTTCCGCACAACATTGGATGTTGGTAATTTTGTGTGCGTGGACGAGGATTCCGTTGCTGCAGTGACGAATAATCTTCCTTATGCCTCTATCGTCCATGTGAAGGATTTCTACATACGTCCTTCCAATCAGAATCCAGGAGAAGGCTGGTTCAAGTCATCCTATGGTACCTTTTTGCGTGGAGCGATCGTTGGTCAAGGGGATTTGAATATGCGTGAAATCTTGCGTGTGGTCAAAAGCTCAGGCTACGATGGTTACATTTCCTTGGAATTTGAAGGGATGGAAGAGTGTAAAAAAGGCACATCCATCGGTTTGCAGAACATCCGCAGATTATGGGATGAAATCAACTAACGCTTAGTTCGCGATAAGGAGTGTAGCAAATATGATTATCAATCCTATTGGAATTATGGTAGATAGCTTGCGTCTTGGATTACGGGATGGTCTAAAGAAGTCGAAGGAACTTGGTGCGGATGGTGTTCAAATCTATGCGGTTTCCGGCGAGATGGACCCGGCGAACTTAAGCGCGCCGGCGCGCAAAGAGTTACGTAACTACATCGCGTCATTGGATCTTCAAATTTCAGCGCTTTGCGGCGATCTAGGTGGACATGGTTTTCAAGATCAGACGGTAAATGCAGCGAAAATTGAAAAATCTAAGCGCATTCTTGATCTCGCTGTTGAACTAGGTTCGTCTGTAGTAACGACGCATATCGGCGTAGTACCAGAGGATCGGAACGATCCCATTTATCAGACGATGCTGCAAGCTTGTGAAGAGCTTGGTGTCTATGCGAGCAGTTTAGGCGCCTATTTTGCAGTGGAAACAGGTCCAGAAACATCGTCACATCTGAAAAGCTTCCTTGATAACTTATCCACCAAGGGTGTCTCAGTTAACTTTGACCCAGCAAATATGGTGATGGTAACGGGAGATGATCCTGTTCAAGGTGTATACACCTTGAAGGATTACATCGTTCACACGCATGTGAAGGACGGGATTCGTCTTCGTCAAGCAGATCCGCGTCAGGTATATGGCTCACTTGGCTACAAACCAATGACACACGAGAGCATTGCGGAAGCGGCAACATCTGGTGATACGTATCGTGAGTTGGCTCTGGGTGAAGGTCATGTCGATTTCGACCGCTACTTCCAAGCTCTGCAAGAGATTGGGTATAAAGGTTATCTAACGATCGAACGTGAAGTCGGCGAACAGCCAGAGAAAGATATTGCAAGTGCCATTGCTTTTATTCAGAAATATAAATAAATGGGGAGCCCCTCATATGCAAAAAAAACCGCTGTGGCGGTTTTTTTGCGTTTGGAGCGGTGCTTGAAGGGGAAGGTTCTTCGAAGGACGATTTTCTGTGGTATGTACAAGATTAAGAGTTAAAGCCACGCACCAACACCTCACTTCACATAAGGATGCCGAAAACCATCCGGCGTTTGCCCGACGGCTTTACGAAACGTCGAGATAAAATGCGACGCATCCAGAAACCCCGTAGCCTCTGCGATGTGTTTTACTGTTAGATTAGGCTGAGCGATCAACATTTCCTTGGACTTCTGCAAGCGCAGCTGAAGCAGATATTGGTACGGAGAGAGTCCGAAAGCACGACGAAATAATGTATTTACATGCTGCGCAGAGACACCGAGCTGAGTGGCCATCCAGCTCAGTCCAACATGCGCGGCAGCGAAGTTTTGTTCGAGCTGGAGCAGCAGCGGCAGAAGCCGCTCGTGACTTTGCGAGAAGGAGGCACTTTTGTTCAAGATGCCGTGCTTCTTAAGCAGCGTCAGGAATTGATAGATTTCTAAGGAACCGTTGGTTCCGGTGAAATCATGACTATCCCGATATTTATGATAGTAATATTCATGAATAGTAGCGAGCGGCGTATCAGGTCCCCAGCTGATTTGCGACGATAAAGGAATTTCCAAGGCATGCACGATAGATGCAGCTAACGCGCCATCGAATGTTAAATACCACGTGGACCATGGCGTATCAGTCACGTTATAAGTATGAGGGATACCGCCAGCGAGTAGCATCCCTTGCCGTTCGCCAAGTTTAACGGGACCGCTGTCCAGAATGATTTCCCCACTACCGGAGATGGTTTGCAGCCAATGAAAGCAAGGATATCCCTCATGCCGTTCATAATACTGCTGCTCGCGTTCATATCCGATGGTTTCGAGGATCAGGGGGAGCTTGCGGTCCGTTTCGGTAATTACGAAAAACTTTCTATAATCAATAGCCATGACAAGTCCATCTCTTTCATTTTTTAATATGCGATGCGTAATATCTTATATTTTAAAAGAAATAGTTGTCTTGTACAATGAGGGAAGCAGGTTGATTTATAATCCAATAACCTAAAGTGAGGCATAGCATCCATGGCGAATAAATTTGTATACAAAGCACCTGAAAATGGTTACCCCGAATGGAACAATAATCCAGACATTTACCAATTGAATCGATTAGAGGCTCATGCTACCTTAATGCCTTATCACACGGAAGAGGAAGCTCTGGCGGGCGTTCGAGAGGCTTCGCAATTTTATCAAAATTTAAATGGCACATGGCAATTTCACTTTGCTGAAAATGCAGACGGACGTCCGCAGGATTTCTATAAAGTGGACTTTGATAGCAGCAACTGGGCTGAAATTGCCGTCCCTTCCCATTGGCAGTTGCAGGGCTTTGACTTTCCGCAATACACGAATATCATTTACCCTTGGGTAGGTCACGAAGATATTAAACCGCCATTTGCCCCGGTGAAATATAATCCTGTTGGTTCTTATGTGCGCAGCTTTTCGATCCCGGAAGGTTGGAATGGTCAGCCCGTTTACCTAAGCTTTCAAGGGGTAGAGTCAGCTTTCTATGTATGGGTGAATGGTGATCTGGTTGGCTTTAGCCAGGATTCGTTTACACCTGCGGATTTTGATATTACGCCATATCTGATCGAGGGCGAGAATAAGCTTGCAGTGGAAGTTTATCGCTGGAGTGATGCAAGCTGGTTAGAAGATCAAGACTTCTGGCGCTTGAGCGGGATTTTCCGCGATGTGTATCTATACACGACACCTACCGTACATATTGCTGATTTTAAAGTAGACACGCATCTAGACAGCACTTGCGAAGATGCTGAACTACGCATTCAAGCGACCATCACGAATTATGATGTGAAAAGTCAAGGCGTGCACCATGTTGAAGCGATGTTATACGATAGCGAGCAGCAAGCCATGTGGGAAGCGCCGCTACGTGTCGATGTTCAAACGAATGATACGGCTAAGCAATCCATTGAACTGACGACTCACATGGCACGTCCGGCCAAATGGAGCGCGGAAAATCCATACTTGTACACATTGGTACTTCTTTTATCGAATGAAGAGGGCGAGCTTCTCGAGACAGAGAGCTGTAAAGTCGGATTCCGTAAGTTTGAAATCGAAGATGGCTTGATGAAAATGAATGGTCAGGTTATCACATTCAAAGGTGTGAACCGTCACGAGTTTGATCGCGATCGCGGTCGATCCGTTGAAGAGGAAAGCATGCTTGCAGATATCTTACTGATGAAACAATACAATATCAATGCGGTGAGGACCTCACATTACCCGAACAATCCGCGGTGGTATGAGCTTTGTGATCAGTATGGTTTATATGTAATCGATGAAACCAATCTAGAAACACACGGTTCATGGAGTTATCCACAATCTGAATTAGGCGAAACGGTGCCAGGAAGTCGACCTGAATGGACTGGGGCTGTTCTGGATCGCGCGAACTCCATGCTGCAAAGAGACAAGAATCATCCATCCATCGTTATTTGGTCGCTCGGTAATGAGTCTTTTGGTGGCGATAATTTCTTGAAAATGCATGATTTCTTCCGTGAAGCTGATCCTTCCAGAGTTGTTCACTATGAAGGTGTGTACTGGTGGCGCGAATCCGAAAGAGCATCGGATATGGAAAGTCAAATGTATTCCAAAATTGAGAAAATCGAAGAATACGCCAAAAACCAGCCGAAGAAACCGTTTATTCTTTGTGAATACAGCCACGCGATGGGGAATTCCTGCGGTAACTTATTTAAGTACTGGGAGTTGTTCGATAAATACCCAGTCCTTCAAGGTGGGTTCATTTGGGATTGGATTGATCAATCCATTCGGACAACGACACCGGATGGCATCAGTTATCATGCCTACGGCGGTGATTTTGGCGACACGCCGAATGATGGCAATTTCTGCGGCAACGGCTTGATCTTCGCAGATCGCTCGGTTTCACCAAAGCTGCACGAAGTGAAGAAGTGCTACCAGAATGTGAAGTTCGAAGCGGTAGATGTGGCGAAAGGCCAAATCCAAGTGACCAACCAATTCTTATTCACGAATTTGAATGAATTTGATTGGGCATGGACGATTACGCGCAATGGAGTCGAGGCAGCTAGTCGTGTGATTAGCCATTCCTATTCCGTTGCACCTGGTGAGACAACGACGATTGAGCTTGCGTTGGATGCGTTGGAAAGTCATTTCCCGAGGGATGAATTCGTGCTAACGCTGAGCTTAAGCTTGAAGGCCGACACATTATGGGCTGCAAAAGGACATGAAATTGCCTGGGAGCAATTTATCCTGCCAGTAGCGAATTTGTCTACGATTTCTGGTAATTGGGAAGCGGAGAAGGAATCAGCTGCAGCTCTAACCACAGAGACTGCCGTGCAAGTTGTAACTAACTCGGACAACAGCATCTTGCTTCAAGGGGAGCGTTTTGCCCTGAGAGTGGATGCGTTGACTGGCGATATAACCTCCTACGTATACGAAGGAGTCGAACTCTTGCAAACAGGACCGGTGCCGAACTTCTGGCGCGCGTATACAGATAATGACCGAGGCAATCAGCACCATATTCGTTGTGCGCCGTGGCAGGGAGCAGGAAGCGGTCGCAAGCTTCTTTCCTTACAAGCCAAATCACTGGATTCAGGACGCGCTGAAGTTCGCGTACGCTTTGGGTTAGCGACACAGCCTGTTTCGGACGTTCAACTCGTATACACCGTTTCCACTTCTGGTGAAGTTGAGGTTCGTATGCAATTAACGCCTGGCGACAAGTTGCCAGAAATCCCTGAAGTAGGCGTCATGTTTGAATTGGACAGTTCCTTCGAGAACTTAGCATGGTATGGCCGCGGACCGCACGAAAACCACTGGGATCGCAATGTTGGCGCGAAGCTTGCGCTGCATAACGGAACCGTCGAAGAACAGTTCGTTCCGTACTTGCGTCCACAGGAATGCGGCAATAAGACGGATGTTCGTTGGGCGACGCTCACGAATGCAGCTGGACGTGGATTGCGTATCGCAGGTTTACCAACGGTTGAGCTTAATGCGCTGCCGTACTCCCCTTCCGAACTGGAAGCACATGATCATCCTTATAAGCTGCCTGTAAGTGATAAAGTTGTGGTACGTGTCAACTACAAGCAAATGGGCGTTGGCGGTGACGACAGCTGGGGGGCAAGAACACATCCCGAGTTTACGTTGTTCGCTAACCGTACGTATGAATATGCGTTTACTTTTAAAGGTATCTAATTAAGCATAAGAAGCTGTCCCTCGAGTAGATTCTTCTACTGTAGGACAGCTTTTTTTATTTACGAATGCCCAGCCGCACCCCCGATTTCCTTGGTAGGATCGAGCTGCTCTTTACTCATGGCAAAGGCGAAGATCAACGCTAATGATGCCGGGATGATCGTCCAAGCGAAGGTGAGGACGATCGACGAGGATAAGGCACTTGTGATTTTGTCCAGCACAGGGGCTGGAATGTCGAGCCTCTTGGCGGGATCCAGCAAGGTATGTGAATCACCTGCAGGCATAGCGACCGGCGATTGCCCGTCAGCGGTGAAAGCTTCTGTCATTTTTCTGGTAAAAGCATGGCTCTGGATAATTCCGAACACCGTAATCCCAAGCGTCATGCCGAGGGAACGGAGGAAATTCAAGGTCGAAGTGGCTGAGCCGCGTTGACGAGCATCAAATACGTAAATCGCCGCATTACTGAGAACCGAGAAGGAAGCGCCAATACCAAGTCCAATAACAATCATATACAGGGTCACGAGCCACCGAGGTGAATCCCCTGAAAGCGTCGTTAGCAATAACGTACCGACAACGAGCAGTGCGATGGTTGGTATCATGATGGAACGAAAGCTGAATTTGGTCATTAAGAATCCACCGCCTGTTGCAGTTACCACAGTACCAAGCATCATTGGAAGCAAGACTAAGCCTGAGTTTGTGGCCGACCCGCCTAAGACCCCTTGAATAAATATCGGAATATACACGGATGCCGTTATGAAAGCTGCACCACTACAGATCGCGACCGCATTACTGGTTGCATACAAGCGATTCTTAAACATCCCGAACGAAATAATCGGCTCAGCTGCTTTACGCTCAACACATATAAAGGTGGTCGTCAACACGGCAAATAGGCCGAATAAACCAAGGATGAACGCGGAATCCCAAGCATATTGTTTGCCGCCTAATTCCAGTGCAAACATAAGTGACACAATGGCGGCGACAAGCAGGCTAGCTCCCCACCAATCGATGCGTTGCTTCGAATGCTCGACAGATTCTTTATAGAAGAAGGCAATGAATATAAATGCAACCATACCCAAGGGCAGGTTGATGTAAAAGACCCATTTCCAACTAATATAATCGGTTATGTAGGCGCCTAACAACGGTCCGAATATACTCGACATCCCGAATACCGCGCCGAATAAGCCACCTAACTTACCGCGGGATTCCGGTGGGACCGCATCAAACATAATCGTGAAAGCGATCGGTACAAGTGCACCGCCGCCAATCCCTTGAATGGCCCGATACATACTCAGCTCGACAATCGATTCAGCCGTACCGCACAGAATGGAGCCCAACATGAAGACGAGGAGCCCGAATACGAAAAATCTCTTACGGCCATACATATCGGATAATTTCCCGAAGATCGGCATGCCTGCCATTTCTGCAACCATATAAGCGGAGGTTACCCATACGAATTTATCCAATCCGCCAAGCTCCCCGACAATGGTCCCCATCGCCGTTGCCACAATGGTATTATCCATGGAAGCCATAAGAATGCCTAGTAGAAGCCCTGCAAGGACAATGCCTAAACCTTTATTCTTTTGTATGGTGGACATAGCGTAACTTTCCTCACTTTCTTCTACATGAATGGGTTCAAACACCTATTTTATATGTACGCAAGATGTGCTGCATGATATCAGCCTAGGGATGTATTTTGCTCGTTGGCGATCCGTGTTTGACCAGGAGGTGTGAGGGTGATAAGTTTAAAAGAAGATACAACGAAAGGTGGACTACCACATGACAGATCATTCAGCACAACCAATCATAGGCCTCATTGGAACAGGCGTTATGGGTAAAAGTATGGCAGGGCATTTTATTCAGGCTGGATATGAGGTTCATGTCTATACACGTACGAAGGCTAAGGCGGAAGAACTTGTAGCGAAGGGTGCGGTATGGCAAGAAACACCAGGGGAGTTGGCACAGAAGTGTCAGATCATTATGACCATGGTTGGTTTTCCGAGCGATGTTGAGGACATTTATTTTGGGCAAAATGGGATTCTCGCTATGGCACAGCCTGGCAGTTTTTTGATCGATTTGACGACCTCGAGCCCGTCTCTGGCAAAAAGAATTTATAACGAAGCGCTGACTCGGCAACTCTTCGCTTTGGATGCGCCTGTCTCTGGTGGAGACATCGGAGCGAGAGAAGCGCGATTGTCCATTATGGTCGGAGGCGCGCAAGACGCGTTCGAACAGATGCTTCCCATTTTCCAGAAAATCGGCACGAATATCGTTCATCAAGGTGAAGCAGGTGCTGGGCAACATACGAAGATGTGCAATCAAATTGCCATTGCAAGTAACATGATGGGTGTCGTTGAGGCACTGGTTTATGCGAAGAAAGCAGGGCTTAACCCAACAACTGTACTGCAAAGCATAGAAACCGGCGCGGCGGGAAGCTGGTCTTTAAGCAATTTGGGGCCGCGGATGATTGCGGATAATTTTGCGCCAGGCTTTTACGTGAAGCATTTTATTAAGGATATGAAGATTGCCTTAGAATCAGCTGAGGAAATGAAAGTGGAGCTTCCTGGTCTGACTCTGGCGAAATCACTTTATGAACAATTAGCTGCCATGGGCGAAGAGGAAAGTGGTACCCAAGCGTTGTATAAATTAATTAATAAGTAACGTTAGATACAACGACCCTGGAGGCTGAGCTATGAAAATTATTATCGCACCGGATTCATTTAAAGGAAGCCTTAGCTCTGAAGGGGCGGCCGAGGCGATTAGAGCCGGGATTCTGCGAGCCATGCCCGAGATAGAAACGATCCTCATACCGATCGCGGATGGGGGCGAAGGAACCGTGGATAGTCTCGTTCAGGCTACACATGGCCAGAAGATTACGCTCCAAGTACAAGGGCCGCTGCAAGAAGAGGTAACGGCTATGTACGGAGTTCTCGGAGACGGTGTTACGTGCGTAATTGAAATGGCATCAGCATCTGGCCTTATGCTCGTTCCAGCGGAAGGACAGAATCCGTTACTGTCGACGACATACGGGACGGGACAACTCATCAAGCATGCACTCGATCAGGGATATCGTTCCTTCATTCTTTCCCTTGGCGGGAGTGCGACCAACGATGGTGGAAGCGGCATGCTTCAAGCGTTGGGCTTACGGCTCCTGGATGAAGAGGGGCGTGAGATTGGGGCGGGAGGGCAAGCCCTCGCTCATCTTAGACATATCGATGCCACCAATTGGGACGAGCGTATTGTTGAATCTACATTTACAATTGCTTCCGATGTCACCAATCCGTTCATTGGACCGCAAGGGGCATCCCATGTCTTCGGGCCGCAGAAAGGTGCTACGCCAGAGATGGTTGAAGTGCTAGATAAGGCCCTCACGCATTGGGCTGATCAGATGGAAGCACATACGGGGATCGCTGTGCATCATCAGCCTGGGGCTGGCGCTGCAGGTGGACTTGGCGGTGCCTTTCAAGCTTTCTTCCCCTCCAGCACGAAGCGAGGCATTGATGTCGTCATTGAGAATACCAAGTTGACTGAGCATCTCAAGCATGCACAACTTGTCTTCACTGGCGAGGGGCGGACAGATGCACAGACCGCCTCTGGCAAAGCTCCGATGGGGATTGCACAGGCTGCCGCGAAGCTCGGCGTGCCAGTTATCGTGTTATCGGGATCCGTTGGGCAGGGGATTGAGAAGCTTTATGAATACGGCATCACAAGCATTTACAGCATCGTGAACGGTCCGATGACACTTCAGGAAGCCATGAGCCGCACATCAGAGCTGCTCACGCAGAAAGCGGAGCAAGTGATGCGTACATTTTTGGCTGGAAGTAAGAAGGAAGAATAGTGTCTGTCAACGAATAAACAAGATGAGGCTCTTAAGCGCACGAAAAAGGTATACCTTCAAGCTCCTAGTCATAAATAAGGTTATCATGTTGTATAAAGGAGTAAGCTCATGACATTGGCAGACCAATTCTATGTAGCGACAACTGGGAATGATGATCACGATGGGAGTAAAGAAAAGCCGTTTTTAACTATAACGAAAGCACAGATGACAGTTCGGAATTGCATCCAAAACGGGATGAATCACGATGTCATCGTGTTTTTGTGCGGCGGCACCTATTATGTAGAAACAACATGGCAATTCGACGAGCGAGATTCCGGAAGAAATGGTTACCGTGTCACTTATCGCAATGTGCCCGGTGAAGTCGTTACGATCGTGGGAGGCAAGCCCATTACGAACTGGGAACCCTATAGCTCAGACATGTGGCGAGCGTGGTGGGGGACTGGAAGTAACTTCCATACGTTATTTGCGGATGGTGAACGTATCACGAAAGCACGGCTGCCAGCAACGGGTTACTTCGAAGCAGAAGGAGAGCCAGAGGCTGGTTATATAGAAGGAATCCATTACCGTGAAGGGGATATTCCAATTGGAAGTGATCTCTCTCAAGCACAGGTATTTCTATGGCCTGGAAAAGGGGAGTGGAATTGGTTTTCAGAGCTGAGGGCTTTGAAAGCACACGATGTGGAAGCTAGATTTGTGCAATTCCAGCACCCTTCGATTTGGGATATCGGTGTGGGTTCGCGTTATTTTATCCAAGGCTCCCTCGATTTTCTTCAAGCTCCGGGTCAATTTCACTTGGATGAGAAGGAAGGCTGGCTCTATTACAAACCGAAAAAAGGAATACCGTTACAGCAAGAAGTCGTTGTCCCAACGGTAACGAGGCTGATTGAATTGAGAAGCAACGTTCATGATGAGCCTATTCAGCATTTTCATTTGCATGGACTCCAATTCTCCTGCACGGACTTCTGGTCCGATTATCAAATGATTCAAGCAGACGAGGGCTTGAGCAACGTGGAGCGGGATGAGCATCGTGAAGGCTTGATTTACATGCAGAACGCGGCTCATATTGAGATCTCACATTGCCAGATTGTTAACTCAGGCAGCTGCGGCATATTTTTGGATCATCAGGTGAGGAACAGCCAGATTAACAATAATCGCATTGAACATATGGGATATATGGGCATATGTGCTTCTGGATTTTCACCGCTTCAAGGACATTTTACTTCGGCGGCAGCATCGTACACGAATAGAGATCATACGATCACGAATAATGTGATTCGGTATGGTGGAGAGCTGATTGGACATGGTTGCGGGATCCTGCTCTATCAAAGCGGACATAATGAAATCACGCATAACTTGATCTCACATATGCCACGATACGGTATATCGTTGAAAGGTTTACGACATAAGGTCATGCCACCTACGATTTACGACATACCGGTAACTTGGGAGAATCACTGGGATTTCCTGCATACGAGGAATAATAACATCGCTTATAATGATATTTCACATGTGATGATGGACAGTCAAGATGGCGGTTTAATCGAATCATGGGGTGTCGGGACTCAGAATGTCATTCATGGAAACCGCTTACACCATAGTGGGATTCATTTCTCTTTCGGCTTTGGCATTTATTTGGATGATGCTTCAGATTACTTTACCGTGACTCAGAATGTGTTGACGCACCTCTATTCCACAGGGGAGGGTAAGTTGTGGATGCTTATTTTTTCGAAAGGGATAGGTAACCTCATTCAAGGAAACCTGCTCGTCTCGAATCCGGATGCGATCGCTGCGATTGGTACACAAGAAATGGCAGGCGAAGACAATAAGGATGTCAGGGTGAAGGGAAACATCATTTACAATTCTGGTTATCTCTATTATTTCGTCAACTGGCGCGATGATAAATTTGCTGAAGCGGATGGAAATCTCTATTGGCAAGATCACACTAAAGGCATTTGTCAGATTGCTGGCAAGCTTCCTCTACCAGCATCCGGTGCTGACATACTGGATCGTCATGTCTATGACTGGCTGTCATGGCGTTCCTTACTTGGAGGTAAGTTTGACGCGAACACATCGATCGCCGATCCAAGGTTCATCCAGTCAACTGATGGGAAGCTGCGGCTCCAACCGGATTCACCAGCCTATGCACTTGGTTGGATAGACATTGATGTTGCCCGGATAGGACCACAATAATATCGCGAGCATGTGAGGGGGCTTGGTCGTCTTGAAAGGATTCGGGTTCTATAAATCCAAGAAATATTTGCAGCGTGTACTGAACTCTATCCTGTTATCGATGGTAATCGTCCTATTAGCTTCGTCGTTTGCCAATACGTATTTACTTGAGAAATCAGTCAAACGGATTCAGGAAGATTCCAATCTGAAAATTCTTACCCAAATGCAATACAATTTCTCCTATATGAATGAAATCATCACGCATTTATCCTACTTCGTTTTTAAGGATAACCTGCTCATTCCATTGATGTTTGATGAAACTTTGCCCAAGATGGATTTAATCCGCAGCTACCAACGCATGTCCAGTATCATGGACAGTTCCTCGTTCTTACATTCCATGGTCGTTTATAATCATACGCAAAATGAGATTTACGGCACGACCAGCAATTTCCTTCTAGACGGCGGCGTGACCAAAAAGAAAATTTTCGATTGGCTGCTAGACCCCTCTCACATGCACGAAACTTCCCGACTCATCCCAGTGAGCCTTGAACACGAGGATGGACAGATCGATGCGTTCGCTTTTGTTGTAACCGACTCTTTAAAACCCTTCTCACGCGGTGAATCAGCTATCGTACTCTACATTAAATCTGATTGGGTATTCGATAGTTTGAAGAAAATGAACGACACAGGCAGCCGATCGCAAGGTGACATTCTGATGGGGGATCAGGAAGGCCGTTTGTACTCTTCCCACGCCTTGGGTGATTATGCGCAGTCATCGACGCAAGACGCCATACACAATTACATTATGAATCATAAGCTTGCAACGAACGAACCGTCTGGCTTTGTTATTGGGGACGTTGACGGTAAGAAAAGCATGATTACCTATATGGCAGATCCAATTCCGAATTGGACGATCCTGTATGTTCAGTCGTATGACCAATTGATGGCTGAGGTCACAGAGACTCGCGTCAAATCACTGCTGGTCTCGGGTGTATTACTTTTGATCGCCATTGGCATTTCAGTCTGGTTGTCCTATAAATTGTATCACCCGATCGAAGATATGCTGCACCGCATTCGCTTCCAGCATCCGCGTGATGAACACACAAGGCGAACCGAAGGTGATGAGTTGCATGTCATGAGTGAGAATTATCTAGCGTTATCCCATACCTTGCAGGAAATTAGTTCCGAGCACATCGTAAATAAGTATTACATCCGCAAATTTCTGACAGACGGTCAAATGTTTTCCCATCACGACATGATCCATCTGATCGAAAAGCATCGCTTAAACATCGTCTATCCATCCGACACGATTGTGTGTGTACTTCGATTAGACCATTTTCAAGCGTATGCAAGTACTACAGACCTTGCCCTAAAGAAGATGCACAGCTTTGCCATCACCAATATTGCGCAGGAAATGATGTCGAAGACATATCCTTGTGAAGCAGTGGAGGTATGGGGGGATCATGTCATCCTTATTGTTTCACGGAATGATACAGCGACGACAGGTGAAATGGATCGGATGATTCCCATTCTGAAGGAGATTCAACAAACGATTGCGACGTACTACGATTTGAGTCTGTCTTGTGGGCTTAGTGACCCGATTGCTCAGCTGACGCAGCTGTCATCTGGGTATACCCAAGCTTTGCAAAACAGCTTGTACACGGTTATTTTTGGCTACAAATCGATCATTACGAGTGAAATGGTGAAGGAAAACAACGCGAATAAGCGAGTATCCATCCCAGAAGCGATTGAGCGCAAATTATCCGAGAGCTTGAAGAAGGGCTTAATGACGGAGGCTGGTATCGAATTAGAGAAAGCATTCTCTCTTTTTGCCACTTTTCATTATCATGATATTCATCGCGCTGTAACGAATCTAGCCTGGGTGATCAAATATACAGTCGTTGAGATTATGGAGAATCGGGTAACGAAGATGAGCTTCAGCGTCGACTATATTCATCACATCCCGCAGGAAAAAGAGACGCTAGAAGAGATGTACGTCGCTCTGCTGGCTTTATGTTCCCAAATCTGTGAGGGTCAGAAACCATCCAACGTGGAACGCAATGACATGATTCTAGAAACGGTCAAAGAACTTATTCATCAGAAATATGCGGATATTAACCTCAGCCAACAAACCATAGCTTCAACCGTCAAGCTGTCATCAGCTTACTTGGGCAAATTATTTAAGGATAGCTGTCAGCTGACGTTAACGGAGTATATTAATGATATTCGACTCAAACATGCGCAGCAATTACTTGAGAATGGGGATCATTCGGTCTTAGATATTATGGAAAAATGCGGATATGCGAATCCGAGTTACTTTTTCCGACTGTTCAAAGCCAAATTCGGCAGTACCCCGAAAGAATACCGCATGAAGAAATCCATTTCATAAGAGGGATCATGGATACGACTAGCCGCCACTTCATCCACCATTTGGTGCCTAGAAGGGCGGTTTTTCACTTTTTGATGGTAAAAAAGAGAGTAATTCGAACATTGTACATAAGTTTTGTACATGAATTCTGAAATCTTACGCTATGTAAACGCTTTATCTTGTGGCAAGATACGGATATGGAGGAGGAGCACAATGAGGAAATCACATCCCATCAAAAACCGATGGCTTATACAGGAGTTCAAACATCTGCGCAAAAATCGAGAGCTGCTGTTGCTCGCGATGCCTGGCATCTTGTTTAAATTAGTCATTGCCTATTTCCCTATGATTGGTCTCATCCTTGCCTTCAAATTTTTCAGATATGATCAAGGGATTCTGGGGAGTAAGTGGAATGGGCTCAAAAATTTTGAATTCCTATTTAAATCGCAGGATGCCCTACGGATTATTCGAAACACCTTATTGTACAACATGACCTATATCTTACTTGGCACATTGGCGGCGCTAATCTTATCCATTTTGTTATATGAGGTTAGTGGACGCATGGTGAAAGTGTATCAAACGACTTTATTTTTACCGTATTTCATTTCGCTTGTTTTAGTTGGTTATATTACGTACGGCTTCTTAGAGCATAAAAGCGGCTATCTCAATACGTTATTGACGACCTTTGGGTTATCCCCGCACAAATGGTATTTGGAAACGACACCATGGTTATTTATTTTACCTTTGGTGGCTGTGTGGAAAGGTGTTGGATTCTCAACCTTGATCTACTACGCGGGGATTGTAGGCATTAATACGGAATATTATGAGGCTGCAAAATTAGATGGCGCTTCACGCGTTCAGATGATCTTTCGCATTACATTGCCCCTCATGAAACCATTAATTATCATTGTGTTTATCTTAGGCCTGGGCAATATTTTCCGCGGGGATTTCGGGTTGCATTATTTTGTACCGAATAATGTAGGAGCTAACTTCGCGACAACAGATGTCATCGATACGTATGTGTATCGTGCGCTCTCGAAGCTCGGCGACATCAATTCTGGGGCGGCTGTAGGCTTTCTGCAATCGATTGTAGGCTTAATTACTATTGTGACAGCCAATGCAGCAGTTCGCCGAATTGACAAAGATAACGCACTATTTTAATGGGGGAGGGGCTTAGGAGTCCTATGGAACTTGCACTAGCAAAACCAGTGAAAACAGCATCGATTTGGTATATCCATGTATTCTTTACGATCATTTGTCTGTTGATGATCATCCCCTTTGTGCTCGTTATTGCCGTGTCGCTGACTTCGGAGAACAGTTTAATTCAGTACGGTTATCGTTTTATTCCAAATGAGCTCAGCTTAGAAGCGTACCGAATTGTATTGAAATCACCGGAAATTTGGATGAAATCATACGGAGTTACGATTGTCATTACGGTTGTTGGCACCGTGTTATCACTATTGTTAACGACACTGACGGCCTATCCGATGTCGCGACGCGATTTTCGGTATCATCGACCACTTACATTCTATATCTTCTTCACGTTATTGTTTAATGGCGGCACGATTCCGTTCTATATGCTCATGACACAGTATCTCCATTTGAAAAATTCCATGCTTGCACTCATCATTCCACTACTGATGAATCCGTTCAATATCATTATTATGAAAAGCTATCTCGATAAAATCTCGATGGAAATCATCGAATCTGCCAAGATTGATGGCTCTAGCGAGATTCGTATTTTCTTTCGCATTATTGTTCCGCTGTCAACACCGGCGCTGGCGACGCTTGGCTTATTTATTTCTTTTGCCTATTGGAATGATTGGTTTAATGCGTTGTTGTTCATTGATGACAACAAATATGTACCGCTTCAGCTGCTTCTCGTTCGTATTTTATCGCAAATTGAGTTCTTAGCGAATTCACCTCTGGCTGAGACAGCAAGTAAATTACAGTTCGCGAACTTCCCCACATTGTCAGTTCGCATGGCTATGGCTTTGGTAGCCGGCGGGCCGATGATGATTCTGTTTCCTTTTTTCCAGAAGTACTTTATTAAAGGAATAACGGTAGGTTCATTAAAAAGCTGAGAGGAGGTGAGCGTTGCGTTGGTAAGGTTGGTTTGATGGATCTGATGAACTTAGGGGTACTTATTATGGAGGTGTGAAGGTTGAAAAAAGGAAAAAAAATGTACCTGAGCAGTGTAGCCATTATGCTTCTGAGTATGACGGTGTTAGCTGGATGCAAGACTGATACGGCAAGTGAAACGAAATCGCCGACGGCAACAACACCAGCAACTTCGACAAGCGCAACCCCAGCAACACCTGCACCAAGCACGCTGCCAGAAGTCAAGTTGACATTCTATTATCCAAGTAATCCGCCTGGTAAAGATCAAGCACTTGTGAATGAGGAAGTCAATAAGTATGTGAAGAGTAAAATCAATGCAACGGTAGACTTAAAACCTCTTTCCTTTGATGAATATGATCCGAAGCTGAATACGATTATGGCTTCCGGCGAAGCCTTTGATGTGGCGTGGGGCTCGAAATATTGGCTGCTAGGCTATCAGCCGAACATCGATAAAGGAGCACTCCTTGAGCTGACAGACGCAATGATCAGTAAAAATGCGGGTCAGGCCAGGAAGAACATTCCTGATAAATTCTGGCCAGATATGAAAGCAACTGATGGCAAGGTCTATGGCTTCCCTGTGTATCAAATTGCTGCGAAGACCAAGAGTCTTGTTATTCAAAAACAATTCGTTGATAAGTATAAATTGGATGTCAATTCAATTAAAACCTATAAAGACCTCGAGCCTTTCTTGAAGACGATCAAGACAAACGAAAAGGATGTTATTCCATTTGGAATGGCTATGAATTCTTGGGGCCTCTATACCGATCCTAATTTGGTGAATGCAGATGGACTTGCGGTTGCTTACAAAAAGGATGATAAGACGTACGCATCGATCACGAAAATTCAACAATTGTTGAATAAGAAGGACTTCTATACGACCATGCACAACTGGTCGAAAGCAGGCTATATTAATGAGGATGCACCACTAGTGAAAAACATCACGGATCTCAAGAAAAAAGGAAAAGTGGCTGTCAGTCTGGAGTTTACAACGAAACCAGGCGGTGAAGTAGATGAAATGGCGAATAACGGCAATAATCCGGTCGTGTATGTGCCGATTTCTGACTCTTACTTTACCGGTGTGGCAAGTGCGATGCAGGTCATTTCCAAAACATCCAAAAATCCAGAACGTGCCCTCATGTTTATTAATTTGCTGAACACGGATAAAGTGTTATACAACCTCATTTCGAATGGTGTGGAAGGCAAGCACTACACGAAGAAAGATGATAAGTATATCGAACCGATCAAGGATTCTGGGTATGCGCCGAATGTAGATTGGGTGTTCGGTAATCAATTCAATGCCTACTTAAAAGGTGCGCAGACGGCTGATGTATGGGATAAAACGATTAAATTGAACGAAAGCGCGATGGTTCCAGCCTCCTATGGCTTTGATGTGAACAGAGACACCATTAAATCGGAGGTTGCCAACGTGACGGCCGTCGATAACGAGTTCCAAGTTGCTCTTGAAACAGGTGCCGTAGATCCTGCGGATCAACTGCAGAAATACATCGACAAGCTGAAAGCAGCGGGGCAAGACAAGATTGATGCAGAAACGACGAAGCAATGGCAAGCCTTCTTGAAAGCGAAGGGCTTGTAAGAGTCGCAACACAAGTAGCCGTCACTTGGGGTCATTTGACCTTGTGTGGCGGCTTTTTTCATAGCTTGTCTATCATATTAGGCCAAGTTCCCGAATATAGTTGAGTGAGGGAATGACGATATGAGGTGGATGAGTAGACAAAGACAGCTGCCTTTTCAAAGTAAAAGGATGGCTGTTTTTGTTTTCATGCATATACTAATTCTACAACCCAGGAACGAAAGAGGTGATCTTGGTGGGAACACGGCTATTATCGGAGAAGCTTGTGAAAACTCGCTTTCCCCATTTAAGGTACATCCGAATTCACACTTCAGATAAATATAAGGCCACGATTTATGCTTGGACAGAGGATTTGCAACTAACGAAGCAGGATGCACTTAATGTAGAAAAATATGCAAACGCTTACTTGTACCCCTACGTCGCATTTCAAGTAAAAGCCTACTGTGCGGTTCGCGCAGATAAAGTGCCGTTAGTAGAAGAGGTGCCTGTCGAAATTGTTCAGACAGCGCTGCGCACGAACTTGAATCAATTTGGTATTCTAGCTGCGATTAATCGGCAGTTTCCCTATGGGCGTTTGCGTTTTAAGCATTATGATGTGATCCATAGTATGATTCATTTTGATTTCGATGCGCTTAAGCAAATGAGTGAGTCTGAGAAGGACAGTCTGATGCGCTATCTGCGCGAAATGATTCCACTTGGTTGTTTCTGTGAGGTTTGTTTTCTGGAAGATGATTCCTAAAGCACGGTTGTTAAGATCTGCGGGAAGGTGGTAAACTTGGTGTGCCGCAACAGCTCGTAAGATCTTAAAGGAGTGCAACTATGCTGAACCGTTCACCGTATTTCTTATTAATTCTCGCAACCTGCATTTGGGGAGGTAACTTTGTCGCGGGTAAGGCACTCGTTCTGCAAATTCCTCCCATCACTTTAGCAACAGTGCGCTGGGGAATTGCTTTCTTATGTTTACTGCCTTTTTTTGGCCAAGCAGCTTGGCGGCTCAAACATGAATTTTTTGCCCATTGGAAAATGGTGCTATTTCTCTCGCTGACAGGCGTGGCAGGATTTAACTCACTGACCTATGTTGCTGTTCAATATACAGGCTCTATTAATGCGTCATTAATGAATTCAGCGACACCTATTTTTGTAGTCTTGATCACTTGGGCAGTGATGAGGGAAAGACTTGCCTGGTGGGCGCTGCCAGGAATCGGTGTATCGATTGTAGGTGTGTGCTGGATTATCAGTCAGGGCGAATTGTCTGCGATTCTCCGATTATCGGTCAATCAAGGTGATTGGTTCATGCTAGTCGCCGTTATCTGCTGGGCTTTGTACTCAGTCGGCATGAAAAGGATGGCAGGAAAGTTCCCTGCCAGTCCTTTTTTGCTAGTTCAAGTAATGGTAGCGCTTGTTGTTTTGCTGCCAAGCTCTACCATGGAATGGGCGATCCGAGCACCTCAAGTTACGTGGAGTCCCGGCTTAGTGAGCGGTTTATTCTATGTAGGTATCTTTGCTTCCATCGTTGCTTTCCTGAGTTGGAATAAAGCGATAGAGCTTGCCGGTCCCCAGCGTTGTGCGGGATTTCTCAATTTCATCCCGTTGTTTAGCGCAATCTTTGCTACCACCTTCACCGGGGAGTCCTTGCAGCTTTATCACTTCATTGGGGCCTTCTCCATCGTGTTAGGCGTGTACATGACCAATAGGGCAATGAAGAAGCAAGTTCGCCCTTTTGTTTCAAAATAAAAGAAACTTATCATCGGGGAAACTGCTAATTGGGTGAAAGTCCCGAGTTATAAGCAGTTTCTTTGTATTGGATCACGAAAATTGATTGGATTTCCTCTCGACTTTAATTCAAAATAGAATTAAGCGTAGGGGAGGTTGAGCGTTATGTCAAAGAATATACTGAGCAAGCTTATAGCGATATTTTGCGTGTTTTTACGCATTAGCCCGCTCACATTCGGTGGCGGCTATGCGATGCTTCCAGCCATTCAACGTGAAGTGGTCTCTCAAAAACAATGGATGACAGACGATGAGATGTCTGAACTTTTGGCTATTTCGGGTGCAGCTCCAGGTGGCGTTGGTGTGAATGTGTCGGCGTTGGTCGGATACCGACTTGCAGGCGTCTCGGGGGCAGTTGCTGCGATTGTTGGAATTACGTTGCCAACCTTCTTCATCGTTCTGCTGCTTAGTTTACTCTATGCTTGGCTTGCGCATTACCCCAAAATGCAAGCCATCATGGATGGGATTCATGCGGCAATTATTGGCCTCATTGCGGCTGCTGCGTACAGAATGGCGAAATCCGCGATCTTAGACAAGCTCACACTTCTGACAACCATAGGAACGGTAATTGTAATGTTTACAGTTCCCATCTCACCGCTTGTCTTGGTCGTACTTGGTGTAGTGGTAGGTAGGATTGCTATGTATTTGAAGAACAAATGGGGCATGAACAAGCCCGTTACGCATACAGCAACACCACCCTCTACGAGTAAGGACAACAAGACTGCCGATTTTTATATGGCAGATGGCATATAGGGATGAGGTGATGGGCAGATGCTGCTTCATTTATTTCTCACATTTTTCCAAATCGGACTCCTCTCCTTTGGCGGTGGTTATGCCATTCTTCCCGTCATCCAGCTCGAGGTCGAGCGGCATCAATGGATGACCGTAGATGAATTCTATCATGTGATCGCATTAGCAGGATCCAGTCCAGGACCGATAGCCACGAACACTGCCACATTAATTGGCTATGAGACAGCGGGGGTCCCAGGGGCGATAGTTGCCACCTTAGGGATCGTACTTCCATCGCTAATTGTTATTATTCTTGTGGCTGCGTTCTTATTCCGCTGGCACTCGCATCCATGGTTTCAATCCTCCTTCTATGGATTAAAGCCTGTGGTGACTGGTTTTATCGTGTATGCGGCGCTGCATTTTGGCATGACCTCTTTCGGATCTGTACACACTGGCGTCTCATGGCGCCAGGTTGCTACACTTTTCATTGCAGGAGGAGCTTTCCTCGCCATTGTCAAATACAAGCTGCCTCCCCTTCTCGTGATCGTTTGTGCGGGCATGTTGGGCATTGTATTCTTCTTGTAAGTAAGGAGTTAGGGAGTTTAGAAAGAAACGCCTTTCAACCGTTGAGGTTGGAATGGCGTTTTTTTGTCTCTTTATAAGAAATAGGTGATAAATATTTCTTTTATAGGCAATAAACAACTTTATATATCAGATAAATGATATATAATATACAATATATAATAAATAGAACATACTATATAGCGGTATGACTTGGCATTAGGAGGGAAGCATCATCGAACTTACGGCTCGCCAGTTAGAAATTATTGATCTTGTCGGCAAATATGCACCTATTGCCGGGGAACGCATCGCGGAGCTGTTGGGCATTAGCCGGCCAACCATTCGATCGGATTTAGCCGTTTTGGTTATGCTGCGGCATATCGATGCGAAGCCCAAGGTAGGTTATTTTCTTGGCACAGCAGCGCTCGACGTACAAGCACCATTTAAATTGATCGAATCTATGAAGGTGAAGGACGTGATGGGCATTCCCGTCATCCTTCGTGAGACGGTGACCGTTAGTGATGCAGTCGTTACACTTTTTCTGGAGAATGTAGGGAGTCTGATGATTGTCAATCAAGAGGGAACCCTTGCTGGCGTCGTTTCAAGAAAGGATTTGCTTAAAGTTACACTAGGACATGCAACGGCAACGTCGATGCCAGTCTCGCTAGTGATGACCAGACAACCGAACATCATTACTGTGAAGCCGGAAGATAGTGTGTTGGAGGCCGCACGGAAGATGATTCACCATGAGGTTGACAGCTTGCCCGTCGTCCAAGCTATTGATGGTCGGGAAGGCTTGGAAGTGGTTGGCCGAATTACGAAAACAACGATGACCAAATTGCTGCTGGATGTAGCGCGGGGTACGTAAATCAGGGGGAATTTACATGGGAGAGAAGCTGCATACCATTTTCGTATGTTCGGATTCGGTAGGAGAAACAGCGAATACGGTTGTACAAGCAACGATTCGACAGTTCAATGCAAGTCAAGTTAGCGTGAAGAGACATGGTTCAATCCGCACAGAAGATGAAGTGCGAGCGATCGTAGAAGAAGCTTCACGATTAAAGGGATTTATTGCGTACACGCTGGTTCTGCCAGAGCTTAGAGAGATGATGCGGCAGGAAGCCATTCGCTTGAATGTGAATGCGATTGATATTATGGGTCCGATGATGCAAGCCTTTATCGATACGTTCAAGGATTCGCCGAAACGCAAGGTGGGGCTGTTGTATCAGCTAGATGAACAGTATTATCAACGGGTTGAAGCTGTAGAATTTACGGTTAATAGTGATGATGGCAAGGATCCAAGCACAATGAAACAAGCACATATCGTACTTCTGGGACCATCACGAACGTCGAAGACACCACTTAGCATCTATTTGGCGCATAAAGGTTATAAGGTATCGAATTATCCCCTAGTACCCGAAGTAAAACCACCAAGTATTTTATTTGACTTAGATCCCAAAAAATTAGTTGGGCTCACCATGAGTACAGATAAATTAATTGGCATTCGCACGGAACGGCTGAAAGCAGTTGGTCTTCCATTTGGTGCTAAATATGCAACGAAAGATCGCATAGAGGAAGAAATTGCTTTTGCCATGAAATTGTATCGTGAATTGGGTTGTTCCGTCATTGATGTGAGTGAGAAAGCCATTGAGGAAACAGCAGGCTTAATCTTGGCGGAAAGATCATAGCGCATCAAATAACGAATTAAACCAATTTCGGGAGGATGGATTGCTCATGCATAGAGACTTGTCGTTGGAAATCGTACGGGTAACGGAGGCCGCAGCCATTGCATCGGCAAGCTGGACGGGCAAAGGGAATAAGATCGATGCGGATGGAGCGGCAACGGCTGCGATGCGTGAATATTTCAGTGCCGTTCCTTTTCGCGGGACCGTTGTTATCGGTGAAGGGGAAATGGATGAGGCGCCTATGCTCTATATTGGAGAAGAGGTCGGCAGTGGCGCAGGGCCGGAATTTGATGTTGCCGTCGATCCGTTAGAGGGAACAGACATTGTGGCCAGTGGTCGGAATAATGCACTCTCCGTCGTCGCAATTGCTGAGAAAGGAAATCTACTCCATGCCCCGGATATGTATATGGCGAAGCTCGCGGTAGGGCCGCGTTTGGCTGGTAAGTTGAGTCTGGATGATCCGCTGGAGGTAACCATTCAGAAAGCCGCAAGTTTGCTGCAAAAGCAGATCTCCGAGCTGACCGTCTCCATTCTGGATCGCAATCGCCATGCCGAGCACATCCTTACTTTGCGTAAGCTTGGTGTCAAAATCTATTTGCTCAGCGATGGTGATGTGGCAGGTGCCATGGCGGTCGCTTTTCCCGAAACAGGCATAGATTTGCATGTCGGCTCAGGTGGAGCGCCCGAAGGGGTGCTTGCGGCTGCAGCATTGCGCTGTATGGGAGGCGAGTTGCAAGGTCGGTTGTTGCCAGAGAATGAGGAAGAGCGTCTGCGCTGCCTAGCTATGGGCATTTCCGATCCATCGAAAGTATTAGGCATGCGTGAGCTAGTGGGCGAGTCCGATATCATCTTCGCAGCAACAGGCGTCACATCCGGTGATTTCTTACATGGTGTGAAATATGGCTGGGGTGGCCGTGCTCAGACCCATTCCGTCGTTATGAGAGCTCAAACGCAGACCGTACGTTTTATCCAATGCGTCCATCAATTGCACAACGAGCAGCGCGGGAGTGCCTAAGCCTTAGAAGCTTCAAAGCCTCTCTTCAAATGATATTCATGTGCCAAGTTCCCCTCCGCATATACTTATGCCAAAGAAGATGCGAAAAGAGGGATAACGATGAGCTTGTCTTCAATTGATTTTCTTTCTGTCGTCCGCAGCTGTATTCCTGAGGAGGCCGAGATTGTCGTATTGCAGCAGGAGGGAAATCCCACGGCGATACTTTATGCCGATGTAGATGGGGATGGATTTCAAGAAATTACAGCTCTGTATAGATATTTAGATAGTCAATATTTGTTCTCCCTGAAAGAGTACTCGGGTAACTGGTTCCCGATTGCCTCGGCTTCTACAGGCAGGGAGCAGGCTGTTAAGGATTTTGCAGCAGCGCCGATCTCACGCAGAGAAGGCTGGGACGTCATTATTGGCTGGGAAAATGCAACTGAGCAGACTGCGGAATTAGATATTATTCAATGGACGCAGGCTGGATTCCAACGTGTCATTCCTCCTGGCACGACCTATTCACATGTGGAAATTGAAGATATGCCCACACGAAACGGCTCGGATGGACTTTGTGAAATTGCCTTATGGACAAAGGAGCAAGGCCAGGCGTATCGTGTAGAGACGTATCGCTGGGATCCACATCGCTTAGTTCCGACTACGGATGTGCATGCGTACTATTTTCAAAAGGTGGCTCGCTATTATGAGGAGTTAACAAAGGAGCATCCGGAAGAACAATTGTACAGGAGTTGTTTAGAGGATGCCCAGAAGCGGGCAGGTGGAAGCTAAGTTCTTTATCCAGATACCAGGGGAGATGCTCTCCTGGTATTTTTGTTGTGTCGTATTTTCTGAGTATGCTTGTCCGAAATTCAGACTTAAATTAAGCGTTTTCCTGTGCTAACATTTAAGGCAGTTGTCTAGATATCATATCATTGAATGTAAGAACAAAACCTACTGGAGGTCTTCACATGTCACGTAAGTATCGAATCGGTATTATTGGTTGCGGTGGAATTGCAAATGGTAAGCATTTACCAAGTTTGAGCAAGCTAGCTAATGTTGAATTAGTCGCATTTTGTGACATTGTCCAAGAGCGTGCAGCAACAGCAGCAGCAAAATACGGGATTGAAGGCGCAACAGTTTGCGAAGATTATAAAGAAGTACTGCAAGATGCAACGATCGACATTGTACATGTGTTAACACCGAATATTTCTCACGCAGAAATTTCGATTGCAGCACTCGAAGCTGGTAAGCACGTAATGTGTGAGAAGCCGATGGCAAAAACAGCTGAGGATGCGAAACGCATGCTTGAAACTGCGAAACGCACAGGCAAAAAACTAACCATTGGGTATAACAACCGTTTCCGCGCGGATAGCCAGCATTTGAAAAACGTTTGTGCTGATGGCGAGTTAGGACATATTTATTTTGCTAAAGCGCATGCGATTCGTCGTCGTGCTGTACCTACATGGGGTGTTTTCTTAGATGAAGAGAAACAAGGTGGAGGTCCGTTAATCGACATTGGTACGCATGCGTTAGACTTGACGCTTTGGATGATGGACAACTACAAGCCGAAGGTTGTGTTAGGAACTTCCTATCATGAGTTGTCTCAAAAAGAAAATGCAGCCAATGCATGGGGCCCTTGGGATCCAAGCAAGTTTACCGTGGAAGATTCTGCTTTCGGGATGATCGTGATGGAGAATGGTGCGACCATTATCTTGGAGTCCAGCTGGGCGTTAAATACGCTTGAAGTAGATGAAGCGAAGTGTTCGTTGAGCGGTACCGAAGGTGGAGCAGACATGAAAGGCGGACTTCGCATCAATGGTGAGAAGCACAGCCGTCTATACACAACTGAAGTTGATTTAAAAGCAGGCGGCGTTGCTTTCTATGACGGTGCCAGCGAGAGCGCAGCAGATGTAGAAATGCGTTCATGGATCAATGCGATTGAGCAAGATATCGATCCAGTTGTAACACCAGAACAAGCATTTGTGGTATCACAAATACTTGAAGCTATTTATGAGTCTGCACGTACGGGTAAAGCTGTTTACCTAAATCAATAGGAAATGAGACGGAAAGCCATTAGGATGATCGATCCTGATGGTTTTTTGTCATAGCTGTCGGTCAACTTGGATTTGAAAAAAGGCGTAGAGATGGCGTATGCTTAACCTTATAAAGGAATCATTCTGTCATAGAGGGAAAGGAAGCGAAAGCTATGCAACTAGGCTTACATAATAAAGTTGCTCTAATTACTGGAGGAAGCAAAGGGATTGGGTTAGCAACAGCCATTGCCTTATCGCGCGAAGGTGCAAAAGTAGCCATACTTGCACGTAATGCCGAGCAGCTTCAAGAAGCGGCTGTCCAGATTGCCAACTTAACCGAGGGTGAAGTGCTGACGATTCAGGCTGATGTGACATCAGAAGCGGATTGTCAGCGTGCGATTGAAGAGACTGTACAACGTTTCGGATGTTTACATATCTTAGTGAACAACGCAGGTACTGCTTCGGCAGCGCCATTCCAGCAGGTAAGCTCGGACGTGTGGCGTCAAGATTTGGAGTTGAAGCTGTTCGGAGCGATTCACTGCTCGCAATTTGCCATTCCACATATGCGCGAAGCAGGCGGTGGTTCCATCGTGAATATTACGACGTCCGCTGCAAAGACGCCGCCAGCTTCTTCACTGCCAACTTCCGTTAGCCGAGCGGCTGGCTTAGCTTTAACTAATGCGATGAGCAAAGATCTGGGTTCAGCACAGATTCGGGTCAACACCGTATGTATTGGCACGATACGAAGTGACCAAATCGAGAAGGTATGGAAGCGAGTTGCTCCAGATTTGACTTGGGAAGAATTCGCTAGCGATCCGCGGCACGATATTCCGCTAGGGCGTATTGGTAACGCGGAGGAAGCGGCCAATGTAATCACCTTTTTAGCATCGGATGCTGCTTCGTATGTGACGGGAACCTCCGTGAATATTGATGGTGGAAAAAGCGCAGCCTTATAGCAGATAACAGACAACAAAGCCTATGTCTCTCCCACAAGGGAAAGCCATAGGCTTTGTTCTTCTTCTATGTTTCTTAGGGCATGGAGTTGGATTTTAAGCTCTACGCTTCTTTCTCAGATACCAGACGATCTCAGAGATAGCGTCCCGGATTGAAGTGATTGGATGAAAAGCAAATGTTATTGTCATAAGCAAGAAACCTCCCTAACCCTGAAAGAATGTCATGCATGAATAGTATTACGTAACAAATATAGGGATGGTTCTATTTTTTTTTAGTGGGCAAAGCCTATTTTTTTGCAAGCTAGCTTGTATCGAATTTGTTCCTCCGAATTGGATATTTTCTCTTGACAGGTTAAACGTTTCAATTTAAGCTAAAAGTGAGTGTTAAACGTTTAACTCGCTCGGGCTTTTGGAGCAATCATTGAGCAACCTATAACAAGTGATACGGAGTGATTCTAACATGTGGAAACAAGCTATTGAAGATGCTTTGCAGAAGACGAAAGTAAATATTGAGCGTTTCGGGGATCAGTTCCCTCATGTCAGTGAGAACGATATTTATCATTTGAATCCAAATACGGATTGGACGGATGGCTTCTGGTCAGGCATTTTGTGGCTGGGCTATCAATACACAGGGGACAAAGTGTTCCAAGAAGCTGCACAGCGCACAGTTGCAAGCTTTAAACAAAGACTTGAGAATAATGTAGGATTAGGTCACCATGATATCGGCTTCCTCTATTCCCTGTCTTCGAAAGCGCAATGGATCCTCGAAAAGGATGAGAACGCGAAACAACTTACTTTGCAAGCTGCTGATGTCTTAATGAAGCGTTGGAGACCGAAGGGCCAGTACATTCAAGCTTGGGGTCCAGAGGGTGACGAGAAGAACGGCGGAAGAATCATTATCGATTGTCTATTGAATTTGCCATTATTGTACTGGGCTTATGAACAAACAGGTGATTCAAAATATAAAGATGTAGCTGTTATCCACGCGGATCTGTCACGCCGTTACTTGGTACGCGGTGACGATTCTTCGTACCACACGTTCTATTTCGATCAAGAAACAGGTGAACCGCTGCATGGTGGAACTCATCAAGGGTATTCCGATGGGTCAACATGGACAAGAGGACAAGCGTGGGGGATTTACGGTTTTGCGCTTTCCTACCACTATACGAAAAACCCATTATACTTAGAGACTGCCAAACGCTTAGCACGTTACTTCTTTGAGCGTCTGCCGGAAGATGATGTTGTGTATTGGGATTTCAATGCACCTGTTAATGCCGAAACGAAAAGAGATAGTTCTGCTTCTGCCATTGCATCTGCTGGAGCTCTTGAGATTCTTGAGCATTTGTCAGGGGATGATCCAGATCGTGCATTCTTGGAAAATGGTGTGCAACGTTCGATGGCTGGACTCGTGAAGTCCTACGCTACTATTGGCAAACCGGATGCACAAGGTTTCCTTGAGCGCGGTTCCTACAGTGTTCGCGGTGGAGCAGCACCGGATGATTATGTGATTTGGGGCGACTACTACTATTTAGAAGCACTTCTACGTCTAGAAAAAGGCTTCAAGGGTTATTGGTATGAGTAATTCGCTATCAACTGTGGCAACAGATCGCGCTTATTGGCTTCAGACGATGCTTCGCATTGCTGATCCTGTACTTAAGGCGCTAGCAACTAGACAACTTCGTGCCACAATGCCAGTGGAATGTAAAAAAGAAGAGCAACGCGCCTTTACGCATCTCGAAGCGTTCGGTCGTACGCTCGTCGGGATGGCGCCTTGGCTAGAGACACCTGCGCTCAATGCCGAGGAAGAAGAGATTCGCCTGACATATGGCAAGCTGGCAAGAGAGGCTATGGATGCGGCTACGGATCCTGAGTCTCCGGATTTCTTGAACTTTGCGACAGGCATGCAGCCGATCGTGGATACTGCTTTTCTGTCTCATGCGATTCTACGTGCGCCGAATACACTCTGGCACAGCTTGGATGAGCGTGTACAAGCCAATCTCGCAGCCGCGATGAAAACCTCGCGGACACGCAAGCCAGGCTTTAATAACTGGCTGCTCTTCGCAGCGATGACAGAAACGGCGCTTGGAGTCATGGGCGAGGAATGGGACCATATGCGTGTTGACTTTGCACTAAAGCAGCATGAACAATGGTATCTAGGCGACGGCATGTATGGGGATGGCGTAGACTATCATGCGGATTACTACAATAGCTTTGTTATTCAGCCAATGATGGTGGATATCATTGAGCATGTACATGCGTTATATACGGATTGGGGCAAAATGCGAGAGAACATCCTGAAACGCGCGCAACGTTATGCAGCCGTTCAGGAGCGCATGATTTCTCCGGAAGGTACGTTCCCAGCGATTGGCCGGTCATTAGCATACCGCTTCGGCGCGTTTCAATCGCTTGCTCAGACGGCACATCGTCGTGAGCTGCCCGTAGAGGTTGCGCCAGCTCAAGTACGCGGCGCCTTGACGGCTGTCATTCGCAGATTGATCGAAGCGCCAGGTACCTTTGATGAAGCCGGATGGTTGCGTATCGGTCTGTGCGGGCACCAACCTGAGTTGGGGGAGCCTTACATCTCGACAGGAAGCTTGTACCTGTGTTCTGCGGTATTCCTTCCGCTTGGATTGCCAGCGAATGATGAGTTCTGGCAAGGTGCTGATGTGCCGTGGACTTCCCAGCAGGTGTGGTCCCACCAGAAAGTGGCTATCGATCACGCGTTATACGAATAAATGTATTTATAGCACGTACACGTCCCGATGGGATGGGTACGTGTTTTTTTGAAAAATCTCTCTGTCTCCAGCAAATACAAATATCGACCACCATTTCCGTCGATTCCGATATATTTCGTTCCATGCCCTCATTGAGAGGAGAAGTTGATTTTTCTACAATAGGATGAAAGCGTTTTATTAGCCTAGCTCTTGGGAGGGGTATCATGGGTAATTTTTATCAGGTAGCGCAAAAAAACGGGAAATGGTCGTTTATAACGCCGCAAAATCAACCTTTTTATTCCCTTGGTGTGAATGGCGTGCATAACCAGATCGTGGATCAGGCTCATTGGTTGAAAACAAATCTGGTACAAAAATACGGCGGAAATCGAGAATGGTTTCCCGAATGGGCCAAGAAAAAGCTGAGCCAGGTGGAGCAGTTCGGATTCAATACGCTGGGGGCTTGGCATGAACCTTATTATTGGGGAAACGGTAAGCCAAAAACAGTTGAAATCCGTATGTCCAGGTTTGCGCCAAAGGTGAACACGGATTGGGGAACGGGATTCCCTGACGTATTCGACCCCAAATTTCATGCCTCCGTGGAACGCGCATGCTTGGATTGCTTTATGAGCGGCCGGGGGGAAGCACTATTGAACGATCCAGGTGTTATTGGTTATTATACCGATAATGAAATTCACTGGTGGGGACATGGCGGCAAATGGGGCAACAATGACCCAGGCAATGGCGCGAATGAAACGAGCCTAGTTGATGACTATTTGGAACAGCCGGCAAACGGGTACGGGAAATTGGCCTGGATCAAGACACTACGAGAACGCCACTGTTCGATTGAGAGATTAAATGAGACTTGGGGAGCCGAATATACAGATTTTGAGGACTTGGCGCATATTGCGGTTTACCGGGCGGATCATCCAGAAGCGCTGGAAGCGGACAAATTGGCTTTCCTTCGTCTGATTGCTGAGCTTTATTATCAAACGACATCAAATGCACTCAAACGATATGATCCAAGCAGACTTAACCTGGGGGACAGGATGGTGGGTACAAGCACACCAGAGGTTGTTTTTGATGTCATGAAAGACTACGCAGATGTGATTACGCTGAACTTTTACAGCTTTGACCTGCCGGAACGGTGGATGAGTTATATTCACGAGCGCACAGGCTTGCCGTTCATGATCACTGAATTCAGCTTCTGCGCGGGTGCGCAAGCAGGGTTTTTGATGAATACCAACGGAGCGCGTAATGTCTTAGTACGGTCCCAAGCTCGCAGAGGAGAAACGTATCGCAACTTCGTGGAAGAAGCTGCCCGCATGCCTTTTGTTGTGGGAACACATTGGTTCGCCATGTACGACTATGGCAATCCCCAAGGCTTGATTGGGAACTACGGGCTGCTCGATCTTGCTGATGAACCCTATGAGGAGTTCACCCAATTGGTTCGTCAGACGAACGAAGATGTACTTCAAATTAGAAATTCGCTGGAATCGTCATAGATCTATCGTACGATGGAAGAACACGCCGCTTGCTCATTTGGTCTGAGCTGGCGGCGTTTTTATGTGCGAAGACTTTGGAACCCATCTAATTTTCGTGTACACTTAAAATGAAAGCTTCCTTGTAAGTACATCTTTCTGATATCCACAAATACTCTAGGGCAAATGTTGTGGATAACTTTCATTTTAAATCGTAGATTGCGTAGAGAGAAGTGAGTTTGGATGCATCAACATTATCAATTAACCGTCGAAGAGGTATTGAAACGTCCCTCTTTTCAGCATGCCTACATCGCGGCTGGCGCAAAAGGCTTAGGCCGATTAGTTCGTTGGGTTCACATTATAGAAGTGATACAGTTTGAACAGCTGCTGCAAGGTGGCGAGATGATTCTCACCACAGGTGCGGCTTTTAAGAACGATACCGATTTGTTCATGACCTATTTAAATCAATTAATCCATAGAAATGTAACCTGTCTCTGTATCGAGATGGGACATTATATAAGTTCAGTACCACAAGCTTGGATGGATGCAGCAGAGGCTCACGATTTCCCGCTTATTATCTTCTCAGAGGCGGTTCGATTTATTACGATCACGCAAGATATTCATGCTCATATCATTAATCAACAACATAAGGTGCTTCAGGATTTGGAGAAAATCTCGCGTGAATTTCACCGGATGACCTTAACTTCGCAAGGTGTCACGCATGTACTAGCTTTACTGCAAAGCAGTACCAAAGGACAGGTCATTTATGCCCCTGTGGATGCCCAGCCAAAGTTCACGCCACCGCTTGGGAAAAAGGAGTCCTCCCAATGGCTGGCTTTTCTTGATAAACGCAGCCTAGAAAGTGGAAATGAAGGTCCAAGTGTTGGCCCATTGTATGAAGAAGTGGAGGGCCGCACGGTCATTGCTCAGCCTGTAGGCGCTATGGGGAAAACCTGGGCGCACATCCTGCTCGTTCTAGATCGAAAGCCACAGGAGTACGAGTATTTAATTTTGGACTCCGCATCCCTGTCCATCGCGCAAGATTTGTTGCGCAAAAGGTATATGGAAGAGCGGAAATTGTATTCGCAAACGCTATGGGTCGATGATTTACTGCACATGCGCATTCATGATGAGGAGCAGATTAAGGGGCTGATCGGCGCTGAGTTTAGGCGGTTGAATGCACTAACCTATCGGGTAGTTTTGATCGAATTTGACCAGGAGCATGATGAGGGTGGAGCCACAGAAGATGAGGGAATCGAATCTGCGGGATTGCACTTGTCGCTCGCAGCACGATCGATTTTCGAAGGTCAGCTTTTTCACCCCTTAATCACCTTGAAACACAATAGACTTGTCGTTGTCGCATTCGATAAGGCTCCCCAGAAGGCGGCTAAGGAGCGTTTGAAGCACGTGTGTGAGTTGATTCAAGGGATGAAGGATAATGAGGGGATTCAGTTGAAAATGGGGATTGGCCTGCCGAATCAAAAGTTCCTACAAGCGCATCGCAGCTATCAACAGGCGCTTCAAGCCTTATCTTTAACGGTCACACTTCAGCAAAAAAACGTGATGTTTTATGATGAACTTGGCGTATTTGAGTTGCTATTTCATATTGCGGACAAGGAGATTTTGGCATCATTTATTCGCTCCTACCTCGGTCCAATTCTTGATCATGATAGTCAAAAAGGCAGTGAACTCCTGCGAACGCTTAAAGTGTATCTCGACCATGATGGTTCGAAGCAAATTGCTGCGCAGCAGCTTTTTATCGTGAGACAATCCCTCTATTACCGATTGGACAAAATTGAAGAGCTGCTAGGCGCTGACTATATGAATTCGGAGAAAAGATTAGCCCTTCAAGTAGCCATCCGTGCCTATCAACTTTTGCATCCAGAGAAGAAATTGTGAAAAAAAAGCTGTTTATTTTTTGACAAAATGTCTAATGGAACGGAACCTTTTCTCTCTTATACTTGGAGTCAAGTAGAGAGCGATCCTTGTGTTAAGGGGTCCTCAAGAGAGGTTGATGGGGCATGATTATTGGCGTTCCTAGAGAGATTAAAAATAATGAGTTTCGTGTAGGCATGACACCGAGCTCGGTGCTATCATACATTAAAGCAGGTCACGAAGTACGGGTGGAAACATCAGCTGGGCACAGCATTGGGTTCATGGATGAGGATTATACGGCAGCAGGAGCAACGATTGTTCCAACAGCAGGGGAAGTATGGTCCTCTGATATGGTAGTCAAAGTGAAAGAGCCGCTACCTGAGGAGTACGGGTATTTTCATGAAGGCTTGATTTTGTACACGTATCTGCATCTGGCTCCTGAGGCTGAATTAACACATGCTTTGGTCAGCAAAAAAGTAACAGCTATCGCCTATGAAACGATCCAACTCGACAATGGCAGTTTACCGTTATTGACACCGATGAGTGAAGTGGCTGGACGTATGGCTGTGCAGATTGGTGCGCACTTTTTGGAAAAAGCGCATGGCGGCAAAGGCATCCTGCTAGGTGGTGTACCAGGCGTTGAACCTGGGAAAGTAGCCGTTATCGGCGGCGGGATTGTCGGTGCCAATGCAGCCAAAATGGCTATCGGGCTTGGTGCAGATGTGACCATTATTGATTTGAATGCGGATCGCCTGCGTCAATTGGATGATCAATTTCAGGGACGTGTCAAAACGATCATGTCCAACCCGTATAACATCGCAGAGGTTGTGCGTAAAGCGGATTTGGTAGTCGGTGCGGTACTTATTCCTGGTGCTCGCGCTCCTCGTCTAGTGACGGAGGAAATGGTGAAAACGATGAGCCCAGGCAGTGTAATCATTGACGTTGCCATCGATCAAGGGGGTTCAATCGAGACGATTGACCGTATTACTACACATGATCAACCAACCTACGTAAAGCATGGCGTTATCCATTACGCCGTTGCGAACATGCCTGGAGCGGTGGCGCGCACTTCAACCTTGGCGTTGACGAATGTCACCACGACGTACGGACTTCAAATCGCAAAAAAAGGCTTCGTGCGTGCAGCGCTCGACAACAAGGCGATTGCTAAGGGGATCAACGTCGCAGAGGGACATGTTACGTATCTAGCTGTAGCAGAAGCACACGGATATACGTATACCGATATCTATTCATTGATTCAGTAAAAAGAGATGAAGGGCCTCCACGAGTTTGTGGAGGTTTTTTAGTTGCCATTAAGCATCTCGCTATGAGGAGAGAACTGCGAAAATACATCTTTTTAAGGAGAATAGACCGTTTATCGAGGAATTGCTGCAAAATTACATCCTTTTGTACGGATAATCCATAAAAAGGAGAAATACCGTGGAAAAAGCTGCACAATCGCATCTTTTCTAATAGACCGCGACTTCTCTAGTAGAAAAAGTTGCGTATTCGCATCTTTTTTTAGAGTGTGACTTTCGGAGGATGGAAGATGGAGCAGCCGTGTTTCTTTTCTATTAAATCTATTTCCGTGAGCTCCCCACCGTAAATCCAACCCGGTAACTTCTCGTTGACGCTACATGTATTAGACTATAAAATGATAAAAGTGAAACGTTTCAACAACATAATGATAGATCTATTTTTTGCTATGAAACAAAAAGCTGATGAGCTTTTCAATAGGAGATGACAATTTGACGACGATACAGCAACGACAAGTAGAAATCATTGCCAGCATTGCAGCCGCTGCTAATATACAGCCCATTTTGAGCAATGGCTTTCTTTTTGAAGGGGACGTTCGGGATAATTTCTATTACGCCTCCTATTTATTTGCCGCTTCCGTGGATAATGCGGTTCCTTTCGAGGGTGATCGCGAGAAGGCAAAGGACAAAGCAGAGCGCGTGTTCCTGAACTTACTAGAAATTCAAGATCAGGATCCGGCTAGCAGCACCTACGGGCATTGGCCGCTTAATCTGAGACCAACACCTCAAGAGGCGACTAAGAATACATTACCTGTCGAGTTAATGGGGAGCTTGATGGTTTATTTTGCTCAGCGCTATCAAGAGCAGTTGAGTGATGCTCTCCGAACCGCTTTTGATAACACGCTTCGCCATATATACAAAAGCAACTTTTACCGGAAAGCGGTTACAAATTACGGTCATCATGAAGCAAAATATACCGCTGCTAAGCTGATTTTGGGACAACGGTACGAGGATGCCGAACTCCTTAAGGATGGGCACGAAAGCTTGCGTGTTACGCTCGAACGTGTAACATCCAACGGGATGACGGAGTACGGAGGACTGCCATGGTTCTGGCACTGGGTGCAGGCTTTTACCTGTGCGTGGCAGTTGACGCAAGATGAAGAAATTCGCAGTGATTTAGCTCAAATGTTGGACTATTTATGGAATGAACGTGCGACGTACTACTTAGGTGGAGCCTGGGTAGGTCCGCATGCGCGGATTTGGCCGCATGATATGCCGAGAGATATGAATGTGTTGCACGATTACGTACAGTTCGGAGATTTCAAGCTGCCAGCGCCGATGCCAAGAACGGAATATGCAGGTTTCCTTGTGTATGAAGCACCAACACATTGCCTTGAAACTGCTCTGCAGCGTAGGTCAACTCCTGTAGAAATTAAACGACAAGTTCCCAAACAAATTGGACAAGCGGAGCATGAGCAGGATCATCTTCACAGCTATGTATATATCACAGAAAATTATGCAATCGGTGGTATGTGGGAGCGAATCCGTGAGTTTGATAACGAGCAGCACCGCTGGGACGTTGCTTTCCCGCTCGATCATTTGCAATCTGTGAATCATGCTTATTTTTTCCATCCGGATTTGGAGAAGCCAGAAGGAGATTTACGCCATCAGAGCGAATACACAGAAGTGCTTTTTCATAGGCATGTAATTATGGCGACTTATGATATACCAGAGAACCAACCGGGCTATATCAAAGGGTGCTTACCGCTGGGTGAGTGGGTGGAGTCACCAACTGGACTATTTGGTCGGTTTGCTAATGTTTACTTGGCCGTATTTATCCAGCAACCGTATAAGCGTGAGATTCTTGAGGATCGCTGCTTTGTAACTAGCCAGGGGAGAAAGAATGCAGTCGTCGTCGAATGTATCGATCTGGCAGAAGCGGAGTCCCACGGCATTCGCGATGTTCACCATTTTGCCGAGCTCATGCTAGCTAAGCAACCTCATTTTGGTGAAAATAATATCCTTTCCTATACGTCTTTAACGAATGATACATTGTTAGTAAGCGGCGATCCAACGAAGGAAATCACTTCACTTGTAAATGGTGAAGCAATAGACTTCACTTCCTACACGGTCGCTTAAATTCATACATAGGATAGAAAAGAGGATGTTTACATGCCAGCAGTTGATTATCCATTAGAAAAGTTGCTCACGTACGAAGGGCGAAATCCAAGACCCGAAGACTTTGATGCTTACTGGGAACGTGCCATCGCTGAAATGAAAGCTGTAGATCCCCAAATTGAACTTCGCCCAAGCGATTTTCAAGTGCCGTATGCGGATTGCTTTGATCTGTATTTCACAGGTGTGAAAGGTGCTCGTATTTACGCGAAGTACATTCGCCCGAAGAACGTCACTGAGCCTCATCCAGCTATTGTTCAGTTTCATGGATATTCAGGTAATTCTGGAGACTGGAATGATAAGTTGTCTTACGCAGCTCTGGGGTATTCGTTCTTCTCCATGGATTGTCGTGGTCAAGGTGGATTCTCTGAAGATGTTGGCGGAACCAAAGGGACAACTTTACGCGGACACATTGTTCGTGGTTTAGATGATCATCCAGATCAGCTCTTATTCCGTGATATTTTCTTGGATACCGCACAGCTAGCAGGGATTGCCATGAACATGCCTGAAGTTGATGCAACACGTGTAGGTGCGATGGGAGGCTCACAAGGCGGTGCATTGACGATTGCCTGTGCGGCGCTGGAACCACGTATCAAGAAATTAGCACCCGTCTACCCATTCCTCAGTGATTACAAACGCGTATGGGAAATGGATTTGGCAAAGGATGCCTACCTAGAATTGAAAGATTTCTTCCGTCGTCATGACCCGCAGCACAAGCGCGAGGAAGAATACTTTACGAAATTGGGTTATATCGATATCCAAAACTTAGCGAATCGGATTGAAGGCGATGTGATGATGGCCGTAGGTCTCATGGACACGGTATGCCCGCCGTCTACCCAATTTGCAGCGTATAATAAAATCACGGCGAATAAAAAGCTAGAAATATTCCCAGATTTTGGTCACGAAGGATTGCCAGGTTTTAACGATTTGACTTTCCGATTCATGATGGATCTTTAACAAATAAAAAAACCACTCCCATTCAAATTGATGCGAGTGGTTTTTTGCGCTCAGCTTGCTGCTGGCGATATTGGGTCGGTGTGACGCCGATCATTTTTTTGAACAGCTGATTGAAGAATTTCATGTCTTGATAACCGACAAGTGCGGCTATATCACTGATTTTGTCTGATGATTCGCGTAAATACTGACAGCAAGCTTCCAATCGCGCATGCTGTACATATGTGGTGAAGGTCATACCTGTGAGCTTTTTCAGCTGACGTTGGAGCTGGCGTTCACTTAAAGATAGCTTGGCCGCTGCTTCAACTAAGGTGATCGGATGGCTGCAATTCGTACGAATATAAGCCAAGATATGCTCGATGCTTTTCATATTGGCTTGAGGAACCTGTGGATGCTGATCCAGCTTCTCTCGATGCATATATACGAGCAATTGCTGCACAGATGCTTGCATAACGGTGATAAAACCTGCGCGGCGAGCATTATACTCGAAATGTAATCGCTCAAATAGAGATTGGAATTCACCGTTCTGTTCATGAAAAGATAGAAATTCTACTTCGTCATTCGTTTCCGTTGCTTTTTGAAAAAAAAGCTGCATATCTGGATCCCCCATTGCTGCAGCATGCTGAAGCAATTGGTTCATCCAGGCTTGTGTGAAGATAAAGTTATAGACGATGAGCGGTTTTTTTTGATTCGTTGAGGATGGTCGGAACACATGGGAAATGCCAACTGGCAAAAAGAAGAGGTCTCCTTTGGTTACTTGCATACTGACATTGTCAATATAATGGGAACCGCTTCCTTCGGCGACATAACTAATTTCGATGAAATCATGTGTATGCTGCTGTAGATCAAAAGTTTCATGTACACGATTCACATAAAAGGGCAATTCAGGAATGAAATAGAGGTGGCCCGGCGACTCCATAATGCTTCGCTTGATCGTCATCTTATTTCACTTTGAAATGAATAACAGCACTGTACAGCATTTTACCTGCATTCGGGTCGAATACAATGTGGTGCTGTATCGCATAAACATCAAGCATGAGCGCTTTGTTATTGTCGATTTGGTCATTAATTTTCTTTTCGAGTGTTTTCATGTCGTAAGCTTGAAAAAATTCAATTTTATTTTCAATACGATCTAAAATAAAGTCCATGATCCTGCGCCTCCTTCGGTTGAATGTAAATTTATGACGACTTCTCTTATTATAACGTCAATTTTTGATATAGGAAGTGCAATTGAATAGGCGTATACTGTGAATTGCATAGGATCGGACGTTTATAATACATGGGCAAAGCCTTACAAGACAGTCAAAAAAGATATGGGAAGTGATGTCGTTTGAAACCTACACGGTTATTGGTTGATTTCTTATTAAGGAAATGGCCGTTGTATGTCATTGCCGCACTCTCTATTACGGTAGGGAATATTGTTTACTCGTTCTACCCCAAATTACTGGGGATGTTTACGGATCAGCTACAAAAGGGTGGGCTCAGTAAAAGCTTAATTGCGAAGTACAGTCTAGAATTGCTCGTGATCGGGGTTACTTTTGGTGTTTTATGTGCGATTGGGCAATACATGATCATGCGGAATGGGCGTCGCTTCGAATTCGAAACGAGAAATCGCTTGTTTGATCATTTCACCCATTTGGGAGCTACGTTTTATTCGAAGAATGGTGTTGGCAAGCTGTTGAGTTACGTAATGAATGATGTCACGGTTATTCGAGAATCGATCTCGATGGGCATCAACCAAGTTGTAAACTCTGTTATTTTAATCACTGCCGCTATATTTTCGATGCTATTTAGTTCCATTCCGTTGTATGTCATCCTAATCTGTATCATACCTTTAGTACTCATTCCTATCTTATCTGTTAAATTTCAACCCATTATTAAGGAACGGTCCTTAGCGGTTCAAGAAGCATTAGGATCGATGACGGAGTCGGCAGAAGAGCAATTCGGCGGTATTCGGGTAGCTAAGAAATTTGCTGTGGAACCGATTATGATCGGCCGATTCAGTGAAACCGTTGATCGCATTCGAGACAATCAATTACGATTAGTGCGGCTTTCTTCTTTGTTCGAAGCTATCATTCCGTTTCTGGGTGCGGTATCGCTAATTGTTGCGATTGCTTTCGGGGGCTATTTGACCATTCACGATAGGATTACAATCGGGAACTTCGTTGAATTAACACTGTACATTCGGATGATGGTCAATCCCTTACAGCAAATCGGACGTGTGATTAATGCCTTGCAGCGCTCACGAGCATCCTTGGAGCGGGTGAATGAACTGTTATCGATGGAATCGGAAATCAAACAGACGGAGCTTGCCCAGCCTACCCATCTCGAGCAGGAAGAGATTCGCATTGAACATTTGTCCTTCTCTTATCCAGATGATGAGGATGAAGTACTGCACGATATCTCACTGACGATTGAACCAGGCAAATCGATTGGTATTATTGGCAAAACGGGCAGCGGGAAGTCCACCTTGATGAAAATCATGCTGCGGATCTATGATCCGCCGGAAGGGACCGTGTGGATTGGCGATTGTGATATCCGTGATGTGACACTTGAAAGCTTGCGTAATCAAATCGCTTACGTACCGCAAGAGGGATTTCTGTTCAGTACATCGATTCGGGATAATATCGCCTTCTTCAAAAGGGAATCCTCGATCGAACAAGTGGAACATGCTGCCAATAAGGCGCAGATTTTATCCAGCATTGTGTCTTTTCCAGAGAAATTTGAGACGAAGCTCGGGGAACGCGGGGTCACTTTATCAGGTGGTCAGCGCCAACGAACGAGCTTAGCAAGAGGGATTATTAAAGATTCACCTTTGATGATTCTAGATGACAGCGTAAGTGCGGTAGATTCAGTGACAGAGAAGCATATTATTGATGCGATCAGGCAGGAGCGATCGAATAAAACGACGATCTGGATTGCACACCGTATCTCGGCACTGAAACATACTGATGAAATCATTGTGCTGCACGAAGGAAGAATTGTGCAACGTGGCACACATGATCAATTGCTTATGCAAGAAGGCTTGTATGCAGAGCTATATGCGATACAGGAAGGGGGCAACGAAGATGTTCAAGCAGACGAAACCTCCACTAGAGCCTAAGCAAACGCAAGCATCCTTTCGCGCGTTAGCCAAATACGCCAAACCGCATAAGTTCACATTTGCTATTGTCATTGTGTGTGCGCTCCTAGGTATCGCGGCAGATTTATTTCAGCCGTATTTGGTCAAAATTGCGATTGATGATAATTTGATGATCGGTAAAAATGACTTCAGTGCCCTGATTATGATTTGTGTGATGTACGGGGGGCTATCAATCTCAAGTATGTTCTTCAGCTACATACAAAATAATTTGCTTCAGTTCGCAGGTCAAAGCATTGTAGCTAAAATCCGCAAGGATCTCTTTCAACATATTTTCAAGCAATCCATGTCTTATTATGACAAAACGCCAAGCGGCAGCCTCATTACCCACGTTTCTAGCGATACAGAAACTTTGAACCAGTTCTTTACGCAAGTACTTCTAAGCTTAGTACGTGATAGTATGACATTAATTTTCATCGTTGTTCTTATGTATCATTTGGATCCGACACTGACACTGTACAGTATGATTGTGATTCCCATCATCCTACTTATCGCGGTAGGCTTCCGTGAATACATGCGCAAAACCTATCAACTTTCACGGTCGAGATTGTCTCAAATGGTTGCTTTCACGGCGGAGAATTTATCAGGCATGCACCTGATTCAAGCCTTCCATCAAGAGAAAGAACAGATGAGTCGCTTCACAGATAAGAATACAAGCTATTTCCGCGCGAACCTGAGAGAGGTTCGAACGAATGTGTTATTCAACCGCTCCTTTGACATCTTAGGAAATTTATCGATCGCTTTTATTACCTGGATTGGCGGTATTGCCGTCTTCGACAAAGCGGTTGAATTTGGGGTGCTCTACGCTTTCATTACGTATATTAGGCAATTTTTTCAGCCGATCAATAATATTACGCAGCAATGGAATACCTTACAATCTACGCAAGTGTCCATGACTCGGATATGGAACATTTTCGCGGCACAGCCTGAAGTGAAAGACAAAGAGGCTTCAGAGCTGGTCCCGCTGGACGATGTGAAAGGTGATATCCATTTTGATCATGTACACTTCGGTTATCAGAAAGACACAGCTGTCATAGAAGATCTTCAGTTGCATATCGCGCCAGGCGAGATGATTGGTATTGTTGGTACCACAGGTGCAGGTAAAAGCTCTCTAATTAGCCTTCTTTGCCGCTTCTATGATGTTCAAGGAGGCAGCATCCGGATTGATGGTGTGGATATTCGAGACATTTCACAGAAGGATCTCCATCGGACGATTGGCTTGGTACAACAAGAGCCTTATTTATATGCCGGGAGCATTTTGGAAAATGTAAGAATGTTTGACTCTACGATTTCACCAGAGACGGTTATCGAAGCTTGTAAGTTAGTCGGTGCGGACGCACTCATTTCCCGGATGAAGGATGGGTATGAAACACGGATTTCAGAGCGAGGCAGCGGTTTGTCGGCAGGGGAACGGCAATTGATTTCTTTTGCCCGTATCATCGTATTCCAGCCTAAAGTTCTTATCTTAGATGAGGCTACAGCTAATCTGGATTCACAAACCGAGCAGCTCATTCAAACCGCATTGCATATTGTTGCTGAAGGAAGAACGACGATTGTCATTGCTCACCGGATCTCTACAATTATGCACGCTGACCGTATTATTGTGATGAGTCATGGGGAAATTGTTGAAGAAGGTACACATACCGAGCTACTTGCTTTTCAAGGCTTTTATGAGCAATTGGTTCAGCATTCACAAGGAACGCAAAGTAAGGGGAACGAAACGGAAGGCCGCATTTCATCCATAGGCTAATGATCAGGTACTAGGAATAGATAGTACTTCTCAAATCAGTGATCTCCTGTACAATTAGAAGCATGGAAGAGAGGAGATGAACAGCATGAAAACCAATAAAGTCATGATCCAACTGGGATATATATTGGGAGCTAGTGCTCTTTTAACTGCGATCGGTTACTTCTTTGCTTCGAACTGGGCGATGTTAAACCGATTCGAGAAGTTTATTCCGATATTTGTACTCATTGTGGGGTTCTATGGATTATCTGTGTGGCTTTCACGCCATGTCGGAAGAGAGTTTTTAAGTAAATTAAGTCTATTTGCCAGTTGTATTTCCTTCGGTGTTGGGGTTGGGTTGATCGGTCAGACCTACAATTCGCATGCAGACAGCTATAGTTTGTTTCTCGTGTGGTTTGTGCCAGCGCTGCTGTACGCGATCTTAACAAGGTGGCAGCCTTACTATGTGTTGAGCTATATCCTTGGCCACCTTGCTTATGGTTTGTTCTTCTTTCCCAAATGGGGCAGTTATTTCGAAGCCGAGGGAGCTACACTCCTTATCTGGTTAGGGCTAGCGATTATGAACGGGTTCTTGTTCATCTTGTTTGAGAAGGGCCGATTACATGCACCATTTCTCAAATGGGTGACCTTTCAAGCGACATTATGTATATTCATTATCATGTCCGTGTCCCACACGTTCGAGCATTATGGCATTTGGATGAACCTGCCGCTCATTGCGGTACTGGCTGCAGCTGTCATGTATGCGCATCGGACACAGAATAAAGTGTATCTGCTGTTCGCTGGTTTGTGGATTTCAGCCGCGATCACCACGAAGTACATTGAACTGATTATTGAGTACCACAATGAACTTTTCTTCATAGTGAGCTTGCTTTTCGTCATTGTGTTTATCGGTGCGAATGTGATGTTTATGAACTATGTGCGCGCCTGGAAGCCTGCTTCTAAGGAAATAGAAGTGGAAGTCGATTCGGCTGCCAAAGGTGATGGAGATTTCAGTAAGTGGGTCGTTCGCGTGCTGACGGTTTCCGTCATTATCATCGGCTCGTTGCTAGGTTGCTTTACGTTGATTGGACTCGTAACGGTTGTTCTTGGGTTTGACGATCCAGCCAATATACTGATTGGATATGGGTTCGTGGCTGTAATTGGTATGCTAGCTGCGAAAAAACTCAATGTGCTGGCCCGTTTTACCATTCTGCTGAGTGGACTTATGCTCGGTGCTGGTGCGGCCATTGTGACCGAGCAATCCTCGATGCTGCTCATTTTTCTAGCTTTAACATTGGTTGCATTTGCCTATCTTAAAGGATTGGTTACACGGATTCTGTTCTTCGTGGCATCCATTATCATTGTAGCTTTTGTCTTGTTTGACTGGATCAACAGTGGGGTTACTGTGCTAAGTATATTGTCTGGATTGCTCTTCTTGCTTTTTGCCAGCGGGCAACTCATACGTCAAGTTGAGTACCGGGAACCAGTCCTGTATAGCAGTTTTCCAGCTTTCTTGTTAGCACTGTTTGCATTAACTTTCCTGACCGAGTCGGGCTGGTACTACTTCACGAATGTGCTGTTCTTTTTGTTGGTTCTCGCAGCGATTGTGATAAGTAGACAGCTTCAAGTTCAATGGGTATACGCTTGGTCCATGGGCTTCTGGATTGCTTTCCTCGTGTACAAATATTACGATTTGGCTTGGAAGCTGCTCCATAAATCCATTAGCTTCGCGATTATCGGACTTCTAATCCTAGGGATCACGGTGTGGCTTGAAAAGAGACAAAAGCCCGAAGAAGACGAGGCATCGCATGCGCTTCCTGTATATGGAGCAAATCGTTGGCTCATCGCTTTACTAGTCTTATTGCAAGTGGGGGCTATGTCTTTGCAAATTGGCAAAAGCGAATATCTGCTTAGTCATGGAAAGCTGATCAAGTTGCAGTTGGAACCACTGGATCCTCGCTCATTGATTCAAGGTGACTATGTACGACTTCGTTACACCATTTCATTGCCGCCTATGTATCAAAATAACCTGGAAGAACGGACGGGGAAAGGAAAAGTAGCCGTTGTTCTTGCGCCAAGCGGAAACTCGGAAGTATATGAGTTCCGCAGAGAGTATAAACCAGGTGAATCACTCTCTCCTGAGGAAATTCGGTTGAATGGTGAAAGAGAGGGTTATGAAGGAATCGTATACGGTATTGAGAATTTCTTCATTCCAGAGGGTACGGGTAGAGAGTATGAACAAAAAGCCAAATTTGCGGAAGTGAAGGTATCTGCGAATGGTGATGCGATACTCGTACGTTTAACAGAGAAATAAGTCAGCATTTATAGAAAGAATGAGGTAACGAACATCATGTGGCTGTTATTTTCCGTCCTCGCGGCACTATGCTTTGGGCTGCGAGGCATTTTATATCATTGGTCAAGTCAGCAATCGCTGAATCGCAATGTTTTGCTTTGCGGCACGTTTGCTATGGGGGCCGTTGTAAGTTTCGTGTGTGCACTAATATGGCAGGCACAGTGGGAGACCACCGCACTGATTGGGATTCAAATGGGTTTGTTCTCCTTCGGAGCTAACGCCAGCATGTTCAAAGGCTTCGCAGTGGGCAAAGCTTCGTTAGTTGCGATTTTGACAGGTTTACCATCGGTGGTGGTCGTACTATTTGCATATGTGCTATGGGGTGAACGGCTGAACTTGCTTCAGCTGTTTGCTTTTGTTGTTATTGTGATCGGTATTTTATTCGTCAGGTATTCCAATGATATTACGTTGAAAAACTTACAAGGCGCGGGATGGGGCGTGATCGCTCTCCTTTTATTTGCGGCCAATGACTTGTCCAGTAAATGGACAACACTTGTACACGCGTCGTTATTTCCGACCTTGTTCTTTATGTTTACGACAGGCACGATTTGCTTTGGCATCTGGTGGTGGCGGGATAAGAAGCAAGGTGATGAACAATCTTCAGCAAGAAGTTCGTGGACAGAACAAAAAACGTTCCTATTTGGTATGGCGGTTGGCATTACGAATGTCATGGGAATGATTCTTATTATTCATGGTTTTGCAAATGGCATTACGGGTCTGGTTTCTGCCGTAGTTGCCCTGAATGTGCTGATCGTCTTGTTGTACACGCGATTTATTTTGAAGGACAAATTCTCAAAGCTCGAACAGTCCGGCTTAGCGATTGCGATGGTTGGCATCCTTATGATGAAGCTTGTTGCTTCTTAAATTCGCAATTCATCATGTAAATTACAACATATACTTTCTGATCTGGCGTAAATGCGTTACAATAAGATTATTCGTGCCATTAAGAATGATTCAGGAGGCTATAACGACAATGACAGACAAAGATATCGAAACACAAGCAACCGAAGAGAACGAACATGATCCGGAACGTGATCAGGCCCAAGTCATTATTACATGGTTTCAACATATCCAAGAGATTGTGAAAGAACAATTCCCTGAATATGAAGTCGATGGGCAAATTGGGAATAACCCGACTTACGGTCCGATGTTTGCTTTTACCCTCAAAAAAGACGAGAAGTCCACAGCATGCGGATTTTTCTTGAATGAAATTATGCGTAATTTCCAAACGAATCCTAATGCAGGATTATGGTTGTCCTCATTCTTCGTAGATTTATTGAGAAGTGACGAGAGTCATCTGCTTCCGAATCCACCGCAAACCGAAGATGAAGCCAAAGAATTACTGGACAAGCATATTGTTCCTTATTGCGCTGCAGCCGTACGTGAGGAGTTCCCTGAACAGAAGATTTATGTAGATCTAGAGCTGCATGAGGAGCATGGCCCCGTACTTGAGGCTGGCTTCGTAGCTGTAGAGGATGGCAATAATACATGCGCATTACCTTTGCAATATTTAATGACGTTATATTTACTGAATCGTGACCCTGCAGAACCCCTGATTCAAGCGATGTACCGATTGTATGAGGAAAATAATCTAGGTCAAGTAAATTCTTAGTTACTATGCGAGCCACCCAAAATGGGTGGCTCGATTTTTTTAGTAGACCAAGTAGGCTGTGAGACGTCGAGAGTAGCGGTCTCAAGAGTGAAACTAGTTTAAACGCCGAAACGCGTAGCTGAGAGGTTAATAATAGCAGTCTCAGCCGCGCCTCAGCACCAAATACACTCTGAGCCGTCGAAAGAAGCCGTCTCAGCAAGTCAAACTAGTCTAAACGCCGAAACGCGTAGCTGAGAGGTTAATAATTGCAGTCTCAGTAGCGCCTCAGCACCAAATACACTCTGAGAGGTCGAAAGAAGCCGTCTCAGCTAAATAAATTAGTCTGAACGACGAAACGCGCGCAGCTGAGACGTCGGTAATTGCATTCTCAGCCACGCATCAATCACCGTTGCAGTTATCTCTTCAAATATCCCGATATACCATAAATTCCTCATACGTCTTTATGATCGGAATCGCTGCACTGGCACCCAACTTCGCATATTTCATCGCATGGGAAGTGTTGAATAATACCACAGAATCGGTGGAGCGAAGCCACCCTGTGTCACTAAGGAGTAGCATCGCTGCCCAAGTCGCTGCGCCCTCGGGGGAAGAGGAAATGCCCTCTGCCCCTAAGCTTTGCGTGGCTTGGGCAATTTGCTCTTTGGATACCGCGATAGCGGTTCCGCCACTTTGCTTCACAATCGACAGAAGCAACTCCAAATCCGGGGGATTTGGTACGCGCATCCCTGTCGGGTTGGGGATGATTTTGAGCTGCTCCGGCGTCACGGCCAACGGTTGCCCTAGACCATCGACAATGGGTTGGCAACCTGCCTCTTGCACACAGACGAATCTAGGCATATCGCCTTCGATAAAGCCGAGTTTCTTCAATTCTAAGAAGGACTTCCACATCCCAATAATGCCCGAACCGCCGCCTGTGGGATAGATAATCACATCGGGGAATGTCCATCCCAGCTGCTCGGCAAGCTCTAGCCCCATTGTTTTCTTACCCTCAACTCGGCCAGGTTCTTTCAAAGTCCCGACATTCACCCAACCTTGCTCCTTGCGGCCCGACTCAATGATTGCAGCGGCATCATGAATAAAGCCATCGACCAACACTGTCGTTGCCCCGTACAAAGGGCACTCATCCACAATGAGGGAAGGACAGTCCATGGGGATGAACACAAAAGCTTGAATACCAGCTCTTCCTGCATACGCCGCTAAAGCCCCTGCAGCATTCCCGTTGGAGGGAACAGCGGCTTTCGTTGCCCCAGCTTCTTTCAATAAAGACACGGCTACTGAAAATCCGCGCGATTTGAAGCTGCCTGTTGGATTTTGTTCCTCTCGTTTAATCCACAGACGTTTAAGTGATAGCTTGCTCTCCCAAGTTGGCATACGCAATAGTGGCGTCCAGCCTTCACCTAAGGAGATGATACTGGCCTGATCCTGTATGGGAAGCAGCTCCTGATATCGCCACATGGAGGGATAACGGAGTTGTAGAGAGGCTTTCGTAAAAGTCTTTGCAACGTGTTCGAGATCATAGTCAACCAATAACGTGCCGCCGCATGCGCATTTCATGTCTTGATAGCGGAAGGGCAGCCTTGCAGAACATCGTGAGCATTGCAGCTCCCATTGTTTCATTTGTGGGCCTCCTCAGCGTCTCTAGCAGGAACCGTCATGGCTGTTTCCTGCGAACATGAAATGATTTAATTTTGTGAAAGGCAGTTTTTGTAGGCAGCCTTAGAAATAATTCAAGCATCGGGGCAAAGTTTACTTCAATAATCCATACATGCCCTTGTTTATCAAAGGCCATATCAATGCCCATTGTTTTGACCCAGCGATAGGATGGACCTAACTGCTCGGCTGATCGCAGGGCAACACTGTGCAGCTCCGCAAGCAGCTCGGATGTCGGCATGTCCTTAAGCTCAGAGCCGCGGAGCGCACTCTCTACCGTAACAACACGGCCCCCGCTTCTGCGAATATTGGTGATAATATAGCCTTTACCCGCCACTTTCGCCAACATGCCTGTTACTTGCCAGGGTGATTTGCTATGCCTTTGAACCATCACTCTCAGATCAAAAGGACGCCCATTCTTAGTTGCTAGATGGATACGTTGTTGCACGATGTAGTTTTTATTTGCTTTTTTCTTAATAAAAGCATTCAGATCCTCAGGATCATGATATGTTCGGTGTTTTGCGCCATCCTGGACCTCATAAGCAGAGTTACCTGAGGGTTTGACCTGAAGGACACCACTTCCGCCATAGCTGCCAGTCGGTTTTAAGATGAGTTGCCCGTATTTGGGCAGCATACGCCAGAAACTGCTCACACTTAACCAATCCGTTTCTGGCAGCGCAGCTTGAAGTTTTTTGGACTTGCGCAGCAGCTTATATTTCGTCCATTTACTTGTGGAAAGATGACTCTTACTCATACGCTTTCTCTTCTTGCCTTTGTATAACTAGATCATGTTCCTCTACTTGAAGAAGTTGATTATGTTCATCAACGAAGACAACCTGTGGCTTGAGTGAGCGAATTTCTTCTTCGTTCATGAGCCCCATGCTGAGTATGATTACGAGGTCTCCCGGAGAGAAGAGGTGGGCGGGGGGACCATTTAAACCGATCTTGCCACAACCTTCTGGTGCAGGAATCGCATAGGTTTTCCATCGTGTTGCATTACGGAGACTGGTGACTTGCACCATTTCATACGGATAAATATTCGCTTTGCGCATCAGTAATCCATCAATAGTAATGCTGCCTACATAATCCAAATCGGCTTCCGTCACAGTCGCACGATGTATCTTCCCTTTACACATTAGTCGCTGCATGTGCAGTAGCGCTCCTTTATGATCACATGTTGTTCTTCACAGGGTATGAGAGAGTCAAGGATCACGATGTAGGCATGAGGCTATTTTTAGCAAAAAATAGGCTAATCTTTTGACGGCGTACTCGCATTATTTCCCGGGAAACGCGAGGTAAAATAAAAAGCAGAGCTCTAGGCTCTGCTTTCCAAAGTTAGATTAATTTTAATCCACTAATTAATACTAAGCTGGCAATAATCGTACGCAGTACATTAGTAGGTGCTTTCGTTGCAAGCATACTTCCGAGAAGTACGCCAGGGATTGAGCCAATGAGTAGATTAATGACGAGCGTATAATTCACATTTCCTAGGCTAGCATGTAGAATTCCTGCTGTTGAGGCGAGTAGGAAGGCATGCGCGATATCTGTCCCTACGAGCTGTGCAGGCATCATTCGGAAAAAGTAAAGCATAGCAATGGCATATAAGGATCCAGAGCCAATTGACGTAAGACCAACAATAAAGCCAAGAACCGCACCAATGATAATCGTGAGCCAGCGTTTCTCTTCGAGCGATTTTAGCTGCCAACGATTTTCTTTCATACGGTGTCCGAAGAACACCTTAAACAACGTTGCGAAGGCGACTAGAATTAATACATAACCAAGTGCATGCTTGATAATGACTTCTTGATTGTCGAAGAAAGAATCGAACACCTTCAGGAACACGACCGCGAGTATAACCCCAGGAAGACTGCCTAGGGCAAGCATTTTGACTAGTTTAAAGTCAATTGTTTTCTGCCGCCAATGTTGGATCGTTCCGAACAACTTCGTGATTGAGTTATAAAGAAGGTCTGTACCTACAGCAATGGAAGGGTGAATGCCAATTAAAATTAAGATGGGAGTCAGCAAGGAAGCGCCGCCAACACCTGTCATTCCGACCAGAAACCCTACAATTACACCCATTAGAATAATACTCAAAGTCATGTTGTCATGTCCTCTTTTCATTACCCACTAAACACATTGGATTAATTTTAGTCCCGTGTCTATGATTTGTAAAGATAAATTTTCCAAGCTCGTCCCCTAATCCAAGTAAATATCATGCTATTCTTCAAATCTGGAATCAGGTACAATGGATAGACGTGTCAAAGTCAGCTTTGGGAGGAAAAATCATGCGTAATCGAACTACTGTAATGGTCAGTATCGTACTGGCCATGTTAGTCGCGTCTATGGATACGACAATTGCTAATACAACCATGCCGATCATTGTGAATGACATTGGTGGAAACAGCCTGTATGCTTGGGCGTTTACTTCCTACATGGTGCTCTCTACCGTACTTGCTCCTTTGGCAGGACGATTGTCGGATTTATTTGGGCGCAAGCGCATCTATGCGGCGGGTATTCTCTTATTTCTTGGGGGCTCAGTTCTCTGCGGTTTATCAGACAGCATGGTGCAGCTCATTATTTTTAGAGCGATTCAAGGGATTGGTGCAGGGGTGATGATGCCGTTCCCATCCATTATTGCCGGCGATATTTATCCAGTGGAGCAACGTGGCAAGGTGCAAGCTTTTTTCACGGGCATGTGGGGGTTATCCGCAATTTTAGCACCTACATTAGGTACTTTTTTTGTAACGTATTTGAACTGGCGCTGGATTTTCTTCGTAAACGTCCCGATTTGTCTAATTGCCTTATTAGCTTTGTTGCCATACAAAGAAGTATATCAACCGAAGAAAGCCGTCATCGACTATTGGGGCGCACTCTTGTTTGCGGCGGGGATTTCGTCATTATTACTAATAACGGTGGTCGATTCCTATACCTTTGTGTATGGAGGCGTTGGTGTATTGCTGCTAGTTGTCTTCTTCCTGTATGAAAAAGGGCATGCTGCCCCACTTGTTCCACTGACGCTAATGCGAAATCGGCCCGTGGCCTTGATGATAGGCGGCTCTTTTCTAAGCTGTGCAGCGCTTTTCGGAACGTCGAGTTTTATTCCCTTATTTCTGCAGAATCAAGGGCACTCTCTGTTCATCAGCGGGATTGCATTACTGGGTACATCCATCGGGTGGATGGCAGTTGCCGTCCCTAGCGGGAAATGGGTGATACGCTTCGGCTACAAGCCGTTGCTGCTAGCGGGGAATGCATTGCTTGTCGTAACCGCGGTAATGCTTTTCTTAATTGAGGAAGGGACCTCATTTGGTTACATATTCAGCGCTCTTACGATGTTAGGACTTTCGTTTGGACTGCTGTTTACGGTATCAACTATTGGTGCTCAACAGTTAGTGGAAGCACATCAAAAGGGGATTTCAACCTCACTACAGCTGTTCGCGCGAAATATCGGTACAGCAGTCAGTGTCACCGTGATGGGGTCGATTGTGACGAAAGCGGATGTGTTCTATACGGGGATTCATGGCATGTTTGTATATGGTTTGATCGCTACGTTAGTGGCATTTGCAGTTCCTCTTGCGATACGTTCGAGTCATAAAGAACAACAGTTGACGACATAATTGTAATGGTGAGAATCGTCTCATAGGCACAAGTTGACAGCATGCCCAAGTTAGTAGATTATGGGTAGATATACGAATATAGAAAGAAGTGAGTGTACGTGCTGTTAAATGTGAAGTCCCGTCTGCATGAGGGAGATATTCAACAATTACTTGGCTATAGTGTGTTTCCAGATCCTGAAAGTCTGCAAGAAGCCCTCAGTCAATATGAAAATAATGAAAACACATGGTTATTTGCCTATGAGTCGGAGGGTTTACCTGTCGGCATTATCGGCTTCGAGTTGAATGAGAAGCAAGAAATGACACTTCGTCATCTCGCTGTTGAACCTGAGAGCAGAGGAGAAGGCTTTGGACGCGGGATGTTGCTTGAAATTATTGATGATATGCAGCCAGTTCGGATAACGGTGGAAACCGATGAAGAGGCTGTGCAATTTTATCGCAACGTTGGATTCGTGATTCGTAGTCTAGGTGAGAAATATCCGGGTGTAGAGCGGTTTCTGTGCACGTACGAGGTTGAAGAAGAAGACGAAGACGAGTAATAAAAGGTGAGTTAACGAGAAATCCCGAGAAACTGCTACATGCAGCTTTTCGGGATTTTTTTGCGATAAAGAAGATAAGTGCTTACATGCGGGATTTCACTGTTCTTGCGTATTCAGAAGGACTCATTAGGGTTGCTTTCTTAAAAGCTTTGGAAAAATAATGCACAGAACTGAAGCCAAGTTGTCTGGAGATCTCGGTGAAGTTATAGGTTTCCTCGCGAATCATAATTTTGGCTTGATCGATTTTCAATTTAGCAAAATACTCCATGAGCGTATAGTTCGTATGTTTTTTAAAAAGGTCTTTGAGCTGTGTTTTGCCGACACAGAACACTTGGCTGATTTCATTTAAGGTAAGATGAGCATCAATATGGTCTTCCATGTAGCTCATGACTTTACTGGTTAAATCGTGAATCGACTTTTCTTTAGCGACTGTGGAGAGAGACGTTTCCGCTTCCGGTGATGCTGATTTGCGTAGCAAACGTAACAACAGAATTTCCAAATAGCTTTGCATCATCTGCTCACAGCCAACAGGTGCATCTAACCTCCTCACAAGAGGATGACCGAAGGGGAACTCGAAGGCTTGTTGTCCTTCACGAACGATTTGGGCGAGTAAATTACGCTCTTCATCTTCAAGATGCAGCACCTTACGCTCAAAAAACTGCATCGCTTTCGAATGGCAATCGAATGTCATGACAATTAAATTAGGAGCTTTTCCTTTGGTTGCGTAAAAACTATGAAATTCATTGGGCTTATGAAAGATGATAGAGCCCTGTTTAAGTAAATAGCGATCATCATCCGCATGTACCTCGACTTCTCCGCGATCGACATAGAGAAATTCCCAGAAATCATGCTTCTCGCCATCGAACACAAAATCCTTCCCATACTCAAAGTAGTGCATGGTAATGACTTTTTGGATAACGATACTCATCTTCAAATGCGTCCGATGATATTCGGTCGTGTTCGTTTCACTTATCGTCATGGGAGTCACTCCTGATTGGTCGTTGCAAAGCCTATGTATCTATCATAGCACAGTCGAAAAAACAAAAAAATCGGCTTTCAAGACAAAGAAAAGGGAAGTAACATCTTTTATAATCAGGATAGCGTTAAGTTCGAGGGGGAGCTAACATGAGGATAGGTGTAATTGGGTATGGCCTTAGAATTAGTAGTGTAATTAAAGAGGTAATGAAGGCAGATGCGGACTGTCAAATTGCGGCAATTGTAGACATACGGAAAGATGCGGTTAAAGCTCTACTGGATGAGAAAGGTTGGCATCACATTCATTATTATGATACGCCAGAGCAAATGTTGGCAGATGAGCAGCTTGATGGTGTCATGATTGGAACGCGCTGTAATTTGCATACAACGATGGGGCTGAAGGTACTGCAGCATAATCTTCCGCTCTATCTCGAAAAGCCTGTGTCAACTAACTACGAGGATCTCCTTCGTTTAAAACAAGGATATGAGGCATCCACGTCACCTGTCGTAGTATCTTTTCCATTACGAGTGACATCTCTTGTGGAGCTAGTTAAAGAAATCGTGCAATCAGGTAAGATCGGTACGGTTGAACATGTTCAAGCGATTAATAACGTGCCTTATGGGCGTGTCTATTTCCAAAGCTGGTATCGGAATGAGGAAGAAACCGGGGGGCTCTTTCTACAAAAAGCAACCCATGATTTCGACTATATCCAAGCCGTTCTAGGGCAGACGCCGATATCTGTGTGTGCGATGACTTCCAAGCAAATTTTCAAAGGAAACAAATCGCCTGGGCTCAAATGTGTAGATTGTGAAGACAATCGCACCTGCTTGGAGAGCACGGTTGGAACAGCGGAAGAGCTGGATCCGACCTGGCAATATTGCTGTTATGCGGAAGACACAGGCAATGAAGATTCAGGTAGTGCACTGTTCCGATATGAAAGCGGTATGCATATGTCGTACTCGCAAAACTTTTTTATTCGTAAAGGTGCTGCTGCGCGTGGCGCGAGATTCATGGGGTATAAGGGGACTGTAGACTTCGATTTCTATACAGGTCAAGTCAAAGTGCATATGCACCATACAGCTCGAGTGGAAACGTATGACCTTGCCGCTGGCAGCAACCATTTTGGTGGTGATGCGAAACTGGCACGTAATTTTACAGAAGTTATGAAAAAGAAAGCGAACTCCATCTCAACGCTGGATGACGGTTTGATGAGTGCTCTCATGTGTATGAAAGCACAGGAGTCTGCACAAACAGGGACTTTCCAATCTTTGAAATGGGATTAAGGAAAGGAATCATAACGAATATTGGAGGCATGTAATCAATGGACAATAAGGTAACCTTCCAAACCATAAGCTTGAGTTCGTTATCCAAAGTTTTTGCAGATGAAGCTCCGAGCGAAGGGGCTCTTAAACAAGCATCGGTACTGAAAGGAGAAACCTTCGCTTTCCAAGTTGCATACACCTCAGATCACTTATTGAAAAACATTCGTGTTGAAGTTAATTCGACACTAGGGGTCCCTTTTACAACACGCACTGTAGGTCTCGTGCCATCTGAAATGCCTTGTTACGCTGACCATGATTCCCATGTGATGCGGACAACACCTGGTTTGTACCCGGACCCTTTGTACCCGCTTGAAGCAAAGTCTGTGACGTCACTGCCTGGTCAGTGGAGAGCGGTTTGGATTCATGTTGATGTGGATGCAACTACACGAGCTGGAACCTATAAAGTGAATGTAAGTTTTCTGTCTCCAGAAGGGGAACAACTTGGTGAGGAAGTGTTGGAGCTTACTATACTTGAAGCGACTTTGCCGAAGCAAAAGCTGATTCATACAGAGTGGTTTCACGTAGATTGCCTTGCGACACACTACAAGGTCCCTGTATTTAGTGAGGAGCATTGGCAGCTCATCGGCCAGTTCATTGAAACTGCTGTCAAGCATGGCATTAACATGTTACTGACTCCGATCTTTACACCGCCATTGGATACCGCAGTAGGTGGGGAACGACCGACCGTGCAGCTGATTGGTGTGAAAGTTGTGGAGGGGAGTATCGATAGTAAGACCACATATGCTTTTGAGTACGCCAATCTTGAGCGTTGGGTTGCCCTTTGCCAGAGCAAAGGGGTTGAATATTTCGAGTTCTCACACTTATTCACGCAATGGGGAGCTAAGCATACGCCGAAAATTGTGGCAACCCTGAACGGGGAAGAACAGCGTATTTTCGGTTGGGAAACGGATGCCACTGGGGAAGCCTATGCGAATTTTTTAGAGCAGCTCATTCCTGATCTAGATCGTGTTATCCAAAATCTTGGCATCGCTGGCTGCAGTTACTTTCATGTGTCAGATGAGCCTGCGGAAGCGCATTTGGAAACATACAAGAAAGCAAGTGATCTTGTTCGGAAGCTTCTGCCTCCCGAATATCCGATCATCGATGCTTTGACGGAGATTTCTTTTTATAAGCGAGGAATTGTTCAGAAACCGATTCCCTCGAATGATCATATTGAGCCCTTCTTAGAAGCGGGAGTCCCTGATTTATGGACGTATTATTGCTGTGTACAATACAAAGAAGTGTCCAATCGTTTCTTTAACATGCCTTCCGCACGTAACCGAATCATCGGTCTGCTGCTGTATAAGTTCGGTATTCAAGGATTTCTGCACTGGGGATACAATTTCTATTATTCGCAATATGCTATTAAACCGTTGAATCCCTTTCAAGTAACGGATGCTTTACATGCGTTTCCTTCGGGCGATAGCTTCCTTGTTTATCCTGGTGAATCAGGACCTATTGAGTCGATTCGGATGGAAGTATTCTTTGAAGCGCTGCAGGATTTGAGGGCGTTGCAATTATTGGAAACGTTGATTGGCAAAGAGCGCACGATTGCCCTCATAGAAGAAGGCTTGACTGAGCCGATCACGTTTTCTGTTTATCCCCGCAGCACGGCATGGATGCTCGAGGTGAGGGAGCGAATTAATCAGGCGATTAGTAACAATAGTTGAGAAGTGAATGAAAAAGGGAAGACTGTCGGACGGGTACTTTAGCCTGCCTTTACAGTCTTTTTTTTTTTTGCGCGGAAATGTGCTGAGCTCTTTATTTTTTCTTGGTTTAGTCAAGTTCCTCGCGCTGACGCATATACTGTGTTAGATTCTTATCTTTATGCTTGTTCATCATGTCATGTGATGCACTGAAAGCGATTACTCATCGACATTTACGTGACAAATTTCACAATGATGACAGGCTGTGACAAGGCGATTGTCAAAAAATGCAAGCCAGTTCCCCGTAGAAATAGGAGGGTGCAGAGATGCTGCATATTGTCGTTTGTATTAAACAAGTTCCGGATTCTAGAGAAATTCGCATTGATCCCAAAAATAATACGCTCATTCGTCAAGGTGTTCCCAGCATTGTGAATTTCTATGATATGCATGGCTTGGAAGAGGCGTTGCGTATTAAAGATGAGCAAGGTGCGCGCATCACAGTAGTGACCATGGGCCCGCCACCTGCTGAGAAAGGGCTTAAGGAATGCATATCACTAGGCGCTGATGATGCAGTACTGGTAACTGACCGTGGTTTTGCCGGGGCGGACACGCTAGCTACTTCCTATGTCGTTGCACGAACCATTCGCAAAATTGCGGAAACTTGGGGACCCGTGGATATCGTTTTTTGCGGCAAGCAAACCTTAGATGGCGATACGGGACAAGTCGGTCCAGGCGTAGCCTGTCGATTAGATTTGGAACAGCTAACCTATGTGAACAAAGTTGTCCAAGTAGATGAAGCCAATCGTAAAGTACGCGTACACCGACTATTGGAGGATGGCATCGAAGTGGTTGAGACAAGCATGCCTGTCCTGATTACTGCGTTGAAGGAACTAAATAAAGTAAGACGCGCTTCGCTGCCTGGGATGATTCGAGCGGCTAGATATAAGCCTACCGTTTGGACAACGGCAGATTTTCCAGATCTGGAGCGGGCAAAGATTGGACTTAAGGGCTCGCCAACGATTGTTGCCAAAACGTGGGTACCAGAAATTAAAGCTGTCAAAACCAATATGATCACTTTTGATAGCCCAGAGACGGGGGCAGCTCAGCTAGCCGATCAGCTATTAACGAAGGACATGCAGGCCTTGTTGGAGTGGACTTGATCGATAGGAACGGAGGATAACACGATGGCAAAAGAAACAGAACAGATAGATCCGACGATGCCGGACTGGTCGGCATATCGTGGGGTGTTGATCGTAGTTGAGCAGCGCGAGGGCATCGCGAAAAAGGTATCCTGGCAGCTGCTAGGCGAAGGCAAGAAGCTGGCAGCCAAGCTGGAAGCGCCGCTCATGGCGCTCGTCATCGGCGAGAATGTTGCCCATCTCGCCGATGAAGCCGTGGCCTACGGCGCGGATCGGGTTTACCTGTGCGAAGCCGCGGAGCTTCGCGATTACAGGACCCGGCCATACAGCCGGGTCTGCTTGAAGCTGATCGAGGATGCGAAGCCCGAGATCGTGCTGTTCGGCGCGACTGCGACGGGCCGTGACCTCGCAGGTGCGATCGCTACGCACCTGCCGACGGGGCTGACGGCCGACACGACGCAGCTCGACGTGGAGCCGCCCCCGTCACGGCTGCTGCTAGCCAGCCGTCCGGCTTTCTCTGAGAAGATGATGGCCACCATCCTCTGCAAGCAGTACCGACCGCAAATGGCCACAGCGCGAGCCGGTGTGTTTCAAGCGCTGCCGAAGGACGCAGCGCGCCAAGGCGAGATCGTGCGTATCGAGGCCACGATGCGCGAGGAAGAGATTGACGCGCAAGTGCTCGACTTTCTGCGCGAAACAGGCAAGCTGAATCTCGAGGACTGCGAGATTATCGTAGCGGGAGGCCGCGGATTAGGCGGGCCCGATGCTTTCAAGCTGCTCGCCGAGCTTGCGGATGCGCTCGGCGGTGTCGTTGGCGCGTCCCGCGCTGCGGTTGATGCTGGCTGGATCAGCCATGAGCATCAGGTGGGGCAGACGGGCGCCACGGTGCGGCCGAAGCTCTACTTCGCCATCGGCATCTCTGGCGCTGTGCAACACACGGTCGGGATGAGCCATGCCGACGTGGTTGTCGCGATCAACAAGGATGAGAAGGCGCCAATTTTCCAATTTGCCCATTATGGCCTTGTAGGGGATCTATTCAAAATCGTCCCAGCTATAACGGAGGAATTCAAGAAACGTCGCACACTTTTCGGCATTCACCCGTCATCCACCACCCATACGCAGACGGGGGCAAGCGAAGCACGGGAGAGGAGTGAAGCGAAATGAACGAAAAATTCGACGCTATCGTCGTTGGTGGAGGTCCTGCCGGAGCTGCTGCGGCCTTAACCATGGCACGAGCGGGTTTATCGGTTGTATTGCTCGAGAGGGGCGAGTTTCCTGGCGCCAAAAACATTTTCGGAGGCGTCCTTTACCGCAAACAGATTGAGGAGCTAGTACCTGAGTTTTGGACAGAAAAAAATTTCCCCATGGAACGCTACATTGTTGAACAGCGGATCTGGATGATGGGCAAAGAGTCCATGGTTACCTTCGGTCATCGTAATGAAGCCTACAAGGAGCCGTATAACTGCTTCACTGGCTTGCGAGTTAAATTCGATCAATGGTTCGCTGAAAAAGCGGTAGCGGCGGGCGCAATTCCAATTTACGAAACAGTGGCACTGGATGTCATTCGTGAAGGCAATAAAGTCGTTGGTGTGCGAACAGACCGTGACGATGGAGATCTATATGCGGACGTTGTCGTCATTGCTGATGGGGTTAACTCCTTGCTCGGCAAAGCGATGGGTATTCATAAGGAATGGATGCCGGATGAGGTGTCTTTAGCGGTTAAAGAAGTCATAGCACTTCCCCGCGAAAAAATTGAGGACCGTTTTGGGCTTGAGGGTGATGAAGGTGTCACCATTGAATTTATGGGTGAAACCTCGCTCGGCATGGCGGGAATGGGCTTCTTGTATACGAATAAAGAAACGATCTCATTAGGGGTCGGTGTGATGGTGAATCATTTGCGTGATAAAAAGGTAAAGCCCTACGCCGTACTCGATGCTGTCAAACAGCATCCGATGATTCGTAAGCTGATTCAAGGCGGAGAGACCAAAGAATATTCCGGTCATCTGATTCCTGAGGGTGGTTTTCACTCGATACCAACCTTGTCGGGAGATGGCTGGTGCGTGTGTGGTGATGCTGCGCAGCTGATTAACTTTGTCCACCGGGAGGGGACGAATCTCGCGATGACCTCGGGGCGGCTAGCTGGAGAAGCGATTATCGAAGCGAAGGCACGTGGAGATTTTACAGCTCCAACCATGCATCTTTACGATAATAAGATCAGAGAGTCCTTTGTTCACAAGGATTTGCAAAAGTACAAAGGCATGCATCAATTCTTGAAAGAACAGGATCCTGAGCTCTTATTTGATAGGCTGCCTCGAGCCGTAAATGAAGCAGCGTACAACATGTTCCTTGTGGACGGAATAACGAAAGCTGAGAAACAAAAAATGGCCATGAAGCTTATCAAAAATGCCGCAGGCGGCACAGTGAACTTGATGAAGCTGGGCTACAAGGGATGGAGGGCGATGAACGGATGAGCCAAAGTGATATCTCAGATAAACTGTTTACCATTCGTTACAAATGTGATGATAAATCCCATCTCGTGATCAAAGATAAACAAACTTGCTTAAATTGTGTCACCAAGGATTGTAATTATTTCTGTCCTTCCGATGTCTATGAATGGGAAAAGAAACTTAAAATTACCACGGTTGCCTTTGAAAATTGCATTGAGTGCGGAACGTGCCGCATTGCGTGTCCTTCGTACAATATAGACTGGGTGTACCCGAAGGGCGGACATGGCATGACGTATAAATACGGCTAAGCTAGATGTGCGAAAATGGACCTTGACTGCGTAGAGTCAAGGTTCTATTTTTGCAGTAAAACGACATTCCTCCATATGTAGGTGTAGTTTCTCCATAGTTTTGTTTCTCGTTGGATATGATAATAGACGATAGGAGGGATTATTAATGACCATTTCATTTGAAGCAGCACAAGGGATATTTCATTTAAACAATTCGTATATGAGCTATGTAATTCAACTGATTAACAATGCCTATCCAGCCCATGTTTATTGGGGACGCCCTATTCGAACGGGTCAACTTGGTAACGTGATTCAATATAAGGAACGTGCTTCTTTCAGTCCGAATCCCGTAAAAGAGAATAGAAAAATCTCCTTTGATACCCTACCACAGGAGTATCCAGCGTATGGGACAAGCGATTTCCGCGAGCCTGCTTATCAAGTGGCGCTGCCTAATGGCTCGACGATTACTGAGCTTATTTACGACAAGCATCGCATCGTGAAAGGAAAGCCAGTGTTAGACGGATTGCCTTCAACCTATGTAGAAGATGAACATGAAGCGGAAACGCTAGAAATTGAGCTTGTTGACAAAGTAGCGGGCTTACGCGCAATTCTGTCGTATACGATTTTTGCCAATCATGCGGCAATTACACGTTCCGTCCGTTTCGTAAACGAGGGCACAGCTGATCTCAGGTTGCTGCGTGCTTTAAGTATGAGCGTAGATTATTCTCATGCTGATTGGGATCTACTGCAGCTTTCAGGTAGTTGGGCACGTGAGCGTCACATCGAAAAGAGAGCTTTAGCTCCAGGCAAATTGACCGTCGAAAGCAGACGTGGGTCAAGCAGTCATTCGCATAACCCGTTTGTCGCTTTGCTTGCCAAGGATGCCAATGAAGACTATGGCGATGTGTATGGCTTTAATCTCGTCTATAGCGGTAACTTTGCGGCTTACGCGGAAGTGGACCCGTTTGCTACGGCACGTGTATCCATGGGAATCAATCCTTTCGATTTCAGCTGGCTGCTAGAACCAGGACAATACTTCCAAACACCTGAGGCTGTAATGGTCTATTCTGCTCAGGGGATTGGTGAGATGTCGAGATCCTATCATCGCCTGTATCGTACACGACTTTGCCGCGGTGAGTTCCGTGATCAAGTACGCCCCGTCCTGGTTAACAACTGGGAGGCGACATATTTCGATTTTAACGCGGATAAAATTGAGAGCATCGCTCGTGCAGGGAAAGAACTTGGAATTGAACTCTTCGTACTTGATGATGGTTGGTTTGGCAAAAGAAATGATGACACGACTTCACTCGGAGACTGGGTTGTTGATAAGGCCAAGCTCCCAGGCGGTCTTGAAGATTTGGTAGAGCGAGTTAACAAGCTTGGGCTTGAATTTGGATTATGGTTTGAGCCTGAAATGGTATCGCCAGAGAGTGAGTTATACCGCAAACATCCTGATTGGTGTTTACATGTACCGGATCGTCGACGGACCGAAGGTCGTGGGCAGCTCATCCTTGATTTTTCACGTGAAGAAGTATGTGAAGGCGTGACGTCCATGCTGCGCAACATACTTAGCAGTGCGCCGATTACGTATGTCAAATGGGATATGAATCGCAATATGACTGAAATTGGCTCAGCGGCATTACCGCCAGAACGCCAACGTGAAACAGCTCATCGTTATATGCTAGGTCTTTATCGCGTAATGGAAGCTATCACTACCGAATATCCACATATCTTGTTTGAGAGCTGCTCAGGCGGCGGCGGTCGTTTCGATCCTGGTATGTTGCATTACATGCCGCAAACGTGGACGAGCGATAATACCGATGCCGTGTGCCGTTTAAAAATCCAATACGGAACTAGCATCGTGTACCCGGTTAGCTCCATGGGCGCGCATGTATCTGCCGTGCCGAATCATCAAGTTCATCGCATGACGTCCTTGGAAACCCGTGGCCATGTGGCTATGTCTGGTAACTTCGGATATGAGCTTGATCTAACGAAGTTCACCGATGAAGAGAAAGAACTTGTCAAACGACAAGTTGCCGACTACAAACAAATCCGGCCTCTTGTCCAATTTGGGGATATGTATCGCCTGCAGAGCCCGTTCGAGGGGAACGACACCGCGTGGATGATTGTCTCCGAGGACAAGACACAAGCCATGGTCGTCTTCGTCCGTGTGCTTGCTGAACCGTATGCGCCGCTGAAGACTTTGCGGCTCAAAGGACTCAACCCTGCCTTCGATTATCATATCGAAGGGTCGGAAGGGCTGTTCCCCGGCGATCATTTGTTATACGCCGGTCTGCCTGTCGCTGGTCTACATGGCGACTTTGAAAGCAAAATCTGGCTGCTTGAGGCCAAGCAGCAGTAAACATAGTTACCCATTTCCCATGTTAGGGAAATGGGTTTTTCAATTCTCACTTTGTTTATCAAATCGATGTCATTGAAGGCGACTTGCTCCCCTTTTTCTCGGTTTGGGAGAGTGGTGGAATTTTTAAGTGCGTTTGGGGCAGGGGCATCCTTCTGCGAAACTAATTTTCTGTGATATCTACAACATGCGCTTTATTGTACCTTTTGAAGTTGCTGCTCAAAAGATTCAATTCTCACTTTGTTTATCAAATCGATATCATTGAAGGCGGACTTGCTTCCCTTTTTCTCGGTTTGGGAGAGTGGTGGAATTTTTAAGTGCGTTTTGGGTCAGGGGGCATCCTTCAGCGAACTAATTTTCTGTGATAACTACAACACCTTTTAACAGAGTAGTAACATAGTGGATTGAGAATAGAGAGGTTACAGGTTAGTGAAGTAAGAAGCGAGTATTGCGTATTGCGTATTGCGTATTGCGTATTGCGTATTGTGTGGTGAGTGGTTAGTGGGAGCGAGGACAGATGAGCAGTTACTAGTTACTAGTTATAAGCTAAGAATCGGGTCTACATTGCGGAGTTGTGAGTTTTCAATGGCTGGTGTTTATACGTGTAGATACCACAGAAAATTAGTCTATAAGAAATAGGCGGTGGGGGAGCAAAGTCATACTCAGGCGAACTTACATGGGAATGGTGGGTGTGGATTAGGTCTTACTGTTTGTGATTATTCTTGCAGATACCACAGAAAATCTTTTCAGCGAAATAGGCGTGGCTAGCAAGAGCGAGGATATTGCGATATGATAGAGAAATTCATACCAACATTTGTTCAATAGAAAGGAGACGATTCAAGCATGCTGCAGAGACCTAGTCATGACGAATATTCATCCTATTATACGGGGTATATTGGATTGGTACCCGATGGTGATTATGTATCCATTTTGAACAGTCAAGAAAAAGCCCTTGTAACGTTATTTTCACAATTAACAGAGGAACAGGCCTTATCTCGGTATGCCCCTGGCAAATGGAGTTTGAAGGAGGTTCTGGCTCATATCTCGGATACGGAACGCATCATGAGTTACAGGTTATTACGCATTGCCCGCGGGGATACAACGGATTTACCAGGATTTGATCAGGATATTTTCATTGCGAATACAACGTTTGATGAAGTAGATTTAGTGGATTTGATAAAGGATTTCCAAGCAGTACGACAGGCTACGTTAGCCCTTTTGCCTACGATCACGGAGTCAGCTTGGACTCGTCGCGGAACAGCGAATACGTTCGCTATTTCTGCCCGTGCTATCGCATATGTCATTGCTGGGCATGCGCAGCATCATCTTCATGTTGTAGAGAAGAATTACTTGTAAAACAGAACAGAAAAAAGCCTGAAATCCCTGACTAGGGGTTTCAGGCTTTTTCGATTAGTACAGAGATAGTGCCAGCGAGTCACGTTCATTCAAGGAATGAAGGATCGCTTCGCATCCGACAATCTCGATAGAGATGATTGAATCCAGACATTTCTTGAGTGTTGCTCTACCTTTGGTTACTTTGGCCTCAAGTGCTGACTTCAGTAAATTGAATTTCTTTTTATTTTTCTCATCGGAGTATACGGGCACAGGTTTGTTATGAATCGTTATAAACATTTTCATGAGTTCCACCATCCTAAGAATTGGATATAGTACTAGCATATCGGATTATTATTAATAGAACCTTAAAATAGTTTTACAATTTTAAGACAAATAAGAAGATTGCTATGTATTTCGTATATAGATAATACGATTTAGCGGCAGAATTTGTTTCATACAATGGTAAGGAATATTGAATATTGTGTGAATTTAATCAAATAATCTGTATTAGGTATGATGCATATTTTGTCGATACGTTTTGGGGGAGGTCCCGAAGCGTTGCTTAAAAGCTCGATGAAAGTAGGGATAGGAGCCAAAGCCGCAGCTTAGCGCGATTTGTTCTAAGGACATGGAACTATCATGCATGCGCTCCACGGCACTAGATAAGCGAACTTCTGTTGCGTACTGGATCATTGTTTTACCAAAATATTCTTTGAACAAATGAACGGCTCGGGAGATACTAAGTCCAACATGGTCTGCAACATCTTCGATTTTGAATACAGCGGTGGCATGTGCCTCAATAAATCGTTTCATGCGAGTGCCTGTAAATGGACGTCCTTGCACCGTTTCTGTTGCAGCACGTTCGAGATATAGGCATAAGGCTTGAAGTAAGTAGCCGCTTAATTCAGGATTCTCGTCTTCCATTCTGCGCTTTTCTAGGCTTAATTGCCGCCAAAGGGAGATTAATCTGGGATCGATATCAATGCGCATGCAGGTTGGTTTATTGTTGCGTTTCCACCAATCATCAATCCATTCCCCTTTACAAAACAAGTAGTAGTCACCGCTGGCAATTTTATTTTCATTCGGAGTTAGTTGGTTACCGATGCGCAGCTCGTAGGGATCGCCAGGTTTAAAGAGCAGCAAGTGACCAGCTTCTATTGAAATCATGTGGCCGTCGACAAGCGCTTCGCTGGTACCTTCTGTTTGTAATCGAAAAAGATAAGATTGAAGTCCGGATTTGGTACTCACGTAAAACGGGTCCATGTGAAAAGAATACCCACAAACTAATAGTTCAGCATTCATGTAGTTTCGCCTTTCGTAGCCAAATAAGAGATGTTTTAATTATATCGTGAATGGTCATAATAGGCTAATCTCGCTATACTTAGGTCAAGGTTATTATTATCGATTTCACTATGAGAAAAGAGGAGAACAAATGGGACGTTTAGGAATTGGTCTTCAATTGTACACATTGAGAGATGATATGGCACGTGATATGGAAGGTACGCTACGCCATGTTGCGAAGTTAGGATATGAAGGCGTTGAGTTTGCTGGCTATTATGATATGCCTGCTGATCAGCTTAAGGGTCTTCTTGATGAGCTTGGATTGAAAGCTTTCGGAAGCCATGTTAGCTTGCAAAGATTCCGTGATAATTTCCAAGGTGAGATCGATTATTTGAAAACAATCGGTGCAAAATACGCAATCTGCCCTTATGTTGGTGCGGAAGAGCGTGAGTCCGTGGACCAATGGAAAGCACTAATTGCTGAGTGCCAGGCACTTGCAGTTGAGACGCAAAAACAAGGCTTGCAGTTCCTTTATCACAACCACGATTTCGAATTCCATTACAAAGTGGATAATGAGTTTGTTTTTGACGCGATGTATGCCAATAATGAGGCTATTAAAGTTGAAATGGACGTATGTTGGGTTCAATTCGCAGGACAAGATCCACTTGCGTACATTGCCAAATATGCAGGACGTCTGCCTTTAGTGCATTTCAAGGATTTTACGAAGGATGCTGAGGGTAAACTCGTTACTTTGGAGTTGGGCTTAGGCGATGTTCCATTAGATAAAGTTATCGTAGCGGCTGAACAAGCTGGTGTTGAGTGGCTAGTCGTTGAACAAGATCATTGCCAAAAAGCACCATTAACTAGTATTGAAAATAGCTTTAACTGGGTTAAAGAGCATTACTTAAATGTTCATAACTAATTCTACTAATTTCATTCCTATTTATATTTATAAGTCGAAGGAGTTTTCATCTCATGAGTAAAATTAAAGTAGCCGTTATTGGCTGTGGTTCTATTGCTAAACATAGACATATTCCGGAATATGCAGCAAATGCTAATGTTGAGTTAGTTGCATTCGTAGATCCAATTATCGAGAGAGCTGAGCACTACGCACAGCTGCATGGCGGCAAAGCATATAGCAACTATGTTGAAATGTTAAAAGCAGAAAAAGTTGACGCAGTTAGCGTATGCACACCAAACTACCTTCACGCTGAAATGACCATTGCCGCGGCTAACGCAGGTGCACATGTGCTTGTTGAGAAGCCAATGGCTACAACGGCTGCAGAAGCCGAAGCGATGATTGAAGCTACGAAGAAAAATGGCGTTTTCTTGATGGTTGGTCACAACCAACGTTTAATGCCTCCGCACGTGAAAGCGAAAGAAATTTTGGAATCAGGTAAACTGGGGAAAGTTCTTACTTTCCGTACATCTTTCGGTCATCCAGGTCCTGAAGGTTGGAGCATTGATGGTCGTGAGAGCTGGTTCTTCCGTAAGGAAGAAGCAATTATGGGCGCAATGGGTGATTTAGGCGTTCATAAGTCAGATCTTATCCGTTGGTTGCTTGACGATGAAGTTGCTCAAGTCGCAGCTTTCGTAGGTACGCTTCATAAAGAAGGTACAGACGTAGATGATAACGCAACTTGTTTGCTTCGTATGAAAAGCGGAGCTACAGGTTCCTTGGTAGCAAGCTGGACTTACTACAAAGGTCAAGACAACTCCACTGTTCTATGGTGTGAGAATGGTGTTATCAAAATCGATACAGACCCTAACGATCAAGTGATCGTTGAACTTCGTAACGGTACGGTTGAGCGTTACAAAGTAGGTCAAGTAGCAACGAATGAGAAACAAACATCCAGCGGAGTTGTCGCTGAGTTCGTTACTAGCATTCAAGATAACAAACCACCTCGTATTTCCGGCGAAGAAGGCTACCAAGCATTGAAAGTGATTCTGGGGGCATTTGAATCCGAAGCTACTGGTAAAATTATTAATCTTTAATTGATAGGATAGACAAAGAAGCTCACCCCTTACGGGGTGAGCTTCTTTGCATGCTGCCAGATCGTAGTGTATTAACGTCCACCGATATCAATCGAAACGGAGTTGGACTTGCCTACAATGGTTTCTTTGGAATCTTTCACCTGAACTTGAATGTCCCAAAGGCCAGTTTTGAGTAGAGTTCCTTCCACCAATGCTGTAGCCGTATGCTCATCTTTCCAAGTCGTAGGTAATGCTTTCCCATTTAAGGTCACATATCCGAGTGGGGGAAGGTTATTTCCTGAAACCGTCAGTGTAATGGATGAACGACCGGAAATATCTTGTGAATCTGCTTCAACTTTTTCTAAGCTTATAGGTCCGAAACCGAGCATGTATTTAGGATCGATAATCGGTGTCAAATAATTTTTGTAAGCATGACGGTCTCCGAAAAGAATATCATATTGCAAGGTTTCGTAGTTTTTCAAATCATCTTCCTTAATGTTCATTTCAGCAAAATGATCTTTAGGAGGAATGACCGGATACTTTTTAGCTAGTTCCGTTAAGAAGTTCGTGTAATAATTACCTTGTTGCTTAGATAGCCCGATCAAATAAGGCCCTAAGAAGGAAGGACTAATATTTAAATTATCTTTGCTCTCATGGTCAAAGTTATTCCAGACGACAAGCGGGACACTATACATCTTTTTCAGGAAATCAGGGTCATCTTTGCCGCTGATATATTTCGTATCAATATAAGTAGCATAATCATCCCCAAGCGCTGGAAGATGGTCTCCCCAGAAAGCAATAATCGTTGGCTCGCCTTTTTTCTCGTAATATTCCACTAATTCCTTCAACATATTATCTGCCCCATTAATACCTTGTGCAAGTGTTTCGAGCATCCCAATCGAGGATTGAGAAAAGTTGCCCGTTACATCGAAGGTATTTTTAGGGAACTTGCCAGGGAAGTAATGAAAGTGATTCTCCATCGTATTCGCAAAAACGAAATCAGATCCTGCGCTTTGCTCAGTTGCATGTATAATGTTAGCAGCAACTTCACTATCCGCGATATAAGGTCCGGAATACGTCGGTTTAAAATATTCAATTGGAATATACTTCGAAAAGCCGAAATCCTGATAGATTTTATTACTATTAAAATACCAATTATAGAAAGGACTTATTGCAGTAGACGTATAGCCTTGACGTGCATAAATACTTGCTAATGAATCGACTTCATTTGAAATATATTGATTGTAGGCAATGGAGCCTTGTGGTAGGAAACGCATCGAGTTCCCCGTTAACACCTCGAATTCAACATTAGCAGTTCCACCGCCATATTGTGGTGAAAGCATCGTTCCGCTCGTTCCTGTCCTTTGTAGCTTGTGAAAGAATGGAATCGGATCTTTACTGAACTTAGCGCCGGGAATAATGGTGGGATCCCAGAATGATTCACTTAAAATGACAATAACGTTTGGTTTTATTGGTGGTGTAGTTGAATCACCAGCTTTAATAGGTGGTGTCGGTGACGCATTCACGATGGCTTCAACAGCTTTATCATCGTAGCCTTCTCGCTTATCAGAGAACATGGCTTTGGTATTCAACACGGTTGCTAGGGCATACCCATTTGTTTGGGTGTTTTGCACTTGATTCCAGACAGCGGCTTCAATGCCGAACCACTTCTGAACGGGGAGCGGTAAATCTGTGTATACTGCCAAAAACATAAGTAAACCTATGCCAGCAAGAATTCCTCGTTCTTTTAACGCGACTTTTTTAATAAACATGGTTGTACGGTAGAGGATGAAGTAACTTCCTACAAGAAATAGGAGAATGACTGATAATACATTAAATGTCAAAATGTTAGATAAGTATTTCACCATATCGGAAGCTTCGCCCGCTACAACTAAGTCCCAAGGCGTCAGAGGCACGCCTAAAATTTTGAGCTTTACCCCGCTAATGAGCGCAAGGATGATAAGAAACCCCGAAATCACCCAGTAGGCTATTTTCGTTCGGCCAATGATTGCAATGAATATCAAAAGAAGACTTACCACAATCCATTCATTAAAAAAAAGCTCGAGAACATGTTTATAACTCCATGTCATCATCTCCATATAATTGCCGCGACTCAAAATCTCCATGATCAGTACAGGTATTACTGCAAGTAAAAGAAGCGGCAATCTCGGCCGAATAACCAATAGTAAACGTTCAATGTGTTGTTTCATAGATTCTCCTGTACAAATATAAGTTAAAAGTCCTTGAACATCTGATATTATATCATGCATTTCGACATTATTCGATGGTATCTCTATGAAAAATAGATAGATTGCAGGAAAATGGTGGTTATATCAAGAATACTTAAATCAATAAATAAGGTAGGAGGGGACTCGATTATGGCATCAAAACAACAATTGCAACTAAAGAGAGAAGCCGTTATGCAACTTCAACATCGTAAAATGACAAAAAGTGCGTTTTTTCGCCGTGGATTGTTCTTATTCATTGGTGCGGTTTTAATGTCTGTTGGATTAGAAATCTTTCTGGTACCTAATCGAATCATTGATGGGGGCATCACAGGGATTTCGATCATTTTATCTTATTTGACGCAAGTGCCGATCGGTGTGTTCTTGCTGCTATTAAATATTCCTTTCTTGTTTGTCGGTTATAAATTGATTGGTAAAACGTTTGCTTTATCTACACTCTTCGCTATCTTTATCATGTCAATAGGAACTGCCTTGCTGCATCCCGTAAAGGAGCTTACCAACGATCCGTTGTTAGCCGCGGTGTTCGGTGGCATTATTCTAGGCATTGGTGTGGGAATGGTTATCCGTTTTGGGGGATCCTTAGATGGCACAGAAATCGTTGCGATTCTAGTCTCGAAAAAGATACCATTCTCGGTTGGCGAGATCGTTATGTTTTTTAACTTATTCATTCTTGGTAGTGCAGGGTTTGTCTACACGTGGGATCGTGCCATGTACTCGTTAATTGCTTATTTCATCGCTTACAAAATGATTGATGTTACGATTGAAGGCTTCGACGAGTCGAAGTCCGTATGGATTATTAGCGACAGCTTCAGAGAAATTGGTGAAGCCATTCTGGATCGCTTGGGTCGTGGCGTTACCTACTTAGAAGGAGAAGGAGGCTTCTCCGGCGACAATAAGAAGGTGATCTTCTGTGTGATTACGCGGCTAGAAGAAGCCAAGCTGAAATCCATTGTCGATGGACTGGATCCCAAAGCTTTTCTCGCCGTAGGCAATATCCATGATGTAAAAGGCGGTAGATTCAAGAAGCGAGATATCCACTAGAGGGAAGTGGGATTTCTCCTTCTTCTCTTCCTACTCTTTATCTTTTTTCGTAGGACCACGCTCAAAGAAACCTAGATTTCTTAACTGCTGAGCGGCATCCTTGCTGCTCGGACTCCCTAACTTTTTCAGAATATGTCCCACATGGATTTTCACCGTTCGCAATGAAATAAAAAACCGATTGGCAATCTCCGTTTGGGTATGTCCTTGGTCAATCATATCAAGCACTTGAAGCTCGGTTGGGGTAATGAGATCACGAACTTCTTTGATCTTGAATTGCTGCTCCAGCCGCTTCAGTCTGCGGAACTCCTCACGCATCTGCTCTGCCACTGCTGCATTTATTGTGGATTGGCGTGCATGTGCCGCGCGAATGATACCTGGGAGCTCCTCGAATCGTGATTTGATTTGGTAGTCGATGGCCCCGGCTTGGAAGGATCGGAAGATGAAATCTTTCTCCTCCATCGAGGTCAACATAATAACCTTCGCTCCCCAAGATAAAAAGGCTTGCTCCGCCAGTCCGATGCCTGCAGGTTCATTTTGCAGCATAATATCCATAAGTACGACATCTGCCGAAGGTGCGGATTGTTGAAATAAGGCTTGCGCTTCCTCTGCAGTAGATCTGCTCTCCACGACAGTCAAATCCCCTTGCCGGTTCAAATAGTCAGTAAGACCGCGCAGCCAATCCAGATCATCTTCAACAATCAGTATACGAATCGCTTCCATGTGATATCTTCCCCTCTACTAGTCCTTTATCTCTGTCCAGGGAACGTTAGGTAGACACTTGTGCCTTTACCAGGTTCGCTACTAATTTCCAAGCTTCCTCCGTGTTTTTTCATAACACTGTAGCAGTAAGCAAGCCCCAGACCAAAGTTGTTCCGTTTGCTGCTTTTGGTGGTGAAGAATGGTTCCACAGCTTGTTTGAGCACAGTTTTTTCCATTCCGATCCCCGTGTCTTTGATTTCGAGAACGATATTTTTTTTATTCATAAAAGCTTTAATCGATAGTTGTCCGCCAGTCTCCATCGCTTCAATCGCATTCATCAGGATGTTCGTTAAGGTTTCTGTAACTTGTATCTGATCAAGGCGAAGTTCAAGATTATCAGGCAGATCTAGCTGAACTTGAATCTTTCCTAAGTAGCCTTCAAGAGGCTCCATGACTTCAATAATCAGTTGGCGTACATCCACTTGAGAAACGCGCAGAGGAAGCTCTTGCGTTTGTTCATGCACCCGACTAATCATATCTTGAATGTGTCTAGATGCGTTCATTACAACGTGTATATCTTGAATAAGTTCGGTTTGCCCAGTTTCAATGGCGTGATGTTTCATTTTTTCTAAAAATAGCCGCATTTTCCCTACATCATTTTTGATGGCATGATTAAGAATAGCTGTACCTGACGTGATGGCGCGGAGGGTGGAATCTAGTTTACGACGTTCAATAAGCAGTCGAATTCCAAGAAATCCGTATTTGAAAAAGGTGAATACAAAGAATGGCACAACAAACGCTAGAATCCACACGTGATAAATCCACAAACGATAAAAACCAAAGCTAGGCATGACATAGTTGAGAACGCCGACACAAAGTATTGGCGGAAGCAAGGCAAGGCAGGTGAACAAATGTGTCCTTTTCATCGCTGGCAATTGCTCTTTTTTGAGGACAATCAACAAAGAACCAATTAGGATATAGGGGAATGCCCAAATTGCCACGACACGGAAATCGATTGGCATTTCTTCGGTGTAACCAGGTAGTAAAATCAAACAAGCGATTGGTGGTATAAGTAATCCTAGCGGCAGCCAAGTTCGCAGGAGAGGCTTTTGCCAAGTGGAGTGATAGGCTACAGCTAGCATCGCAAAAGAATACGGCAAGCCATAATAGGAAAGCAATGAGCAGTAGCTCATAACACGATAAAAGAACGCGCTAAGTGACGGATTGGGTGCTGTGAGTTGGAAATATGGCAAGATATCTGCGGAAATGACGGCAGCTAAGGCACCCGATCCGCCAGTAAATGCAACTGCGCTCATCCATCGCATGGTGCGCGAAGTGGGGTCCACGATCAGCAAGCCTGATGCAATGAACCAAAGAGCAAATAAGACAAAAAGCATGTGTTCCTCCATCGTAGCGTCTGTTTGATAGTCCTATTGTGGCATGGCGTAATCGTTTGCACAAGAGTTTCCTTTGAAGCAAATGGGAGGATTTGGGAGAGGTTTCACGAATAGAAATGGAATGAGAGGAGTGAAAAGTTATTGAAATGAAGAAGCGAAAGTCGTTTCCTATCCTTCATATTGTGGGCAAAGTTCTATTAACCCTTATTTTCATCATTGTCATAACGGTCATACTATCGATTGCTGCTGCTGTGATAGCTGTCCGATTAAATCCGGATCTCATGATCAGTCTGGAGGCTGTTACCAGCGATCCCTTTTTTATAAAAGGATCATTATGGGCACAAATTGTAGGTTTTGTTAGCGGAGTTTATCTTTCTTTCTATTTCTTTGAGAGGAAAAAAGGCTGGTCATTAGGTCTGCATACCTTGCAATTTGGTCGCCGTTTAAGTGAAGGCTTCGTTTGGGGTGTTGCTCTGATTACCATTAGCAGCATGGGGATATGGCTGTTCGGTGGCATTCGAATCGTGAACATGGATCTGAGCTTGACGAAGGCATATGCGATTGGGGGAAGTTTTTTACTTTTTATTGGCGTGGCGCTTAATGAGGAGCTTTTTGCACGCGGTTATTTACAAGGTATCGTGAAACATCGCTTTGGTCCAAAGGTTGCGGTCGGCGTATCGACGATTGTATTTGCCTTGCTGCATAGTTTTAATCCAGGTATGTGGGGGACGCCATTTCCATTTATCAATATCTTGTTAGCTGGACTTTTGATGGGCTTATGCCGTGAGTTTACGGGGAGTCTATGGATGCCAATAGGACTGCATTTAGCTTGGAATTTCATGCAAGGCTGTGTATTTGGATTTGACGTATCGGGCATTCCCATGACGTCCTTCATAACGACAGAAACCGAAGGTGCACTGGTTGTATCTGGTGGAGCTTTTGGGGCAGAGGGAAGTCTAATCACAAGCGTTATTCTTGTACTTGGCATCATAATGATTTATAACTATTATCAAACCCGCATGCGGTTTAACAAAACAATTCAAATTAGCAAACATCACAATTTGCCATAAGGAGGATTTACCATTGAGTCAGTATGAACTTATACATAGTGAGTGGGAAGGGGAGTCGACGCTCAAACTCGTCGACCATCAAGCAGAGGCCGTGGCCGAGATTATTCCGGCCGTCGGTTTCCACCTGTTCCGCTTCGACGTGCGGAACGAGAGCTACATCGCGAAGCCCGACGACTTGTCGGAGCTTCGCGTCAATTCTTCGCGCTACGGCGTGCCCATTCTGTTCCCGCCGGGGCGCGTCAACAACGCGGCCTTCACCTTCGGTGGCCGCGAATACCGGCTCCCGATGAACAGGGAGCCTCATCACGCCCACGGCCAGCTGCGCGAGCGGCCGTGGAAGGTCGTCGCCAGCGGCGCGGACGCGGCTGGCGGGGCTTATGTCTCCGCGGAGTTTGACATCGCGGAGACGCCGGACATGCTGGCGTATTTTCCACACGCCGCATGCTTCCGCTTTACGTACCGTCTGAAGGACGGTACGCTGTCGCTCAGCGGTGAAATTGCCAACCGTGGCGGCGAGACCATGCCGCTGTCGCTTGGCTTTCACCCGTACTTCGCGTTCGCGGAGGGCGAAGCAGACCGCGTGCGGGTAACCATTCCCGCGGCGGCAGAATGGCCGCTGACCGCGGGTGGGTTTGCGGCAGGTGTACCTGTGCCGACAGCACTCACAGCGGCCTTGCAGAAGGGCGAGACGGTGTCGGCGCTACCTGTGTATCCGGGTGGCTCACAGATGCTCAGCATCGCTCCTGGGCCGCAAGTATGTGAGATCGCCTATGAGGCACGAGGGACGAAGCTTATCTTCGAGATGGGAGATAAATTTCCGATTCACGTACTATTCACTGCGCCATGGACGAATGCAGTTTCACTGGAACCATACACTAGCATCATGAACGTGTTCAATGAAACATTCCCAGCTGAACTATCAGGTGCGCAAGAACTTCAGCCAGGAGCTGCTTTCACCTTCAATTGGGCCATTCATATTCAAAAGATATAAGTCACCAGGGTTCATAACCAAATCCCGGGGACGAAAAGCCCTGATAAGAATGCTGGTGCAACTGCTTTATAAGCCCTTCCATTTGAGCAGATTTCACTAGATTACCACTTCTGCTCGTGTTATAAAGATTTTGGTCCAAGAGACCTTGCAGTAAATGAATATGATTCCCATTTGCTAATGCAATAGGTGGTCCTGTGAGACCATAGAATGCATGGTAATGCCCGTACTTAATGCCAGAAATACCTTGGTATTGATGAACGTGCTGGTCGTATGACGTACCGTTCACGTTGAAGGTGTACAGCCGCAAAAGATGGTGGTGCCCCAGTTCTTCCGAAGTCACGGTCGTGAAGAAGTGAACATGAGCGGGTGGAATGATGATCACTGCATAAAAGCCCCCTAAGCGTAGGATATCCTTCATCCTATTCATAGGGGGCTTTTGTCATGACGATGGGAGTGGATATAGATTGGATTGACCAATCTTCATCTTTTTATCATCATACACACGTACTTCAACTTGATGAGGTTTACCTGCTTCTAGAGCAGGATTCGTTGTTAAATCAACATAAAGTGTATCTTTACCATCAAAATTAGATTTCATTTCCGTCCCGTCAATATACACATTACATGAAGAAAAGAAGGGAGACCCTGTCACCAGAATTTTATTCTCAGCCTTAGTGACCTTACTAATCACTGGATCACCGTATCCAAGCGTATAAGCAGGTTGAACGATCGTGTCCTTGTAGCCTTTAGCTTCATAGCCATATCGGCCTCCAAAGAGGTTATCATACTGCAGCTTCTGGTAGCCTACAAGATCACTTTCTTGAATATGATATGTCGACCACATGTCTTGCGGAGGAATGACAGGGATTTTCTTGGATAACTCATACAAATAATCCGTATAATAGCTGCCCTTTATACCTGCCAAATGCAGCAGCATTGGTCCCAAAAAAGAGGGGCTTGATTTCAGATCCAACTTCTCTTGATCGGATGGCACAAAATTATTCCAGATCACAAACGGCGTGTAATGCGTCTTTGTATAGAGATCAGGATCGTTAGGAAGCACATATTTGGCATCGCGGTATACTTTATAATCTTCTTCAAAAAACGGAAAGTGGTCTCCAAAAAATAAAATGATCGTCGGCTCTGACTTTTTCGAATAATAATCAACTAGGGATTGCAGGGCCTGATCAGTTGCAGTGATGCCTTGCGCATAAGTTTCTAGAATGCTCTTCGATTCTGCTGATATATCACCCGTAACCTGAATCGTATTTTTGCTGAACTTTCCAGGAGGATAAGGGTGGTGATTTTCCATTGTGTTGGCAAAAACGAAATCAGGCCCACTGCTTTTTTCAGTTTCCTCAATAATTTTGTTCACAACAGCATGATCCGCATAATTCGGTCCTGAGAAATCATTTGGGAAATACTCACTTGAAATAAATCTCGAAAAACCGAAATGCTTATACACCTTTCTACTATCGAAAAAATAACTAAAGAATGGGTTTATCGCTGTTGCTGTATAGCCTTGCCTTGTTGTAATGCTCGCCAAGGAATCTACTCCGTGATTCATATATTCGATATAAGGAATGATCTTATCCGGTGATTTCCCGAAAAATCGCATTGAATTCCCCGAAAGCACCTCAAATTCAACATTAGCTGTACTCCCGCCGAATTGTGGAGATAACATTTGACCGCCAGTGAATTTTTTCTGAAGCTCATGCAAATGCGGAATCGGATCGCGGCTGAATGTTACGTTTTTCATCGTTGTCGGGTCGAAAAAAGATTCACCCAACAAAACGATTATATTCGGTTTTTTATCACTCGCAGCTGGTTTATCCGGGATCTGATCTATTAAAGCAGTGACTGCTTTTTTACTATAGCCATCAGGCTTCTTCACGTTAAGAAAGTTAAGCATCTGGACCGATGAGTACAGATAACCATTCTCGTCATACGTAATCGTTTGATCCCAAGGTACTGTATACATCCCATAAAGTTTTGTGAACGAAATTGGTTTATCCATATACAAACTGGTTGCCATGACAAGCGCGATTACACCGTAAATAGTGCGTTCAATCCAGTTAAACCGGATCTTATGCTTACGCAAAACAAGATGAAACAAAATTCCCACAACCATGATAAACAGCAACGTATAACCAATAATCCGGTTATTTAAATAACCATTTAAAAACTTCTTATACTCCATAAGCTGATTATTAAAATAAAGATCCCATGGATAGTAGGGCGAACCAATCGCTTTTAACTTACTGCCGCTAATCGCGCCGAGAGGTAATAAAACAGCACTCAAGAGCCAGAATGAGAGCCGAGTGCGCCCCGTCACCGCAATAAGTAACAAATACAAAGCCCCAACAACAAAATAAGCAAGCACCATAGCAAAAGGATAAGTAGTGATCCAATGATGCAGCTCTTTGTAGGAGCCCCTTTCCAAAAATTCAACCATAATCATCAAAATGAAAGGAAGAATTACAATCATTATGCGAGTAGGCACCTGCTTGAGCACCTTAAGTAAAGTAGACATCCGTAAAACTCCTTTGATTAGCTTATAAAAACCCGACTCTCCAAATGGAGATGCCGGGCGATAGGCAATCTTCGATCATGCTTCGTTCTTGCTTTCAGCACTAATTTGTTCCAAAGCTTGAAGAAACGTTGTTGCAGGTTGGGCACCGGTTAATGCATATTTACGGTTAACAACGAAGAAAGGAACACCTGTTACACCAGCTTGGCTGGCAAATTCAAGGTCATCTTCAACCTCTTCCAAGCCTTCCTTAGCGACTAAACGGAGGCGTGTTTGCTGCGGATCCATGCCTAGGCGACCTGCAACTTCTAGCAGGAAGTCCACATCACCGATATCTTTTCCATCTTCAAAATAAGCTTTGAACAGCTCGTCAACAAGCTCCTTTTTGACGTCGTTAGGAGCAATAGCAATAAGCTGGTGCGCCTTTAAAGTGTTTGGCATTTTGGCAACTTTCGAAAAATCAAAATGTAATCCCGATGCTTGTCCAGCCTGCGTTACTTGTTGAAGCATTGCTTGCAGTTTATCTTCATCCGCACGAAACTTAGTACGCATGAGCTTCTCAAAATCCACACCTTTTGCAGGTGTGGAAGGATCAAGTTGATAAGCCCGATAATGAATCTCCACAGGTTCAGTAGTGAAGTTTTGTAAAGCATCCATCAAATTCTTCTTCCCAATGCGGCACCAAGGACACACTAAGTCTTGAAATATCTCAATTCTCATCTCGAATAAACTCCTTCAATCCAAAATAAAAGTAAATAATGTCCAAATTGCTCAATTCATCCCCATTCAACATTATAACCTAAACCTGTTCAATGTCACTACGAGCGGTCCCAACCCAACGCAACGCAACCCACCCCTAACTCTATCAGTATATAAATTCATAATTTTCAAAATTTACATTATATTCCAATTTAGTTGGTGTACATCGTGAAACCCTACTTTCTGTGACATCTACAAGTCGCGCATGTTGGAAACATTTACTTCCCTTTTTCTCAAATTACTTAAAACAAGACTACCTTGTTCTTAAGGGGGGAATCCTCCAAGAATAATCAAGCACATGAAAATTGTTACAATGTTTGTTTTGACATTTGGACAATTTCAGCTCTAGAGAACCGACTTGTATATATCACAGATTTTGATGCAGAAAGTAATAGTGGCTCTGATATGATATGGATAATAATTCTAAAAATAACAATAATTTATTTACAACAGAACGTATGTTTGATATAATTAAAACAGAACATAGGTTCTGAGTGAGGGGTGAAAAAATGAAATTTGAATCCATCGTAAATGAAGCATCAGCTTGTCATACGGAAGTAGAATGTGAAGAGCTTCTCATGAAAATACGATGGTCAGATGGATTTCACTGCCCGCGGTGCGATTACCATGAAGCTTTTCAAATACAAACACGCCGATTATTAGAGTGCAAAGAGTGCAGAATGCAAATTTCGACTACAGCCGGCACGATTATGCATAAATCTAAATTACCCTTGTTAACGTGGTTCAGAGCAATTCAGATGCTGTTTGAACTTGGAGCGGAAGTTACCGCGTATGCTCTATCCGCAACTTTACAAATTAACTATAGAAGTGCGAAGCTGCTACTCCAGAAGATTTCTTATGCACTCCAAGTTGAAGAAAATCGATTACTGGCTTTTCGTAAGCTAAAAGCTGCGCGATCTGAAGCGGTGAAGCCTAAGATTTCTGTTCCGAACGTTAAAGTTAATATACGGAATCAATTTGAGTTCACAACTTATTTAGCTTCTAGAATATCTGAAATAAATAGGAAGTTAGTATTGAAGTCCTTGGTGTCGATTCATTTATATACGACGTTTTTAAAGTGTTTTCAGTTATGAAGGAATAAGGAAGGGCTGCATTTGACGTGTTTCCTATTTTCAGGCAAGATAGTTAGTGAAACTATTTTACTTAAGAATTAGGAGATTATAGATGAAGCGGGTACTTCTTGCACCCATCCATTTTTATCGTAAGTTTATTTCCCCACTGAAGCCTCCTACATGTCGATTTTATCCAACGTGTTCACAATATGCGCTTGAGGCAATTGAAGTACACGGGCCTATGAAAGGTTCTTGGTTATCCGCAAAACGAATTTGCAAATGCCATCCTTTTCATCCAGGTGGTGTGGACCATGTGCCTGTGAAGAAGAAAAATTAATTTAGAGAAATCTGTCCGCTTGACATGCGACTCTTTTTTTCGATATATTGTGCTTAAAGATGCTAAATATTGTTGATTTCGATGAACGGATAAGTACATTCAGATACCTATGAACAGAGAGCCGGGTGAGGTGAAAGCCGGTATAGGAACATGTTTGGAATATGGTCCCGGAGAATAGACCTTCGAGCTACTCGGTACATGTGTGTTTTGTACATCTCACACCCATGATGCGGAGAGTAAGCTGGTCTCGTGTCCCAGCGTTAATGGGCAAGTCGTAATAGACTTACTGAGCCCCGAGCTTGTGAAAGGCGGGGGAACCTGGGTGGTACCGCGTGAGTTCAACTCTCGTCCCAAGATGGATGAGGGTTTTTTGTGTTTTCTATTAATAGTTATGGAGGAATGGATCATGTCTGAACAATCCAAAACGTTTTACATTACCACGCCGATTTATTACCCGAGTGATAAGCTTCATATTGGTCATGCGTATTCAACGGTTGCTGGTGATGCCATGGCTCGATACAAACGTTTGCAAGGTTATGATGTTAGATATTTAACGGGTACAGACGAGCATGGACAAAAAATTGAACGTAAAGCACAAGAAAAAGGTACAACGCCACAAGCTTTTGTTGATAATATCGTGTCCGGCATAAAAGAGCTATGGGCGAAACTTGATATTTCCTATGATGATTTTATCCGTACAACGGAGGATCGTCATAAAGATGCAGTTGCTAAGATTTTTCAACGATTACTTGATCAGGGAGATATATATTTAGGGGAGTATGAAGGTTGGTATTGTATTCCGGATGAATCGTTTTTTCTTGAGAGTAAATTAGTTGATGGGAAATGTCCGGATTGTGGTCGTCCTGTAGAGAAGATGAAGGAACAAACGTATTTCTTCCGGATGAGCAAGTATGCAGATAGACTCGTTCAGTATTATGAAGAAAACCATGACTTCATTCAACCGGAATCACGGAAGAATGAAATGCTCAATAACTTTATAAAGCCAGGTTTAGAGGATTTGGCTGTTTCACGAACGACGTTTGATTGGGGTATTAAGGTTCCTGGTGATCCGAAACATGTCATTTATGTTTGGATCGATGCGCTTTCCAATTATATTACTGCACTTGGCTATGGGTCAGATGATGAGTCAATTTTTAAAAGATACTGGCCGGCAGATGTTCACTTGATGAGTAAAGAAATTGTTCGTTTCCATACGATTTATTGGCCAATTATGTTGATGGCGTTAGATTTGCCATTACCTAAAAAGGTGTTTGCGCATGGGTGGCTGCTCATGAAGGATGGCAAAATGTCCAAATCCAAAGGGAATGTTGTAGATCCTGTAACGCTTATTGACCGATATGGTTTGGATGCGCTTCGCTATTACCTGATGAGAGAAGTGCCATTTGGAGCTGACGGCACGTTTACGCCAGAGAGTTTCGTGGAACGTGTGAATCATGATCTGGCTAATGATTTGGGCAATTTGTTGAATCGTACGATTGTGATGATCGATAAGTATTTTGCTGGTAATATCCCAGCTTATGTCCCTGGGGCTACTGAGTTTGATGAAAGTCTTCTGGAGACGGTTCGTACGACAGTATCGAAGTACGAAGAATCGATGGAGAAGATGGAGTTCTCCATCGCGCTTTCCGCGGTGTGGCAGTTGATCAGCCGCACAAATAAATATATCGACGAAACGCAGCCGTGGTCGATGGTGAAAGATGAAGCCAAGCGCGATACGCTAGGCTCCGTCATGTATGTGCTGGCTGAATCTCAGCGCATCTCATCTGTACTTCTTCGTCCATTTTTGACGAAGACGCCAGAAATGATCTGGGCGCAGCTTGGCCTAGCTAGCGAGGATTTGCCGCGCCTGACTGCGTGGGAGAGCGTTCAGACCTTCGGGCATCTTCCTACCGGCACCAAGGTGCAAAAGGGAGAGCCCATGTTCCCAAGACTCGACGTAGCGGCAGAAGTCGCCTATATCGTCGAGGCAATGGGCGGCGGTGCTGCTGAAAGCACCGAGGAGCCTAAAGCGCCAGCAGCTGCCGTGGCTGCTGCGAGTGCAACTGTGCCCGCGCCGGAGCCCAAAGAAGAAATCGGCATCGACGATTTCGCTAAGGTGGAGCTGCGCGTTGCACAAGTGATCTCGGCGGAGCCTGTGAAAGGCGCCGACAAGCTTCTCAAGCTGCAGCTCGATCTCGGCTACGAGCAGCGTCAAGTCGTTTCCGGCATTGCGAAGTTCTACTCGCCGGAAGATCTTGCAGGACGCAAAGTTATTTGCGTCACGAACTTGAAGCCCGCCAAGCTGCGCGGCGAGCTGTCGCAAGGGATGATTCTCGCCGCTTCACATGGTGATCAGCTTACACTTGCGACCGTTCCGGATTCCATGCCGAACGGTGCAATTGTCAAATAATAGCCCCAACGCATAAGAATGACCCTTTCCCTTCATTTTAGGGAAGGGGTCATTTGTGGTTGAGGGTATTTTTATAAACTAAGGGCAAGCTAAAGGAAACTAACCCACGGAGTGAATGAGATGCTTATACGACGTATAGGAAAAGGGATAACTTTAGCAATATTGATCATCACTTTGACTGCTTGTTCGTTATTCGGTGGAGGCGCGAAGAAAAAGGAAGAAGAGAAGAAAGAGGCTGAAGCTAAAAGTAAAGAAAGTGTGATTGATCAAGAACTGAAAAAACAGTATCAGATGTATAATGAAGTCATCGAATACCAAAAAGCGCAAGATGTGAAACTCATCAAGGAATCGGAAGAGCGTTATAAAAAGTTAAAAGAACAGGCAGATAAGCCAACAAAAGGTAGCGGCGAGGAAAAGCAGAAAGCCAAGGAAGCTAAAAAAGAACAAGATGGCTCAGATGATTCAGGCTCAACAAACGACGATTCTCAAGGTTCTGATGAATCGAGTGGTTCAGGGGATTCTGGGAGCACTGAAGAGGAATAACACAAGCTAGGTCTTGTATAAAATCATAGTCAATTTAGAAATGGCCATGCTGTGAACAATGCAGCAGGCTTTTTTGACTTTCCTTTCTAGATATATTGACTTAGATAAACTCACCTCGTATAATCAAAACGTTAATAAAAAAAATTACGATTTAGAGTGGGTGTTAGTATCATGAAAAAACATGCTAAGCATTTTATCTACATAGTTTTATTGGTGATCGTTGCTTGTTGCATCGCGGGATGTAGTAGCTCGAAGCAGGGATTAGTAGAAGGTAAAGTGAACGTGGTAACTAGTTTTTATCCTTTGTATGATTTCACGAAGCAAATTGGCGGCGATTATGTCAATGTTATTAATCTTGTCCCTGCGGGTGTTGAACCACATGATTGGTCCCCCAAGAGCAGAGATATCAAAAATATGTCGGGTGCTCAAATCTTTGTCTACCAAGGTGCAGGTTTTGAAGGTTGGGTGAAAGATTTTCTTGGAAGCCTTTCAAGTCAAGCGACAGTTCGTGTTGTGGAAGCGAGTCAAGGTGCTAATTTGATCACAACGGATGATAATAAAAAAGAATTTGACCCACATGCCTGGTTAAGCCCGTTAAATGCACAGAAAATGGCTAATAATATTAAAACAGCTTTAATTGAAGCGGACCCTGCGCATAAAGAAGCGTATGAGAAAAACTATCAAGCTTATAGTGCTAAACTATCAGAATTAGATGGGAGATTTAAAAAGGAACTTTCTCAAACGGCTAAAAAAGAAATTGCTGTATCTCACCATGCATTTGCATATCTATGTAGAGACTACGGCTTGACTCAAATGTCTATCATGGGTTTATCACCAGAGGCCGAGCCAACGGCACAGGATCTAAAGCAAATCAATGCCTTTATAAGAGATCATAATCTCAAGTATATTTTCTTTGAAGAGCTCGTATCGGATAAGTTGGCAAAGACGTTAGCGAAAGATGCAAAGGTCGGTACGCTAGTACTTAATCCGCTTGAGGGTCTTACGAAAGAACAGCAAGAAGCGGGAGAAGATTATATCTCGATTATGGACAAAAATTTGAAAAATCTAGTCCTCGCTTTACAATAATTAGTTAGTCAGGAGTAACCCAGATGGAGATTAATAAAAGTATGTTATGCCATCAGAAGATCGTTTCAATCGATCAAGTTTCATTTGCCTACGAAAATAAGACCGTGATTAACAATCTTCAATTTGATGTGTCTGAACGTGATTTTGTTGGCGTGATTGGTTCCAATGGCGCTGGTAAAACGACACTTCTGAAAATGCTGGTTGGCTTGTTGAAACCAACAAGTGGTGAAATCCGTTTGTTTGACCGGCCTTTGAGTCAATTCAAGGACTGGGAGCGGATCGGCTACGTTCCACAAAAGAATGCCTTTAATCCATTATTCCCTGCGACTGTAAGGGAAGTCGTGCTTTCTGGCATGTATACGAAGAAAAACGTGTATCGCCGATTATCCAAAGCTGATCAGCAAAAAGCAGAAGACGCGATGCTGGCTATGCGCATTGAGGATTTAGCTGACCGGCGTATAGGTCAGCTCTCAGGTGGTCAACAACAGCGAGCCTTCTTAGCTCGTGCTATCGTGAACAATCCTGAGCTGCTCATCCTAGATGAGCCTACGGTAGGGATTGATGCTGAAACGCAGATCGGTTTCTTTCGAATGATTAAACATATGCATCAACATCATCATATGACCTTCATTATGGTATCTCATGATATGGACATGATTCAGTCATATCTGGGAACAGAGCCCAAACAATTAAGTGGCGGCATCAAGTTTTATGTGAAACATACCCATGATCCCGAGGATTGCCGTGAGACGAATTTAACGCATTCACTCGGCCAGATTCGAGAGATGATCGGAGTTCAGTAAGGTTATGCTTACGAAGTCAGTTTTCCTTTGGAAAACTTTAAGGAGCGGACAATTTGGACATATTTACAGAGTATTTTTTTCAACGTGCATTAATTGGTGGGATATTGATTGGGCTAACAGCGCCATTAATGGGCGTTTTTCTTGTTCTAAGACGGTTATCTATGATTGGGGACACGCTCGCACATGTTTCAATCGCTGGTGTAGCATTAGGCTTTTTAATCAATGTGTACCCTTTAGGGGTAGGACTTGTCTTTGCTTTACTTGCCTCATTTGCTATTGAGCGACTGCGCAAGGCTTATAAAACCTATGCAGAGCTATCCATAGCCATTATCATGTCTGGCGGCGTCGCGCTGGCTACGCTTCTTTTTACCTTAGGCAAAGGCTTTAATATGAATGTAATGAGTTACTTGTTCGGCAGCATCTATACGCTTGATTCCACGGATTTATGGGTGGTCTTAGTGGTTTGTGTGCTGGTTATCGGTGTCATTGCTTTTCATTTCAAAGAGTTTTTCTTGATGTTTTTTGACGAGGATGCAGCGAGTGTAAGTGGACTTCCTTTGAAGTTTTATAATATGATGATTACGATGCTGACGGCGCTTGTTATTTCTGTTGCAATCAAAATTGTAGGAGCACTATTAGTGTCTTCGTTGTTAACGATTCCGGTTGCATGCAGTTTATTACTTGCTCGTAGTTTCAAACATTCCGTTTTCTTAGCGATTTTGTTCTCTGAAATTGCCGTAATCGTTGGTCTAGTTGTTGCTGGGGTATGGGATCTAGCACCAGGAGGGACGGTTGTACTGAGCCTCATCGCTATTTTAATAGGGATTATCTTAAAAAGAGGATTGAGGATATAAAGCATGGATTCCGTAAATGTATGGATCGCCCTTTGGGCGGGAATAGCTTCTTTCATTTCACCTTGTTGTTTGCCGTTATACCCATCGTTCTTATCCTACATAACAGGTATTTCTGTCAGTGAATTGAAGTCAGGGAGAACTACTGCACAAGTTAGACGTCAAACGATGCTGCACACGTTAAGTTTTATTGTGGGGTTCTCAATCATTTTTTACGCACTAGGGTTGACTGCAGGCTTTGTTGGCAGCTTCTTCATTGACTATCGTGACTTGCTTCGCCAAATCGCTGCCCTTTTAATATTCGTAATGGGACTTTTTTTACTCGGTATTTTTCAACCGCAATGGTTAATGAAAGAACGCAAATTGTCGATTAAATTTCGTCCAGCCGGCTATGTGGGCTCAGTCTTTGTAGGGATGGGCTTTGCTGCCGGCTGGTCTCCTTGCGTTGGTCCAATTCTTTCAGCTATTCTTGCTTTAGCGGCAACAGAACCAGGAACGTGGGTTCAACTAACCACAGCCTATTCACTTGGATTTGCAATTCCTTTCTTCGTTCTTTCCTTTTTCATCGGTTCAACCAAATGGATTCTACGTTACTCTAACCTGCTGATGAAAATCGGTGGCGGGTTGATGATCGTTATCGCTATTCTTCTCTATAGTGGTAAAATGACACAAATTACACTTTGGTTGAATTCCATAACACCGGATTTCTTGAAATTTTAAGAAGTTAAGATGTCAGGTAAAATATTCAATTTTCGCTTGAGGGAATTTTTCGAAAATTTGTTCCGTGATGAATTCTCTCAACGCGATAGCTTGTTCATCTTTGTACACATATTTACCTTTCCCATATTTACCCCATTTGTATTTTCGTTTCTCTTCATCCATTTCTAGCTTCGTCTTTGGGTAACGCTTCTCGATAATATTCTTCGCTGTCTTTGTAAATCGATGCTGAATCATTTCGAAAGTAAGATCCACGGTAGCTTCTGCTGGAAGTGTATGATGCAGTTTCTCAAGCAACGTAGCGTAGCCGCTCTCCCAGCCTTCATGCCAAATAATTGGAGCAATGATGAAACCAAGCGGATATCCAGCCTTGGCTACTTTGCCTGCCGCTTCAATTCTCTCATGAAATCGAGACGTGCCGGGCTCAAAGTTTTTAATGACATAGTCGGCATTCACACTAAAGCGAAAACGGGTATGCTTGTTATGTTTAGCATCTAACAAAGGCTCAACGTGATGATACTTCGTGACAAACCGCAGACGACCGTGCTCTTGTTCACCCATAAACTCGATTAATTGTTTTAGCGAGCCTGAGATATGTTCAAGCCCTACAGGGTCTGAGGTGCACGCGGCTTCGAAACGTGTGATTTCTGGTTCCCGTTCCTCAATATAGCGCTTAGCTGCCCCGAGGATATCGTCGATGTTGACATAGACACGGATATAAGGCTTGGCACCCATGGTTGTTTGTAAATAGCAATAATGGCAATGTCCCATACAGCCTGTAGCAATAGGAATTGCATACTCGGCAGACGGCTTGGAAGTCTCGAATTTTAAAGTTTTTCGTATACCGACGACTAAAGTTCGCTTAGCAATCCGATATTTATCTAGTTCGGTTTCGCCAGGCAAATCGCGGATTTGATTATGGGACGTCGTCATATGAATCTCAAGGCCTTCTTGCTTCGCCCATTCATAAATCTGCTTACCTTTAGGATAATTCATGGCATCTGGTTCAAAATAAACAAGCTCTGGTACGAAAATGGTCGTACTGGGTTGAGGTCTGGTAAGCAATTCTGTAGACATAAGACCCTCCTTCATATGGCTGGATAACAAACTATTATTTTAGTGTGCCAAAGAGATGTGCTAAGGAAACATGGGAGATTTGACCGCATCTGGGTAGATGGATTATGATAGGAAAGCAGTATGGCTTAGAAATATGCACAGCAGGGGGAAATATAGCAATGGCTACGCCAAGTATGGAAGATTATTTGGAGAGAATATACAAGCTTATCGATGAGAAAGGTTACGCTCGTGTTTCCGACATTGCTGAAGGGCTTGAAGTGCACCCCTCCTCCGTAACTAAAATGATTCAAAAATTAGATAAAGATAATTATTTAATCTATGAAAAGTATCGCGGCCTCATCCTTACGCCAAAAGGGAAGAAGATGGGGAAGCGTTTGATGGATCGGCATGAGCTGTTGGAAAATTTTCTTACGACAATTGGTGTCCATGAGGACAATATATATAAGGATGTCGAAGGTATTGAGCACCACTTGAGCTGGGATTCAATTACTTGCATTGAAACCTTATTGGAATACTTCCGAAGAGATCCAAGTCGCGCGGATGAACTTATGAATGTTCGAAAAGAATTAGAGGCTGAGAATTAGGCAGGGTCCGTTTACGGGCTCTGTCTTTTTTTTGCGCATAGAAACAAACTGCTCCTGCATACATACCTAAGAAGCCCTATGAATGAGAGTTAGGGGAGGATGCAGCGGATGAAGATTAACGGTGTGTTTGAAGGTGGTGGTGTCAAAGGGATTGCTTTGGCTGGAGGTGTTAGTGCAGCCAACGAGCAAGGATATACCTTTCATGAAGTAGCCGGTACAAGCTCTGGTTCGATTGTGGCCGCATTCTTGGCGGCTGGATACACGGGCGAAGAGATGAGGGAGCTGATCCTACGAGCACCTTTTAAAACGTTTATGCAGCGCTCTCCTATATTCAATACAAAGATAATCGGCCCTGCGGCACGTTTGTTGATTAAGAAAGGTCTCTATTCTGGTGAAGCCCTGGAACACTGGGTAAATCAACAACTAGCGGCGAAAGGTATTCGCACTTTTGGAGATTTGGCACCTAATCAACTTCGGATTATAGCTTCTGATATTACACAAGGCAAGCTGCTAGTACTGCCAAATGATATTGCCCAATATGGCATCGAGCCTGGGAAACTATCGGTAGCCAAAGCGGTGAGAATGAGCACGAGCATTCCCTATTTCTTCGATCCTGTGCGAATTCGCCGGAATATAAAAAGCTCCGAGAAGGCTAAGCCTTTCTCAGAGCAGTTTAATTATATCGTGGATGGCGGATTGCTGAGCAACTTTCCGTTATGGGTGTTCGACAAGCAAATGTCTAACACGAAGCTGGTACCCGTCATTGGTTTCCAACTTGTTGGGAAGAGCGATACGCCTACGCATACGATCCGAGGACCGATAACAATGTTAGAGGCACTATTCAGTACCATGCTGAGCGCACATGATGAACGCTACATTGAGCAGAAGAATCGCTTCCGCACGGTCAAAATTCCAACGCTAGGTGTAGGTAACACGCAGTTTAACATTTCCAAAGAGTTAAGCATGTCGCTGTATGAATCGGGTTACCTAGCAGCTAACGCCTACTTCAAAGGCTGGTCAGCCAGCAACTATGAAGAAAATTACGCCAAGTTCGTCATGCGTCCGCCACTTAAAAAATCGTGATTTTAGTGATATTTTGGAAAATCATCTTTATCGGCATCTTTCGTGCCATTAATGACGCGGAATTTCGCGTTTTTTGTTTTGCCTTTATCAGCCCCGCGTGGCATGGATGGTTTCTTCCAGCGGGAAGGTGGGAATTTGTACAGTAGAAAAATTGCCCCAAGCACAAGAATAGGAATGAATAATACACGCAGACTAACGATTAAGCCTATGGCAATCAGAATTCCTATAGCAATCTCAATCGGGGAAAACTTTCTTCTCATACCCGTCCCTCCATAATTCGTTTTTCCGCTTCTAGCATGCGGTTAAATGATGCAATGGACACCTCAACTTGACTGTCTTCAGGCTCTTTGGTTGTAAGCAATTGCAGCCAAAGGCCAGGATAGCCTAAATAGCGAAGAACAGGTACTTCACGAAGGGAATTGGTAAATCGTAATACTTCATAAGAAACTCCGATTACCAGTGGCAACAAGATTAGACGTTGTACAATGCGCTCGACCATTCCGTCATAGTGTAGGAACGAGTAAATGACGACCCCGATCAAAACGGTGAAAACGATAAAACTGCTGCCGCATCGATAATGAAGTGTGTTGAATTTTTGAACGTTGCTGACGGTTAATTCCATGCCAGCTTCATAAGCGCTGATGACTTTATGTTCTGCGCCATGATATTGGAATAATCTCCGAATCATAGGTGTAAGTGAGATGAAGTAAATGTACCCCACCAACAAAATAATTTTGATTACACCTTCTATAAGATTATGAAGAATTTGATTGCTAAATACGTTTTGAAACAAAAACTGTTCAATTATAGCCGGAACTAAGGTGAAAATAAATTTTCCAAACAGAAAAGATAGGACACCAACGAAGGCTACGCCTAAAAACATAGATATGTTAGAGAAGATGCCTGATTTCTCTTCCTTCTTCGTCGCTTCAGCATCACCTTCTTGTTCGGCGAATGACTCTGCTGAGAAATTTAGATGCTGCGCACCTTTGGCACTGGACTCAACAATTCCTACAATGCCTCGGATAAAAGGAATTTTCTTAAGTGCTTGAACCCATGGAATCACTTTCTTAGGTACTTCTAGAAAATCAAGAGAACCGTCCTTTTTGCGCACAGCGGTTACATGCACATTTCTTCCTGCGAACATGACGCCCTCGATGACGGCTTGTCCTCCGTATATACTGTTTTGTTCTGCCACAAGATTCACCTTCTCATCTTTCTCGAATTCAGTTACTCACTTTCTTATTGTAACGGATTCAGGTGTTGAATGCTACCGATAGCGACAGAACATACTATGATTGCCAATGATAAGACAAGCCGTATCGGTAGAGAAAGGAAGATCGCAGATGAGCAGTGCGCATGCCGTGGAGAAAAAGCAGACAAATCGCTGGGTATTTGTGTTATATATCGGTTTTTTTGCTGGGCTAATTTGGGGTGCTCTCAAAATTGTCGAAAATTATTTTAAATTTACAACAATAGGTATTGGTTTTCTTGTTGAACCTTTTTTCAAACATGATTTCTTTAACACGTGGATGGGTTTGTTTACGGGGTGGATAGCGTTTGCATTATTTTCAATAGTCGCGGCCTTCCTATATATGGTGACCATGTGGAAACTGCGCAGTCCTTTCTGGGGAATAGGCTATGGGGCGCTCTGGTGGGCGATTATTTACTTGATCGTAGGTCCTATTACTGGAATGGTGTTTTGGATAACAGAGTTAGATCTAAATACGATAATAAGCGAAGTTTGTTTATTCCTCGTATGGGGGATGTTTATTGGGTATTCCATTGCTATTGAATATACAAGCGTTAGATCTTCAGAGGCTATACCCAAGACATGAAACTTATGGTAAAATATCAAAGGTTAATTAGCTGAAACGGGCTAATTGTCAATGACGATTGTTGCGGGAGGATTTCCAATTGAAAAGGATTCTAGTTTTGAATGGTCCGAATTTGAATATGCTTGGCATACGTGAACCTGGCGTATATGGAACGGTAACACTTTCCTCAATCATCGAGGGTTTGCACGAGCTTGGAACAGAGCTTTCACTTGAATTAGAGAGCTTCCAATCTAACCATGAAGGCGAGATTATTGATAAAATTCATGAAGCGTACGGTACGAAGGACGGCATACTGATTAATCCTGGTGCCTTCACTCACTACAGCTATGCGATCCGTGATGCTTTATCTACAGTTCAATTGCCAACGGTAGAGGTTCATATTTCGAATATTCATAAACGTGAAGAATTTCGTCATCATTCGGTCATCGCACCCGTTGTGATTGGTCAAATTTGTGGATTTGGCGCTGACAGTTATGCGCTTGGCCTACGAGCTTTACTACCCCATCTGTAAGCATTTGCTTACGAAGATCGTTTTGCTCTAGCAAAACTTTAAGAAGGAATGGTGATTTGGATGCAGGAGAAACGTATTGAACGTCTTCGCGAGGTTATGCAACAGCAGGATTTACCGGCGCTACTCATCACGAACGCATATAACCGTACATATGTATCTGGTTTCACAGGCTCTTCTGGCTATGTACTTATAACGTTAGACCGTGCCATTTTATTAACAGATTTCCGTTATATGACACAAGCGCCGCAGCAAGCCAAACTGTTTGAAGTGGTTGAACATAAGGCAAAGGCGATCGAGACAGTTACTGAGCTCTTGCAGAAGCAAGGGATCACGAAATTAGGCTTCGAACAAAGCGATGTGTCTTACGGTGATTTCTTGAACTATCAACAAGGTCTGCCAGGCATCGAGTTCGTTCCGACGTCCCGTCTTGTTGAATTGATTCGTATGGTGAAGGATGAAGCTGAGCTGCAAGTGATGCAAGAAGCGGCAGATTTGGCCGATCAAACCTTTTCACATATCCTTAACTTTATTAAACCAGGTGTCAAAGAGTTAGACATCGCGCTTGAAATTGAAGTGTTTATTCGCAAAAATGGAGGAACCTCAACTTCTTTCGAGACAATTGTGGCGTCTGGCGAACGTTCTGCATTACCGCATGGTAAAGCAAGTGATCGTATTCTCCAAATAAACGAATTTGTCAAATTGGATTTTGGAGCGTATTATAAAGGTTATTGCTCTGACATCACAAGAACGGTTATGCTAGGAAAGCCGACAGACAAGCATAGAGAAATATATGATATTGTCCTAGAAGCACAATTGCATTGCTTGGCTAACCTCAAACCGGGCATTACAGGCAGAGAAGGCGATGCTTTCGCTCGCGATGTCATTGTAAAGCGCGGCTATGGCGATTATTTCGGTCACGGGACCGGACACGGGTTAGGGATGGAGGTTCACGAATCACCTCGCGTGTCGAAAACCGAAGAAACGATTTTAGCACCTGGTATGGTTGTTACCGTCGAGCCTGGTATTTATCTCCCTGATTTTGGTGGAGTTCGAATTGAGGATGACGTTGTAATTACTGAGACAGGCATTAAAATACTTACACATTCTACCAAAGATTTTCTTATCATTGACTAGCGGAGGGATTTACAAGTGATATCAGTAAACGATTTTAAAACAGGTCTTACGATTGAAGTTGAGCATGACATTTTTACAGTTCTAGATTTCCAACACGTAAAACCAGGTAAAGGCGCAGCATTCGTGCGCTCCAAGCTGAAGAACCTTCGTAACGGCAACACGGTTGAACGTACTTTCCGTGCTGGTGAGAACGTTGGACGTGCTCACATCGAGAACCGTGAAATGCAATACTTGTACGCAGCTGGCGACGAGTACACGTTCATGGATACGGAGACTTACGATCAGATTTCCCTTGCTCATGAGCAATTGAAATGGGAATTGAACTTCCTGAAAGAAAACATGAACATCAAAATCATGAGCTATCAAGGTGAAATTCTAGGGATTAACCTTCCGAAGAGCGTTGACTTGAAAGTTGTTGAAACAGATGCAAGTGTCAAAGGAAACACAGCACAAGGTGCTTTGAAAAATGCGAAAGTGGAAACAGGTCTTAATGTGATGGTGCCGCTGTTCATTAACGAAGGCGATGTTCTTTCCGTTGATACAGATGACGGTAAATACCTTTCCCGCGCGAGCAACTAATCATTAATCAACAAAGCCTTTCTGACTCGTATGAGTTCGAAAGGCTTTTTTTCTTTTCTTACCACAGTCCGCCAATTATATGCTATAATATTGAATTGTTATGCACTAGTATGTGTTAGGAGTGGGTCAGCTTTGTCTCTTATAGTGATGAAATTTGGCGGTAGCTCTGTCGGTGATGCGGAGCGAATGAAACGAGTTGCAAAAAGAATCGTAGAGCGTAAACAAGCTGGACACAGCTGTGTTGTTGTCGTATCTGCGATGGGAGATACAACGGATGATTTAATCGACTTGTCTAAGCAAATTTACGATGGAGCCCCTCCGGCTCGTGAAATGGATATGTTGTTGACGACGGGCGAGCAAGTTTCCGTAGCACTTTTATCAATGGCCATACATAATCTTGGTGAACAAGCGGTTTCGTACACCGGGTGGCAAAGTGGCATTTTTACAGAGCCTGTTCATGGTAAAGCAAGGATTACAGATATTCAACCACAGCGCGTTCTGAATGCGATTGAACAAGGGAATGTCGTCATCGTAGCTGGTTTCCAAGGGATGACCGAAGCAGGCGAAATTACGACGCTGGGCCGCGGCGGATCGGATACAACAGCAGTTGCTCTTGCCGCAGCGATTAAAGCAGATCTTTGTGAAATTTATACGGATGTTGATGGCATTTATTCTACGGATCCTCGTATTGTCAAAGTAGCCAGAAAGCTTGCCGAAATTTCCTATGATGAGATGTTGGAGCTTGCCAACCTAGGAGCTGCAGTTCTTCATCCTCGTGCAGTTGAATATGCAAAAAATTACAACGTGACTCTCGTGGTACGTTCAAGCTTTAATTACAATGAAGGCACCAATGTGAAGGAGGAAGCAGTGATGGAGCAAGGAATCGTCGTTCGTGGCATCGCTTATGACAAAAATGTAGCAAGAATTAGTATTCTGGGTGTTCCTGAAAAGCCAGGCCAACTTGCGAAGGTTTTCCTAGCACTTGCTGAAGTGCAAATTGACGTTGACATCATCGTTCAAAGCGGTGTAATTAACGGATCTGCAGACTTCTCTTTCACAACGAACTTAGCGGATCGTGAGAAAGCTCTTGACGTTCTCGAGCAACTTCGCGCTGAAGTTGGTTACCGTGAAGTAACTTCCGAAGTTGATCTTGTCAAAGTATCGATTGTTGGTGCAGGCATGGTAAGTTCACCAGGTGTTGCTGCAACCATGTTCAAAGTCATTTCCGATCTTGGAATTACCATTTCTTTGGTAAGTACATCTGAGATTAAAATGTCATGTGTGATCGATAATTCGAAATTAACAGATGTGATTCGTGCGCTTCACACGGCGTACGGGTTAGATACAGCAGAGCAAGCTTTCGTTGGTGGTCCAGAAGATCGTAGATAACATTGACATCTATTGGAGCTTGTCCGCAATAAAATAAGCAAGCTTCATTAAAAATGCCGTTATTCCGGCAGCCATTAGTGGACCTACCGGAATGCCGCGCATAAATAAGATGCCAAATATAGAACCAAGGACAAGACCCACAATTAATTGTGGGTCTACTTTTAGTAGCTCCAAACCTTTACCGTTCATATAAGTCGCAATTGCGCCTCCAAGCAGGGCAATGATTCCAGGCCAAGTCGTAAAGACGGAGAGAATATCTTTCATTGAGATACGATCACTGGCAAAAGGAACCAACACACCGATTGTCAGGAACAGCAAGCCAAGTTCCAGTCCTTTGCGCTCCATGGTTGGGAAGTAGCGCTGAAGACCAATTAGTTTAACGGCAAGTAAAAGACAAGCCGCGGTTGTAATAATTGGCGAGCGACCTATCAGACCTATGATAATAAGAATCACCAATAGCAAATCACCGTTCATAAACAAAACCCCTCGTCGTCTTCAGTGTCGTCAATTTAGTTTATGAAGGGGGCTTGTATTTAGAACGAATGGGCAGCCTATCGTTGATAGAGCACCATTAGATCATGTTCAAGAACGGGCACACAATCCGTGATATTGACTTTGGCACAAAGTTCGACGTCCGCGAGGAAGCCGGACTTTTTCATTTTTTTACCATTCATGCAGGCGAGCAAGGTTTCCAATAATCGCTCTTTAGCTTCAAGATAACAGCCGCGCATCGCTAAGCCAAAATCATTCGTCATCATCTGATTCTCACCAAGTATAGATGCGATTTCATCTAAGATGAGACCGGCACAGAGGCCGTCCTCCAAAGAGAATACATCTTGCGTACCCGCGCAGACGATCACGGTGTCCCTTTTCAGGTCGATGGCTGCCTCAGCAGTAGCTTTACCATTGATTAAGGCTCCAGCCAGCACACGATCGGCTTTCGTCGCTTTTTGGATCCCTCTTGTGCCATTTGTGGTCGTCAAAATGATACGCTTGCCCTGTACGGCTTCCCGTGAGTATTCCAGCGGCGAATTGCCAAAATCAAACCCTGGAATTTTCTTGCAATAACGTTCTCCGCCAAGTAAATCGCCCTCTCGAGCTAATTCCTTCGCTTTCATAACCGTATCAACAGGGACTACGCCCTTGCAGCCATTCATCAGTGCGGTGATGATTGTGCTTGTCGCACGTAAGACATCGACGACAATGACGGTTTTATGGAGAAACTCGTCACTTCTTGCTTCGCAGATAGATGCGATCACCTCGATATGCATGTGTTAATCCTTTCTGGTACCTAAGAACAACGTGTCAGAACGCAGTCCTCTCCTCAAAGCTTCTAACGCGATGACTTCATCAGGCGATATATTGCCCAAATGAATATCAGGACCGAGTGAGTTAATCAGGTGAACCTGTTGCGTTTTTAGTGGCGCTTCCCACAAGAGCAGATCCCCTGAAATAGATGTAAGAACACGATGCAGCTCTTCATCTTTACATTTCCCCTGCCCATCAAAAATGCCAACCCCCATACCCGATTCACGCGCTTCAATCGTTACCAGGGAAGCACCTAATTCCGTATCGATGAGAACAGTCTCAATTAATTCAGATAATTCAATGGACGAGCCCCAACCTTTTTTTCCATACTCCGTAATGACTTCCAATCCTTCATCTAATCCTCGGATAATCAGCTCATTTCGCGTTCTGCGATCCATTTGAATGGTACCGTCAGATATTTCAACGCTATTAAAGCCAAGCGCACGAATCATGCCAAAAAAAGAATCTACCGCGTCCTGGCGCACGGCCACTTCCAGAAAAGTACCCCCCGGATAAATAAGGATGTTATTCTCTTTGGCCAGGTTTATTTTGCTTCGCAGCACAGCTAGTGGATAGAGCGGTGATGTACCGAAACCAAGCTTGATCATATCAACATGTGCATGAGAGGTGTGAAGTAAATCCTGATAGGCTAGCATGCCTAGCCCTTTATCCATCACCATCGTTTTCCCCAACGTTCTTGGTTTCAGTTGCCTTCTTCCTGTAGGGTCGGCTAGAACGGGGTTCCATTTTAATTGAGAGGTCACTTCCATCGGTATTTCTCCTCACTGTCCTTCGAAGGATCAATTATGTGTACAGCATATGCATGAGCGCAAATGGAGGTGCCCAGCATGCCTAAAATGAGACGAGCTCGCATAAGGTAGGGAAAAAGGAGGTGTATCCATTCATGAATAAGATCGTACTTACGATGGCTTCCTTACGTATGATGTCGGGGAGTATCGAAATTATTGCAGCTATTCTTATGCTCCGGCTAGCTACGATTGAGAAAGCGCTGCTGGTGAATTCGGCTCTAGCACTAGTAGGTCCTCTAGTACTATTAACTACCACAACAATTGGATTAGTAGGCATAGCTGAAAAACTATCATATGGAAAGATGTTATGGATCATTGCAGGTGTCAGTTGTCTGTTTATTGGGATTATTAAAAAGTAATCGGTCATATTTCTTTCTAGTAAGCATAGAAATAAATATAGAAGACTGGACAACTTGGAGGGCTGTCTCCCCATGCTAGCGAGTATTTCACACTTGTTGCCACAGAACATCCGATTAATGCTTAGCGAACTCCCGCCGAACGTACAAGCTAGCGTAGAAGAAATCAGGGTGAGAGAGTTGCGTCCCCTTGAAATCAGCTGGGCTGACCGTTATGCCTTCGTAAGCGAGCGTGGGCAAATGATCACGCAGGAAGCATTGGCTTACAAACCAACGAGGCAAGATTGCCTAACCTTGCTGGAGATGCTGACGAATCATTCACTCTACACCTTTGAAGAAGAACTGCGAAGAGGATATATCACCGTTTCAGGCGGTCATCGAGTTGGACTGGCTGGGCGAACGATTCTTGACCAAGGTCAAGTGAAGCAAATCCGAGATGTCAGTTCCTTTAACATTCGAATCGCGCGCGAGATTCAAGGTGTCGGTCAGGAGATCTTACCGCAACTGGTTGATCAGAGCATGGGTAACATCCATCACACCCTGATCATCTCACCGCCGCAACAAGGTAAAACCACATTACTTCGTGATCTGGCAAGACTGATAAGCCGAGGTGAATGGGGAGCAAGAAACAGCTCGCTATCTGGTAAAAAAGTAGGAATCGTTGATGAACGCTCCGAGCTGGCTGCTTGTGTCAAAGGAGTGCCTAGATTCGATTTAGGCCCTCGCACAGATGTGTTAGACGGTTGTCCGAAGGCGGAAGGCATGATGATGATGATTCGATCCTTATCACCCGAAGTCCTCATCGTGGATGAAATTGGACGATCTGAGGATGCTGATGCGATTCATGAAGCCCTGCACACGGGGATTCGTGTTCTAGCAACCGCACATGGCGCCAACTATGAGGATGTCCGTAGACGCCCCGTACTTCGCCAATTGATGGAGGAAGGCGTGTTTATGAAATATGTGATCCTCCAGAGAAGAAGAGGTGGTTCAGCTTCCTTTCGGATTCTGGATCAACAAGGTAAGGCAATGGGGGATGGATGACGAAAGCAAAGGACGATGGAGATGCTGAAATTTGTTGGTGGAGTTCTAATCTTTAGTGCAGCTTCCATGTATGGCTTTCTGCAGGCTGCCCATTATGTAAGACGTCCCAAGCAAATTCGCGCTCTTATCGGAGCACTTGGCCGAATGGAAACGGAAATTGCTTACGCACTTACGCCGCTACCAGAAGCGTTTGCTTCCTTAAGCAAGCAAGTAGCTGATCCGCTTTCTACCTTATTCCGTTTAATGTCGGAACGGTTATTAAGAAGTTATGGTGAGTCAACCAAAGATTTGTGGCAAAAGACGGTGAAGGAAGTCTGGGCGAGAACCTCCATGCGACAAGCAGAACAAGAAGTTATTCTTCAACTGGGGCCAGTGCTGGGGCTTTCAGATCGTAGTGACCAAATCAAGCACTTGCGACTAGCGATCAGCCAACTTCAATCAGAAGAATCGGACGCCAGAGATGAGCAGCAACGCTACGAGAAAATGTGGAAAAGCCTAGGTGTCCTAATTGGCGCGTTAGTCGTGATTTTAATGTATTAGTAGGGTCATTTATCCGTGCATGACAAGTTCCTTGAAGGCGGAGTGAGGTGCCAGGAATGAATGTAGATGTGAATGCCATTTTCCAAATCGCCGGCATCGGAATCATCATTGCTATGATTCATTCGGTGTTGAAGCAAATGGGAAAAGAGGATATGGCACACTGGGTCACGGTCATTGGCTTCGTGGTCGTGCTTTTTATGGTCGTCAGTATGTTGGATAACTTGTTTAAAGAAATTAAAACTATTTTCCTATTCCAATGAGGTGGTCTGATGGAAATCATCCAAATCGTAGGACTAGGACTCATCGTTACGATATTGACACTTATTATCAAGGAACAGAAACCGATGTTTGCCTTTTTGTTAGCCGCCTTTACTGGCATTGTGATTTTCTTGTTCTTAATAGGCAAAATTTCAGCGGTTATCCAAGTCCTTGAGGATATAGCAGTGAAGTCGAACGTGAACATCGTTTTCCTCAAAACGATACTGAAGATAATAGGCGTTGCTTATATCGCCGAATTCGGCGCACAGATCGTTCGAGATGCGGGTCAAGATTCCATCGCTTCCAAAATTGAGCTATCAGGTAAAGTGCTCATCATGGTCATGGCCATTCCCATCATAACAGTGATCATCGAGACAGTAGTTAAACTGCTCCCTGCTTAGAAGATTCACCTAAGGAGTGACACGCATGCCCCTACTTTATTCGCACCAGAAGCTGAACAACCGGTGGATCTTATTGTTTATTTTATCAATGGGCCTCTGGCTCGGATTGTCAGGTTCGTTAACTGCTGAATCGCCTACGGATATCATTATCCAGGAGCAAGCCAACCGCTTAAATACGGAACCGGTCGAGCAATATTGGGATAAGCTGATGAAGGAGTATGGAGGCTATTTTCCTGAAAATAAGCCACCAACCTTCATGGAGCTGCTCATGGGGACCAAGGGCATTAGCATGAAAAGTATCTTCAAAGGCCTTCTGAGTTATGTTTTCCATGAAATTATTATCAATGGCAAATTACTAGCTTCCATCGTCGTCTTGACCGTATTCAGCATGATTCTTGAAACACTGCAAAGCTCCTTTGAACGAAATACGGTTAGTAAATTAGGTTACACGATTACCTATATGGTACTGATTATCATTGCCATCAACAGCTTCAGTGTTGCTATCGGATATGCGAAGACAGCCATCTCATCCATGATTCAGTTCATGTTCGCGATAATGCCTTTGCTGCTGACTTTATTAGCCTCCATGGGGAATGTAACTTCGGTAGCCATCCTACATCCGCTGATCGTGTTCATGATCCACTCGGTCGGAACAGCCATTTATGTCTTTGTTTTCCCACTCTTGTTTTTCTCAGCTGTGCTGCACATTGTAAGTTCACTCAGCGATAAGTTTAAGGTCACACAGTTGGCTAATCTACTCCGTACCGTCAGTTTAAGCATGCTAGGCGTATTCGTAACTGTCTTCCTTGGCGTCATTTCCATTCAAGGCACGGCAGGAGCTGTAAGAGATGGGGTTGCGATACGAACGGCTAAATACATCACCGGGAATTTCGTGCCGGTCGTGGGGCGACTGTTCTCGGATGCTTCAGAAACCGTAATCGGAGCATCTTTATTAGTCAAAAATGCGATAGGGCTTGTAGGAGTTGTCATCCTCGTACTCCTATGCGCTTTCCCAGCTATTAAGATCTTAACCCTGGCCTTCATCTACAACTTATCAGCGGCACTGATGCAGCCTTTAGGTGATAGTCCGATCATAGCTTGTCTACAGACAATTGGTAAAAGCTTAATTTACGTTTTTGCAGCATTAGCGGCAGTAAGTTTAATGTTCTTTCTTGCCCTGACCATCATGATCACGATTAGCAATGTCTCCGTCATGATGAGATGAAAGGAGCCAGGCGATGGATTGGTTAGCAGGATGGCTGAAAACCGTCATTATGGTCATTATGCTCGCGACGTTTGTTGATCTTCTGCTCCCAAGCAATACGATGCAGCGCTACGTGAAGACGGTTTTGAGTCTTTTTATTCTCTTGACGCTGCTTACCCCAGTGCTTCAGCTGTTCCAGAAGGAATGGAACATGGATCAGCTGTTAAGCCAAGCAGAGAAAGCGCAGAATGAGAAAACAATGTTGGCTGGAGGCTTTGGAAATCAGACACACATGAAGTCACTAGAAGCTATTACAAAGGATGCATCCAAAATGCAAGATGCCGAGCAAAAGAAAACACAGCAAGTAGTTCAGACCCAATTAGCTGCATTGATCAAAGAAGACGTTCAGAAACAAACGGAATGGCCAATCGAGAATGTACAAGTGCAAGTGCAGGTAGACAATAACGGGAAGCCCAGCATTTTGAGTGTGAAGGTGACCCTTGATGATATAGAAGCGAAGAAACAACCGGTAACCGGAAGTAAAAGCATAGCTGCCATGGAGCCTGTTAAGCCCGTAGATCCAATTAAAATCGGGTCTGCAGCGAGTGGGCAAGATCGTATGGCAAGTACACAGGGCGATACACAGGCAAGCTCAGCAGTAACGCCAAGTGAGCAAGAAAAGGATCGACTTAAGCAAGGGATTTCACGCAATTGGCTAGTTGATCCTGCCAAAATCGAGATCGCAGCAGCACAAAGCAAAGGATGGATGGCGAGGTGAATCGATGGGAACATTGCTGCAATGGATGGAGCACAAATTCGGCGGCGGACCAGGTGGACCTAAACGTAAAAATACGTTGCTGTGGATCATCATGGTTGGGCTTTTAGGAGCCGCGCTAATGATAATCAATGCCTTTATAAATGTAAAAGATCTGGATCCCATTGGCACAGGCAGGGCGTCTCCACCAGTAGAGACTAAAGAAACATTTGCGGGAAGCTCATCAAAGGAAAACGCAAGCTTTCATGATTACGAACAAGCTTATGGAGACCAACTGAAAAGCATCCTACAAAAGATTGTGGGTGTCGGTGAGGTGGAAGTACTCGTTACCATTGAATCTACGGAGGAAATGACCGTTGACAAAAACTATAACGATAATCAAACCATGACGACAGAACGCGACAATGGCGGGGCAACGCGCAATATATCCCAGGTAACGCGAAGCGGTGAAGTCGTTATATATCAAGTGTCAGGTGACCAGAAGCCGCTTGTGCTCAAATACATTAAACCCAAAATTAGAGGTGTCATCGTTGTTGCAAAAGGGGCAGAAAATCTCACGGTGAAGAAGATGATTATGGAAGCCGTTGAGCGAGGAATGGATGTTCAAGCGAGTAAAATTTCGATTTTACCGCGCAAAACAGGGGAATAAGTTCAGGAAATCATTCAACTATTCTAAGGCTTATGCTTACGCTGCCAGTTTTCTGGCGAAAAACTTTGAGGAGGAATAAACAATGAATGCAAAAAGACAAACAATTTGGCTCGTATCTATGCTTAGCTTGATGGTGGTACTCTCCGCGTATTATCTGTTCACTGAAGATGTTAACAAACTAGACCTAGCATCAACGGAGACGGTTTCTAAATCACAAGAAGTAAAAATTGATATGACGCAAGTGGATCCGGTCACAGGTGCCAAAACAGATGTAAAAGCAACAAATGGTACTACGACACAATCCGACACGAAAGCGACAACGCCGCAAACTTCAACAAAAACAGATACGAAGGCAACAACGACACAAGATAGCTCCAAAACTACGACAAAAGACGCGACAAAAACAACGACTACGACATCCAAAACAGACGATCAAGTATTGAAACAAGTTGAGGAGCAAGCCAAAACAACTTCAGCTAACGACTATTTCACGAATGAACAAGTCAAACAAAATAACTACTTCAGCAAAGTTTCGACAGACCTAATGACCATCATTTTGGATGCCAAGAAAACGCCTGAAGCCGTAGCAAAAGCAACGAACGATTTGTCAGCTCTAACAGATCTGCAAGAGAAAATCGAAAACCTGCAAGATCTGCTCATTCAAGACTTCCCGCAAGCAGTTATTAATCAAGATGGTAGTAAATGGAAAGTGACGGTTCAAGCTGATAAATTAGAGAAAAGTCAAGGTGTTTCCATCGTGGATATGGTTGTGAAAGAACTAGGAGCAACGCCAGAAAACATCAAGATCCAATACGTTCGTCCGTAGGGATTTTAGTGAAGTTTTCGCTTCTCAAATTGCCAATGGAAAGGGTCCGGATAAACTGGACTCTTTCCATTTCGTGCGTTTATGGGTATAATACATACGTTGCGGCTATGAAAACGCATTTTTAAAGGATTCACCAACGTCTAAAGGAGTGACTTGAATGTTTAAATTGAGTGAAATCAAAGAGTTAATTAAACTCGTCGATCAATCCTCTTTACAAGAACTTGAAATTGAAAATGAAGGTGCACGCCTTTCTATTCGTAAGCCGAATAAAGCGGAGCCTCTTTATGTATCCGCCCCAGTTCAACACACATACGCACCGATTGGTCAACCTAACTATGCTAACCCGGCGCCAGCATCTGCTGCTCTTGAAGCACCAGTTCATGCGAACGGACAAGCCAAACAAGAGGATTCATCTTTACATAAGATTGTATCTCCGATGGTAGGGACTTTCTATCAGTCTGCATCACCAGGATCCGCGCCATTCGTAAGCATCGGCTCTAAAGTAACGGATAAAAGTGTTGTATGTATCGTGGAAGCTATGAAATTAATGAACGAAATAGAAGCTGAAGTGAAAGGCGAGATCGTTGAGATTCTCGTTGAGAACGGACAGCTAGTAGAGTATGGACAACCTTTATTCTTGGTTAGACCGGAGTAGTTGCGTGTGCAAGCTTATGCTGACAGCGTAAGTTTTTCGCACGAAGAGCTCTTAGGAGGGCAAATCATGAAATTTCATAAAATTCTTATAGCGAACCGTGGAGAAATCGCAGTTCGTATTATCCGTGCATGCCGTGAACTTGGCATCTATACGGTAGCTGTATACTCAGAAGCAGATCGAGATGCCCTGCATGTTCGATTGGCGGATGAAGCCTATTGTATTGGGCCTACAGCATCCAAAGACAGCTATTTGAACTTCACTAACTTGATGAGTGTAGCAACGTTGACGGAATGTGATGCCATTCATCCTGGATATGGCTTCCTAGCTGAAAATGCGGACTTCGCAGAAATTTGTGAAAGCTGCAACATCACGTTTATTGGTCCATCGCCAGATGCGATTTCTCGTATGGGGGATAAAGCGGTTGCCAAGCAAACGATGAAGGAAGCGAGAGTTCCGATTATTCCGGGTTCCGATGGCTTAGTTGAGGATATTGAGGATGCTGTAGTCATTGCACGCGATATCGGCTATCCCATTATTATTAAAGCAACAGCTGGCGGCGGGGGTAAAGGTATCCGTATTGCTGAGAACGAGGAAACGCTTGTACAGCAGATTACTGCCGCTCAACAAGAAGCACAGAACGCATTCGGAAATGCAGGTATCTACTTGGAGAAGTATTTAACCGGTATGAAGCATGTTGAAATTCAGATCCTAGCTGATAAACACGGCAATGTCGTCCACTTAGGCGAGCGTGATTGTTCCGTACAACGTCGTAGACAAAAGCTTGTTGAAGAAGCGCCTTGTCCGATTCTAACGGAGGAAACACGTAAAGCGATGGGGCAAGCAGCGGTACGTGCGGCGAAAGCTGTGAATTATTCCGGAGCGGGAACGCTGGAATTCTTGTTGGGTCCAGATGGTAATTTCTATTTCATGGAAATGAATACACGGATCCAAGTGGAACACCCGGTTACAGAAATGATTACAGGCGTTGATATCATTCAAGAAATGATCCGCGTGGCTGAAGGCAATCCGTTGTCATTCGCACAAGAGGACGTTCGCATTAATGGATGGGCAATCGAATGCCGTGTCAATGCAGAAGATCCGAACCGGAACTTCATGCCATCGGCTGGCCAAGTGAAATTTTATTTGCCGCCTGGTGGATTTGGTGTTCGTGTGGATAGCGCTGTGTACCCGGGGTATACGATTCCGCCGCATTATGATTCCATGATCGCGAAGTTGATCGTTTGGGGAAGCACACGTGAAGAAGCCATTAACCGTATGAAAAGAGCGCTTAATGAGTTCGCGGTCGATGGTGTGAATACGACGATACCGTTTCATTTGAAGTTGCTTGAACATAAGAAATTTATCAAGGGTGACCATGATATTAAGTTCTTAGAAGAGCACGATGTGAACGATCCAGAATCGTAAGACAATCATTTGTCATATTTTTACCGAAATGTTATACTAATAAATTAAGATGGCTTATCCCATTTATTTCAAAGCCAGCATGAGCTGGCCCCAATTTTTTAGCTTATATAAGTAAATTTGCTTCAATTTTGTTTATGCTTTCGAAGCCAGTTTTGCTGGCGCAAAACTTTTAGGAGGTGCCACAATGAGCACAATCGCTCCGGATTACGTCAAGACAGACATGGGCAGCATCCAGATTGCCCCCGAGGTTATCGAAATCATTGCCGGTTTGGCAACGGTGGAAGTGCAAGGTGTAGCGGGGATGAGTGGCGGATTAGCTGGCGGCATTGCTGAATTACTTGGGCGCAAGAATTTGTCCAAAGGCGTAAAGGTAGAGGTCGGACAACGTGAAGCTGCCATTGACGTCTCCATCATTATTGAGTATGGAAATCGTATTCCTGAAGTTGCGAGTGATATTCAGAATAATGTGAAAATGGCCATTGAATCAATGACGGGTCTTAACGTTGTTGAGGTTAACGTTCATATTCATGATGTGCATTTTAAGCAGGCGGATAAACCGGTTGACGAAGAACCAGCGGCTACCCATCGTGTAAAATAGGCGGTAATGCTGAGCCATATGGATCAATTGAAACCCCCTACAGGTTGCAGGGGGTTTCCTCTAACTTAGGAAGGGGACAAGCGTAGTGGGTAAAATTGTGGACAGGCTCTTACTACTTTTCTATAGCCTGATTATTTTCGTCGCATCGATCTTTGTATTGTTCACAGCATCTAGCTGGATCCCACTTGATCAAGCAAGTAGTACGCTTAGCCATTTTTATTACGAGAAGAGCTATGCTTATCCGGGCATTATCATTAGTTTGATTATGCTGCTGATTTCTGTGCGTTTCCTCATCGTAACGCTTCGCCGCGGACGCTCACAGGCGCCATCAATTGATCAACGTACTGATTTCGGGGATATTCGTATTTCCATCGAGACGGTTGAAAACCTTTCATTGAAAGCAGCTGGTCGTACGAAAGGTGCGAAGGATCTGCGAGCACGCGTGAGAGTGAATCAATCTGGGTTAGAAATTACGATTAGAACCATTGTAGATGGAGAAAGCTCGATACCGGAATTGACTGAAGACATGCAAGGTACAGTGAAAAGTTACATAGAAGATATTACCGGTATTCCTGTAGCTTCCGTAACCGTATTTGTAGCGAACATCGTGCAATCTGCCCCAACGTTTAAAAGCCGGGTCGAATAGAGGTGAATCCACATATGTGGAATGAACTATGGGAGTTCCATAGGGGCAAAGTAATCGGAGTGACAGCAGGAATATTCTTCGGTTTTATTTACTTATTCTTCGGATTTTGGGATATGCTGATCTTTGGATTTATTGTTCTTATCGGTTTTTATGTTGGAAATAAGTTGGATCGCAAGGAAAGTTTCGTCATGCTGGAAGACATTTGGCGCTATCTCACACAAAAATGGAGAATGTTTCGCTAAAATCCCTGGTTCAACCATGGATTTTTTTGTTTGGATTGGCTCTATTTTGACGTATACTAGGATAAAGAGTTTTTTAGGAGAAGGTCGTTTTGCACGAGCGAGACGCTTAGGAGGAACAGAATGAAACGCAGAGTTGCACGTGAAATTGCTATACAAAGCTTATACCAAATCCAAATGAATGAGGCTACTCCTCAGGAGGCTGTTCAAATCGCGATTCATGAAGCTGAGCATGATAATGAATCGGAGTTGGATTTCTCCGGAGATAAGATAGATCCGGTCTATATTGTTGAGCTTGTTGAAGGAACTTACAAGAATAAAGTAAGTATCGATGAGTTGTTGGAGGAGTACCTCAAAGGATGGGCAATGGACAGGCTGTCTCGGATTGATCGGGAAGTGCTGCGCCTTGGTGCTTATGAAATGTTGTATCGTGATGATGTGCCGCCAAAGGTTGTTGTCAATGAAGCGATTGATTTGGCTAAGCATTATGGCACGGATGAATCAGGGAAATTCGTTAATGGTGTACTAGGGAAGATGTTGAAAGAAATTGATGAACTGAAAGAAAAAGTTTTGCGTACGCAGTGAGTTAAGTCGAAGCAAGTAGCACTTTACTTTTATAGAGGTATGGCTTAAATGGCTAAGGGGGAAATAACATGTCAGCACAAGTTATTAATGGGAAAGAACTCGTGAGCTCTATTCGTGAAGAAATCAGATCTGATGCAGCGCAGCTTACAGCGCAGGGAAACCAACCAGGTCTTGTCGTTGTTATTGTTGGTGAAGACGCAGCCTCACAAGTTTATGTGAGAAACAAAGCAAAAGCTTGCGATGATGTCGGCATCTATTCCGAAGTACACCGCCTGCCTGAACAGACGACACAGGAAGAATTAATTGCACTCATCCATGGTTTTAACAACAATCCTCGCATTAACGGCATTCTTGTTCAATCACCATTACCAAAACATATCAATGAAGAAGCGGTTGTTGATGAAATTGATCCAGCGAAGGATGTGGATTGCTTCCATCCGGTGAATGTGGGTAACCTCATGATCGGTAAAGACGGCATGAAGCCTTGTACGCCGCATGGTGTCATTGAAATCCTCAAGCGGACGGGTGTTGAAATCGCTGGTAAGCATGCAGTTGTTGTGGGCAGAAGTAATATCGTAGGGAAACCGATGGCGATGTTGTTGCTTCGTGAACATGCAACGGTATCTGTCGTACATTCCCGCACGCCTAACATGGAAGATATTACCAAACAAGCAGATATTCTCGTTGTCGCGGTTGGTAAAGCACATTTGATTAAAGCACATCACGTGAAACCGGGTGCTGTCGTAATTGATGTGGGGATGAACCGCCCTGCTGATGGTAAGTTAACGGGTGATGTTGATTTTGAAGCTGTGAAAGAGATAGCAAGTGCCATTACACCTGTTCCAGGTTGTGTGGGGCCTATGACGATTACGATGCTCCTTCGCAATACCGTTGATGCGGCTAGCCGTGCAGCTCATGCGAATGTGAGCGTATAGTCAGCTTATGGCTAGAAATGAGACGAAGATTTTATCCGTTAAGGACTTAAATCGTTATATTAAGCTATTGCTGGAAGGAGATTCACGTCTCCAGGATGTGTGGGTGCGGGGTGAAATATCTAATTTCACGCATCATTCTAGTGGTCATATGTATTTTACATTAAAGGATGCGGATGGCCGGCTGAAAAGCATCATGTTTGCTTCGCATAATCAGAAGCTGGGATTTATCCCGAAAGAGGGCACCAAAGTCATTGCTCGGGGGAACATTTCTGTCTATGAGCGAGACGGTGCTTATCAATTCTATGTGACGGCGATGCAACCGGACGGCATCGGCAGCTTGTATTTGGCTTTCGAGCAGCTAAAGAAGAAGCTCGAAGGCGAGGGGCTGTTCGCGCCAGAGCGCAAGAAACCGATTCCTCGGTTTCCACGCGCGATTGGCGTGATCACGTCTCCGACGGGCGCGGCCATTCGTGATGTCATCATCACGCTGCAGCGGCGGTTCCCGTCGATCCCGATCTTGCTGTACCCTGTCCTCGTACAGGGTACGCAGGCGGCGCCTTCGATCGTCAAAGCGATCGAAGCGATGAACCGGCTCGGTGAGGCCGACGTGCTCATCGTGGGCCGCGGAGGCGGCTCACTGGAAGAGCTGTGGGCCTTCAACGAGGAGATCGTGGCGCGGGCTATTGCAGCGTCCACGATCCCGATCATCTCGGCCGTCGGCCACGAGACGGACTTCACGATCGCCGACTTCGTCGCCGATCTGAGAGCGCCGACGCCTACGGCGGCGGCAGAGCTCGCGGTGCCGCACCACCTCGAGCTGAAGCAGCAGCTATCTCAGCAGGCACAGCGCCTGCATTACGGGCTGCTGCAGCAGCTGCGCCGCAAGCAGGAACGGCTGGAGCGCGCGAAGCGCTCGCCGTTCCTGACGAACCCCCGCAGGCAGCTGCTTATGCAGCCTGCGGAGCGACTCGACCGGCTGGCGGAGCAGCTCGGTTACCGCATACGCCAGCGCCTGACGGAGTCGGCGCAGCGCAGATTGAAGCTGGAGCGGCGCTTATCCAGCTTCAATCCAACCGAGCAGGCCGTGGCGGCAAGACGGCGTTTGGACACGTCCAAACGCCAGATGCTCACGGCCATGCAGACCCTCCTGCGCTCGAAGAAGCAGGAGTGGCAGTCCAGCGTCCGACATCTGGACGCGCTCAGCCCGCTGAAGGTCATGCAGCGGGGCTACAGCCTTGCCTATGACGAACAAGAGAAGCAGCTTGTGAGATCGATATCGCAAGTGAAGATCGGGGATCGGCTATCCATACGTCTTAAGGACGGTAAAATACAATGTCAAGTTTCGGAGATGGAGGCGAACATTGATGTCAACAAGTGAAGCGGAAGTAAGCTTTGAAGTGGCAATCGAGCAACTAGAACGTATAGTAAGTCAGCTGGAAAGCGGCGACGTACCTTTAGAGAAAGCGATTGAATTGTATCAAGAAGGCGTAAGACTCTCCCATTTATGCGGCGTTAAGCTGGAGCAAGTGGAGAAGAAAATTGAGATGCTGGTTGAAGGGGAAGCTGGGGTAACAAGGAAGCCTTTCCAGCCTGTCTTGGAAGATAAGGGGAATTAGTTTGAATAACACGACGTCTAATATTCATACATATATCGCTTCCCATGCCCAATTGGTTGAAGCCGCATTACGTCAATCATTACCTACTGCGTGGGAAGTGCCAAGCTCACTTCGTGAGTCTATGGATTACTCCTTGATGGCAGGCGGCAAACGACTGCGTCCTATCATGGTTCTAGCTGCTTCTGAGGCACTAGGGGGTTCTCTTGAGGCTGCCATGCCAGTTGCGTTAGCTATTGAGTGCGTTCATACCTATTCCTTGGTACACGATGATCTGCCAGCGATGGATAATGATGATTATCGCAGAGGCAAGTTAACGAATCACAAAGTCTATGGCGAGGCTATGGCTATTCTAGCTGGCGACGCATTGCTTACGCACGCCTTCTTCTGCATTGCGCAATCTCACAAACGATTTGGTGTTCCTGCAGAGCGTGTGCTGGCAATCACAGAAGAACTTGCTGTGTTGGCAGGTGCTCGTGGAATGGTTGGCGGGCAAGCTGCGGATATGCTGGGGGAGCAAGGCTTAACGAAATTGGAAGAGCTTACTTATATTCATACGCACAAGACAAGCGATTTGATCGTTTTCTCTTTACGTGCTGGCGGACACATTGCTGGCGCGACAGAAGCGCAATTAGAGGCTCTTAGTGAATTTGGTCATGCCTTAGGACTAGCGTTTCAGATTCAAGATGATATTTTGGATATTATCGGCGACGAAGCGAAGCTAGGTAAGCCTGTGAAGAGCGATGAGAAACAGCAGAAGGTAACGTTCCCTTATTTTATCGGCATGGAAGCTTCTGAGCAAAAGGTAAAAGAATTGACGAACCAAGCCAAAGAAGCCTTAATTCGTTCCAATATTCCGAACCCAGAGCGGTTACTTCAGATCGCAGATTACCTAATGAAACGGGATCATTAAGCATATGTTTAAAGTAGAGCGTCCTCATCGAGAGGTAGTTTTACACGAAATGCCCAATTATATGATATAATGGTGAAATCTTAGTATTTTCACATTGAAAGTGAGGAAACAAGCGTGCTGCTCGAACAAATCAATCGGCCTGCAGATTTGAAGCGGTTATCCTTGACGGAGCTTGAAGAATTGGCGGGAGAAATCCGTCAATTTCTTATTGAGAAGCTTTCCGTTACAGGTGGACATCTGGCCCCGAATTTAGGCGTGGTTGAACTCACAATTGCATTACACACCATGTTTCACAGCCCGTATGATAAATTTATTTTTGATGTGGGTCACCAGGCGTACGTGCACAAAATTTTGACTGGACGCAAAGACAAGTTCGATACTTTACGCAAGTACAAAGGGCTCTGCGGATTTATTAAGCGGTCTGAGAGCGAACATGATGTCTGGGAAGCAGGACATAGCAGTACTTCCCTGTCCGCTGCCATGGGTATGGCGATGGCGCGTGATCTGAAAGGCGAACATAATAAAGTAGTTGCCATTATTGGTGATGGTGCGCTTACAGGCGGTATGGCGTTAGAAGCCATGAATCATATCGGTCACGAGAAGAAGAATATTACGGTCATTCTGAATGACAATGAAATGTCTATTGCGCCCAATGTCGGGGCTCTTCATAATTATTTAAGCAAGATTCGTTCGGATCGTCATTATTTGAAAGCTAAAGAAGAAGTCGAATACTTACTGAAGAAAATTCCTGCCATCGGCGGAACGCTGGCCAAAACAGCGGAGAAGCTGAAGGATAGTCTTAAATATTTTGTATTGAATGGTGTTTGGTTTGAAGAATTAGGCTTCACCTACATTGGCCCTGTTGATGGACATAATCTGCAAGTGCTTATGGAAACGCTCAAACAGGCTGAAAAGGTTCAAGGTCCAGTCCTTATTCATATCGTTACGACTAAAGGTAAAGGCTATAAGCCAGCAGAAAATGACTCTCATACGTGGCATGGCTTAGGACCCTATAAAATGGAGTCGGGTCAAGTACTTAAGTCTTCGGGACCGCCGATGTATACACAAGTTTTCGGAGATACCTTAATTGAACTTGCAGAGAAAGACTCCCGTCTTATTGCCGTTACACCAGCAATGCCAGGTGGATCTGGACTGTTGAAATTTGCGAAGCAATTCCCGAATCGGATGATCGACGTTGGTATTGCGGAACAGCATGCGGCTACTTTATGTGCAGGACTCGCGAGTGAAGGCTTGAAACCGGTATTCGCCGTATATTCAACGTTCTTACAGCGTGCATATGATCAAGTGGTTCATGATATTTGTCGACCTAAATTAAATGTTACCTTTGCGATCGACCGTGCAGGCTTTGTTGGCCCAGATGGTGAGACGCACCAAGGGGTTTATGATATTTCATTTTTGCGTACAATTCCTAACATGGTCTTGATGATGCCGAAGGATGAGAAAGAATTGCGTGATATGATGCAGACGGCGCTAGAATATAACGACGGGCCGATTGCTTATCGTTATCCGCGTATCAATGGGACTGGTGCTAACATTGATGAGGCACCCAAAGCAATTCCTATCGGCACTTGGGAAACGGTGCGTGAGGGAGATTATGCAGCTATCCTTGCAGTCGGACCTATGGTTCAAGTTGCGGAAGAGGCAGCAGCGTTGCTATCACAAGAAGGCATCGAGCTTCGCGTCGTGAATGCGCGATTTATCAAGCCGTTAGATGAAGCTTATCTGCTGCAATTAGCGAAAGAATCCATGCCAGTGATTACGATGGAAGAAGGCTCTATTCAAGGTGGCTTCGGAAGTGCTGTCCTGGAGTTTTATGCGGAGAAACGTGTCGTTGGTTTACAAGTGGAATTGATGGGGATTCAAGATTATTTCGTTGAGCATGGCAGCGTGCCAGAGCAACGCAATGAGGTTGGCCTTACGGCTCAAAACCTAATTACGGAAGTGAAGAAACTAGTGCCTCGTAAGGCCTTGCGGGCTAAGGTCTAGTAACCGATTGGAATAGGAGCAACACAACATATATGTCATCGGATAAAGAACGATTAGACTTATTGCTACTAGAGCAAGGCTATTTTGAAAGCAGAGAAAAGGCAAAGGCCGCCATTATGGCAGGCCTTGTTTTTGCGGATGAAGAGCCAGTTGATAAAGCCGGAATGAAAATTAGTCGTAAAGCTGTTCTCAAAGTAAAAGGAGCGCTGCATCCTTACGTAAGTCGTGGCGGACTAAAGCTTGAAAAAGCGCTAAAGCAATTCGAAATTGATTTGCAAGGTGCGGTAATGTTAGACATTGGCGCTTCTACAGGAGGATTTACGGATTGTGCGCTCCAAAATGGCGCCGCTTCTGTCTATGCTGTCGATGTTGGCTACAACCAATTGGATTGGTCACTTCGTAATGATGAACGTGTTCATGTGATGGAAAGAACGAATTTTCGTTACACCAAATTGGAAGATTTGAACGGACCGAGACCAACCTTTGCGAGTATCGATGTATCGTTTATTTCATTACGGATTATTTTGCCGCCGTTGAAGGAAATTTTAGGTGATCAAGGACATGTTGTCGCGCTTATTAAGCCACAATTCGAAGCAGGCAGAGAGAAAGTTGGCAAGTCAGGGGTTGTACGAGACACAGATGTACACATTGACGTTCTGACAACGGTACTTTCATTTGCGGAGGAGCTGGGCTTCCGGTTAAAAGGATTGACGTATTCACCAATAACAGGCGGAGAAGGGAACATAGAATTCCTGGCCTACTGGTCGAGTAACGAGAGCGATGCATCACTTGCAGCACCAGAATCAATGAAAGCTCTAATCGCGGAGACTGCGCGAGGGTCTCAGAAATTACATGGCAAATAAACTCATCTTTGTGAACGCCTTTTGCGGCCCTGAGATGGGTTTTTTCACATAACAGAAAGGATTTTCCTGTCGGATTCGCGAATACTATGGCGAGGTGAAGGACATGGAACAAGGCGATGTAAGAGTCATTTTGTTAATCCTGATCGTTGTTGTTTGTGTAGTCATTTGGCGATTTCAGAAATGGTCAGCGGGTTCAAATCGAAGAAGAGGGCGAATTCCGAGGCATGCGAATATCCCTGAGGACGATGTTGTTGATCTGCTTGAAGGTGCTGGTTTCGAGGTGCTTGCGGGTAAGACCAAAATACCAATTACGATGACCGTTGGTGAAAGAGATCAGTTAGAAAGTCGCTTGTTTATCGATTACTTTGTACAAAAGGAAGATCATGTTTATCTTGTGAAAGTGGCCAAAGATCGTAAACCACTTGAGATGACAGGGAGCGCTGTTCGTGACATGCTGCTGCCATACACCCTCATTTATCCTGAGGCACAGGGTATCCTTTACGTTGATATGAGCATAAGCAAAATCAAAAAAATCATTTTTCACATAGAGGTGTAAGGATGAAGGGTCAAAGGCATGTAAAAATTAGAGAAATTATTACAAATCATGAGATTGAAACACAAGATGAACTGGTTGAAGCGCTGCGCGCGGCAGGATTCCATGTCACGCAAGCGACGGTTTCAAGAGATATTAAAGAACTCCATTTGATCAAAGTTCCGTTAGATGATGGCAGGTACAAGTATTCAATGCCGGCAGATCAGCGGTTTAATCCTATGCAACGGCTTCGTCGTGCGTTAAGTGACCATTTTGTCAGCATCGATTATACCGACAATTTAGTTGTGATGAAGTGTTTACCAGGGACTGCAAATACGATTTGTGCCTTAATTGATAACTTGGAATGGAACGGTGTGATGGGAACCATTTGTGGTGATGATACGATTCTTGTTATTTGCCGCGGGAAAGAGAACAGTGTAACTTTTGTCAATGAAGTCATGTCCTTATTATCATAATTTCAGGAGGCGTTCATGCTTACAGAGCTTTCAATTCGTAATTTAGCTGTTATTGAACATGTACATATTCGGTTTAAGGCAGGTTTTCACGTGTTGACAGGGGAAACGGGTGCTGGGAAATCGATCATCATAGATGCGTTAACACTCATTGTCGGCGGTAGAGGTTCAGCAGAATTGGTGCGGTATGGTGCAGATAAGGCGGAGATCGAAGCCATGTTCGATTTACCAGCTTCACATCCTGTTTGGCATACGCTTACAGAGCTTGGAATCGAGGCGGATGCTTCTGAGCATCTCATCATTCGTCGAGAGATTACGGCGACAGGTAAAAGCTCAAGTCGCATTAACGGACAGCTAGTAAATATGACGATGCTGCGCAAGACAGGTGAGTGGCTCGTTAATATTCACGGTCAGCATGAGCATCAGTCTCTACTTCATGTGGACGAGCATATTCACTCGCTTGACCTATTTGGAAGTGCAGAAATAGAACTAGCGAAAGCGACGTATCAAGCGAGCTACGACAAGTACATGAAGCTGCAAAAAGAGCTGAATGATCTACAGGAAACGAGTAAGCAAGCTTTGCAAATGTTAGATCTGTATCGGTTTCAGATTGACGAAATATCTGCTACCAAACTCAAGATTGGTGAAGATGAGTCCTTAGCTGAAGAGAAGCGGAAACTGGCGAATGCAGAGAAGCTGTATCAAAACTCCTCCGAGGCTTATGATTTTCTGTATGCAACGAATCGGGGATTAGATGCGGCAGGGAAAGCCGTCTCACGCTTGCAGGATATTGTTCAGTTAGATCCGACTAATCTAAGTCCTCTTCTCGAACAGGCGCAATCGGCCTTTTATCAATTAGAAGATGCCGCTTATCAGATCCGAGATTATCGTGACGGCATCGAATTCAATTCCTCCCGTCTTGATTTTATTGAACAAAGATTAGATACCATCACGTCTCTTCGGCGAAAATATGGAGAGAATATTAAAGAGATCTTAGCCTATCTCGAGAAGATCAAGAATGAAGTCGATACGATCGAAAATAAAGATGAAATCATTCGTAAATTAGAAGATAAGCTTGCACTTGCTGAGAAACAAGTTGGCCTGCATGCTTTGGACTTATCCAACCTTCGTAAGGGGATTGCGAGCGATCTTTCCGCTCAAATTGAACACGAATTACGTGATCTACAAATGGAACGGACACAGTTCCGCGTGCAGATCGCCCATATTATCGATGATCGAGGAATTGAGGTGGACGGCAATAAGGTCCGCTTTTCCAGACAAGGGATTGATCAGGTGGAGTTCCTGATGGCACCTAACCCGGGAGAACCTTTGCGTGGACTTAGTAAAATTGCTTCAGGCGGTGAGCTCTCTCGTATTATGCTCGCCATGAAAGCCATTTTTGCCCGAATTGATCAAATTCCTGTACTCGTTTTCGATGAGGTTGATACAGGGGTGAGCGGACGCGCGGCACAAGCCATTGCGGAGAAAATGTCGGTTCTTTCGCAGAGCTGCCAAGTATTCTCCATTACGCATCTGCCACAGGTTGCAAGTTTTGCTGATGTTCATTTCTACATTCGCAAAGAAGTGGATCATGAGCGTACGTTCACACGGGTTCAAGATATGCCAGATGCTGGCCGAATTGAGGAGCTGGCGAGGATGCTTGGCGGTGTAGAAGTAACAGAAACAACGCTGCATCATGCGGGAGAAATGCTTACCATGGCAAAAAATAAGAAAGCAAGGGTATGAAAGTATAGATAGTCATCATTTACAGTTATAAAAGAGAGGGACTGGGGTTAACTTATAGGTACGCATTTGACGAGTTGTTCGTCAGGGCTCAAGGAATCTTGAAGGAGCGTGTTGATAGTGCAATCCAACAAAAGAAAAAGATTGTTCGGACTCTTGCTCGTCTTCTTCGTTTGCTTGGTCAGTGTGTCCCCGCCTTTTCAGAGCTTTGCCTCCTTCCCACAGGAACTACGCTTATTTAGTGGACAAGGAAAGCAGCTTCAGCTAACGATGCCGGTCAGTGCCCAGGTAACGGTCAAGGATACGGATATTGTGAAGGTAAATGGCAACGCCAAGCACTCATTTCAAGTTAATTTGAACGAACCTATTTCTCTGCAATCCGATCATTCTGGACAAACGGAAATGAAGCTCAAGCTTTTTGGAGCCATTCCAATCAAGACTGTCAAAGTAAATGTCGTACCTGACTTAAAAGTAATTCCAGGGGGACAGACGATCGGTGTTAAAATTAAGTCCGCGGGTATTCTAGTCGTGGGTCACCATCTCGTAACGGTTGCCTCCGAACAGAAAGTTTCACCTGGGGAGGAAGCGAAAATTCAAGTCGGCGATTTAATTACCAAAATTAATGGCAAGGATTCTAAGGATGTAAGCAAGGTCGCAGAGCTAGTGGCCAAATCGGGCGAAAGCAAGAATCCGCTTGTTCTGCAAATTTTACGCAATAATCAAGAACTTGTTGTCAAGCTGCAGCCAGTGTATGACGTTGTAGATAAGTCTTATCGCTTAGGATTGTACATTCGTGATTCCGCGGCAGGTGTTGGAACATTAACCTTCTATGCACCCGATCAAGGCGTCTATGGGGCTCTTGGACATGTTATAACAGATATGGATACCCAGACACCCATTATTGTAGGCGATGGTGACATTGTCTATTCGAATGTTACTTCGATTTCCAAGAGTCATAACGGAGATCCGGGTGAAAAGCATGCTACTCTTTACAAAGACAGTAAAGTGATTGGGAACATTGAACGAAATACGGCTTTCGGCATTTTCGGGAAAATGTATGGTGCCCCGGATCATAGCTTAGATAAAGAAGCGATTCCTGTAGCTTTTGCTGAAGAAGTGAAGGAAGGGCCGGCGCAAATCTATACGGTGCTCGAAGGACAGAAGGTCGAGAAGTTTGATATCCAAGTGGTTCACGTATCTAAACAAGACGTACCAGGTACGAAAGGTATGGTTATCAAAATCACAGATCCTCGTCTCTTAGATAAAACAGGTGGCATTGTACAGGGGATGAGCGGAAGCCCAATTATCCAGAATGGCAAATTGATCGGGGCGGTCACACATGTGTTCGTGAATGATCCAACGAGCGGCTATGGATGCTTCATCGAATGGATGTTGCAGGATTCGGGCATTATCCTTCGTCCAACATCTGGGGACATCAACAAAGAACTAAAGGTGAGCTAGTGGCCTTTAGTTCTTTATTTCTTTTTTACCGGATGCGACAGTGAAATAGCGAGTTTAGTGGCTTCGTGTCGAAAAATGTTGGAATCAGAAGATAAATATTATATTATATAAGAAACTCAAACAAAAGAAAAGAAAAATAATATTCGACAGAAGGATTTTAAAATGAGCTGTCGAATAGCTTACTTAAGAGAGAAAATACCAACTTGTTTAGTAGCTAAAGGAGGAAATTCAGTTGCAAAAAATTCAGGTGTTACTTGCAGACGATAACCGAGAATTCACCCATTTATTATCAGAGTTCATTGGTGAGCAAGAGGATATGGAAATTATGGGCGTTGCGTATAACGGTAACGAGGTCCTTCGGTTTCTGGAGCAACAGCGTGAGCTACCCGATGTTCTCATTTTAGATATTATTATGCCTCATCTAGATGGACTTGGTGTTCTGGAAAAAATGCGAGAAATGAATCTTCCTTCACAGCCCAAAATCATCATGCTAACAGCTTTTGGTCAAGAGAATATTACACAAAAGGCTGTGCAACTGGGAGCTTCCTATTACATATTGAAACCATTTGATATGGAAACCCTCACGAATCGGATTCGTCAGCTTGCAGGAAATTCAGCAACAACAACAACGTCAACCTCAACGCCGCGTGCGAATGTTGTGCATATGCCAAAAGGTAAAAATTTGGATGCCAATATTACAAGTATCATTCATGAAATTGGTGTACCTGCCCATATCAAAGGCTACCAATATTTGCGTGAAGCCATTACGATGGTTTACAACAATATTGAAATCCTAGGTGCAATCACGAAAACGCTCTATCCGGCTATTGCCGAAAAATATAAAACAACGCCTAGCCGCGTTGAACGTGCGATCCGTCACGCGATTGAAGTCGCTTGGACGCGCGGCAACATCGACAGCATCTCCTTTATTTTTGGATACACGATTAATATCTCGAAATCTAAACCGACCAATAGCGAATTCATCGCGATGGTGGCGGATAAGCTCAGAATTGAGCATAAGGTTTCTTGAGACAGTTAGAATCAATAGAAAATGTGTAACATATATGTGAGAAGGGACGCTCAACGCTGAGCGTTCTTTTTCTTTTGTTCATCAGCTGCGGGGGCGCAGTGGGGAAGCAGTGGGAAGCAGAAAGACTACCTAGAAGGTCTAGGTAGTCCCCCTGTATGGTTTTAGATTACCAAACAAATGCGCTAGTGATAATAACCAACAAGATGAAAAGTACCAACACAGCAGCTGCAGACGTTCCATAACCTACGCCAGTTCCACAACTCATTCGAATCAACCTCCAATGGTTATTTGGTTTGTGTTTCGAGATAGCTTATGACTATTTCGGCGGAATGTTTGGGCGAAACGACTGATTGTGCTCCTGTCCCTGTCCTCTGAAATAATTTTGGAGCCCATGAAGCGCATCCTGAAAACTTGGAACCAAGGGATAAGTTGTTACGTTATTACAACGTAGCTTATTCTTTCTTGGATGAGAATGTGTAAGTAGAACAGAGATTACATGGAGGCAACGAGGATGTTACTAACGCTAGGAATTATCGTGGGTTTGGTTGGTGTCTATTACTTAGTTATGAATGTGTACCCGATTTTCGGCCGAAAGCCTTCACGGGATGAGATGAAGAAATTTGCGGAATCACCTCAATATGGGCTAGATAAGTTTGAAAATCCAGTCCCGGCGATGATGAATATGAGCTTTTCAACGACACTTGGAATCTTGCGCGATATGATCAAAGGAAGCCCGAATCGACGCCCTGCATCCTTCTTACCGATGGATAAGCCTCACTTCACAGGGAATGGGGATACAAGCGTTACTTGGTTCGGTCACTCGGCTAGTTTACTGATGATCGATGGCAAATCCTTGCTGCTCGACCCCATGTTCGGCCGAACACCGTCACCGTTTCCTTGGCTGGGGAAAAATAGATACAGCAATGGGATTCCTTTTGAAATTGCAGAACTTCCTCACATCGATGCTGTCATTTTATCTCATGATCACTATGATCATTTGGATTACGGCTCTATTATGAAATTGAAAGACAAAGTGAATCGCTTTATTGTGCCGCTGGGTGTTAGCGGTCATCTCATCCGTTGGGGTGTGCCGGCGGCCAAGATTGAGGAACATGATTGGTGGGAGGAGTTCACTTACCAAGGTTTAGAGCTGGCATGCACGCCTGCTAACCATTTCTCAGGACGCAGTGTGAATGACCGCGGTGCAACCTTGTGGTGTTCGTGGGTGATCAAAGGGAAACAGTCCAACATCTATTTCAGCGGTGACAGTGGGTATACGCCTCATTTTAAACATATTGGGGATAAATATGGCCCTTTTGACCTCACGCTAATGGAATGCGGACAGTATGATGAGCGTTGGGCGGATATCCACTTGATGCCGGAGGAAACCGTTCAAGCGCATCTTGACGTGAAAGGTGAGGTTATGCTACCCATTCATTGGGGGGCCTTCACGTTAGCTATGCATGATTGGAATGATCCTGTCACTCGAGCAGTAAGAGCTGCTCAGGAGAAAGGGGTCAAGATTGTGACGCCACGAATTGGGCAAACCATCACCTTGCGGGGATCCGATATAGGGAATTACACAAAAACCGATTGGTGGGTGCAGGCTTAGTTCGATCTGAACTGGCTAGTAGGGTTTCCACATGGTATTATGGATGAGGTTACTAGATAGAAGTGAGCAGGAGAGAAGAAGAGTCTATGTCGGAACAAAAAAGTGTGCGGAAATTTCATTTCCTAGCCGTGTTGCTGGGAATAGCTATCGATAATATCGGAACGATGTTGTCGTCAGGATTGATCGGGAGTTTGTATTTTGCAAACGCTCCTGCGTCGGATCAAGATGTAAATGCCATATATGCGAATGTAGGTCTATTACTCTTATTTTTAGTCGTTGGCTTGTTCTGGACGTTCTTAGGTAGTTATTTTACTGCAAAAGTAGCCAAACGCGCTGAACTCTTCAATGCAGCAATCATAGGTGTCATTGGAGCCGGGATTGGATTTGATTCCATATTAACGCAGGATATAATTCCGCTGTGGTATGAGTTGATTGGTTTAATTGCCATCGTTCCCGCGTCACTCTTGGGTGGATATCTGGCTTTGAAGAGAAAGAAAACATCACAGTCTTAATTAATGGCTAGGAACGATAGACATGCTAATCAATTGAGATGACGGGGATGAATGGTCATTAGGAGGTGACAGTGTGCCGAAGTTCGCAAATGAGAGTGAAGAAGCAACAGCTTTTCTACGGAACCAAACGGGCAGCAGTCAGTTAGTATGCTATACGTATATTGACGCTGATGATAGTTCGGACAGCTTTTTCATTGTTAAAACAACCAACAAGGTCATTCATGTCTCCTTTGCGGAGATTACGTATGACCCTAGGAATTACCAAAGTTTGCTAGAAGGACTCTATCGAGTGATTTACGAATAAATAGCGAGTCATACAATGAAACCCCCTGAGCCATCGGCTCAGGGGGTTTCGTTGTGTTGTTACTTAATGAGCGTTAAAGCTTGATCTGCAATAGAGTGCTTGTAACGGTCCAGACAGTTGCATAGGTAATCTTTGCGGCAAATCGGGCAAGGCTCTTTCATCAATCGGTTCAAGTCGGTTACTCGGCCGATACCTGTTTCTGCGTCTCTTTCAAAGAATAGACGGCATTTGTTGCGGTCTTTCAAAGACACAACAACTTCGAAGAGACCATTCTTTTTATTATCACTCACTATTGTTGCATCAACTACTTGCGGATCGTAAGCCATATGTATTTCCTCCTAAGAGTTTGCTCAGTATCTAACAGGACTACTTCGCAAATTCATAAATTAGCATGCTTTCACTTTGTTAGCTCGGTTGCATTAGTATATTATATAAATAAAAAAGATTTTATTCAATAGGAGGTCATTTAGACATGATCATGGACTATTGTGAACAGGAAATATCTGAGGGGAAGACGTACTTACACATCGGCCTGCAGTTTGAAGATGAGCCTGATTCGTTATATGTTGCGGAGTTAGAAGTAGATGAGCACAGAGTTGTCAGGAGTTGGCAGTTATTTTTCAACGGGTTCGACTGTAAATATACGTTCCGACCCTCGGAAAGGGAAGAAATGATCCATTTTGCTGCTCAGCAGGGGATCTCAATTCAGGAAGAGATAGAAAAATAAAAGGAATCATCGCCATATGAATGGTTCAAATTCCTAGATTTGTGTTTATTCTGTTGTTTGGCTTGCAGTTCAATGCGAGTAGGTGTTGTCTTGGTTACTGGATTCGTTCCGAACCAGTGTAAGCGATTCATGGTAGGATCTAATTTGCCTTCCCGTAAACTGCGTTGGCGAAGCTTTTGTGCTTGAGATCGAGACATTGTAATTCCTCATTTCTATTTGAATGTAAGTAATACTTCTATTTTAACAGGTGATAGGCAAGAGGCAATGGAAAGTTTAGTTGATAACGGAAAAAGGGGAACCGCATGCGCATTCAAATTCAATTAGCGATAGATGGCGAAACGAAGAAAACGGACGTGCTGGAGATTGCTGAGCACAAACTGGGTGAAATGACAGATGAAGAAATCGAACAAGCGATTGAAGTGAAAATTCGAACGTGGGTAGATCGCATGGTTCAGGTGGAGTGGGAAGTGCTCGAAGAAGAGTAAGCATAAAAACGGCTCCGGAAGGATGAACCTTGCGGAGCATGATGCAAGTCCTATGTATGTTTAGTGAACAATGGTGCTAACTCCAGTCTTCTGTAAGGCATGTTCCCAACTTGGGTAGTAATACAGGGCGTTTTTCATAAGATCAGGATGCAGCTTCTTCACATTTTTTTTAGCTAGTGATTCCCCTGTGCTGTGAAGCTGCACAATTTGGCCTAACACTTCATCTGCGCTCATGTTTAGCTCCATAGATGTTCCTCCTTCTTTTAAGATTATAAACAATGCTTGCCATTCACAGCTCAAAATATACATAGAAGTTTGTGGGATCGGGCAAATTAGGTAGGCCATGAGACTTACGTTAGGAAAGCAAGGTGTCTAACCATGAACTGGTCATCCTTATCTTTATTTGCCGCGAAGCCTGATTTGATCTGCAAAGGAAAAATAGCAAAAATTTTGGGCAATTGTGAATCTTATCAACAGGTGCCGAGTAGTCGAATTGTTTTACTTATTCAAGGGGACATGGATGAAGAGGATGCCCAAGAACTGATAGATCGAAAAGTGAAAGCGATCGTTCAATGTGGACATGTCATGAGCGGTGCGTTTCCAACGCAAGGCCCACTTATGATTCTACATGAGCACATTCCCATCATGGAAGTGGATGAGGTGTATGTTGAACTCTTTCTGCATGAAGCTGAGATCATTATATATCAAGATACGATTCATGTGAGCGGTCAAGATGTGCCCTGTCGTCCATTTACACGGGAGAATTGGCTAATCGCTCAACGGGCAGCTAACGAGCAGGCTGTGGAGCGCTGGGAACCCTTTGTGGAGCATACCTTAGCTTATGCGATGCGCGAAAGGCAAGCTGTTAAAGCTCCTTTGCCCAACTTGCCGCTGCGCACACAGTTCACTGGCAGGTACGTCTTTGTGGTATCCGCTGGAAAAGGCTATAAGAAGGATTTGCAAGCAGCTTGCGGGTTTATTTCGGATTTTAAGCCGGTATTGCTGGGGGTAGGTGCAGGGGCGGATGTACTTATCGCGCATGGTTATGTCCCTGATGTTGTCGTGGGGGATGCGAATCAGATATCGAATCGAGCTTGGCATTGCGGTGCTGAAATCATTATCCATACGTCCCCAAACGAACAGTCTAGTGATGGTATAGATGTGGAGCATGTTTTTCCATATACAGGTAACAGTGAAGATGCTGCTTTGTTGCTAGCTTATGAAAAGGGTGGGGAATGGCTTGTTACGGTAGGTGTACAGGCGCATATGAGTGATTTTCTGTCTAGCGGCAATGACAATATGGGGAGTGCCCTTCTTGTGCGGATGAAAGTAGGGGCTCGCCTCGTGGATATAAAAACCTTGCAAGCCTTTACCTCACGCCAGCCCGTAAATTGGCGGAGAGAAGTGATTTCAACCATTGTTCTATCCGGTACTTTTATTGGTTTAAGCTTGTTTCAATTGCAGTGGATCCTGAAGCGTGCAAGTCATGTCGTGTGGAAGCTTGTTGGGGCAGATTGAGCGCGATTAGAAAATAAAAGGACCGGACACATTGTCCGGTCTATTTATTGCGTTTAGGTTTGAAACGTGGGGCTAGATAATTCCGTTTGCGATCTCTGAAGAAGGTCCATCCGCCAATAAAAGCAACGCCGATCAGAAATAATACAAGACCTAAGAAAAATTTCCCCCATAACATGCCGCTATTGGTAACCGTATCAAATTGGGCGAAAATGGCATCTTTCATTGCGAGAAAGCCATAAGTAGCGGTTATTCCTGGAATAACTAGAAGTAGAATAGCAATAAAACGATAAAAGGGTGCTTTCATATTAACTCCTTACTTGAGATGAAACATGTTTTTTCTAACATCATACTCTGAAACGGCTAGTGTGTCTAATTCATAAATAAGACTATGACTTCGATCCCAAAAAAGGGTAATATAATAGAGACACACATATACATATAACAAGGAATTGTTTCATAGGAGGCTAACATTCATGAGTGAACATAGATATGATGTTGTGGTATTAGGCGGAGGAATCGGAGGCTATACAGCTGCAATTAGGGCTGCACAGTTAGGTAAAACGGTAGCCATCGTCGAACGTGACAAAATGGGCGGTACCTGCTTGCATCAAGGCTGCATTCCGAGTAAAGCATTATTGCGCAGCGCGGAAGTATTTGCTTCGATGAAGCATAGCGAAGATTATGGGATTTCTGCACAATCGGTGTCATTGAATTTTGATGGAGTTCTGGGACGTAAGCAACGGATTGTTGATCAACTACATCAAGGACTTCAGTTCCTAATGAAAAAGAACAAAATTACGATTCATTATGGGAATGGTCGTATTATTGGTCCTTCTATTTTCTCTCCGCGCAGCGGGGCTGTTTCCGTTGAGAAGGAAGATGGTGATATTGAGACGCTGCTTTCGAGCAATCTTATCATTGCAACGGGCTCTAGACCACGCAGCTTGCCAGGGTTAGAGATAGACGGCACTTCGATTATCACAAGTGAAGATGCCCTGCGGATGGAGAGTCTGCCGAAGTCTATTATTATTGTTGGCGGTGGCGTAATTGGCGTGGAGTGGGCTTCCATGCTGCATGATTTTGGGGTTGAGGTTACGATTGTAGAAGTCGATAAGCGTCTAGTCAACCTGGAAGATGAGGATGTTTCTAAAGAGTTGGAACGTTTGTTCAAGAAACGTGGCATTAAGCTGGAGACGGGTACGAAGTTGCTGCCAGAGTCGGTAAAGGTGACGGATGGCATGGTTACGATGCAAGTGGACAAGCAAGGTGAGGTGCACGAGCTATCCGCGGAGCGTGTTCTTGTTTCCGTAGGTCGTGTAGCGAATGTTGAAGCGATGGGGCTTGAAAATACCGATGTCAAAATCGATAAAGGTGTCATTCGCGTCAATCGCTTCATGCAGACAACGGAATCCCATATTTATGCGGTTGGGGATGTTATTGGCGGGTTAATGCTCGCGCATATGGCGGGGCATGAAGGCATTGTGGCGGCGGAGCATATCGCAGGACATCAACCAGACGAGTTGCAGACGCACCTTGTGTCCAAATGCACCTATACAAGACCTGAGATCGCAAGTGTTGGATGGACTCAGCAGCAGGCAATAGATCAAGGCCGCCAAGTGAAAGTTGGTAAATTTAGTTTCAAAGGAATAGGGAAAGCTCTAGTTTATGGAGATTCCGATGGATTCGTGAAGGTGATTGCCGATAAAGATACGAATGATATTCTTGGTGTTCACATGATCGGCCCTCAAGTTACGAACAGTATCACAGAGGCTGCGCTAGCCCAGGTGCTGAATGCAACGCCGTGGGAAGTTGGACAGACGATTCATCCGCATCCGACACTTTCAGAGGCCTTAGGGGAAGCGATGCTTGCTGTGGATGGCATTGCAATTAGCGGATAAAAATTGTAATCATAAACGTTTCCGTTTATAATATGCTTATAGAGTCAAGTACTAGGACCAGGTAATAAGTTTTAGTAACCATTTAATCTCACTAAGGAGGCAAACTCCATGTCCATTGGTCAGCTATATAAGCACAGAAGTTTAGGATTATCCGATGATGAGGCTTTGCGTATGTATACGGTCATGAGCCTTGCAACGAAATTTGATGAGAGAGCCTTCATGCTCCAGCGTGCTGGTAAAATTCCTTTTCACGTTTCAGGTATGGGACAATATGCCGGACAAGTTGGTATGGCTTTCGCGATGCAGAGTCAGAAGGACTATTTCTTACCTTATTACCGTGATTATGCATTCGTCCTATCGGTTGGTATGACGGTGAAAGATCTCATGCTCGCTATTTTTTGTAAAGCAGAAGATGTGAACAGCGGCGGCAGACAAATGGCCGGTCATTTCGGGGATCGTAAAAATCATATCGTAACGGCATCTTCTCCGGTTACAACACAAGTTCCTCATGCAGCGGGTATTGCTTTGGCAGCGAAAATGAAGAAACAGGATTTTGTCACATTCGTTTCGTTCGGGGAAGGTTCCAGCAATCAAGGGGATTTCCATGAGGGCTGCAATTTCGCAGGTGTACATAAGCTGCCGGTTATTTTCGTTTGTGAAAATAATCAGTATGCCATTTCTGTGCCTCTTCATAAACAGGTAGCAGGTAAAATTTCTGACCGTGCCATCGGATATGGCTTCCCTGGCATTCAAGTGGATGGTACGGATGTATTAGAAATGTACCGCGTTACGAAGGAAGCGAGAGAAAGAGCTGCTCGCGGCGAAGGTCCAACCTTAATCGAGATGATGTGCTATCGCATTATGCCGCATTCCACTTCGGATGATGACATGCTTTATCGTACAAAAGACGAAGTAGAAGAAAACCGCAAGAAAGACGGTATTTTGAAATTCAAGGAATATCTCATCGCTTGTGAGCTTTGGAGTGAAGAACAAGACCAAGCACTTCAAGAGCGTCAAAAGCAAGAAGTGAATGAAGCAACGAAGTATGCTGATCTTGCCCCTTATCCGAAGCCGGAAGATACGCTTCTTCATGTTTATGCGGAAGGAGATGGCAACTAAGATGGCAACGATTACGTATTTGGAAGCAATTCGTTCTGCGATGCAAGAGGAGATGCATAAGGATGACAATGTTTTCGTCCTCGGGGAGGACGTAGGCAAAGGCGGTGTACTCAACACGACGAAGGGACTTCGTGATCTATTCGGCGAAGAACGTGTGCTGGATACGCCACTGGCAGAGTCAGCGATCGTTGGTGTAGCCATCGGCGCGGCGATGTACGGCATGAAACCAATCGCTGAAATACAATTTGCCGATTTTATTTTCCCGGCAACGAATCAGATCCTGAGCGAAGCTGCGAAAATTCGCTACCGCTCAAACAATGACTGGAGCTGCCCAATCGTCATTCGTGCCCCTTACGGCGCAACTGGCGCAGGTGCGTTGTACCATTCCCAGTGTCCGGAATCGGTCTTCTTCGGCACGCCGGGTCTCAAAATCGTTGCACCTTCGAACCCGTACGATGCGAAGGGATTATTAAAGGCGGCAATTCGTGATGGCGACCCTGTCCTTTATTTTGAACATAAAAAATGTTATCTTGCGTTATCTGCAGATGTCCCAGATGAGGACTATATCGTTCCGATTGGTAGAGCAGATGTGAAGCGTCAAGGAACAGATATTACCGTCATTGCCTATGGCATGGTGGTTAATTATGCACTTCAAGCCGCAGAGGAATTGGCGAAGGAAGGTATTTCAGCGCACGTGCTTGATTTGCGTACCTTGCAGCCGCTTGATCGCGAAGCGATACTAGAAGCCGCTAGAAAAACAGGCAAAGTACTTATTACGCATGAGGACAACAAAACAGGTGGGGTAGGTGCAGAAGTATCTGCTATCATCGCGGAAGAGATGCTATTTGAGCTAGATGCGCCCATCGCGAGACTTTGTGGTCCAGATGTTCCGGCAGTAGGCAGCAATCCGCCAATGGAGAAGTTTTTCCTACTGAATGCGGATAAGCTGAAGGAAGCTATGCGTCAGTTAGCGTTATTCTAGTTCGTGTTCTTATCCGTTGATCTTTCCCGAAATTAGGAGGTACTTCTATGAACCAAACTGGCCGCCTCACCGAGGTGACTGTTCCGCATTTGGCGGAAAGTCTCGTTTCGGCTACTATCGGCAAATGGCTGAAAAAGCCAGGCGATTATATTGAACAATATGACGTTCTATGTGAGCTATTCACAGAGAAAGTAAATACAGAAATGCCGAGTCCCATTGAAGGCAAGCTGATCAAAATCATTGTCGGTGACGGTGAAACGGCTGCGGTAGGTGAAGCGATTTGTGTCATTGAAGAGCCAGCTGGCTCTTCGGCAGGCAGTACAGCTGCTCCAGCAGCTGTATCCCCTTCGACAGTCGTGTCCGAAGACGCGGATCAGAGCATGCGTGGCCGCTTCTCTCCAGCGGTCCACAGACTTGCTCAAGATAACCGCGTGGATTTGTCACGCGTACCGGGTACTGGCCTTGGCGGGCGGATTACCCGCAAGGATGTTGAGACCTTCATCGCATCTGGTGGAGCCAATGCGGTAGCACCTGCAGCGGCGGCGGTTCAAGTTGCGACGCCAACAGCTCCTGCAGCTCCAGTTGCTGCGGAAGAGCCAGTGAACCAGCCTGTTCGCAGCTCGGGCATCCATTTGTCAGCGAGTCCACAAACACCGCTGAGCGAAGCAGAAGGCCACAATCTCGATGTACGGAATGAGCATTTTATTGATGTCACGCCAATGCGCAATGCGATTGCTACGAAAATGCGCCAGAGCGTCACGGAAATTCCACATGCGTGGACGATGATCGAAGTCGATGTGACGAATCTCGTGGTTTTGCGTAACAAGGTGAAGGATGAGTTCATGCGACGTGAGGGAATCAATTTGACTTACCTAGCGTTCATGCTGAAAGCGGTCGTCAATGCGATTAAAGATTACCCGATTATTAACTCCGTATGGGCAGTAGATAAAATTATCGTGAAACGCGATATAAATATTTCCTTGTCCGTTGGGACGGAAGATTCCGTGATGACCCCAGTCATTAAGAAAGCGGATCAAAAGAATATCGCAGGATTAGCAAGGGAAATTGATGAGTTGACGAAGAAAACGCGTGCGGGGAAATTAGCGCTGAACGATATGGTTGGCGGTACGTTTACTGTAAATAATACAGGCTCCTTCGGTTCGATTCTCTCGTATCCAATCATTAACTACCCGCAAGCAGCGATCGTAACGTTTGAATCGATTGTGAAGAAGCCTGTCGTGATACAAGATATGATAGCGGTTCGTTCCATGGTTAACCTTTGCTTGTCGCTCGATCACCGAATTCTTGATGGTGTGATCTGTGGAAGGTTCCTGCAGAGAGTGAAAGAAAATTTAGAAAGCTACAACGCGGATACTAAAATTTACTAATGGTTTAAGATGTGAAAAACAAACCAGCTGTAAACAATATACTGGATAACAGCATAACGAAGAGCATAATGTAAATAACGACTTTAAACCATTTCTTATTTTGTAGCACGGGATTCACTCCTTTATCATCCAAGCTTGTACCGTTTTATTGTAACTCAAAGTGTGTATCGGAGGAAAGTACATGATTCAACAAGATCGTTTAATTAAAGAGTTCATTTCCCTAGTTCAGGTGGATAGTGAAACGCGATTTGAGCAAAACATCTGTGTCGTTCTCAAAGAAAAATTCAGTCAGCTAGGCTTGCAGGTTGTTGAGGATGACTCGATGTCCAAAAGCGGTCACGGCGCTGGCAATTTGATTTGCACATTGGAAGCAACAGACAGTAACGCAGCGATTCCAACCATTTTCTTTACGTCACACATGGATACAGTCGCGCCTGGCAATGGCATCAAACCGCAAATTGGGGAAGATGGTTACATTCGCTCAGACGGCACGACGATTCTTGGAAGCGATGATAAAGCAGGAATTGCCGCGATGATCGAAGGGATTTTAGTTCTGAAAGAACAAAATATCCCGCATGGTCGTATTCAGTTCGTCATTACTGCTGGGGAAGAGAGCGGCTTGAAAGGCGCTCGTGCGATGGAACGCAGCAGCATGGAAGCTGAATATGGTTTCGCATTGGATTCCAATGGCAACCTTGGCGCGATTGCAACGGCAGCACCTGGACGTGCGGAAATTGAGATCATTTTCCATGGCAAATCCGCTCATGCGGGAGTGAATCCGGAAGATGGGATCTCGGCCATCCAAGTGGCTAGCAAAGCCGTTTCACGTATGTCACTAGGCAGAATTGATAATGAAACGACTGCGAACATTGGCAGCTTTTCTGGCGTAGGACCACTGAACGTGGTATGCGACAAAGTGAAAATGGAAGCCGAAGCACGCAGTATCGTTCAGCATAAGCTGGAAGCGCAGATTGAAGCGATGAAACAAGCTTGTGAATCTGCCGCCGCAGAAGCGGGGACAACATGTGAGTTCCATGCGGATATCGTCTATGCATCCTATATGCATGACGATTCAGCACCGATTGTGCAATTGACGTCTCGTGCGATGAGTACGATAGGTCTTACGGCGCAAACGTTCCACTCTGGTGGTGGAAGTGACGCGAATATTTTCAACGGCATGGGCATCCCTACTGTGAATTTGGCCGTTGGTTATTTAGAGATTCATACGGTCAAAGAGCGGATCGCGATAAGTGATCTCGTCAAAACAGCCGAACTCGTTGTTGCTTTAGTGAAGGAAGCAGCCAAGGTTTAATACTTGGTTGGTCCAATAAAAAAACCGATTCGTCCGCCAATTGGCGCGGCTAATCGGTTTTCGTTTTATTATTTTGGCGATAAGCATGTTAGTTGACAGCCAAAGGGAAGGGGAGTATATGAGCAGAATGTCCCTGTACCTTCTTACTAGAACGAGCAGGTAATCCAGCTAGATAATCTACAACGGTTCGTTTCGGATCGCCTTGCTGAAGCATTTGCGCAAGCCCATGTTTGACTTCCCAGGCTTTACCTACTAGTCGAATCTGATTATCACTCACATAGCTCTTCATAGGGAGACCCTCTTTTCAGGAAAATATTTGTTATAATGAACGATATGCAAAAAGTGGACAAGTTATGCCAACTTACGAGGATGAGGTGCTCAAAAATGATAGAACATAAAAAGTTTGAAGAAGTGACAATAAGTAGTGAAATGATTTTCAAAGGTAAAATTATTTCCTTGCAAGTAGATCAGGTTAGATTGCCGAATGGCGGAACCGCTTCCCGTGAAATTGTGAAGCATCCAGGTGCGGTCGCAGTTATTCCACTCATAGGTGATAAAATGATCGTGGTAGAGCAGTACCGTAAGCCACTAGAGAAGAGTCAGGTAGAGATCCCTGCCGGGAAGCTTGACAGTGGAGAGGAGCCCTTGAAAGCAGCTTTACGTGAGCTTGAGGAAGAGACAGGGTTCCGGACAGATAACATTCGATTGGTTAGCTCGTTCTCTACGTCACCAGGGTTTGCGGACGAAATCATTCACTTATATATTGCAGAGGATCTAGTGAAGGGAACGGCGAATCCGGATGACGATGAATTTTTGGATTGTGAAGCGATAACCTTGGAGCAAGCACAGCAGTATATGCGAGAAGGCCGTATCAGCGATGCGAAGACAATCATGGCTGTTTACGCGTGGCAGCTGTATAAGCTGACTGGTCAGATCTAGATGTTGAAGGATTACTACGTAGATCTTCATATCCACATTGGTCGAACAGAGAAGGGGCAAGCTGTCAAAATAAGTGCAGCCAATAATCTCACTTTTTTCAACATTGCTCATGAAGCTGCCAACCGAAAAGGGATGGAGATGATCTCGATTATCGATACCCATTCACCTTCCGTCCAAGAAGAGATTATGATGTATTTGGATAAGGGGGAGATGATGGAGCTTGAAGGCGGAGGCATTCGCTATCGAGAGACATCGATCATCCTAGGAAGCGAAATTGAAGTTAGAGACCCTGGGATGGGTCCTGCGCACGTTTTGGCCTATATGCCTACCCTGCAGGTGATGCAAGAATTTACAACATGGATGAGCCGATACATGAAAAATGTGGAGCTTAGCTCTCAGCGTATTTATGTGCCTGCTCGTGAGCTTCAGGAAGAGGTGCTTGGCCGAGGTGGTATTCTTATCCCTGCGCACATCTTTACGCCGCACAAGAGCGTGTATGGCAGCGCTGTAAGCTCGATGAATGAGTTGCTTGATGTGAATAGAGTCCTCGCGGTGGAACTCGGTTTAAGCGCGGATTCCGATATGGCTGGATTGATCTCGGAACTCGATGATTTTACCTACCTGACGAACTCTGACGCACATTCTCTTGCCAAAATAGGTCGTGAGTACAACCAAATGCGGCTTGCTGCTCCGACCTTTGTGGAATTAGTCAAAGCTTTAGCGCGTCAGGAAGGCCGAGGGGTCACGGCGAACTACGGATTGAATTCACGATTAGGCAAGTATCATCGAACGTATTGCAGCCTCTGTGAGGCTGTACTGGATGAAGGCGCTGCAGCTGTCGAGCGTTGTATGAATTGCGGCAGTCCTAAGATCGTGCGAGGCGTGATGGATCGGATCATGGCGATCGCAGATCGTGAGAAGTCCTATCAACCTGACCATCGACCGCCTTACCATTTTCAAGTTCCCTTAGAGTATCTGCCAGGGTTAGGACCTAAGAAGCTTGAGCAGCTGCTAAGCAGGTTCGGAACGGAAATGCATGTCTTACATCATGCCAAGCCTGAAGAGCTAGTAGATGTCGTTGGGGAAGAAGTGACTTCATATATCGTAAAAGCGAGGGAAGGAATTCTATCACTTGAAGTCGGTGGCGGAGGAAAATACGGCAAAGTGAAAAAACCTTCAATCGAGGCAATTCAAGGGTGAGCGACCGTTTTTTAAATGTAGTTTTTATCGCCAATAAGAATTTGATATTCCGTATATCGGAAACTTGTAAATTAGTATGTGGAGAAAAATCATTCATAGTTTTGACTTTGTGCTCATAAGCTTGTCTTTGTAGAGGTTGTACAAGGAAGGAGTGGCGAGTGTGAATAGGAACTTAACGATGAAACAATATATGAAGGATAATTTGCCGTTATTTATATTCGTCTCTGTACTCTTTGTTATTGGCGTTGTGTTCGGTGCCGTCATGGTGAATGCTCTTTCCTTGGAACAAAGGACCGAGATGACACGTCATTTAGGCAGTTTCTTTCATGAAATCAATGAAGGTATCGAAATCGATAGCCAGCAATCGTTCAGTCAAGCCTTTGGCATGCATATGAAGTGGATTTTATTAATCTGGTTATTTGGTCTATCCATTATTGGTTTGCCGTTGATCTTAGTCCTCGATTTTCTAAAAGGTGTATTGATCGGCTTCACGGTAGGCTACCTAGTGGGGCAGATGTCATGGAAAGGCATGCTCTTTGCGCTAGTGGCTGTCTTACCACAGAATTTAATTGTGATTCCGGCTATTTTATTTTGCAGCGTGGCCGCGATGTCATTCTCTCTCTATATGATCAAACATAGAATTATGAGTCGAAGTGGTAACATTTACCAGCCCTTCATGAGATATACAACGATTACTCTAATGATGGGCGGCTGCCTCTTAGCAGCTGCATTATTAGAAGGATACTTCTCCCAATACATGATGAAATGGGTAACCCCAATGCTGGTAGGGGTTTATGGGGAATGAATTGAATTGTGATTCTGTTTGACTTTGTAAGTAAGCTCCCCCTATAATGAAAAGAGTGGCTAAAACTGGGCTAGGATGCCCACCTTTCTGAGGGGGAGGCATATGGAAACAAGGATCGAGAAAATTAAGCAACAACTGCAATCTCAGGGGTACAAGCTTACGCCTCAACGGGAAGCGACTGTTCGCGTTTTATTGGAAAATGAACAAGATCATCTTAGTGCAGAAGATGTGTTTATGCTTGTGAAGGATAAGGCGCCAGAGATCGGTCTAGCAACTGTCTACCGTACTTTGGAGCTACTGAGTGAGCTGCATGTCTTGGAGAAAATGAATTTTGGCGACGGTGTGGCTCGTTACGATTTACGTGATGATAATTCACGCCATCATCACCATCACTTGATTTGCGTGCAGTGCGGAGCCGTAGATGAAATTATGGACGATTGGCTCGGACCTTTCGAAGAACGGTTAGAGACTGAATTTCATTTTCAAGTCCTAGATCATCGACTTGATTTTCAAGGTATTTGCTACCGCTGTACCGAACGAGGGAAACCGGACTCATTGGAGAAATCCCACTAACAGTCTCCGAAAGGAAACTGTTCAAATTATGAAAATGCCTGTATGCATCACTTGCATACAGGCATTTTTGTATTTTTCTCATATCATAAATAGGAGAAAGGTCATCACGTTCCGTCACATATTTGGCAGGGGAGTAGGGGTACATTATAGACGAATGAACAGAAGGAAGAAGGTGGCGAGTGTGTCAAAACCATGCCTAGTCGTTGGAGTTCCTAAAGAAATTAAAAACAATGAAAATCGTGTCGCCTTAACGCCAGGCGGCGCAGGTATGCTGCAAATGTCCGGTCATCGTGTGTTGGTGGAAGCGGGAGCAGGCATTGGCAGTGGCTTTACTGACGAGGATTATCAACAAGAAGGTGCGACAATTATCACGGGTGCTTCTGAAGTCTGGGCACAAAGCGATATGATCATGAAAGTGAAAGAGCCGCTGCCAGCCGAATATGGCTATTTTAAAGAAGGGCAGATCCTATTTACGTATCTGCATTTAGCAGCAGCCGGTGATCTGGCCACGCAGTTAATAGAGAAGCAAGTAACGGGCATAGCTTACGAGACGATTCAGATGCCGAATGGATCACTGCCATTGCTGACGCCGATGAGTGAAGTAGCAGGCAGGATGTCCGTGCAGATTGGCGCACAGTATCTGGAGAAGTTTTATGGTGGCCGCGGCATTTTACTAGGGGGTGTCCCTGGTGTACCACCAGCGGATGTCATTATTCTAGGCGGCGGCATTGTTGGCACGAACGCAGCCAAAATGGCGCTAGGTCTTGGTGCTAATGTCGTAATCATTGAACGCAGTGCAGAACGCATGCGAGCGTTGGACGATATTTTTGGAGGGCATCTCCGCACGTTGATGTCCAATCCGTATAATATCGCGAGCGCCGTTCAGAAGGCGGATCTGCTGATAGGTGCAGTTTTGATTCCGGGGGCGAGAGCTCCGCGATTAGTGACGGCAGCGATGGTGCAGAGCATGAAACCTGGGGCGGTTATCGTGGATGTTGCAGTCGATCAAGGCGGATCCATTGAAACGATTGATCGGGTGACAACCCATAGTGATCCCACGTATGAGAAATACGGTGTGCTGCATTATGCAGTAGCCAATATGCCAGGGGCTGTACCGAGAACCTCGACGCTCGCATTGACGAATGTAACGTTGCCTTATGCCTTGGAATTGGCCAATAAAGGCTTCACGAAGGCCTTGGCGGAGAATTACACGCTGCAGCTAGGTGTGAATACCTACAAAGGCAGTGTAACGCATCCGGCGGTAGCTGAGGCGCTTGGTATGCCGTACACCAAATTGATTGACTTGTCATAATTATAGGCCGAGCCTCATATTCTGTTCCTAAGACATGGCATAGACATGGGGGCAGGGCTATGATATTTTCTTATCGAAAATTAATTGTTCGATTACAGTATATTTTGGTTTTTGTCGCGTTGACAGTCGTTTTATATCAAGTGCTGCTCGCCATTTCCGGTTGGATTCAACCTGTAAACAAGTATAAAGCGCCGACCGGTAAATCCGTCAAAGTATTCGGACAAAGTGAACATGTTTCTTTTGATTCGAATTCGATGAGTGAGCGTTTACGTTTATTCTACTGGTATGGTGAGTAAAACGAAAAATAAAGGGATTTCTTCTAGTCTCGTGGAATGCTATATGTTGAAAGTTATGGCAAGTATAGCAGGTAAACGAGGGAGAGACTGACATGATGACGAGTGAGGTGCAAACCTTCATCCGATTTTTGACGACTGAACGAGGTCTTTCACGGAATACACTCGAATCCTACGAAAGAGATCTCCTTCAATTTGTTACGTATCTTGATGTGCAAGGTATTACAAACTGGCGAGAGACCGGAAAAATGCAAATAGCAAGCTATTTATCACAATTAAAAACACTCGGACGAGCAACAGCCACCCTGTCGCGTATTCGCGTTTCATTACGATCCTTTTTTCAATATATGGTGAAAGAACGTATCATTGATTCGGATCCTTCCGTATTCGTCGAGGTGCCTAAGCTGGAAAAAAGGCTTCCCAAAATACTGAGCATTCATGAAGTTGAGAAGCTGCTTGAAGCACCTCAGGCTGAGCAAGTAAACGGTGCACGAGATAAAGCGATGCTAGAATTACTGTACGCAACGGGGATTCGTGTATCAGAACTCGTCTCCTTGAATATCGCGGATGTAAATCTGGAGATGGGCTTCATACGATGTGTGGGTAAAGCGGAGAAGGAAAGAATAATCCCTCTAAGCGGCATTGCCATGCGAATGTTGGATACGTATATGAAGCAATATCGCATGAAACTCCTGAAACGATCACCAGAAGAAGATGCCCTATTCATAGGACATCTGGGGACGCGGATGACGAGGCAGGGCTTCTGGAAGATTATGAAGCGGTATGCGGTAGAAACCCAAATTACGAATGAAATTACGCCGCACACGCTTAGACATTCTTTTGCTGCTCATTTAATTGAAAATGGTGCTGATTTGCGATCCGTGCAGGAAATGCTAGGACATTCTGATATTTCATCGACACAGCTATATGTTCAGGTGACGAAGCTCAAAATGAAGGATGTTTATAATCGAGCTCACCCTAGAGCTCATTTATAGTTCGCGTGGCAGCATAGCGGCAATTCCATTAGGAATTGCTGCTGTTTTGCATTCACGGGTTGGAAGTGGGATAATGAAGGGTGGATATCATTAACATTAGGGATTGATTTGGAGGGACATCGGTGCGCTTTGAACGAATAAGTTTAATCGTATTGGATAGCGTAGGCATCGGAGAGTTACCGGATGCTGAACAGTTTGGCGACCTTGGAGCACATACTCTTGGTCATATAGCAGAGAAAGTCAGTGGCTTTGCACTGCCCCATTTGCAGCAAATGGGTTTAGGCAATATCGCGGATATTCAGGGGATTCCCCCTGTTTCGTCACCAGAAGGTTATTATGGCAAAATGGCAGAAGTATCTGTTGGCAAGGATACGATGACAGGGCATTGGGAGTTGATGGGACTTCGTATTTCTACCCCATTTAATGTATTTCCTAACGGTTTTCCTGAAGCTTTGATCTCGCAATTCGAGCAAGAGACAGGTCGCAAGGTCATTGGAAATAAGCCAGCTTCGGGTACCGAGATTTTAGATGAGCTAGGCGAGGAACAAATGAAGACGGGTGCATGGATTGTCTACACGTCTGCCGATAGTGTGTTTCAATTGGCTGCACATGAAGAGATTATCCCATTAGATGAATTATATCGCGCGTGTGAAGTAGCTAGACGATTAACGATGCAAGATGAATTTGCAGTAGGACGCGTCATAGCTAGACCTTATCTGGGAACCCCAGGGGCATTCAAACGTACACCAAATCGCCATGATTATGCGGTTAAGCCTCCCGCGCCTACCGTAATGAATCAATTGAAGGACGCAGGATGGGATGTCATTGCCATTGGCAAAATTAATGATATCTTTGACGGCGAAGGCGTGACCAAAGCAACTTCAACGAGGAGTAATTTGGATGGTATTCAGCAGACGATTGACGTATTGGGAACATCATTCAAAGGACTTGCTTTCACAAACCTCGTTGATTTCGATTCCTTATATGGTCACCGACGTGATCCTGAAGGGTATGGACGAGCACTAGAGGAGTTTGATGCCTATGTGCCGCAGCTGAAGGCGGGGCTTGGTCCCAAGGATCTTCTCATATTAACAGCGGACCACGGGAATGACCCTGTGCATGCAGGGACGGATCACACACGCGAGTATGTGCCGATTTTACTGTATAGCCCAAGCTTCCAATCGCCTGTTTCCTTAGGAATACGGGGGACATTCGCTGATTTGGGCGCAACGATCGCCGAGAACTTTGGCCTAGAACCAACCAAGCATGGTGAGAGCTTCCTACACCTTTTGAAATAAGTAGCAGTTTAAATATGTTGAGGAGGCATGAAGACATGTCAAATACGTCGATGATTCAAGAAATTCAAGAAGCAGCAGCATTTATTAAAAAGGAAACGAATATTACACCGCAAATTGGTCTTATTCTCGGTTCAGGTTTAGGTGTTCTCGCGGATTTGATTGAGCAGCCTATCGTCATTGATTACTCTCGGATTCCGCATTTCCCGGTCTCAACGGTTGAAGGACACGCGGGGGAGCTAGTTGTGGGTTCCATTAAGGGGAAACAAGTGCTTATGATGAAAGGACGCTTTCATGCGTATGAAGGTTACGGAGCTGAGACAGTTTCGTTCCCTGTACGTGTTATGAAAGAGCTTGGCGTGGAAACACTAATCGTTACCAACGCTGCAGGCGGGATTAATGAAACTTACCAAGTAGGCGATCTGATGGTCATTAGCGATCATTTGAATATGACGTTCCGCAATCCGTTGATTGGACCGAATGATTCAGCGCTTGGCGTTCGCTTCCCGGATATGTCCGAAGCTTACAGCAAGCGTCTGCGTAAATTAGCGCACGATGTAGCGGCTTCGCAGGATTTTAAACTGCAAGAAGGGGTCTATGTGGGGCTGCTTGGTCCGAACTATGAAACACCTGCTGAAATTCGCATGTTCCGTACTTTGGGTGGAGATTCCGTTGGGATGTCAACCGTTCCTGAGGTCATTGTCGCTCGTCACGCGGGCATTGAAGTGCTTGGCTTCTCTTGTATTTCCAATATGGCATCGGGCATTCTGGATCAACCGTTATCCCATGCAGAAGTGATGGAAACGACGGAGAAGGTTAAACCGAAGTTCTTAAAGCTAGTCCTAGGCATTATCGAAGCGCTCTAAAGCAGAAAAGGAGATTATCATGACATTGTCTTACATACAACAAATTAACGAGGCTGCAAGCTTCATACAAACGCGATTAGGCAGCGTATCACCATCCATTGGACTAGTTCTAGGTTCAGGCCTTGGTGATATGGCGAATCAAGTTGAGCAGCCAATTGCAATTGATTATAGTGAGGTTCCACATTTTCCTATATCGACTGTTGAGGGGCATGAAGGTCGGTTTGTCGTTGGTACCCTAGAAGGTAAACAAGTTATCGTGATGCAAGGTCGTTTTCATTATTATGAAGGCTACGATATGAAAAAAGTCGTGTTTCCCGTGTACGTAATGAAAGCGATCGGGGTACAGACCGTTGTGATGACGAACGCTTGCGGCGGGATGAATCGTTCTTTCCATGCGGGTGATTTGATGTTGATCAGTGATCATATTAACATGACAGGTGACAACCCACTGATTGGGCCGAATCATGCAGAGTTAGGTGTTCGTTTCCCGGATATGTCCGAAGCGTACAATCGTGAATACCGCAGTCTTGCTCGTAAGCTAGCAGCTTCTATAGTCGGAGAGGACGGTACTCCGCTGCAACTGCAAGAGGGTGTGTATGCCGGAATTACGGGTCCCACCTATTGTACGCCTGCAGAATTAACGATGCTGGCACGTATTGGCGGCGATGCGATCGGTATGTCTACCGTAGGTGAAGTAATTGCAGCGCGCCACGCGGGGCTAAAGGTACTCGGTATTTCTTGTATCACAGATATGGCAATTGGTGAAGAACTTGAGCCTTTGACGCATGAACAGGTTGTGGCTGTCGCCAATCGGACGAAGCCTAAATTTATTGCTTTGGTCAAAGCCTTTGTTCGCGAAGTTCAATTGGGATAAATTGGATCAGGATAACCATGGTTTTTGCGAAATTGAGCGCCTTAAGACCTATCTATCCTATGGGACTCATGATAGAATATAGTTAATTAGAACTATATTCGAGGATCATATCTCAGAGAGATGTGACCTACCCATAGAAGGATGTGCTGGAGCATGTCAATTCCTCAACAACTTTTGGTAGCCAATTGCCCGCGCTGCGGGAAAGTGTTTCAACGTAATTTGCGAAATCAATGCATGGAATGCAGCACAAGTATGAACGATCAATTGAAGCATTGTGTCGATTATCTTCGTAGAAATTATCGTTCATCCAACGAACAAGTTTGTGCTGTGATAGGCGTTTCCAGCATTCAATTACAAATGTGGATGAAGGAAGGCAAGTTGCCGCTTTCAGATTATCCTAATTTGAGTTATCCATGTGCTTCCTGTGCGGAGCCCATTCGTGAACATAAGTTGTGTGTAAGTTGCAGCACCCGTATCACTCGTGATATTAGAAAGCTTACAGACAATGGAACCGTACAGCAGCGAATGAAGCAGCCTGAATTGAAACCTCAGGGAATCACAGGTGGATTCAAAATTAGTGATCGTTGGAATCGCGTGTAATTTGCTGTGGAATGGGCAATAGTAAGATGGAGTTCAGTTCACAAATTCGTCACGAAATAGTCAAAGTTTTGCCACGTACTAGATATGGGATTATTCTCTGATGTTAGGTAGAATAGATGAAGTGAACACACGATGAGGGGGATATGCATGCAAAAGTGGATTTTCTTTGTACTATTTATACTTGCGGGCGCATTGGGGCTGGGAGTCCTCTTTCAAGATATTTCTGATCGCCAAGAGGCACAGGAAGCTGAGGCTGCCGCTGGTAAAATGCAACAACTAAAATTGGTTGCTTCAAACTGGCAGTTCGATACGCCAGAGTACACAATCAAAAAAGGTGAGCCTACAAAAGTATCTTTATCTTTAAAAGAAGGCGTACATGCGGTTGAAATTGTTGGGTTAGATATCAAACTTGATAAAGAAAACCCTTCGAAAGAAATTACTTTCGATAAGCCGGGTACATATGAAATCGATTGTGTTCTTCCTTGCGGCGAAGGACATGCCAAAATGAAATCCAAACTAATTGTACAATAATCTTTATAGATGACAGATAAGAGGGGGCTTATTAGCTCCCTTTTTTCCATTTTCCAAAATGTGAGGTAAGATGGATGTTAAAGGAGGTATTCTCATGAGAATGGTTGATTTAATACATAAGAAACGCGTTGGTGAAGCGTTAACAGAACAAGAAATTACGTTTATCATTACGGACTACACGGCAGGACAAATCCCCGATTATCAGATGTCTGCCTTCTTAATGGCGACTTTCTTGAATGGCATGACAGATGAAGAAACATCGTTTCTTACTTTGGCCATGGCGGGTTCCGGTGAAATGATTGATTTATCTGCAATCGCCGGCGTGAAGGTTGATAAACACTCTACAGGTGGTGTGGGTGATAAGGTAAGTCTCATCGTAGGACCCGTTGTCGCTTCGCTAGGCATCCCAGTGGCCAAGATGTCTGGAAGAGGCTTGGGACATACGGGGGGGACGTTAGATAAACTAGAATCGATTCCAGGTTTTCAGATCGAGTTATCGAAGGAAGCTTTTATCGAAGCGGTGAATACGAACAAAATTGCCATTGTTGGTCAGAGCGGTAATCTAGCCCCCGCCGATAAGAAAATCTACGCCTTGCGCGATGTGACAGCGACAGTCGATAGTATCCCTTTGATTGCCAGTTCCATTATGAGTAAGAAGATTGCCTCTGGTGCAGAAGCGATTGTTTTGGATGTAAAAATCGGATCGGGTGCTTTCATGAAAACGGTGGAGGATGCGCGCGTTCTTGCACGTACGATGGTGGACATCGGAACTCGCTTGAATCGGAAAACCATCGCGATGATTACGGATATGGATCAGCCGCTTGGCCGCGAAATCGGTAATGCGAATGAAATTCGAGAGTCTATCGATGTGCTTCGCGGAACAGGCGATGCGGAGCTAACGGAAGTTGCCATTTCCGTAGCAGCTTATATGACAGTCCTGGGCAAGGTGTTTACTTCCTTCGAGGAAGCACAGGAAGCTGTTCGTGACATCATCACGAAGGGGAAGGCGTTAGACACGTTCAAGCGCTTTATCGCTAGCCAAGGCGGCGACGCACGCGTTGTTGATCAGCCTGAGTTATTGCCAACGGCCGCATATCATATGGAGGTTAAAGCACAGCAAGCTGGCTTCATTAACGAGATTCAAGCTGAGAATATCGGAATTGCGGCTATGCTGTTAGGCGCGGGGCGAGCGAAGAAAGAAGATTTAATCGATTATGCCGTCGGTCTCACACTGAATAAGAAAATTGGAGATGCAGTCCAAGTAGGTGAATCCATTTGTACCATTCATGCGAACCGACTAGATGTGACTGAGGTTGAAGCTATGATTCTTGATGCTTATCAGATTACCTCAACACAGCCAGCACAGAAGCAATTGATTTATGATGTCATTGAATAGTTCATGTTGCGAGAGAGCACTTTCCTTCGGGAAGGTGCTTTTTGTCTTTATGGCTTATTTTCACCCTCATGGAATAATTTAGAGGGAATTCGTCAACACTGATTAGCAGTCATTCATGCTGCAAAATGCCAAACTTTCACTTCATACATCTCAGGAGGGGTACAATTGCTATGCGAAAAAAAGGGCTAATCAGTTTTATTTGTTTACAACTAGGTGTGATGCTGGTCCTGCCGTCGATATATGCGGCGGAAACCAAGGTACAGCCAGTGGATCTAACACCGAATGCGTTATCGGCTGTTCTGATGGATGCGGATACCGGTACGGTGATCGCGGAGAAAAATAAGGACGCGAAGCTTCCTCCGGCGAGTATTACGAAAATTATGACAATGTTGCTGATTATGGAAGCGATCGACAAAGGCACCATCAAAATGGATGAAAAAGTCAGTGTAAGTGAATATGCTGCTTCCATGGGCGGTTCACAAATTTTCTTAGAACCTGGTGAGCAAATGTCTGTTCAGGAAATGCTGAAGGGAATCGCTATGGCATCTGGGAATGATGCTTCGGTAGCCATGGCTGAGAAAATTGCCGGCTCAGAAGAAAATTTTGTGGCCATGATGAATGAACGTGCAGGGCAGCTTGGCATGAAGAATACGCATTTCTCGAACTGTAATGGACTTCCCGTTGCGAATCACTACACAACAGCTAATGATATTGCCGTTATGTCGAGAGAACTGCTGAAGCACGAAGGAATTACGAATTTTACAGGTGCTTACCAAGATTATTTACGCAAAGATTCACCTAAGCCATTTTGGCTTGTGAATACCAATAAACTTGTGCGCTTTTATAGTGGTGCTGATGGTTTGAAAACGGGCTATACCAGCGAAGCTAAATTCTGTCTGTCTGCAACTGCAAAACGAGACAATTTAAGGGTCGTGGCTGTCGTGTTAGGTGAACCTAATACCAAAACGCGTAACGCCGAAGTGACGAAGCTGTTTGATTATGCTTTTGCTCAATATACGAATTACCCTTTATTCAGAACAGGCGATAGCTTGGGTCAGTTTACGATAAATAAAGGGCAAGTATCGACGGTCCCTTTAGTTGCGAAGCAAAACTACAGTATCTTAATGAAAAAAGGGACGGACACGGCGAATATCCGACATGAATTGCAGTTAGATCCTAGCTTGCGAGCTCCTGTAAGTGAAGGTCAGGCGATTGGTAAAATTATGGTGTACAACGGCGATACAGTCTTGGCAGAGTACCCGTTAGCGTCTCCTCAAGCTGTAGATAAAGCCTCTTGGTGGAAGTTGTTCAAGCGGACAACCTCAAATCTATTTCACACGGATTAGCTAATCGACGATTATTTTGCCTACTTTTAGCGGTTTTCTTCTAGTTTTGTCGGAGGGCAGGAAATACAAGAAGCCTTGTAGAAACTAGTGTTCATGACCTGAAGGGAGTGAACATATTGGGCCTGCAAATCGAGTTTGAGCAAGGTAGAAGAGCGCTGATTGTAAGATTGAAAGGCGAGTTAGATCATCATGCAGCGGATAGTGTGAAGGCGAGGATGGAAGATGCGATTGCCAAGGAGCAGACGCACCACTTAATTCTTAGTTTGAAAGACCTCTCCTTTATGGATAGCTCAGGGCTAGGCGTCATCCTTGGTCGTTACAAGCAAATCACGAGCAAGGGCGGCAAAATGGTCGTCTGTGACGTGTCACCGGCCGTTTATCGTTTGTTCGAGCTTTCGGGTATGTTTAAGATTGTATCGATTCAAGATAACGAGCGTAATGCAATGTCCAGTTTGGAGGTTGCTTTATGAGTGAACGTAACTTTATGACGTTGCAGTTTGCCAGTCGTTCCGAAAATGAAGCCTTCGCGCGAGTAGCAGTGGCTGCATTCGTTTCCCAATTAGATCCAACCTTAGATGAATTGACGGATATCAAAACGGTTGTGTCAGAAGCCGTAACGAATTCGATTATACATGGTTATAACAATAATAAGGATGGTGTCATTACCATTTCGGCAGAAATTGATGATGACACCATTCGGTTAACGATTGAAGACAAGGGTGAAGGTATTGCTGATCTTGAGCAAGCGAAGGAGCCCCTGTACACGTCGAAACCAGAACTCGAACGTTCTGGAATGGGGTTTACCATTATGGAAAATTTCATGGACGAAGTGGAAGTTGTGACGGCCGTAGGCATCGGAACGAAAATAAACATGTTGAAGCGAATTGAATCTAAAAAAGCTTTATACAATTAGGGGTAGGATCTATGGATGTTGATCTGAAGCATGCTTCTCATAGTTATTTAGACGATTCGGAAGTCAAACGGTTAATCGCCCTCAGCCAATCCGGAGATGGACTCGCTAGAGAAACACTTGTCAGCTGCAATATCCGCTTGGTGTGGTCCGTGGTTCAGCGCTTTTTGAACCGTGGGTACGAAGCCGAAGACTTGTTCCAGATCGGGTGCATTGGACTGCTTAAGTCTGTGGACAAATTCGATCTATCTTATGATGTCAAATTCTCAACGTATGCCGTCCCGATGATAATCGGGGAGATCCAGCGGTTCTTGCGGGATGATGGCACGTTAAAGGTAAGCCGCTCGCTGAAGGAACTTGCGAACAAAATTCGCAAGACGAAAGATGAGCTTTCCAAACGATTAGGAAGATTGCCAACCATTAAAGAGGTCGCTGAGGAACTTATGATAACGCCGGAGGAGGTCGTATTCGCGCAAGAAGCGAATAAACCGCTTTCGTCGATTCATGAGACGGTATTTGAGAATGATGGTGATCCCATTACACTCATGGACCAAATTTCGGATGAATCCGGGGAGAAATGGTTTGAGAAGTTAGCTTTGAACGAGGCGATTGGGACGCTTTCTGAGCGAGAACGACTCATTGTCTACCTCCGTTATTTCCGTGATCAGACGCAATCTGAGGTAGCTAGCAGGCTTGGCATCTCGCAAGTACAGGTATCGCGTTTGGAGAAAAAGATTTTACAATCGATTAAAGATCAGATTGCGCAATAACTTCCCTTACAAGGGGATAATAAACCGTGCTCCTAAGGGAGTACGGTTTTTTACCTGTTTAGACAGTTAGCCGCTAATTCCCCAAGAGCTTCTCGTGGGTGATGAGCGGCTTGTTCCCTGATTGATAATCTACCGAGCTGAATAACGGTCTACGGTATAAAATCTTACGCAATAGATCCCGCATAAACCAACGAGGGAATAGACGATACGACTTAACCCTGAAGATTCACGGTGTGAATCCCCTCCCAGTAAGGCAGAAACTAAATCCCATTCGAAAAGCCCAACTAGAAGCCAATTCAGCGCACCAATGATGACGAGTGTTAGCGCGAATTTTGCCATGTTATCACCTTCTTTATATGGAATAAGTAATCGTATTCCCTATTTAACATGCCTTGCCAAAACAGACTTTATGCAAGGAGAATTTACCAGATCTCGAATTGATTACGCGAAGGAATGATTTTGCATACTATTTCTATACATGGACGACTGCAGCCAGAATTGTCATTGTTAAGCTCTGAGAGGGGTGAACCATGGTCCAGGCAGTTAACAAATATTTGTATATTCGACTTCGTCGCAAAGCGCGAGTACGTAAAGGTCATATCGTGAGACTGCACCATATTGCACAGCTATTTGTGGAGCCTGAATATGAACAAGCTCTGAACGAATTGGTCATTCATCAACCCCAGCAAGAGGACGGGAATCGGGTGCTTATCGATATGCTTTTGATCATTCGTAAAGTGAAGAAACGCTTTCCAGAGCTGCAGGTTGAACATTTTGGTGAACCACATGTGCTGTTAGAAATATACACCGATAATAAGAAAGCAAATCCGCTTCTTATCGGAATCGTATGGCTGCTTTTATTTATTGGTTCAGGACTGGCAATTATGAATTTCCATGCAGATGTCTCGATGCTTGACGTTCATCAGCGTATTTATGAGTTGATGACGGGTAAAAAGGTGGAACATCCGCTTATTTTGCAAATCCCCTATTCGATTGGTATCGGAGTAGGGATGGTTCTCTTCTTTAATCACTTGTTTAAGAAGAAATTTAATGAAGAGCCGAGTCCACTCGAAGTTGAAATGTTTATGTATCAAGAAAACATTAATCATTATGTGATAACAGAAGAGTATTCGAAAATCCATGATGAAGGTGAATCGAAGTGATTAGGCTGCTTGGGGAGGCTTTCCTTGCTGCTTTTATCGGGTTAGCTGGAGGGATTACGGTTGGCAGTGGTATGGTTGCCTTCTTAGTTGTGCTGGATATCATTCCTAGATTGGCACAAATCACTCGGTCCTTTAACAAAATCCGCGCTTATGAAGCAGCAGTTGTTCTTGGTTCATTAGGGTTTACTTGGGTGGATTTCAGTGACTTACATATGCATTTATTTCCTATGGGGGCTGCGCTGTTTGGTTTATTTGCGGGCTGTTTTGTAGGCTTACTTGCCGCAGCACTGACTGAAATCGTCAATGTTCTGCCGATATTGGCCAAACGAGTAGGGATGGATTCCTATCGAATCATGTTACTGATGGCTATGATTCTCGGTAAAGTAGTTGGCTCCTTATTTGAATGGATATTTTATTAACGGGCGGAGGAAGGTGGCACACAAATGAAATTTATTGTTAAAAATGGTCCATCTAGTGAAGAAGGAAACACAGAAGAATCTCAGGAAGAAATGAAGCGGGATCATCATGATGAACCACTCGCCGTTGATGCCGAAGGGAATCTATCTGCTTATAATCCGATTACGAATATGACGCCAGAAGAAAAACAATTGAAGATTGAAGAAGATATTCCGAAGAATCTTCATGATGTGCAGCGTGTCTTGGAAGAGCGGGTCGGATTAAATCGAAGTTTTGATCTTGTGATGAGAGAGATGGTATTTGGCGCAAAACGCGTTGGCATCTTTTACTGCAACGGATTCGCCAAAGATACGGTATTGACGGACATTATCACTCGTCTGACTTATGCAGATAGTGAGGCAGTAGCCCATCATACCTTGGAAACTTTCATTGAAAAACTGATTCCACATATTCAAGTAAAGCATTATACGAAAATGTCTGAGATCGTGGGACAAGTGTTAATGGGTGGGACCGCCTTCTTTATCGAGGGAGTAACAACGGCCATCGCAGTTGATGCCAAAACCTTTCCTATCCGGTCGATTGCTGAACCTGATTTAGAGCGAGTCGTGCGAGGTTCGCGCGATGGTTTTGTAGAAACCCTTTTAACAAACGTAACCTTGGTTAGACGCCGTATTCGCGATGAGCGTTTTAAATTAGAAATCATGCAAATCGGAAAGCGAACCAAGACAGATGTCTGTATTGGTTATATAAATGATATTGCGGATGCGAATCTCGTCCAAACGATTAAAGATAAAATGAAACAAGTCGATATTGATGGACTGCCATTAGGTGAGAAACAATTAGAAGAAATGATCGTTAATAAGGGCTGGAATCCCTATCCGATGGTGCGCTATTCAGAGCGGCCCGACGTAGTTTCTGCGCATCTATTAGAAGGTCATGTCTGTGTGTTTGTGGATACTTCACCCAGTGTCATGATCTTACCGACGACCTTTTTCCATCATGTACAGCATGCGGAGGAATATCGAAATACGCCTTTCATTGGTACCTATTTAAGGTGGGTTCGGTTTGCTGGGATTATGATGTCCATCTTCTTGCTCCCACTTTGGTATTTGATGGTGATGGAGCCCTCCTTAAAACCAGCGGGCCTAGAATTCCTAGGTCCACAGAAGGAAGGAACCTTACCGCTCCTCCTGCAATTCTTAATTGCAGATATAGGGATTGACCTCATGCGAATGGCCGCCGTGCATACCCCGTCACCGCTTGCAACCGCGATGGGCTTGGTGGCGGCAATCCTAGTTGGAGACATTGCGGTAAAGACAGGGCTCTTTATCAATGAAGTCATCCTCTATCTGGCTCTGGCTTCCATTGGGATGTTCGCAACACCGAGCTATGAATTAGGGTTAGCCAATCGAATTGTAAGGCTAGCGTTATTAATAACGGTGTCTATTTTCGGAGTTCCCGGCTTTGTCATTGGTTCCACCTTATGGCTCATCCTTTTGGCTGCGAAGAAGTCGTATGACGCGCCTTATATGTGGCCATTTATCCCATTTAATGCCAAGAGCTTTTTCTCAATCTTACTGCGCCGTCCGGTACTCGCTAGCAAAACAAGACTAAGCATAACGAAGCCAATAGATGGTACTCGTCAACCTGAATAATAAGATGCGGGAAGGGCTGGAATGATCCAGCCCTTTTTTGTTTGTTCTAGGCACATGTATTGTCAAATACGCGTGCACTATGGTACTTTTATTAGTATGTATGCGACCTCTTTAGCGGAATTTGGCATAGGGAAGGTTCAAGTAGAGAGGGGAAAATATAGCTATGTATTTACATGGTACCAGTAAAATAAATGACCAAGGCCATCTCGAAATTGGCGGTGTCGATACGACGAAGTTGGTTGCCGAATATGGCACGCCTCTCTATGTATTCGATGAGTCACTTGTGCGTCAGCGCTGTCGTGAGTTCGTTGAAGCTTTCAGTGCTTCTGGGCTGAAGTTTCAAGTAGCCTATGCGAGTAAAGCATTTTGTGTCATGGCTATGTGCCGCATTGTAGAAGAAGAAGGAATGTCGCTGGACGTTGTATCCGACGGCGAGCTATATACAGCTCTTCAAGCTGGGTTTCCTGCTGAACGGATTCATTTCCATGGTAATAACAAAACGATTTCAGAAATGGAAATGGCGATTGATGCCAAAATTGGCTGTTTCGTCGTTGATAACTTTATCGAGCTGCAAATGTTAAATGCGATTGCGGCGGAGAAACGCCAAAAGGTGAAAATTTTATTGCGGATTACGCCAGGGGTTGAGGCGCATACGCATGAATATATTTCAACAGGTCAAACAGATTCCAAATTCGGTTTCGATTTGGGGAACGGCTCCGCATTCCGCGCAGTTCAAGAATCTTCACAGCTTTCCAATTTAGACCTATTGGGCATTCATTCGCATATTGGTTCACAGATTTTCGAAGTAGAAGGATTCCGTATTGCTGCTGAGAAGATGGCTGAGTTCGCCATTCATGTGCGTACAGAATTAGACGTCACGTTTAAAGTAATTAACCTTGGCGGTGGCTTTGGTATTCGTTATGTTAGCGAAGATACACCACTTCCAGTGGCTGTATACGTCAAAGCGATTACAGATGCGATCAAAACAAACTTCGGCAGCAACGGTTACCCGCTTCCTGAGATTTGGGTTGAGCCCGGCCGCAGCATCGTTGGTGATGCAGGTACAACGCTTTACACGGTCGGTACAACAAAGGATATCCCTGGGGTACGCAAGTATGTCGCTGTGGATGGCGGAATGACGGACAATCCGCGTCCTGCGCTTTACGATGCTGTTTATGAAGCGGGACTTGCTAATCGTGCGACTGAGCAGCCAGTTGAGGTTGTTTCAATTGCCGGCAAATGCTGTGAAAGTGGCGACATGTTAATCTGGGATGTGAATCTGCCGAAGGTAGTGGCAGGTGATATTCTAGCGGTGTCGAGTACGGGGGCTTACAATTACTCGATGGCTAGCAACTATAACCGCATTCGCAGACCGGGTGTTGTTTTCGTCAAAGACGGCCAAAGCGACCTTGTCGTGAAACGTGAATCTTTTGATCAAATCGTTGGCAATGACGTGATTCCGTCGAGAATGAAACAGGTAAGCAAGACGGTCTAATCCTTTTATACTACGAGCAGGAGGCCCTTCGTTAATGAGGGTTCCTTCTGCTGTTTGTGTAATGCTGTCATTCATAGTAGAATAAGATATTATTTCCTAAAGGAGTGAACCACACAATGGCAAAACAAGCAAAAATTCAACTAGCAGGTGGCGGAGAGGTTATCATCGATCTTTTTGAGAAAGATGCACCGAACACTGTCGCTAACTTTGAAAAACTAGCAAACTCTGGTTTCTACAACGGACTTAACTTTCACCGCGTTATTCCAGGATTCGTAGCACAAGGTGGTTGCCCAACTGGAACAGGTACTGGTGGCCCTGGTTACCAAATCAACTGTGAAATCAACCCGAACAAACATGAGCGTGGCTCCCTAGCTATGGCACATGCAGGTCGCAACACAGGCGGAAGCCAATTCTACATCGCTTACCAACCGCAACCACATTTGGATGGCGGACACACTGTGTTCGGTAAAGTATCCAAAGGTATGGAACTTGTTGATGCTTTCAAAGGCAAAGACAAAATGGAAAAAGTAGAAGTAGTAGAAGTATAATAACAAGCAAACACAACTGCTCGGACTTCTGTCTGGGCAGTTTTTGCTTTTATGTGAGGTAAAAGGGCTGCTTGAGAAGTACAAAGCTTGGGAATCTATTGATGAGAGCGGGCTTAATGCGAATAGATGGATTTTCACTACGTTAGAACACACGCCCATATGGATACGTCAAACTTAAAAAGGGAATACGTATGGAAGGTGATATTTGTATGAGAAAGATTTGGCTTTGGTGTGTAGGAGCAGGTTCAGGGATGGTTATACTAGGTTTATTAACTTGGACACGAGCAGATCTCCCGATGTTAATTGTTCAAAGTCCGCAAGATACAGCATTGATCTCTGAGGTAGATAGGCCTGAAACGTCCTCAGGAACGGTGAGAAGATCTCTGATTGAGCAGCTCACCGTTGAGCTTAGCCAAGTCCATGAACCTATCCGTGATATGACGGAATGGCTTCAAATACGAAGATCGTCATACGATTCCCAGAAAGAGCCGTTAGACGTCATTCGGACAGACCTGGATCAAGATGGTTTTTTGAATGAATGGGTTACCGTGCTAGCGGAGGATATCCTAGATGAGCAAACAGGCGTTATCCGAGCGCGTAAGTCATATGGGGTTGTTATTCATTTGAAAGACGACCAATATACACTCCAGAGTTTGAGTTTTTCATCTGTGAATAATGGCCGAGCAAAAGTTATGACCATAGAAGACCTGACAAGTGATGGCAAGCCTGAAATCGTTTGGGTGTCATCAAATAACGGGGCACATACCACCTTCTCCGAATACACAGTGTCTTCATGGGCAACCGGAAAACTTGAAACCTACATGGGAACAGCAGTAATAGCTAGTTTAACCCATGCAGTAGTTCAAGATAGGAGGCTTCAGCTATCAGGTGGTCTAATTGATTCTGTTGGTGCTGGACCATGGCAGCAGGAATTCACGGAGTCGTATGCCATTGTTCAAGATAAGCTCAAGCGGATCGGGCGAGTCTATGCGCAATCACCTACACCTTACCACCGTCTGATAAGTGGCATGTGGGCTGAATCACACGGTTATCAGGAGCAAGCGATACGTGATTATTCGGAAGCCGCCGAGATGAAAGCTTTGTCATATCAAGATTATGCTTTTATTTTTGAAGGTGAATGGGTACAAGGTGGAATAAATACCGTGAAGGAAGCCGAGTTCGACCGTACGATCAAACGCTTCGGTTTACTACGGAAGGAACTTTTAACGGCAGTGTCCAAAGGTGTTGACCATCAAACGGCTTGTTTAGCGGCACAAAAGAAAACTGGCTTCGACATAACCTGGCTAACGTTCCTGAACGCACCAGCAGGCTATGCGAATCCGCATTGGGAAGAAGCAACAATTTGCTCAGATATTGCGTTGTTAAAGCCGTGAATTCATAGTGAAATCAACCATATGGAGTTCCAAATCCATGAATTCCGACAAGTTTTATCAGAAAAAATGAAAAAAGACCTTGCAATTTTCATGCATGAGTGATAAATTTTTGTTTAATAAAGAAAATAAGTAGCTAAGGTTAGTTACTATTTCTTTTATAGTATGCAAAACCTTCGGGGCGTGGTGAAATTCCACACCGGCGGTGATTCGCACACATGAAGATGGTTGCGATCAGTCCGTGACCCGTTGTGAAGCTAGCGGTATCTGACAACAGCTTCGCTACGGTTGACCTGGTGTAACTCCGGGACCGACAGTATAGTCTGGATGGGAGAAGGAAAATGCGAATGCCAATTCGCTAGCATGCTTGTTCATTTTTTCACATTAACAAAAATTCGGCAGGTCTGTCTGTAGAGACGACTTCGTCGGTATTGTTTGATTTGAAGAAAAATGCAACAGGCGTATTAGCTGGTGTTTATTCGTGTTATCTAAACAATCTCTGGCCCCCATCCGAAAGCGGAAGGGGCTTTTTTGCGTTAGATTCAAAAGGCGTAAGAAGGCGGTGAACATCCATGCAGCTATTGAACGACGAAGCCTATATGAGACTCGCGTTACAGATGGCAGAGAGCGCACTCGGTCAAACCGGGATTAATCCTGTTGTAGGCTGTGTGCTTGTTAAAGAGGGCCGGATCGTTGGCATGGGCGCACATCTCCAACGTGGTCATGGGCATGCCGAAGTGCTGGCGTTGCAAATGGCAGGTGCAGAAGCGAAAGGAAGCACAGCTTATGTGACGCTTGAGCCATGCAGTCATTACGGTAAAACACCGCCCTGCAGTGATCGCCTCATCGAGGCTGGCGTATCCCGTGTCGTTGTCGCGGTGACAGATCCGAATCCATTAGTTGCCGGCACAGGCATAGCCAAACTGCGTGCGCATGGTTTGGAAGTCAGTGTAGGCTTGCTTGGTGAAGATTCCGCGAAGTTGAACGAAGTGTTCAACAAATTCATTGTCACACGTATGCCATTCGTGACGATGAAGACCGCGAGCACACTGGACGGCCGCATCGCGTCCAAGACCGGCGACAGCAAGTGGATCACATCCGAAGCGTCGCGTGCTTTCGTTCATACCCTGCGCCACCGGCATCAGGGTATCCTCGTCGGCGTCCAGACGATCATCGCCGACGACCCGCAGCTGAGCACGCGAGGCGACGTACCGGCTGTGCAGCCGGTACGCATCATCGCGGACTCGCAGCTGCGAGTCCCGCTCGGCGCCCGCGTGCTCACCGAGCAGGATCGTCAGCCGACGATCCTGCTCGCAAGCGCACAGGCGTCCGCGGAGCGGCGTGCCGCGCTGGAAGCGCGCGGCATCACGATCCTCACCTGCGGAGACGGCCCGCAGGTGGATCTGACGCTCGCCATGCAGCAGCTGGGCGAGCGCGAGATCGGCTCCATCCTCCTCGAGGGTGGAGGCCGATTGAATGGCGCCATGCTGGAGCGGCGCCTCATTGATAAGCTGGTGCTGATGTTTGCGCCGAAAATTATCGGCGGTGGCGGGGCAGCACCTGTCAACATCCACTTCGACGGCTACGCGAAGATGGATGACGCGATTACGCTCGACCGACTGCGAGTCGAGCAATTCGGACCGGACATTTGTATGACCGGTTACCCGATGTATAAGAGCTAGAGAATGGAGGAGTGGCATGTTTACCGGCATTGTTGAAGAAATCGGCCACATGCGCCGCATTCATAGTGGTGGGCAAGCGATGGTACTTACCATTGGCGCCAAAAAAATATTAGAAGATGTTCATCTCGGAGACAGTATTTCTGTGAATGGAGTATGCCTTACCGTCATTTCCTATGATAGTGACTCATTCTCCGTGGATGTCATGCCTGAAACATATCGAAAGACGAATCTTCGCAAGCTACAGTCTGGCACGCGTGTGAATTTGGAGAGAGCGATGGCCGCGAATGGTCGATTTGGCGGACACATCGTACAGGGGCATGTAGATGCAACAGCAACCATTGTTTCTCGAACTCCGGAAGAGAATGCTGTCGTGTACCGATTCGAGCCTGAGAATCCGCATATTTTTCGCTATATGATTCCGGGGGGTTCAATCACGATTGATGGCATTAGCCTTACGATTGTAGATGTCACAGAACATGATGTATCGGTATCGATTATCCCGCACACCCTTGCACAAACCGTTCTACATGACAAAAAAGCTGGAGATACTGTCAACATTGAATGTGATGTGCTCGGCAAATATATGGAACGACTGCTTAAATTTGGTCCTGCGGAATCTTCTGTTCGCGGGGAGTCTAAGAAAAGCACACTGACTGCAAGCTTTTTAGCAGATAATGGCTTTATGTAAGGAGAGGTGTATATGACACAACCCATTAGGTTTAACACGATCGAAGAAGCCCTTACGGATTTGAAGTTAGGGAAAGTAGTTATTGTTGTGGATGACGAGGATCGGGAGAACGAAGGCGATTTTATTGCCCTGGCAGATAAAACGACCCCAGAAGTGATCAACTTCATGATCAAAGAAGGACGTGGACTTGTCTGTACTCCGATTACTGAAGATAGAGCGAGAGAGCTTGATTTACCGCCGATGGTAGCGCGTAACACGGATTATCATGGTACTGCTTTTACGGTTTCGGTTGATCATACAGATACAAGTACCGGGATTTCGGCCCATGAGCGTTCTAGAACGATTCAAGGTTTGATTGATCCAACGACGAAGCCTCAGGATTTCCGTAGGCCTGGTCACATTTTTCCTTTGATCGCCAAAAAAGGCGGTGTTCTCCGTAGAGCTGGTCATACGGAGGCAGCGGTTGATCTTGCAATTCTTTGTGATTCGTACCCAGCGGGTGTGATTTGCGAAGTTATCAAAGAAGATGGCACAATGGCTCGTGTTCCTGATCTTATGGAAATTGCCGCGAAGCATGAATTGAGCATCATTACGATCCAGGATTTGATTCAATATCGGAATCAACAGGAAAATTTAGTGAAGCGAGAAGTCGAAGTGGATTTGCCTACCGATTTTGGTACATTCAAAGCAATCGCTTATACGAATCAATTGGATGACAAAGAACATGTAGCTCTTGTAAAAGGGACGATTGACCCATCCAAGCCTACGTTGGTGCGTGTCCATTCCGAATGTTTGACTGGCGATGTGTTCCACTCTCACCGTTGTGATTGCGGTCCACAGTTAGAAGCTGCGTTAAAACAGATTGATGCAGAGGGCAATGGTGTATTATTATATATGCGTCAGGAAGGTCGCGGCATCGGTTTAATCAATAAATTAAAGGCATATGTCCTTCAAGAGCAGGGATTAGACACGGTAGAAGCGAATATTAAGCTTGGATTTGCTCCTGATCTTCGTGATTATGGCATTGGTGCTCAAATCTTAAAAGATCTTGGTATTACGAAGCTTCGCCTATTAACGAATAATCCGCGCAAAATCAAAGGCTTGGAAGGCTATGGCCTCGAAGTGGATGAGCGTGTTCCGATCCAGATGGAAAGCAAGAAGGATAACCTGAATTATTTGCAAACGAAACAACAGAAGTTAGGCCACATGCTGAATTTCAACGATGTCGGCAAGGGCATTTAATTTTAGTTACGAGTAGATTCTATAGATCGCATAACAAACCACTAATACGCTTTAACAGAAAAGGAGATTCTTATCATGGCTACAATTTATGAGGGACATTTAATTTCGCAAAACTTAAAATATGGGATTGTTGTAGGTCGTTTCAACGAATTCATTACTTCCAAGCTGCTTGGCGGCGCACAAGACGCGCTTAAACGTCACGGTGTGGACGAGAACGAGATTGATATCGCTTGGGTTCCTGGTGCATTTGAACTTCCTCTTATTGCTCAAAAGATGGCGGAAAGCGGTAAGTATGACGCAGTGATTACCCTTGGTGCTGTTATTCGTGGTTCAACGCCGCATTTTGATTATGTGTGCAGCGAAGTAGCCAAAGGTGTTTCTGCGATTAACTTGAAAACTGGCGTGCCTACGATTTTCGGTGTATTAACAACGGATTCCATTGAGCAAGCTGTAGAACGTGCAGGAACGAAAGCAGGCAACAAAGGTTGGGAAGCTGCCGTAACTGCAATTGAAATGGCGAATTTGACGAAGCAATTCACTTCGTAATGCTGGCTTATTACCATTTGGAAACATTGCTGCCCAGGCTGTTTGCCTTCCTAATAGCCATGACCCTGCATGATACCGCTCATGCAGGAGTTGCCTGGTGGTTAGGAGATCGAACAGCCCGAGACAGCAAAAGATTATCGCTAAACCCCTTGGCACATTTAGATGTCTTGGGGCTAGCGATGATTATATTCGGACCCTACGGATGGTCAAAGAAAATTCCAGTAGAGCCTAACCATTTTCGCAAGCACAAAAGGCTTTCGCATACCCTAGTTTACCTAGCGGGACCTGTGACGAATCTCGTACTTGTTCTGTTTTTTTGGTGGTTATATTTTTATTTACCTTCACTTTTGGGTTCTTCAGCAGCAGAGTCGATGGCCATCGAACAATGGCGTGTTTATTTGCAATATTGTGTAATTGTTAACTTAATGATTGGACTCATACATATGCTGCCGCTTTATCCGCTGGACGGATGGTACATCTGGAGAGGCTTCGTTTCTCCTCCGAAACAGCGCTGGATGGCAAGACATGAAATAAAAGGACTTATTCTTGTAATCGTTTTAATGGTTACCCCGATTGGTCAATTAGCGCTTAGTCGCATTTATCCATATGCCGTACAAGTAATTATGCATCTTTATTCACTATGACAAGGGGAAGAACGACATGAAGGTTACGTATAAGTTAGAAGTATTTGAAGGTCCCCTTGATCTATTGTTGCATCTGATTGATAAAAATGAACTCGACATTTACAATATTCCGATCAAAGACATTACAGATCAATACCTTGGGTATGTACAAGCCATGCAGGAGCTGGAGTTAGATATTACGAGTGAGTTTCTAGTTATGGCAGCCACGCTGCTCTCCATTAAAAGCAAAATGCTCTTACCTAAGCCGCCTGTCATTGAATTTGACGAATATTTTGATGATATGGATGATTCGTTAGACCCGCGCGCAGAGCTCGTTGCCAAGCTGATTGAATATCGGAAATATAAATCGATTGCGGATATGCTTCGTGACAAAGAGGTAGAGCGCAGCCTCGTATACACACGTGAACCAGAGGATTTAACCTCGTATTTGCCGGAGCTTCAAGAGAATCCGGTGGAAGGGCTGGATGTTGCTGATTTACTGATTGCTTTTCAACGAACACTGCGTAAACTTTCAAACCGTAACGTCGTAGCGCGGATTAGGCGCGATGAGATCTCGGTAAAGGATCGAATTCGTGAGGTTGTTGATTTGCTCAAAATAAAAGGTGGTAAGCTATTATTCTCCAAGCTATTCGATTATGAGATGACGCGAGAAGAGATAGTCGTCACTTTTCTAGCCATTCTGGAGTTGATGAAAATGAAGAAAATTACATGCTACCAAAACCAGCTTTTTGAAGATATCGTCATTCAAGCCAAAGAGGAGGGATCCGACCTTGACACTCAACTTCCAACAGATGAAATCGATTATTGAAGGACTTCTCTTCGCTTCTGGCGATGAAGGTCTAGATCTCAAGCAACTTGCTGAAGTGATGGAGCTTGATGCTTATGTGATTAAAGATTTACTGAAAGATATGCGAACGGATTTCAAACGAAAAGGGCGCGGCGTCCAAATTGTAGAGGTTGCGGGAGCTTACCAGCTGACAACGCTGGCGGAGCATGCTCCTTATTTTGAACGACTAGCCTATACGCCGTCACGTTCTTCGCTCTCACAGGCTGCCTTAGAGACATTGTCCATCGTTGCGTACAAACAGCCTATCACGCGCGTAGAGATCGAAGAGATCCGCGGCGTCAAGTGTGACCGTGCACTCGCTACCTTAACGGGGAAAGATTTAATTACGGAGGTTGGACGAGCCGACGCGGTGGGAAGGCCTATCTTATATGGGACATCCAAACAATTCTTAGAATATTTTGGTCTTAACTCGATTCAAGAATTGCCAGACTCAGCAAATTTCCAAGGTAATTTTGACCTAGAGGAAGAGACACGCATGTTATTCGATCGGTTAGGTGGAGACCAGAAGCAACTAACACTGGACGATGTGAGTGACGAGCACTCCGAATAGAACGTGAACTAAAGCTTATCCAAACATGCATTTCATTTCCTCTAAGAGGTCATACTAACTCCACCTGCGAGAAGCTTTCTTCCTGTAGGTGGAGTTTTTTACATGCCGTTTTATTTTGACTGAGGAGGCGTAAGTGTTGCTGTGGGTAGGATTGGCCGTCTTGGTTGTTATTATTGCCAGTATCGTTGTGCTGTGCAGTTTTATGCGCGGTGAGTTTTATTTCTCCCGAGTTAAAGATAACGATACGCTTTCCGTGGAGATGCGGGGGTTGTTTGGACTCGTGCGATATCGGTATGTGATCCCTATCATTCAATTCAAAGGATTCACCCAAGGGATTTTAATTAAGTCAGAAACTGTAACGAAACATGATGCTAAGCTAAAAGATGAAACGAGAGATCATATTACCAAAGATAAAGTCATTACCTTCTACAAGGAATCCAAAGATGTCCTTGTACATACGTTGAATTTATATGGCTGGATGAAGCAAACGTTGGCCAAAGTGGAGTGTACGGAGCTGAAATGGATCACTCGGGTAGGACTAGGTGATGCGCCAGAAACGGCGATTACGACAGGGGCGGTATGGGGAATTAAGTCATCGCTGCTGGGGTTCGCCATTCGATATGTGAAGTTGATTGCGAAGCCGCGTGTAGATGTCATTCCACAGTATAACGAGAAGCAATTTGCGACGGAGTTTCGATTTGCTGGTCGTATCCGCGTATGGTTTGCCGTTACTGCAGGCATACGGTTATTGTACCGAGCAGCTAAGGTCAAAGGGGGTATCCGCAGCTGGATCCAGTTCGCGCTGAAGGCCAGAGCTAGATTTAAACCTGCATCCTGAGTCGTACATAACCCCATGCCAGTAAGGGCACTCTAGAACTGAACCATATTTGTTCTTTTGAGTTCTTGTTGCTTGAGCTTTCGATGCCAGTATGTATGGCGAAAAACGCTAAGGAGGAATATGAAGATGTCCGAACACCCGATTCAAGGCCTCATGAAAGTCGCCATGGAAAATATAAAAGAAATGGTCGACGTAAACACAATTGTCGGTGATCCGGTCGAAACGCCAGATGGAAGTGTCATTATGCCGATCTCCAAAGTGGGATTTGGTTTCGCGGCAGGTGGCAGTGAGTTTGTGACAGACTCTGAAATCGAAATCGAAAGCGGGTCAATGAACCGTGGAGATGCACTTAATGCTAAAGTTGCGTTGCCATTCGGTGGCGGTAGCGGTGGCGGGGTATCCATTACACCAATTGCTTTCCTAGTCGTGGGTAAGAATGGTGTGAAGGTCGTGCCGCTAGACAACCAAACGCATATTCTGGAGCGTCTCATCGATTCTGCACCGCAGGTTGTGGACAAGATTCAAAGTATGATCAAAGGGATGTCAGCGAAGCCGTCTGTACCTGCTTCAACGAACGTCACCAACGTCGAGAATCAGAATTTTATCGTGTAGCATCTGGTCATCATGAGCTGTCCTTTGTGGACAGCTTTTTTCTTTGTGATTTGTCCTGGCATCAATCCATCGTACCTTTCACTGCCGTTTTGGCAGACGTTGGTCGCCAATTTACCAATCGGATAAGTTGATCCTGCATATACGCGGGTGAATATTTAAAATCACTTTCGACCCAATGGAAAATGAGACCGAGCAGCGCATGTATCGCATAAATACTGAGTAGTTCTTGATCAATAGCGCTATCTTGTTCGGAATAGATAAGTTCTTCTTGTGTGATTTTTTTCAAGGCGGTAAACATCTTCTCTTTTAATTTAGGAAGTACATCACTTTTGGTTAAGACGGTATACATACCAGCGTTTTGATAAAAGTGTTCAAATATTTGGACTGAAGTGGCCGTCAATTCATTGATGCGGAACACTTCTACATGTTCATAGGGTGCGCGGAAGGATTGAAGTAATTGCAAGGTCAAATTGTCAATGACTTCATCAAGCAGTTCTTCTTTGCTTTCGTAATTGGCATAAAAAGTGCCTCGATTATAGTTGGCACATTCTACAATTTCAGTAATCGAAATGGTGGAGAACGGTTTTTGAGCCATAAGCGAAAGCAGTGCTTCCCTTAAAGCTAGTTTGCTTCTTACGACGCGGCGATCCGTTTTTTTGGTGTTTTCCGACATTTCGGCTCATTCCTTTTTGACGATAGTGAACACATCCGAGCATTTTGTACAGTAGCTAACAAAAGCTCGTTTTTTACTGATTGTTTCAAACTTGAACCTCTATTATACTCCAATTGTAAGAAGTTCTATAGGCACATTTCAAAGAAGAATTCGCATCGAAAATACGGTTCATTTGGAGGAATAATAGATGAAACTTACAGGAAAAGTAGCTATTGTTACAGGTGCAGCGTCAGGTATGGGGAAAGCCATAGCAGAGTTGTTTGCGACGGAAGGTGCGCAAGTTGTCGTTTCCGATCTTCGGGTAGAAGCGGCTCAAACTGTTGTATCGGGCATTGCAGAAAAAGGTGGTTCTGCCATCGCTGTTGCCGCCAATGTTGCAAAAGAAGAAGATGTACAAGCTTTAATAGATGCGGCAGTGAAGGAATACGGCACCGTCGATATTTTAATAAATAATGCTGGAATTATGGATAATTTTGTTCCTGCTGGAGATGTAACGGACGAGCTATGGGAGCGTGTATTTACAATTAACACGACGGGTGTTATGAGAACAACACGTAAAGTCCTTCCTATTTTTACGGAAAGAAAAAGTGGTGTGATTGTGAACATTGCCTCTGCAGGAGGACTGAATGGGTCTAGAGCGGGAGCAGCCTATACAGCATCCAAGCATGCGGTCGTTGGCTTCACGAAAAACGTAGGGTTTCAATATGCCAATCTAGGAATTCGCTGCAATGCGATCGCACCTGGTGGTGTAAGCACGAACATTGGGACAACAATTACTTCGCCAAATCCGTTCGGGATGGAAAGAGCGATGGCTGGGATGGGCTTGAATCCACGTGCTGGTGAGCCAGCGGAAATCGCAAAGGTAGCCTTATTCTTGGCTTCCGATGATGCTAGCTTTGTCAATGGGACAGTTGTTACGGCTGATGCGGGTTGGACAGCTTACTAAGCTATACAACATCTAAATATAAAAAGTTTAGCCTGTTGATTATTCAACAGGTTTTTTTGTTGTTTTAGCTCAACTGTCGCTTCCCTTGGGATAGCATCGAATTCTCGGACATATCCCTCGTCCAACCGCATATACTTGTACAAAGTTTTATCTGTAGATTCGAACTAACATGTGTACAAGTTCGCTCGTGTGGGAGGATAACCAAAACGATGAAAACCAAACGCCAGTTCTTCTTCATTTGCTGTGCCTTGATTGGAATATTAATCGCGCCATGGTCCTATGTAGACGCCGCGCCGCCAAGCATTCATACCAATGCCGTTGGTGCTTCGCTCGTTGATGTGGAGTCAGGTCGGGTCCTTTATAGTGAAAAAGGGGACACGCCTATGCGAATAGCCAGCTTGACCAAAATTATGACCGCGATCATTGCCATTGAGCAAGGTGATCTGGGGAGTATGGTCAAAGTCAGCAAGAACGCATTTGGGAAAGAAGGGTCTTCGATTTATTTGAAGCTTGGGGAAGAAATGCGACTTCATGACATGCTCTATGGACTCATGATGCGTTCGGGCAATGATGCGGCTACTGCAATTGCAGAGCATATCGGTGGAAGTGTAGATGGCTTTGTCTATTTGATGAATGAAAAAGCGCAAATGCTGGGGATGGATCATTCCCATTTCACGAATCCATCAGGGCTGGACGAAGGTGAGGGTCATCGCTCAAGTCCGAACGATATGGCGAAGCTGACAGCTTATGCACTTAAAAATAGTGTTTTCGCCGACATTGTGTCTACGAAGTTGAAGAGAGTACCTAACCCGAATGAAACATGGGATTACTCCTGGTTGAACAAGAATAAGATGCTCTCCATGTTCGAAGGAGCTGACGGTGTAAAAACTGGTTATACGAAGCTGGCAAAGCGTTGCTTAGTATCTTCAGCTACTAGAGACGGGCAGCAGCTTGTCGTTGTTACTTTGAATGATGGCGATGACTGGGCAGATCACGCGAGATTGCTTCAATACGGCTTTGCGAATTTCCCACTGCAGACGTTAGTGAAGAAAGGGGATGCGATCGAAGGAACCCCTTGGGTGGCAAGCCGAACCTTTAAATATCCACTTGCAGAAGGTGAATATGTGAGCCTATCCCACAAAGTGACTTCGGTCGATCCGATGACAACAGAGTATCGTCTAGCGGAGCGCGGCTCTTTACAGATCTTATTAAAGAACAAGTTGATCCAAACAATTCCGATCTATGATAAGACGAATCCGTTGTTAGCCGTACCGGAGAAAGCGACGTTTTCATTTCAACCCAGCTCTCCATATAAAGAGACAATACTGACAAAGTATGGGTATATCTGCCGAATGCTTGTACAGGGACTGTTTAATCTTTCTGGCTCTCAATGGGCGGATTGATCGGTGGCAAGAATAGGGCAAAAGTCGCGTTGTAAGGAGGCTAAGCTATGGTGAATTGGATTTGGTTGTTTTTTATCGTCGTTGGTTTCCTCGTCGCGGCGATTAATGGAGATATCGAGTTGGTTACACAAGCGGCTTTTGATGGGGCCAAGAATGGGGTAACGGTCTGTTTCGGATTAATTAGTGTATTGGTATTCTGGATGGGCATGATGCGAATAGCCGAAGATGCGGGTATTTTACAAAAGCTAGCTAGACTTCTTCAACCAGCAGTACGTTTCCTTTTCCCAAGCGTTCCTAAGAACCACCCTGCAATTGGCTATATTATGTCGAATATGAGTGCGAATATCCTAGGTTTAGGCAACGCAGCTACACCGATGGGTATTAAAGCGATGCAGGAGCTGCAGAAGCTCAATCCTAACAAGGATGAAGCTAGTACGGCAATGGCTACACTGCTTGCACTAAATACGTCGAGTATCACGCTAATTCCAACAACACTTATTGCGATTCGTATGAATTTCAATTCCATGAATCCAGCAGAAATCGTAGGCACTACACTTATTGCGACTATCATCTCAACAACAGCAGCCATTTTCGTAGATCGATGGTATCGTAGATCGCGCTCACCTATCCCTCCGCTGAAAGGATGAACCGGCATGTACGCACTCGTTTCGCTCATTTCGGCATGGGCAATCCCAATCATGATCGTATTCATTCCCTTATACGCCGCATACCGTAAAGTACCCGTCTATGAGTCATTTGTAGAGGGAGCTAAGGACGGCTTCGACACGGCGATCAAAATCATTCCGCACTTAGTGGGGATGATGGTGGCGATCTCTGTGTTTCGCGCTTCTGGCGCAATGGACATGCTGATCGGCTGGATGCGGCCTTTCTTCGAAAGTATCGGCGTGCCTACGGAAGTGCTGCCTTTAGCTATTTTGCGACCGATCACGGGAGCGGGTTCGTTGGCTTTTACCACCGATTTGATTGAACAATTTGGACCGGATTCAATGATTGGACGTATAGCATCAACGGTGCAAGGGAGCACGGATACGACGTTGTATGTGATAACGGTCTATTTTGGCGCTATTGGCATTCGAAAAGCCGGTTATGCGCTTAAAGTTGGATTAATTTCCGATGCGGTTGGCTTTATTGCATCCCTTGTTATTTGTTATTTGGTATTTTCTTAAATCGTTGTGTGTCTACGAGGCCGCTCAAAGTCAACATTCTGTCACCTTCTGTCAGTTAATGTGGGTTGCCGCTTGAGATTTGCGGTTAAGTCCGTTATCATTAGCTTGAGGTGAAAGCGGATAATGGAAAGACTGCAAAAAGTATTAGCCGAAGCTGGGATTGCATCCCGCCGGAAATGTGAAGAGATCATTACAGCGGGACGCGTGCAAGTGAACGGTGAAGTCGTCACAACGCTGGGTGTGAAAGTGAATACAGAAGAAGATGAAATTAGGGTCGATGGACGTGCGATAGGTCAACAGAAGAAGATCTATGTCATTTTAAATAAGCCCAAAGGTGTTATTACGAGTGCAACGGATCCAGAAGGACGTAAAGTCGTTACTGATTTCTTGCCAGGGATCAGAGAGCGTGTATATCCGGTCGGACGATTGGATTATGATACGGAAGGCTTACTCATCCTAACGAATGACGGAGAGTTTGCTCATTTATTGACACATCCTAAGCATCATGTACCGAAGACCTATCAAGCGACTGTCAAAGGTGTGCCACACGGCACGTTATTAGATAAGCTCAAAATGGGCATACAGTTAGAAGATGGGATGACAGCTCCTGCAGAAGTTGAGTATGCGGATGTGAACATGGAGAAGAATGAGTCCGTCGTTCAGATCACAATTTATGAAGGAAGAAACCGCCAAGTTAGACGGATGTTTGAGGCGATTTCATTCCCAGTTATCAAATTAAAGCGGATTAAATTTGGTCCCATCTTCTTAACAGGTCTGCCAAGAGCGAAGTATCGTCACTTGACGCCCAAAGAGGTTGAAGAGCTTAGGAACGAAGCTCTAAGGACACATAACGTTCAAAAAGGCCAATAAGAATTGGCCTTCTTTTCGTTATAATAAGGGTATAATTCGATATCCAAAACTAACATTGTCGACAAAGCGAAGGTGATTAACAGTGGGTCGTAATAAGAAGTGGGTACAGATTGGGATATTTGCAATCGTGCTCATTATTGGTGTGTTTACGATTATTACAAATTTGTCTGCTTCAGCAAGCAAGAAGTACCCGCAGCAAGGGGAGAAAGCTACAAACTTTTCCTTGGTAGGGTTAGATGGTAAGACGCATGAGCTTTCCGATTACAAAGGGAAGGTCGTGTTAGTGAATTTCTGGGGCACGTTTTGTCCACCATGTAAAGAGGAAATGCCTGATCTTCAGAAGCAATATGATAAGTGGAAGAGTCAAGGTGTCGTTTTCTTGGAAGTGAATGTGGACAAGAATAAAGTAACGGTTCAGAGTTTTATGGAACAATACAATCTCAATATGCCGGTGCTGCTCGATGCCAATGAAGTTGTACGTAAGTTGTACGGCGTTATGGACTATCCAACCACCTTTTTCATAGGGGCAGATGGCAAAATTGCTGTGAAAAAAATTGGCCAAATGGAAGAGGCTTATATTGATGAGACCTTGGCTAGCTTGGTTAATAAATCTTAAGTAGTAAAAGAAATGTCGCACGCAGGCTCAATGTTTTTAGGAGGTCATCATGTTCTACAATACCAAATGCGATTGCGGTCATCAGAATCCCACAGGGACTACGCTGTGTGAATCATGTGGCAATCCGTTGATCGATGTCGATGGCAGAGATATTCTGGAAATGCGCTATGATGGCATGGCTCGACGCTCTCAGAAATCCAATCCCTCTCTGCTCGATAAAGTCTGGAATTTCTTCTCCTCGGTCAAAATAGCCGTATGGATTATTTTCATTACAACACTAGCTTCGGCAGTAGGGACAATTTTTCCACAAGAGAATACATTTTTGGACATGGATCCAACCCAATACTACAGCGATAATTACGGAACGTTAGGGAATATCTATCACGCGCTAGGTTTTTCTCATACCTTCAGTTCATGGTGGTTCATCACGTTACTATTCATGATTGGAACCTCACTTGTCATTTGCAGTCTGGATCGTGTTCTTCCGTTATATCGGGCGCTTTCCAAGCAGCAAATACGTAAGCATATCAATTTCCTTACTAGACAAAATGTTACCTACGTAACAGACTTGCCTGCTGGTACGGATGAGATCGCATGGACGAATAAGTTAGGTACACTTTTACGCAAAAAAAATTACCGCGTACATACAGATGGTTCAGCGCTTCTTGCTGAAAAATATCGTTTTAGCCGTTGGGGTCCCTATATTAATCACATTGGACTCATTATCTTTCTCATCGGTGTGCTGATGCGAGGCATTCCTGGTTGGCATATGGATCAATATATGGGCATTCTCGAAGGCGAAACGAAGCCTATCCCACATACTTCGTACTACATCAAAAATGAGAAATTTACACTTACGTTGTATGATGAGCAAGATCTGCCTGAAAGCATAAAATCGAAGGGTCAGATTGTGCCCAAAACGTATGAAACACAAGCCATCTTGTACCATTGTACAGCGAATTGCAAAGATGGGTCAGAGGCGCCAGTACTGGAAGAAGTCCATAAATCCAATATCATTGTGAACCATCCTTTGGATTACAAGGGGCTGCAAGCTTATCAGTTTGACTATAAAGCAACGCCATTACTGATCTCCGTGAAACCAACGTTAAGCAACCCAACAACGGGTGAGACCTATGGCAGCTTTGATTTACCTATGAATAACCCCAAGGATTCCTATCAAGTAGGACCGTATAAGCTTACGTTAAAAGGCTTTTTCCCGGAGTTTGGCATGGAGAAGGGGCAACCAATCTCGAAATCGAACGAACCGAAAGCACCTGCTTTTATTTTTAGCATTACGGGGCCGGGGCTAGCGGAAAAAGGCGAACCTTATCTATATTTCCCAAGACAAATTGATAAGGAAACATTCTCGCAAGATACCATTAACGGAGCAATTAGCCAAAAGTTGAAGATAGCAGTGGGTTCTATGGAAGGTGTTCAGTTTGCCAATTACACGACCTATTTGAATATCCGCGTAGATAAAGCAATGCCATATATCTGGGTTGGCTCCGCGATCTTTATGATCGGGGTCATCATGGGCTTCTATTGGCAACATCGACGCATCTGGATTCGAATTGATGAGGGTAAGCTTACACTCGGCGGTCACACGAACAAGAACTGGTTCGGACTTCGCAATGAAGTTGCCGCCGCATTAAATAAGAATGATTTAGAAGTTCAGCCGAAAACATTAGCAAATGGAGGAAACCAGGGGTGAATGTAAACTCTGTCAGCAGCACCTTTCTACTCATCGCTTTTTTTGTATACTTGCTCGCATTCTTCCTGTTCGTCCTATCGATTACCGGTAAAAGATGGAGCAATCGGAAGCCAGAGGATCACACGAGGCAGTGGGGCTTCGTCGCTTTTATAACGTCAGTCATTGGTTTTGCTTGTCATGTGACGTTCTTCTTCACAAGATGGGCAGAAGGGGGGCATATCCCTACCTCCAATATGTATGAATTTATGACTTTCTTAGGGATGATGATCATGTGTGCCTTCTTGATCGTATATCTCATTTATCGGACACCGGTTTTAGGGGTCTTTGCCTTACCGATTGGTTTTATCATTATTGCTTATGCATCTGTATTCCCAAGTGAAGTACAGCCATTAATTCCTGCGCTGCAGAGCTACTGGCTTAAAATTCATGTGACGACGGCTGCAACTGGAGAAGCTTTCTTTGCAGTAGGTTTTGCTGGCGGCTTGATGTATCTGCTGCGTGCTGTCGACTATCAAGGAACGACGAAGACTGATAAAAAGGAACAAAGGGGTGTTGAGCTAACCCTATTCTTTATCCTTATGCTCGTGGCATTTATTGCGTCGATTTTTACATTCAACGGATCGGGTTACAAAGCAGTCTTCTCCAAAGATGTGATTGTGACCAACGCGCAAGGTGTTCAGGAAACGAATCATACAACTGAAACGTATGTATTGCCTCCAATTGTACAACCGTATGATACACAAGTCGTGGAGATGAAGTCATTCTTAGGGATGTCAGAGCCATTATTCACAGCGCCATCCTGGATGGAAGGGGCAAGTGCGGGACGTAAATTGAATACCGTGATTTGGTCCATTCTCGGAGGTTTAATTCTCTATTGGCTAGCACGCCTAGTTGCGCGCAAACCTTTAGGAGCGGCGATTGGTCCCGTTGTAAAAGGAATGGATGCAGAAGATTTGGATGAAATCAGTTATCGCGCTATTGCGATTGGTTATCCGATCTTTACACTGGGTGCACTGATCTTTGCAATGATTTGGGCTCAGGAGGCATGGGGCCGCTTTTGGGGATGGGATCCCAAGGAAGTATGGGCATTGATAACTTGGTTATTCTATGCTGTATTCCTACATCTTCGTCTTTCAAAAGGTTGGCAAGGTAAAAAATCCGCTTGGTTAACGGTTATAGGATTTATCGTGGTTATGTTCACCTTAGTAGGTGTGAACTTAGTGATTGCAGGACTGCATTCGTATGCAGGTGTTTAATATCAAGTACGTACATTAAAAGAGGATGTGACGCTCCATGGAATTGAAGCCAAGTATACTCGTTGTAGATGATGAAGAACGTATTCGCCGATTGCTGCGCATGTATTTAGAGAAAGAAGGTTATCTCATTGAAGAGGCGGAGGACGGAGAAACCGCATTGCGGATGGCGACGGAAACCGACTTTGATTTAATCTTGCTCGACGTGATGCTGCCTGGCATCGATGGGATTGAAGTGTGTGCACGCCTTCGTCAAGTGAAGTCCACACCAGTCATTATGTTGACTGCGAAAGGTGAAGAGACGAATCGTGTGAGTGGATTTGAAGTGGGAGCGGATGACTATGTGGTTAAACCGTTCTCGCCTCGTGAAGTGATCTATCGGGTGAAAGCGATCCTACGCCGCTCATCAGCAACTGCTTATCTATCCAAAGATGCAAGCTCCAGCAATAATATTGTATTCCCGAACCTGATTATCGAGCATGATGCACATCGTGTGACAGCGGGTGGTCAGGAAGTTGCTTTAACGCCGAAAGAGTATGAATTGCTGCATTACTTAGCTGTATCTCCGGATAAGGTTTTCTCTCGTGAAGAGCTGTTGAAGGATGTTTGGAATTACGAGTTTTTTGGAGATTTACGTACGGTAGATACACATGTAAAAAGACTTCGTGAAAAATTAAATAAAGTATCCCCGGATGCTGCCGCAATGATTACGACCGTATGGGGTGTAGGCTACAAGCTAGAGGTGCCTAAATAAGTGTTTATTTTCAGGAGTGTCGTCGGGAAATTGTGGTTAACGATTATTGGCCTAGTTGGGGTTGTTTTGCTCATACTGGGCTTTTTTCTTGTCAATTATATGGAAAATTATTTCTCAAATGCAACGGATCAACGCGATGATATGAGAAAAACGGCAATTAAGTTTTCGGAAGAAGCAACGACACACATGTACAATGAGCAATTCTATCAATTAAGTAATGAGCTGCTCAGCTTTCAAGACTCAAGAATGCTTGTGATTTCTACAGATATGAAGGAAATGGTCATTCCACGAACGAACGGGAGTCAGTTAGCTGAATTCCATGTTTCTGATTTCTATACAGCAGAAGAATTGAAGCCTGTGTTTACGGGACAAACCATTGATAAGCAAGTCAATAAATCGCGTACAGGACGCTTTGATGCTGGATCGGAATACCTCGTTGTAGCAGTGCCTCTATTCAATTTGGAGGGGGGCATTGTAGGGGCAACCTTGTTGTACCAATCCCTTCAATCATTAGAAGCTACGCAATCGTATATGTTAAGATTGTTTGTTTATGTTTCCATTGTTGGTTTTCTCATGACAACTTTCTTCGCCTTCTTCTTGTTCTCGCAAATTACAAGGCCGCTGCAGCAATTGAAGAAAGCAGCTGATTTTATTACACATGGGGAATATGGAAGGCGTGTCCCTATTTTATCCAAAGATGAGATTGGTGAGCTAGCCAAAACGTTTAACCACATGGGCGAAAAGGTACAGGAAAGCATTCAAGCCCTTAGTCAGGAAAAGGAACATTTATCAAGCATTCTAGGAAGTATGACTGATGCGGTCATCACCCTGGATGTGAATGGATCTGTTATGCTGAGCAACCCGCAAGGGGAGAAGATTGTAGAAGAGTGGAGCACAATTGAGTGGTCTGATGATGAGGGAGAGCCAAGACGTTTCCCGAAACCGGATACCGCACTTGGCGATTGGGGACTCATGAGCTACAGTAATCCGAATACGAAGCCTATTCCTGTGCCGTTGATTCCACTTTTTGAAGCGGTTGTCGATGAGTCGGCAGAAGCTGCTACCAAGCTTCATGTAAAGAATGGCGTCTGGTCCGTGGCTATGACGCCACTGTACTCGCAAGACCAGGTGCGCGGCGCTGTGGCTGTCCTCCGGGATGTGACGGAGGAGGAGCGGCTGGATAAGCTGCGCAAGGATTTTGTAGCGAACGTCTCACACGAGCTGCGTACGCCGATCTCCATGCTGCAGGGCTACAGTGAAGCCCTGCTCGATGATATTCCCTCCACGCCGGAGGAACGCGTGGAGTTGGTGCAGGTCATTCACGACGAATCGCTCCGTATGGGGCGCCTCGTCCGTGATCTGCTTGATCTGGCGCGGATGGAGGCCGGCCATCTCGAGCTTTCCTTCAGGGAGGTCGAGATCGACTCCCTGGTGCGTCGCGTGCACCGCAAATTTGCGGTGCTGGCCAAAGAGCGCGGCATCGCGCTTAGCGTGTCGCTGCCGGAAGAGCCGCTCATCCTGCAGCGTGCGGATGAGGATCGCTTGGAGCAGGTGTTGACGAACCTGCTCGACAACGCGTTCCGCCATACGCCTGCAGAGGCGCGTATTGCCATGAAGGCGGAGGCATGCCTCTCGAAGGATCGGCCTGCGATCCGTATTGAGATCGCTGACGAAGGACAGGGTATCCCTGCCGAAGACTTGCCATTCATATTTGAACGCTTCTACAAGGCGGACAAAGCGCGTACGCGCGGATCCTCAGGTGGGACTGGACTTGGCCTCGCAATCGTCAAGAATATCATTGATTCCCATCATGGTACAGTAACGGTACAAAGCTCATGGGGGCATGGCAGCACGTTTACGATCTGCTTGCCTTGTGAACACAAATAAACAGAAAATTGTGCGAATTTCGACACAAAAAATAGGCGTTTGCTAAGAATACTTAGCAAACGCCTATTTCATGTGTAGAATATTCAGATAAAATCTTGTTGTTCGTGAAACAATTTGTGCTTATTAGAGCGTAAGTGCACGAACATTCACGATTTCATCAAGCTTTGTCAATTCAGCCAACACTTCTGCAGGAGCTGTTTTATCAATCGTCAGAACCATGATTGCGGATCCGCCGATTACTTTACGACCCACTTGCATGGTCGCGATGTTAACTTGGTTGCTTCCTAGCAATGTACCAACGCGGCCGATAATACCTGGTTTATCGTTGTGGGAGATCAGCAGCAAGTTACCTTCAGCAGCGAAGTCAACTGGGTATTGATCAATACGCACGATACGCTCGCCGAAACCTGCAAGTAATGTACCTGCAAGAGTTTTCTCTTCTTGCTTCGTTTTAACCGTTACAGTAACAAGGTTAGTGAAGCTGTTGGATGCGTTTGATTTTTGCACGACGATATTCACTCCGCGTGATTTAGCCAGATGCATCGCATTGATAATATTGATGGATTCCAATTGGTTTTGGAAAATACCTTTTACGATATAACGATTTAACGGACTTGTATCCACATCCATCAAATCACCTGCATAGTTAATGATGATTTCAGAAACAGCACCTTGGGCAATTTGACCAAGAACAGAACCGATTTTCTCACCAAGACTAAAGTATGGTTGCAGCTTGTTAAGCACGTCAGCAGGAACTGGAGGCATGTTAACAGCGTTCTTAAATGGCTCGTTGCGAAGAATGTGAAGAACTTCTTCGGATACGTCGATCGCTACGTTCTCTTGTGCTTCGATTGTCGATGCGCCAAGGTGAGGTGTTACGATCACTTTCGGGTTGTTTAAGAAAGGGTGATCTTTCGCAGGCGGCTCTACTTCGAATACGTCGAATGCTGCTCCTGCCACGATGCCTTGATCAATCGCTTCAACTAGTGCTAGCTCATCAATAATACCGCCGCGCGCACAGTTAATGATACGAATGCCTGGCTTCATAAGCTCGAATTGTGTTCTGGAAATCAAGTGGCGCGTTTCAGGTGTAAGTGGTGTGTGAACCGTAATGAAATCCGCTTGAGCAGCGATCTCGTTAACCGTACCAAGCTTAACGCCCATTTTCTCTGCGCGCTCTTCTGTCAAGAATGGGTCATACCCGATAACGTTCATGCCAAATACTTTCGCGCGTTTCGCAACTTCACTACCGATACGTCCCATTCCGAGAATACCTAGTGTTTTGTTACGAAGCTCAACGCCGATGAATTTACGATCCCACTCGCCGCCAACTGTTTTCTTGTACGCTTGTGGAATCATACGAGCTGTTGCCATCATCATAGCGAATGTAAGCTCGCAAGTTGCGATTGTGTTTCCATCAGGAGCATTGATTACGATAATTCCGCGTTTTGTCGCTGCTTCCAAATCGATATTATCGACACCTACACCAGCGCGGCCGATGACTTTCAACTTCGTTCCGGCAGTCATGATTTTCTCGGTTACTTTCGTTTGGCTACGAACTAAGAGGGCATCGTACTCACCGATGATTGCGATGAGTTCGTCTTCGGATAGACCGGATTGCTTAACCACTTCAACATCAGTTGCATCATAAAGCATTTGAATTCCCATGTCACTAATTGGATCGGATACTAGAACTTTGAACATACTTCGTTTCCTCCTTAGATTTGAACATAAAAAAACTCCCAGCCCTCGGATACAGACAGTTAGCCTGTAGCCAAAGGGACGAGAGATTGCTTTCGTGGTACCACCCTAGTTCGCTGCCCATTCGCATGGGTAGCCTCATTTGGTCTTGCGACCTGGAACTGTAACGTGTTCCTATCCCGATTGCATCTACTAAAGTTCAATGCAATAACTCTGGAGTGCTCCGCAATAGTTCGCTACCGATTCTCACCTACCATCGGTTCTCTGAAAGCTACTTTACCTGCTTGGCTCCGTCAACGCTGTACTGTGATATAGAATTTTTAATAGATTACCATGCGTTCGAAATCGTGTCAATACATGTCGAACGATTTTCACTTTTACGTCATAAATGTTCGGATTGACAATCATTCAGAAGCTTTTCGTTTATTTTATAGCATGAATGTTAAGAAAGCAATGAGTTTTTGTTCATATTTGAGCCAATATTTCGTGTATGGTACAGTGAATGTTAAGATCTTATTTTAAAAAATCAGGAGTGTGTACGGAAATGGAAATCAATCGCATTTATCCGCAAATTTTTCTCCAAGAGATAGAAAAGAAATCGCTTGGCAATAGTGTAATTATTGATGTAAGAGAACCCCATGAGTGGGAGTACTATCATATGGAAGAAGCAAAGCTCATTCCGATGCAGCAAATACCGCTGCGTATGGGGGAGCTTCCAGATGATGAAGACATATATATTGTATGTGCACATGGGGTTCGTAGTATGCGTGTAGCTGAATATTTGAAAGAGAATGGGTTTGATCGCATCATCAATGTTGATGGAGGAATGGCAGCCATTGCCATGTTCCGCGGCTTCCAATACGACTAAACTGAAAAAGCTGAGGATGCGGGTTAACAACCACATTCTCAGCTTTTATTAATTTACATCTGAAAAGAAGGGTAATTGAGGTAACATCTCATTGGTATACCATTTTGATTTCCCTTTGACAAAGTCGCCTGTTCGAACCGCATTGGTACTTAGCAATAATTCCATCGTTTGATTTACATCGGTTACATTTAATTTCTTAGCTTGACCTGAGGCGATGAACTCGTCAATTCTTATCGTTAAATCCTGAGGATAAAATGGCGAGAAGGCTTTGTTTTTCAATAATTTAGCGGTGATATAAACATTCTTTACATTCAAATTCATGGATCGCCACTGATCGAGATTAGCCGTATTGTTGGAATCGAAATATTCAATATCTGGATCCAATGTGCCATTCCACACAAGAATGGAGTCAAAATAATTTTTTTGAGCGGTTAAAGCTTGTGTCTTGGCTTCAAGAAAATAAGCGTCCTTGTGAATCGCATCAATCAACTGTGAATGGCTTTGGGCGTTCGCTTTCGATTGGTATGTATTTAATGCATCTGTGAAAAGCTTTAAGCTCTTTAAATAACCTTGGTGTGATTGAACCAGCAGTGGTGAAGACGCAGGCATATTTTTGTTTTGTAATGTATTGTATTTGTCCGCAGCAATCTTACTTAGCTCTTTCAGGACAGCGGAAGCGTCCACAGCGGCATTATCCATCTCAATTTGACTCAGCAATTCAAACCATTTATTCTGAAATTCCCTAAAGGGTAAAAAGATGGTATGGTAATATGACACTAGCACTTGTTGGTCATAAGCACCTACTTCCGGGGCGGCGGCGGCTTTACCAGCGTTCATTATTTTATCATACTTCAAATCCGCTTTTGATTGTCCTAATCGTAACCCATAGAAAAATGCGCCAAGGATACAGACCAGCATAAAGATAAACATGAGGGCAAATAAATAATCAGTGCGAGTAAGACGCTTCTCCATAAATCTAGCTCCTTGTTGTCTTTGATATTTGTTTTAGTATAGGTCAATCAGCATTAAAAAGGAATATTATAAGGAAATGAGGTACTTCCTTTGAAAAAATTCGATTTCAAGAACCTTCGTATTGGGAAAGTTGACATTAGTGAGCTGAATGACAAGACTTTATTACTAAATCTTTACTTTACACAACTGCTTACGCTTATTATCGGAATAATCATCTTATTATTTCAGAGCAATTCTAAGATTCTTTCTGCTTTGTCCTTTCAAGGTGGATGGAAAGTTGTTATTTGGGGATGCTTATTTGCTATAGTGGTGCTTGGTGTGGACTTGCTTATTTCAAGATGGGTACCCAAGGAAGTTGCGGATGACGGCGGCATTAATCAAATGATTTTTGGAAATAGAGCCCTTTGGCATATTGCACTTATCTCATTTATCGTATCTGTCTGTGAAGAAGTCCTATTCCGTGGTGCGATTCAACATGCATGGGGGCCTTACTGGACTAGTATTCTGTTCGCTGCGATTCATGTTCGGTATCTTCAGCATTGGCTTATGACAGGCATGGTTTTCTGTATAAGCTATGGCTTAGGTTGGATTTACCTTCATACGGGAAGCCTATGGACACCGATAATTGCTCACTTTATGATTGATATGGTGATGGGATGCATACTTCGTTTTAGCAAGGAGGAAGATCAAGTTTCATGAGTGTAGGAGATAGAGTAGCTTCGCGATCGAATCCTGGAGTGGAGGAGAATCAGGAGGATGAGACCTATTTACCGCCGCGTAGAGCCGTACATCCTTCAGAACAAGGTAAATGGACGAATCTTTTTTATATGACCCTGCTATGGCTGTTTATCGCGTTGGTGGTGAGTCTAACTGTTTGGGGGATTAAATATTCTTCGTTATGAGACCATAAAAATGAGCCATACGCTTGCACGAAAGTTTCGTGGCATCCGTATGGCTCTTATTTTCATTTCTACCGCATTTCAAGCTCGATCGCATTCGGATCTACAAATGTATAGCCTTTTTCCTCCAGCTTTGTAAGCAGCGTATCGAGGGCGCTCACGGTCCAAGGGAGTTCATGCATGAGAATGTTGCTGCCATTGTGAAGCTGTTGCAACACATTCTCAATGACTTTGCTTGAATCATTATTTTTATTCGTCATATCCCAGTCCAACGAACCGTTAGACCAAGTCATATAGAGCATTTTGTTGTTTTTAATTTTCGTTTTCAAATAATCGTTGCCCGAACCAAATGGGGGACGGAAAAACTGAGGGGACTGCCCGATAATGTCTTTCACAGCTTGTTGCACATCATCCACCTGTTTATCAATCTTCTCATTCGTCATATCTTTCAGATTCTCATGATCCCAAGCATGATTGCCGATGATATTTCCACTCTCATGAACAAGCTTAACGAGCTCTGGCTTTTGCTTAATGCGATAGCCGTTCATGAAGAAGATTGCTTTCGCTTTGTGTTTGTTCAGAATTTCAATCAGAGATTGATTCATCGCCTGATCTTTCGGGCCATCATCAAAGGTTAACAGGACGACTTTCTTATTGCCATTCGGGTCATTCGGTACAATATCATAATTCTTGTTCATATGATAGGTCTTCTGAACGACTTCGGGGGCAACGGGTGTTGGAGTCGGCGTAGGTGCCGCGGTTGGTGTTGGACTGGAAGTTGGGCTTGGACTAGCTGTTGCTTCTGTTGTTGGGGCCAAGCTCGATGAGGCAGCAGGGCTCGTTTCTGTTTGATTTGAACTGCAGGCAGCTAACAAAAGCATCACCGACAGGAGCAAGGTACTTGCTTTCTTTTTCATCATATGTCTTCTCCTCAGATCCTTACATGGTAGTCATTTCTTATAGTACCACAAGTATATACATATTTCGCAGATGTCAATTCTCCTATGTTTACCTTCTGATTTGACGTATGCTCCCTTCTAAACTCGCACAACCTAGGAAGGCTTCATACTACTTATCATGGAGGGAGATCCAATGAAATTAGGCACATTTATGCTTGGTGGTATTGCAGGGGCGGCTGCGGTCATTTATCTCAATCGCAAAAGTAAATCGATGCTCTTCTCAGCATTTAGCTCATCCAATCAATCGATGGGCAATGTCATGGATAAGGCGAAAGAAACGTTCGCGAGCAAATCTTTTGGAGAATCTGCCTCCCGAAATTTCTCCTCGACGAGTACAAATGGCTTGAATCAAGTGGAGAAAATTGTGAAAGAAGACCCGCATTTGAAGGCAACCGTTAGCGAAATTCTGCAAGATAATAAAATAAGCAACGCTACAATTCAATAATAATAAGCTCGCAGCGCAGTCTGGCATACCCACGGGGCCGGCTGTGCTTTTTCTTTTTATACATAACTATCGCGTGCAATTGGTTTGAATTAGTGTTAACATGATAGGTGAAAACAATAGATGGATGCATGTCCATTTATTAATGAATGGTTCACCTTTTTATTTTTCTAACATATTCTGATTGAAATAAGGTGACCATGCTTTCGATGCAAGCTTTCCTAGTGGAGAGCTCAAAGGAGGATCCTATCATGAAAATAGAACGCTTAAGTCAGGATAAGATACGGATTTTCCTAACATTCGATGACTTAACTGAACGTGGAATTCAAAAAGACGACATGTGGAGAGAAATTCCAAAAGTACACGAGTTGTTTAGTGAAATGATGGATCAAGCCTATTCGGAGCTCGGATTTGACCCGTCCGGTCCGCTTGCTGTTGAGGTATTCGCACTCCCAGCACAAGGAATGGTTGTTATCGTAACCAGAGGTAAGCTTGATTTGTATGCAAGTTCGGATGCATATGACGATCACGAAGCTGAAGAAGTGTACGAAATGGAAGTTACGCTTGAACAAAGCGATTTAATCTCCTATGCTTTCCGTGATTTTGAAGATCTGCTGCGTGTATCCAAAGTAATCAATCCCCTTCTGATGGAAGGCGGTACCCTGTATTCGTACAAAGGGAAATATATTTTACAGCTTGAGCCTGTAGATCTTGAAGAGACGAAGTATCAAGCACTCATTGCTGTCCTATCTGAGTTCGGTGAAGCTTCCTCTATTACGTTAGCCGTCCTCGAAGAATACGGAAAGACGATTATCGCTGATGATGCTGTGAAGGTGCTCTGCCGTCACTTCAAGTAAGCAGGACTCACGTCCTCATGCAGTCCAATGAAACAAGCATCTCCCAAAAACAACCGTTTTTGAGGATGCTTGTTTTGTTTTCCATAATACGCAACTAAGGTGTCATGTGTTACAAGTAGATAAGTCAAACAAGAACGACTATAATAGAGGTATGTATTTCAAAAAGAGAGGGGAGCTGGAACTTTGCATATCGTGCCTATTTTACTGGCAGCCATAGCCCCAGGTCTCTCGTTGCTCGCCTACTTTTATCTGAAGGATCGATATGAAACAGAACCTATACATTTAGTGATTCGCATGTTTCTCTTCGGTGTACTCCTTGTGTATCCGACGATGGTTCTACAGAACGCATTTATTCAAGAATTCGGCAATGGCACGATTATGACGTCCTTTTTTCTATCTGGAGGCATTGAAGAGTTTCTGAAGTGGTTATTATTGTATCATTTGATTTTTCGCCATGAAGCCTTCGATGAGCCCTATGATGGAATTGTGTACGCGGTAGCTGTAAGTCTCGGCTTCGCAACCCTAGAGAATATCATTTACGCCTTCTTACATGCTTCTTCGTTCTCTGCTCTAATGCTTCGTGCGCTGCTGCCTGTATCGGGCCATGCCTTATTTGGTGTGATGATGGGATATTACATGGGGAAAGCAAAATTCGTTCCTCACAAGCAAAACAGGTACCTCTGGATGTCGCTTCTGCTTCCGATTGCGTGGCATGGTGCTTTCGATTATATTTTGCTCATTTTCAAAACTGGCTGGATGTGGATTATGATTCCACTGATGACATTTTTGTGGATACGGTCGATTTGGCGTGTTGATCGTGCGAATGCACACTCTCCCTTACGCGTTGTGACCGTCGATGAGAAGATTAAAATGGGATGAATTGGGTATAATGACTGTATAATTGGTGAGCTCCATTACATGGAATGGGGATAGACCGGGAGGGTATACATGTCATTAACGACGCGCGTGAAAGTGAAGATCCGATGTCGATTATGTGGTGAGAAGTTCGTTTTGCGAGGTAAAAAGGAAAAAGACAAAATTGAAACTGGATTTCGGCAATGCATATGTAGTAATGAGAACGACTTTGAAATAGAGACCGAAAGTTAGCGAAAGGCCATTCTTCCGAATAGGCCTTTTTTTTATATAGAATTTGTGGTTAACGCCTCCCGTCCATGCAGGACTGTGAGGCTTTTATTTTGTGTCAATCTTGTATAAACCTGCCTCCTCGCGTAAAAACTAAGCGCAAGATTGGGTATGAAAGGAGCAGTTCTGTGTATAAAAGATTAAGTATTGTCATGTTTCCATTTCTATTGCTGGCATTGATCGGGGCTTCTGTATGGGGGTATTTAGAGCACCAAGAGAAGAATACGATATTAATTAAAGCGGAGAATCAGTATCAACGGGCGTTTCACGATCTGTCCTTTCACATGGATAAGCTACATACGGAGTTAGGGAATACATTGGCTGTGAATGAAACATCGGAGCCTTCCTATCGAAAAGGATTAGTGAATGTTTGGCGTCTAACTAGTCAAGCACAAAGCGATATCACCCAATTGCCACTTATGCTGCTGCCTTTTAATAAAACAGAAGATTTTTTAGCAAATATGGCGAATTTCTCCTATCGGATGTCGGTACGAGATATGACGAAGCAACCTTTAACAGAAGCGGAAATGAATACGTTAAACACGCTTTACGCACATTCTGCTGATATTACGAAAGAAATTCGTGGCGTTCAAGATAAAGTCATTGCGAATAATTTAAGATGGATGGATGTAGAGACGGCGCTAGTATCTGAGAACCAAATGCATGACAATGCGATTATCGATGGTTTTAAGATTGTGGATAAGCAAGTGGGCGGATATGACGAATTAAATTGGGGGACAGGCAACTTATCGGTGTTCTCCAAAAATGATGTTAAAATGTTGACAGGGAACGAGATGACGGCTGATCAAATTAAAAAGAAAGCCATTGTATTCCTTGGTGCTCAAGATTCAGCTAACATTAAAGTGATTGAAAACGGTGGAAATGCACCCGAATTTCAAAGTTTTAGTGTTGTGGTTCCGAGCGGAGATGCTTCCAAAGCGGATACGCAAATTGATTTCACCAAAAAAGGCGGACATCTCATTTACTTCATGAAGTCGCGTGATGTGACATCCTCGAAGTTTAATCTTCGTCAAGCAAGAGATGTAGCCAATGAATTTTTGGATCAACATGAATATAAGGATTTAAGTGCCATTAGTTATGATCAATATCAGAACACTGCGACCATTCTTTTTGCAAAGAAAGAAAACAATGTCACCATTTACCCCGAACAAGTAACGGTCAAAGTTGCCTTGGATACGCTTGAAGTAACAGGGTTGCAGGCTACTAATTATATTTATTCGCAAAAAGATCGCAAAATTGGTCAGCCCAAAATAACTGCTGAACAAGCGCGTAAGCAACTGAGTTCCAAAATGAAAGTGACCGGTGAATCTCTCGCAATCATCAAGAATGATCTGGACGAAGAGGTGCTGTGTCATGAATTTATCGGGACGATGAATAACAATATCTATCGGATTTATGTCAATGCGGATGTGGGCATGGAAGAGAAAATTGAGACGATTCGTCAGGATCAAGTAGAAGCAGCAAAAGGAAAATCTTAGTAGAGAGGAAGCAGGCTAATGGCCTGTTTCTTTTTTTTCTATCTAAATGTTGATGGCATGGTATAATTAGGACATAATACTTCGCGGAGGTGCGGAAATTGCTTCCTAAGGTCAACCAGATATTACATATGCAAATGAACAGTATTGATGAAGATGAGTCCAAAATCGAGTACAAGTCTCGAATTGCGGATGTGACAGAAAGCGCGATCATTATTGAAATCCCGCTGAATGAGAAAACAGGACGCTTGAAAAAGATGTATCATGGGGATGAAATAAGCGCACACTTCCTTGGACAAGGCGGTGTAAAACACTATTTTACCACGGAGGTCACAGGTTTCACGGAAGACGTCATCCGTTTAATTGAATTACGACTCCCTGAGTTAAGTGCAATAACGCAAATACAACGCAGGAATTTCTTGCGGGTTTTGGCTGAACTTGAGATCGCTGTGAAGCTCAACGACCAAATCCAATTCATTGGCTTAACGGACGACGTTGGCGGTGGTGGTATTTCATTTATTTGTGATGGACATATCCCGATCGGTTTAAATGCAATTATTACATGTTGGGTGCTTGCCCCTTTCAAAAATGGCGCAATCGAACATATTCCATTCACGGGTGAAGTGGTCAGAGTGAAAGCGACTGAGACAGGTAAACAACTTGTGATGATTCGATTCGCAGAAATTGCGGATAGAGAGCGACAGAAGTTGATACGCTTTTGCTTCGAAAGACAAATGGATTTTCGTAAGCGTTAAGGATTGAGAGGACTCGACTGCGGGCATACTGCTAAGCATATTGCAAGCTAGCAGGAGAGTGGTCTCATGTCGAAGGAGCAAGAGTCAGAATCGTATGAGCAGTTATTTATTCGCTTCTCGGTGAAAGTAGAGAAAATCATTATTAGAGCTGTCATTTTTGTTGTTATTCTGCTAGTTTGTGTACAAGCTTTGCTGCAAAATGCATATATTCGTAAGCATTTTACACGTGTTGAGCCGCTGGAAGGGCAACCGTATATCGTGCCAGAACATCCAATGAAAGAACGCTCCTAAGCGCTTGAAATCAACGAAGGAATGAACCCAAGTTTTGCATATGACCATGTTCTGTGGTATAATTTCTAGTAATTAGCAGGCAAGTGCCTGCTTTTTTGTACGTAAGGTACTGTGAAGTATTGTTAGGAGGAACAGCAGCTTGGATAAGTTCAATATTGCCATAGATGGTCCTGCTGGAGCCGGTAAAAGTACCATTGCACGGCTAGTCGCCGGTGCGCTAGGTTTCATTTACGTGGATACAGGAGCCATGTATCGAGCAGTAACATGGAAAGTACAGCAAGAAGGGCTGCTACCTGAGCAAGAAACAGAAGTGGCTGCGCTCTCCAATCGCATGAAGCTAGAGCTCATCCCTGGAGAGGAAGGACAACAAGTATTCGTAGATGGTGTTGATGTGACGAAAGCAATCCGTTCAGCGGAAGTAACGACACATGTTTCGCAAATTGCCAGCTATGGTGCTGTACGTCATTTGTTAGTTGCTTTGCAAAAGCAAATGACTGTTTCCAAAGGCGTAGTCATGGATGGCCGTGACATTGGTACGCATGTCATGCCAGATGCAGAAATTAAAGTTTTCTTAACTGCGAGTGTGGAGGAACGTGCTGAGCGCCGATTCAAGGAACTAGAACTCAGTGGTACGAATACACTAACTCTTTCCGAATTGGAGCAAGATATCGCACGTCGCGATCAATTCGACGAGGCTAGGGAAATATCACCGCTGCGTAAGGCGCATGATGCCGTGTTAATGGACAGTACGTCAATGACGATTGAAGAAGTTGTGGACGAAATCCTTGGACTTTGCAAGGACAAAGTCGGAGGTGGCAAATAAAGATGCTATATCGCATCGGAAGAGCCTTATTTCGATTTATTTTTACCGTATTTTTCCGAATGCGAGCGATCGGGATGGAGAATGTACCGGCACAAGGCGCAGTGGTTTTGTGTGGTAATCATACCAGTTACTTGGATCCGCCTTTCTTAGGTTCACCTCTGCGGCGGAAGGTTCATTTCATGGCCAAGGCAGAGCTGTTTGATATCCCAGTACTTGGGACGATCATTTCCAAAGTAGGGGCATTCCCTGTTAAGCGCGGCGGTGTTAGCAGAGAGTCGATTCGACTGGCTGTTCAGTTGTTGCGTGACGGCAATATCCTTGGCGTTTTCCCAGAAGGAACAAGAAGTAATGCTGGAGGCATGGGGAAAAAAGGCGCAGCAAGTCTTGCATTGAAGTCCGGTGCGGCTGTTGTTCCAGTAGCTATCGTAGGTAATTATTCACTATTCCGTCGTATGACAATCGTTTATGGGGCGCCGCTGGATTTGACTGCATATGCGGGAGCAAGCTCAGAAGATCTGGAGCTGGCTACAGAGGCGATCATGAAAGAAATACGCCGACTACATACGGTTACTAGTAAAGCCTAGTCAGAAATGTATGGAATCGAAAGCTTGGAATTATACTAACCTTAAAGTGATTTGAACTTATTATTGTGTTTGAAACAGAGTAGGAGCTTGTCTGCTGCTTTGTGACTTATAAATTATTTTTGTTGGTTGTAAATAGAGGAGGCTAATCTCATGTCAGATGAAGTAAAAGTTGAAGATCAATCACAGGAAGCTCAAGAAACGGCCGTTTCACAAGCAGAAGCAGAGCATGCACTTAACAATGTTGCTGTGCTGAAGAAAGGCGCTACAGTTAAAGGCAAAATCGTTAAAGTAGACGCTGATCAAGCTTTCGTCGATATCGGTTACAAATACGATGGTGTCATCCCAGTTCGTGAGCTTTCATCCGTAAGCTTGAACGACGCAGCGCAAGCAGTTGAGTTGGGTCAAGAAGTTGAATTGAAAATCGTTTCCATCAACGATGCGAAAGAAACATTGGTATTGTCCAAACGCGTTGTTGACAACGAGAAAGCTTGGGAAACTCTTCAAGGACAACTAGAAAGCAAAGAAATCATTGAAGCTGCAGTTGCTGAAGTAGTTAAAGGCGGACTAGTTGTGGATATCGGCGTACGTGGTTTCGTACCTGCTTCCATGGTTGAGCGTCAATTCGTTGAAGATTTCTCCTCTTACAAAGGGCGCACGTTGCGTCTTCGTGTGAAAGAAATCGATCGTGAGAAAAACAAAGTCATCCTATCTCAAAAAGATATTTTGGATGAAGAGTTCGAAACGAACAAAAAGAAAATCATCGAAGGTCTTCAAGTTGGTCAAGTACTTGATGGTACAGTTCAACGTTTGACACAATTCGGTGCATTTGTTGATATCGGTGGAATTGATGGCCTTGTTCATATTTCCGAACTTGCTTGGCAGCACGTAGAACAAGCATCTGATGTTGTTAAAGAAGGCGACAAAGTTAAGGTACAAATCCTTAAACTTGATGCGTCTAATGACAAAATCAGCTTGAGCATCAAAGCAACGCAAGATGGTCCTTGGTCCAATGTTGAGCGTGATTTCAAAGCTGGTGATATCGTAACGGGTACAGTTAAACGTCTTGCAGCATTCGGCGCATTCGTTGAAGTAGCTCCTGGTGTTGAAGGTCTTGTGCACATTTCCCAAATCGCACACCGTCACATTGGTACGCCTCATGAAGTGTTGAAAGAAGGACAAGAAGTTCAAGTGAAAATCTTGGAAATCAACCTTGCTGAGAAACGCGTTAGCTTGAGTATCAAAGATACAGAAGATGCTCCTGAAGCACCTGCTGGTGCAGCTGCTCCATCATCTGCTGGCAAACCAGAAAGAGAAAGACAACCACGTGGTGACCGTGACCGCGGTAACAGTGCAAGTCATCAAAAAGAAATTGCTGGTAACGAAAATGTATCTCTAAGCAATCAAGGTTTGTCCATGACACTTGGTGAGCGTTTTGGTGATAAACTAGCAAAATTCAAAAAATAAATAGATCCAACTTCTAGGAGGTAAAGAAATGCGCATCTCACGCAAAATGGAGCATGTCCATTACGCGCTGGAGCTTGGTCAAACACGTCAGCAAGGGCTGGCGGATATCAAGCTTGTGCATAACTGTCTTCCTGAGACTTCGACGGATCATATTGCTTTAACCACAACAATCGGCGATCTCATTATGAGTTCGCCGATTTTAATTAATGCAATGACCGGCGGCGCTCACGAAACAGAGAGCATTAATCGCGAACTGGCCATACTCGCCAGGGAGAAAGGTTTGCCAATGGCTGTTGGGTCTCAGATGTCAGCTATTAAAAATAGTGAGGTTGCATCCAGCTATCAAGTCGTACGGCGCGAGAACCCAAACGGCATGATATTCGCTAATTTGGGCAGTGAAGCAACAACAGAACAAGCATTACGTGCAATTGATATGATTGAAGCGAATGCGCTTCAAATTCATTTGAATGTGATGCAGGAGCTGATTATGCCGGAAGGTGATCGCAGCTTTGTAGGTATGCTTGGTCGGATTGAGAACATCGTTCGACATGCTGCTGTTCCTGTTATTGTCAAGGAAGTCGGCTTTGGCATTTCATGCGATAATGCGAAGCAGTTGCGAGATATTGGCGTAAAGGTTATTGATGTAGGCGGATCGGGTGGAACTAATTTTGCAGCTATTGAAAATGCAAGACGACCATCGGAACTCGCGTGGTTGAACGATTGGGGAACACCGACTAGTATGACTTTATTAGAGGTCCTATCTGTTTATCCTTGGGGATCTGTTATTGCTTCAGGCGGTATAACGAATGCGTTGGAAGCCGCTAAAGCACTTACATTAGGTGCTTCAGCAGTAGGTATGGCAGGGGCATTTCTGAAAGTATTACGTGAAGATGGCGTAGATGCTCTTCATGCTTATGCGGAGGAGCTTCACCAAGGACTTATTTTAATCATGACAGCATTAGGTGCTAATTCCATTCAAGACTTAACACGGTGTCCAGTAGTTATCGTTGGAGATACCGCAGAGTGGTGTCGCGCGAGAGGCATTGACTTAACTTCATACGCAGAGCGAAGAAATCAGAGTAAATAATCTCGATATTGCCATACTAAGGATCAGGCAGTTCTCCCTTATTTTCATCGAGGGGGAGCCTGAAGATCCGCGAGCCAATCGAGGGGGAATACTCTTCGAAGGTATAGCAGGGTAAGGTGGTTTGATTATGAATGACGGTTATCTATCGCTTATTCTCCTTTGCATCACGCTGATCTTACTTGCCAGCGGTTGGAAGGAGCTTTACATTCGAAGTATATCGCATAAGGGCATGCTTCTTTTTTTTGTCTCTTGGTTGATTGGGACGAGAGTAACCGTAACGATCCAACATGTACATATTCAGCTTGTCTATGTCGTCGTGCTAGTGATTTCATTCACCATTCTTTATGTCACGCGAGGTTTTTTACATAAGCTTCATCTGCTTTCCATTGGTCTGTTGATCGGCTCACTTCACTTTCTTTTTCAACAGCTTCTTGAGATGGACCCCATTCTCATCATAAGAAACTCAGAGTGGCAAACCGCTCTTTTAATTGCCATTGTTGCTGTGGTTGTTCAACGACAAGCTTGGGAACAAATTGCAGCGATTTCGATCGGTTATCTAATCGGGGATATGTACCAAGCAGGTATTCATGAGGTCAATGGCTTCCATCAATTAGGTATGGCAACTTTTCAAGATCAATGGTGGCTAACAATCTTCACTGCGAGGACGGTAACAATCCTGATTCAAGCTGCGTATGGTGGATGTCGAACGGTATGGAGAGATTGGTTGGGCCGCAGGGGGGACAGATGAGATGAATTTCACGAATATAGCATGGCTTCATACACATCGTTATACGATTGGGATCGTCATTGGTGTTATTTTCGGTATTATCTCACGGATCAATATGCTGCGTACGGATTATAGGCAATATCCCACTTATCCACATGGCAAAATCATTCATGTCTCCCTTGGCGTTATCGCTGCAGGACTTGGGGCTGTGGCCATTCCGGCACTTCTGGAGAAGAATTATACAGCGGTCACATTTCTATCGCTCGCTGCTCAGCAATTTCGAGATGTACGAAATATGGAAAGACAGAGCTTAACGAAAATAGATGAATTAGAATTAGTACCCAGAGGTTCTGCTTACATTGAAGGTATCGCCATGGTCTTCGAAGGTCGAAATTATTTAGTCATCATGACGGCATTCTTGGCCTCGTTATTTAGCATCTTATTTGCTTGGTATTGGGGAGCAGTTGCTGGCGTGCTTTCGATAGGGCTGGCTAACTTTTTTAAATCAGGCAGTAACTTAGGAGATATCACTGACATTGAACAGGTGGATATTCGAATGGAAGGGCCAGATGTTTACGTCGGATCCATCTATATGATGAATGTGGGGCTTGTTGACAATCGTGAGAAAATAATGAAATATGGGCAAGGTTTTTTCATTAAACCCAAAAATCGCAACGCACGCGTAACGATTTCACATTTGGGACAGCGCCAAGCGATCATGTACGATATGTCGACCTTATTTGGTGTGTATCGTGATGAGGGAGAGCCTTCCTTGCGACCCATGGCGAAGCTGGACCTGGATTCAGGAACGATCGGTTTGTTACTTCTTTTACAGGAGAATGATAAAGAGAAAACGGTAACTGCCCTACATCGCGTGCCTGTCCTTGAAAGTGCTGTACGCATGCCTTCTGAAGCTGGTGTGAATAAAAGGAGGGAGGGGTAATCCCTGATGTCACAGATCCTCGCAATTGTAACATTAACGAAAGAACGCATTGCTGGCGGTGCTCCGATCTTTGTTGTTGACGGGGAGGATGAGCTTCAGAGAATGGCATTTTCTTTGGAAAAAATGTTAGATGCGAATGCCCATGATTTGAAAAATGGCACGATGATTTTGGTGAAACATGGCTAAAAACCGCAAATGATGGGATCTCCTTGGAGCAAGTCTCAAAACAGATTAGCCAAGGCGCGTCTTTTTTGTTATGATGTAAGTTGCGTATTTTTCCATGGAATTCATGGAATTCGAAGGAGTGATATAAATTGGCTAGACCCGTACTTGCAATTGTAGGCCGACCTAATGTCGGGAAGTCCACCATTTTTAACCGAATCGTAGGCGATCGTATGGCGATCGTAGAAGATAAACCAGGTGTTACACGGGATCGTTTATATGGTGTTGGCGAGTGGCTGAATACGTCGTTCAGTGTGATTGATACAGGCGGTATTGAAATTGACGGTGAAGACGTCATCTTAAAATCTGTGCGTGTGCAAGCTGAGCTTGCGATTGAAGAAGCGGATGTTATCGTGTTCATGGTTGATGCGAAAGCAGGCGTAACTCCGTCAGATGAAGAAGTAGCGCAGCTATTGTTCCGTTCCAAGAAACCAGTCGTTCTGGCCGTGAACAAAGTCGATAATTTGGCGCGTCAAGATGATATTTATGAGTTTTATTCCCTTGGTTTCGGTGATCCTGTTGGGATTTCCGGTTCGCACGGTATTGGGATAGGCGATCTTCTTGAGGTCGTATGTAACTTATTCCCGGATAAAACAGATGATGAGTACGGTGAAGAAGTTGTTAAATTTGCCTTGATCGGTCGTCCGAATGTCGGGAAATCGTCCATGACGAATGCGATTCTTGGTGAGGAACGAGTTATCGTGAGCGACGTAGCTGGTACAACGCGTGACGCCATTGATACCCCGTTTGAACGTGAGGGACAGAAGTTCGTCATCATCGATACCGCGGGTATGCGTAAGCGTGGCAAGGTGTACGAGAACACAGAGAAGTACAGTGTTATGCGTGCAATGAAAGCCATCGAGCGTGCTGATGTGGTATTAGTTGTTATCGATGGTCAAGAAGGTATTATTGATCAAGATAAGCATATTGCTGGTTACGCGCATGAAGCAGGAAAAGCGATTGTCATTGTCGTAAATAAATGGGACATCGTAGAGAAAGATGATAAGACGATGCAACATTTCACGACAACAATCCGTGATCATTTCTTGTTCTTGAGCTACGCGCCGATTGTATTTGTATCAGCCAAAACGACACAGCGTCTTCATAAGTTGCTGCCAGTTATCGTTCAAGTGGCTGAAAATCATGCATTGCGTGTACAAACTCATCTACTTAATGATGTTGTTTCCGATGCAGTTGCCTATAATCCGCCTCCAACGGACAAAGGGAAGCGTCTGCGGATTAACTATGTGACCCAAGTGGCTGTGAAGCCGCCAGTCTTCGTTCTTTTCGTGAATGAGCCCGAGCTTATGCATTTCTCGTACGAGCGTTATTTGGATAACAAAATCCGTGCAGCTTTCGGCTTTGAAGGAACGCCCATTCGCATCTTGAGCCGAAGAAAAACTTCGGACAAAGAATAGGAGATGTTGTACATTGCTTTCGATAATAACAATTGTAGTGGGCTATTTACTGGGATCCATAAGCTTTAGTTATTTATTCGGAAAATGGTTTAAGGGCATTGATATTCGCAAACATGGCAGTGGCAACGCAGGTGCCACGAATACGCTTCGCGTACTGGGGAAAGGCCCTGCAATCCTCGTCCTGCTGCTGGATGCGTTGAAAGGCGTCGCTGCTGTCCTGTTGGGTGTATGGGCGGCCCCAGGACCTGATGACATCTGGATTCGCGTTCTGTGTGGTTTAGCAGCGATCGTAGGGCATAATTGGCCAGTATATTTTGGCTTCCGTGGCGGTAAAGGTATTGCAACCACCATTGGGGTCATGGCAACACTTTGTTTCGTTCCTACCTTGATCGCTGGCCTTACAGCAATCCTTATCATTGCTATCACACGCTTTGTATCGCTCGGTTCCCTCATTCTTACAGCACTCTTACCTTTTCTTATTTGGGGGATGGACCGGCCGTTGCCTGTTTTGTGGATTAGCATATTGCTGTGCGCCTTTGCATTTTTACGTCATCGGACGAACATTGTAAAGCTTATTCAGGGCAAAGAAAACAAGCTGGGCCAGAAAAGAGCCTAACGCAATACAACTACACGTAGGAGGGGTAACCGTGACACAAAAAGTATCGGTCCTTGTCGCTGGAAGTTGGGGGACGGCACTCGCCTCGGTATTGGCGGATAATGGGAAAGAAGTACGGCTATGGTCTCGTAATGAAGAACAAGTAGTGGAAATCAATGAAAAGCATACGAACAGTCGTTTTCTCAAGGAGATCACGCTTTCTCCATCGATTATAGCAACGAATTCGTTGCAAGATGCTGTGCAGGATGCGGATGCGATCATCATGGTTGTGCCTTCTTCAGGCATGCGTGAGGTGGCATCTAGAATGCGTCCTTTTCTGAAGAAAGAGACTCTCATCATTCACGCCACGAAGGGCTTTGAAACGGGAACGCTGAAGCGTATGACTGAAGTGCTTGCCGACGAGTTGCCAGAAATGGATCCAAAACGTTTTGTCGTTCTTTCGGGACCTAGTCATGCGGAAGAGGTCATTTGCAAAATGCCGACAACCGTTGTAGTCGCTGCGGAGGATTTACAAGCTGCTGAGGCTGCTCAGGACTTGCTTATTACGCAATACTTCCGAGTCTATACGAATCCGGATGTAACCGGTGTTGAAGTAGGCGGTGCTCTGAAGAATATTATCGGTCTTGGTGCCGGGCTGACGGATGGTTTGGATTTTGGCGATAATGCGAAAGCGGCGCTTGTGACGAGGGGGCTCGCAGAAATTACGCGGCTAGGCACAGCGATGGGGGCGAACCCGCTTACTTTTGCAGGATTAGCTGGCATTGGTGATTTGATCGCTACATGTACAAGTAGACACAGTCGTAATTGGCGGGCTGGCAATAAATTGGCTAAAGGTATTCCTCTAGATGAGGTACTCCAAGAGATGGGCATGGTTGTGGAAGGCGTCAAGACGACGAAAGCAGCCTATGATCTTGCAACCCGTTATGAGGTCACAATGCCAATTACAAATGAATTACATAATGTGTTATTCGAGGGGAAATCTCCACAGTTGGCAGCGCGCGATCTAATGGGCCGTGTGCGTACGCACGAGATGGAAGAATTGCCGATGACCCGCTAAAACAAAAGGTTATAGATAGCCTACACCAGATCTTCTCCGCGTTCATACTATACCCTATCAGTAGTTCTACACAGTTTAGGGTATAGGGAGGCGGCACAGTTGGCGAATAAAGATATGTCTAAGGACGTATTAGGAATAGTCAAGAAGAAGACTGGAAAATCCGTAACATCAAAAGATATCGAAAAAATTGCAAGTGGAGTGAAACCTTCTACTTTGCAGAGTGAAGTTCAATTAAGAGCGCTCATTAAACAGGTTTCTGGATTAGTGAATGTCAAGGTATCGGAAGAAACGATTAATGATATCATTCAAGCTGTGAAAAGCAGTAAACTAGACACCAACAATATGCAGCAATTAATGAGCATGATGATGGGTAAGAAATGAGAAAACCTCTATCGAGGCATTTCGAAGATGAGCGACCGCGTTTAGAGGAAGGTTTTATCGCCAATAATAAAGCAGGTTTTCGGGTACCGAAAAACTTATGCTTTATTATGTGGTAAGAAGCATAAAGGGGACCTCGTCCCCTTTATGCTTTTTTCTTGTTTTGTGCTATACTTACATGTGTTTCATTTTATGATTTTTACATAAGGAGTTTAGAATATGTCATCTTTAGACAAAATGTGGGCCTCATTTGTAGCCATGGGATTGATGGTTGTTGCATCCTTTCTAATTTCATATGCACGAACAAGAACAAACGGATGGTGGCGTGGTGTTTTATCGCTGATTGCCTTTTTGATGTTTATCCCAATATTGCTATTTATGCTGTCTTCTTTGTTTTAAACAACTAGAGGGGAGATCATCATGTTAGAGTTGAAAACACGCAAAACGCAAATTAAATTAACGCCGGAAACAGGCTTAACCATTCTGGATCATGCCTTGAAGGCAGATGTGGAATGGGGCTTCTCCTGCACGCGAGGAACTTGCGCAAGATGCCGCTGTTATGTAGCAGAGGGCCGTGAATTGCTTTCTGAAGCATCAGAGGCAGAGGAAGATCGTCTAGAGCCAGAAGAGCTTGAACAAGGCTACAGACTAGCCTGTCAATGCGTAGTGAAGCAAGAAGGTACGATTTCAGTGACACATAAACCTTATTTTTAAAAATTACTGCCTGAAAGGTGTGGGCATGATGAAACTGCTGGAGCCACTACTCCCGTCGATTTCGACTATTCATACTCGGTTACAGCAAGCTCACAATGTGCAATGGTTGATTGGTGGTAGCTGTGGTTTACTCCTGCACAACGTCGATATCGGGAGAACACCTAGAGATTTGGATATCTATATCGATCTGAAGGATGTTCATACGGTGCATATGTTGCTTGAACCTTACGCGACGGATCGTCCGGAATTGAGTGAAACCTCCATATATGCGTCTATCCTTAGTCACTATAACATCGAGGGGCATCTCGTTGAAGTTGTTGGTGATTTTAAAGTAAAAGCCTTAGATTCGATGTATCAGGTCGAAGTCAGCTACTTAAGGGAAAACTTCTATTCCCCTGCCTATGTCGACGGACAAGAGGTTCCACGTATGCCGCTCGCGCATGAGTTTCTCTTCAATGTACTGCGCAATAGGCCAGATCGCTATGAACCGATTCTTAGGAGCATGAAAGCATATCCTGAGCAACATATGAAGGCTTTGCGTGAATTATTAAACCGGAATCAATGGGGTCATGAATTTCAGGAAAAGATGAACGAAATGCTAGATTGGAACCGATAGTCAGATAGACGGTCCGCTAAGAAGGTGACGATGATGAGTATCTATGAGGTTCATTTTTGGCCAGATAATAAAAAAATCAAAGTGAGAACTGGGACATCTTTATTGGATGCTGGCAATCGGGCGAAGGTCCATATCCGTACGCGATGCGGAGCAAAGGCTGCCTGTTTAATGTGCAAAGTGAAGGTGAACGATCAAAGTGGTCTTGCTCCAATGAATACGAACGAACGCTTGAAGCTAGGTTCCTTGGTCCATGAGGGAGTGCGACTTGCCTGTCAGGCGCGTGTAACAGGTGCTGTTGAGGTTCACATTCCAGAGGATCCGTTAAAGGCAGCCATTCGTGCACAACTTGCGAGACAAGCCGAAGACAATGACTTATTTTAGATGGGATAGGATGGTTGAGTTGTGACAATAAATCGAAGATGGACCCAAGGTAGAAGCTTGCTTCTGGCGCTTATCTTGGTTATTTTGCTTACAGGCTGTGCCTACCCGCAAGAGCTCCGAAAAGAAAATCAGATTAATCCCGCTGAATTTATTACTGTTGTTCAGCAGGCTGTCGATACCTTTCACACGAAGTCAGGCGTGCTTCCCATTAAAAATAGCGAGATGTCTACGCCACTCTATGAGAAATATGTGATTGATTTTCCGAAGCTGAAAAAAATGAATCTACTGAGTACGGTGCCAGCAAATGCTTTTGAAAGCGGGGGGGTATTCATCTATGTACTCGTGGACGCCGAAACGAAGCCCGTTGTAAAGCTGATGGACCTATCCGCCTATCAAAGTGTGGAAGATGTTCAGAAGAAAGTGAATGACTACATTGTGAAGCATGGCGGCAACATGCCGCAAACGGTATCGCAGAATGACGCATATGCTTATGTTGATTTCAAGTTGCTAGGGATGAAGCAACCCGAGATTAAGTCGGTCTATAATCGGAAAAATGCGATAACGTATATATTAAATAAGCAAACGGGTGAAGTTTCCATTGATTATGCGATGGATATTAACACATTTATTCAGAATAATGCATTAACCAATTCGTTGAAGCCAGATCAGGATTTAAGGCAGATTCTCGTAGAAAAATCTTATTTTGTACCGATTCGAAGCGTTGCCTATGCCTGGCAGGATAATCAACCTATGCCGCAAAAGTAATTATACAACTAACCTCCTCCAAAACTGGTGGAGGTTTTTTTGTCTTTATAGAATAAGCGCAACCGACAGATCATATATTCTTTCGAAAGCCGTATGTGCTTCATAAAATATGAGCGAAAAAAAGTTGAAACGCATCTATCATATTTCTATCGAAAGTACATATATTTTTACTAGTCCAAATGAATGTACGAGTAGTCAATTGTTACCGTCATTAGCGTCAGTTGACGACCAAACTGTAGGAGGGATTCTCTTGGAGAAAGTGGATATCTTTAAGGACATTGCAGAACGAACGGGAGGGGACATTTACCTGGGGGTTGTCGGAGCAGTCCGGACAGGGAAATCAACCTTTATTAAGCGTTTTGTGGAATCTGTAGTGCTGCCGAACATTCAAAGCGAAGCGGATAGGATCCGGGCTACCGATGAACTCCCGCAGAGCGCTGCTGGCCGCACGATTATGACAACGGAGCCGAAATTCGTACCGAATACGGCGGTTCAAATTTCTGTGGCCGAGGGGCTGAACGTCAATGTTCGCCTTGTTGATTGTGTTGGGTATGCAGTCGATGGCGCCAAAGGCTATGAAGACGAGAACGGACCTCGGATGATCAATACGCCATGGTTCGATGAGCCGATTCCTTTCCAAGAAGCGGCAGAAATCGGAACTCGGAAAGTCATTCAAGAGCACTCCACATTAGGAGTTGTAGTTACAACGGATGGCACGATTTCGGATATTCCGCGGTCTTCCTATGTTCTAGCAGAAGAAAGAGTTATTAATGAACTCAAAGAGGTCGGGAAACCGTTCATTGTGATCATTAACTCTCAGAAGCCGAACAGTGAGCCAGCACTTGAGCTGCGCAGCGAGCTGCAAAGCCGCTATGATGTTCCTGTTGTGACAATGAGTGTAGCCAGCGCTGGAGAAGAAGAAATGGTCTCTGTGCTGCGTGAGGTGTTGTATGAGTTCCCAGTTCATGAAGTGAATGTGAACTTGCCTAGCTGGGTGATGGTGCTGGATGAGAATCATTGGCTGCGCACACAGTTCGAAGCATCCGTTCGCGATACGGTACAGGATATCAGACGCTTACGTGATGTTGACAGAGTTGTCAGTCAATTTGCTGAATATGAGTTTATCGACAAGGCGGCATTGGCTGGCCTGAATATGGGTCAGGGTGTAGCTGAGATTGATCTCTTTGCACCGGATGAACTCTATGACCGGATTCTCGTTGAGGTCGTGGGTGTCGAAATTCGCGGGAAGGATCATCTCCTTCAGCTCATGCAGGATTTCACACATGCGAAGAGGGAATATGATCAGTTCGCTGAAGCCCTAGAGATGGTCAAAACAACCGGCTACGGGATAGCGCCTCCTACGTTAGCGGAGATGGCGCTGGATGAGCCTGAGTTGATCCGCCAAGGCTCCAGATTCGGTGTTCGCTTGAGAGCTACCGCGCCTTCCATCCATATGATTCGTGTGGATGTTGAATCCGAATTCTCACCGATTATCGGAACGGAAAAACAAAGCGAAGAGCTTGTGCGCTATCTGATGCAGGACTTCGAGGATAATCCGCTGAAGATTTGGGAGTCTGATATCTTTGGAAGATCACTGCACTCGATTGTGCGAGAAGGTATTCAAGGTAAGCTTGCCCAAATGCCGGATAACGCGAGATACAAACTTCAAGAAACACTGGGCCGTATCATTAACGAAGGCTCTGGTGGCTTGATTGCCATTATTTTGTAGGTAAATATGGACGAAAAAACACTCGAAAGAGTGTTTTTTGTCGTTTCTTAGCGGAAAGCCCCACATAAAATGGAAATAGATACTTGAAATTGCTCCCTGAGTGTATTACTATGAATTTATTCGTCTGCTTTCAAAGTTCATTTTGCTTAGAAAATCAACGATTTTTCAGCGGTTTATGTATAATTTCTGAGAAAACGGTGAAAACAGGAAGTAACGGAAGTGAGAAATTTTGGGGGGAGGTGAATGGCATGAATAAATCTGAATTGATCAACAAAGTTGCGGAAACATCTGAGCTTTCCAAGAAAGACGCAACGAAAGCAGTAGATGCTGTTTTTGATGCAATTTCTGAAGCATTGCAAGGTGGAGATAAAGTGCAATTGGTTGGATTTGGTAACTTCGAAGTTCGTGAACGTTCTGCTCGTAAAGGACGCAATCCACAGACTGGTGGAGAAATTGATATCCCAGCAAGCAAAATCCCAGCTTTCAAACCTGGTAAAGCACTTAAAGATGGCATTCAATAATTTGTATTTATACATAGGATTGAACGTTACATAATTATAAAGCCGTGGCCCCGGAATGGGGGTACGGCTTTATTTGTTTTCCCTTAATATGGCTTTACAATTTGAAATTCTCCTACTATAATTTCAGTGGGAATAGATGTCTAGAATTTCTTTTCTTGGAAGACGTAGGGGGTACCGATTGTGAATAAGTTGAAGTTGAATGAGCTTGTGAAGTCACAGGATTGGACGATGTTTGGTATTATCGCTTCGATTTACTTGATCTGGCGTATTGGGACCGTTGGCAACTGGAGTACAGAATGCTGGATATTGTTATGTATCTGTCTGTTAGGTGTTCGGAAGGATCAGATTGACGTGGATTGGAAACGCTTTTTTATGATTGGAATCCCGCTATTGGGTATTTTTTATTATTTTTATGGGACAGGGAACGGATTCTGGTGGAAGATCGCCAACTGGATGTTTGAAAATAATCGCCACCCCTGGCGCTGGGATGGTTATATGAATGCCATTCCGCTGAACTCTGGTGGATGGGCCAGATGGATTTCTAATCCTTTTCTAGATCGAGCGATGGTATGGGTGTATAACTACGGCTTTGTGCTTTCGCTTTGGATTTGTATTGTGAGAAGCTTTTGGACACGCAGTGTGAAAAAAATGCTGTCCTATGCGCTGTCGGGACATATGCTGCAATTTCCGCTCATTTTGCCATTCTACAATCTCATCCTGCTTCATGAAGTGTGGTATGTAAATAAACAACCAGATTTGCTGCATCGTGTATTCGCGGATGAGAATTCGCTGCTAGTAGCCGTCATGAATTGTTTTCCTAGTATGCATACCTCTATTTCATTTGCCATGCTGCTTCTGGCACTTCGTGAGAAGGACCGTATTTTTAAATACATGATGGTTACCTATTGCTCAGCGATTATTTTCTCAACGTTATATTTACAAATTCATTGGGTCATTGATGTTTGCGCAGGCATGTTATTCGCATATGGAACAGTGAAATTAACGGATCTCATCATTAGACTAGGAACCACACATGTGGTGCCAGCTAAATTCAAACATTTTTACCGAAAACGCACAAATTCAACATCTGCTGAAATATCCCTCTAGGACATGTTGACTTCCGGTTACTATTTTTGGCATCATTAGATATAGGGATCAAGGATAGGGAGAACGGAGGATAACGATGGAACAATCGAATAAATCGAATCAGCCCAACCAGTCGAACACGAACTCGAATGGTAATGAATACTTCGTGATTAAAGCCAAAGACAATGGTGTTCATGTGATTGGACTCACACGTGGACAAGACACACGTTTTCATCATACAGAGAAGCTGGATAAGGGCGAAGTCATGATTGCTCAGTTTACGGAGCATACCTCCGCGGTAAAAGTGAGAGGTAAGGCATTGATTATGACGAAGTTTGGAACGATCGATACAGAAGAGTAAGAGTGAATCAACAAATAAGTGTTGTTATTTGGACAAAAGCAGGCATAGCCTGCTTTTTTTATTTGTACAATGGTGTATAGGACTTGTCATTGGGAATAACCTGTGGGTTATTCGGCTCCTGCATATGCTTAGGAGGTGTTGAATGTGAAATGGTCGATGCGCATTGTGATGACGCTTGGTATTTCTGTTGTTGTTGCGATAAGTTTATCCATGCTGCCGAAGATGGATCTTTCTTCAGGCTTGAGTTCTGCTTACACGTGGTCCAATAATCGAGGCGGTCAGTTGACTGAGAATAATCTAGCGGATCTGCTCGTTCAAATTCCGCTGCAGCTGCGGATTCGGAAGGTGGAGCTGAGTGCAACACGATTGTCACTGGACTTGAGCTTGCCCAAAAATGCGGATACGATTGCCGTTTACCGGGACTTATATACCATTGCCCAGACGATGCTTATCAATACGAAGAATGTAGATCAAGTATGGGTACGCATTATCGATTATTCAGGAGCTGCAGATACAACTTCAACACAGCTCGTCCTTGCTATGGTAGCTCAGCGAGAATATGGAAAGGATATGGAGAAGAAACCTTCTGAATTAAGTTTAATTCAATTGGAGCAGGAGTTGCAGAACCGCTTTCGAATCACATATACCTCTAAATGGCAGCAAAAATATCCGCTATAATTTATTGTGCTTCTATTAACTTGTTATGCTATAATAATTTGGATTGAGACATCGAGGTTTATAAAATGAGATTTGGCATACGGTTACGGAGGCTTTTGCATGAATTCTTATCGGATCCCTGAGATCGCTAAGCAGTACACGGAGTATGATATGATCCAAATTCACACAGACTTGCCCGATTTTCCTGAGTTGCGCACACGTCTGTTGTTTGCATTCTTGAATGAAGATAACAAACTAAGTTCATTAAGTGAATTATTTACCTTAGCTACTGCACTTGTCCAGCTTGGCCTCGATACCCATGATCTTGTGACTGCATCCAATGAAGTCAAGGAGAAGAAGGCATCCAGATCAAGGCAGTTGAAGGTGCTGGCTGGGGACTACTTTAGTGCCAGATTTTATCATCTCCTAGCTAAAACGGGACAGATCGATATGATTAAGCAACTCTCGAATGCGATCTGTGAAGTCAATCGGCTGAAGATGAGCAGCTATATGAAAATGAAACAGCTGAAACTGACGGCAGAAGATTACATTCACCATATGGTGGAAATCAAATCTCAGCTGTTTTTGTCTTTTTCAGAAGTCATGTCCGAAACACACAAGCCAGCATGGCCTGATATTTTGAGAAGCTTTGTGAGATGTGAATTATTATTTAATGAAATTTTCTGTATGGAGTCAACTTCGAAGTTCAGAGGTAGCTGGGGATACTGGCATATTAACCAGAATGGCACCAAAGAAGAGCGAAAGCAGCTGCAAGTTGAAGAAGTTGATACAACAAAGGTTCGCACTCTTTTGCATAAATACAGTATCTCTTCGCAATTGTATCAATTGCTTAACATTCAGACCAAGCAATTGCAGGACTATATTAAGAAGCTTGATTCGGACAGGCTACAAAGTGAACTCTTTCACATGGGAGAGCCCTTTTTACGATGGACTGGGGAGAAGCCCAAAGTATTAGAAGAAATTTGAGGGGATTAAGGGGACCTGGGTAATGAGTGTAAGTAAAACAAATACCGACAACAAAAAAGCTAAGAGCAAAGAAGAGTTTGTTCATGGTGTCTTTGAAAGTATCGCACCTAAGTATGATTTGATGAATAATATTATTAGTTTTAACCGGCATAAAGCATGGCGCAAATTTGCGATGAAGAAGATGAATGTACAGCCAGGGGATACAGCAATCGATCTATGCTGTGGTACATGTGACTGGACAATTAGTCTTGCGCAAGCCAGTGGTACTGGGAAAATGGTTGGCTTAGATTTCAGCCAGAACATGCTGGATTTTGGAGCGGAGAAAGTAAAACAATTGCGCTTAGATCAACAGATCGAGCTTATACAAGGAAATGCGATGAGTCTTCCGTTTGACGACAATACTTTTGACTTTGCCACAATCGGGTTTGCCCTGCGTAATGTTCCCGATCTAGAACAAGTCATTAGAGAAATGCAACGTGTCGTTAAGCCCGGAGGGCTAGTTGTGTCTTTAGAGCTATCTAAACCAACCTGGCAGCCGTTCAAGTCCTTATACTATATCTATTTCCGGCATATCATGCCTTTCCTTGGTAAATTGATTGTCAAAAAATATGAGCAATACAAATGGTTACCGGAGTCCCTAATTACATTTCCAGATCATAAACAACTTGCAGCGATCTTCGCAAAGAATGGTTTAGATCAGGTACAAGCCCACCCGCTCTTTGGCGGTGTTGCAGCCTTACATGTAGGGACTAAAGGTAAAACGAAATCAGGAGTGTAACAGCATATGTTTACTAAATTGAAGATTTTTCTTGAAATGATTAAATTCGAACACAGCGTGTTTGCCTTACCCTTTGCCTTCATGGGAGCTATTCTTGGTTCCGTAGTACTAAATGGGCATCTGCCGAGTTGGGCGCAAATAGGTTGGATTACGTTAGCTATGGTAGGGGCAAGAACTGCCGCGATGGCGTTGAATCGTGTTATTGACCAAGCGATTGACAAACGAAATCCTCGGACGGTGAATCGTGCTATTCCTGCCGGGCTTATTTCAGTCCCACAAGTCATTATCTATATCATTATCTCGTTTGCAGTACTTTTCTGGGCAACCTATCATCTAAGCACATTGTCAATGAAGCTGCTTCCTATAGCTGTATTCTTTCTTGTCATTTATTCGTATACCAAAAGATTCACATGGACCTGCCATTTCGTTCTTGGCTTGACGCTAGGTCTTGCTCCATTAGGCGGCTGGATTGCGGTTACTGGTCAATTTACGTGGTCTTCGATCATCTTTTTCCTAACGGTTGCTTGTTGGAGCGCTGGATTTGACCTGATTTACGCTTGTCAGGATGCAGATTTTGATCGTAAAGAAGGATTACATTCCCTGCCTAGTCGATTTGGCATTAAAGCAGCTTTGCAAACAGCTCGTGTGCTTCATGTTCTAACCGCAATCGGATTAGTCTCCTTATTCTTTATCACGCACTTGAGTTGGTTGTATTTAGTCGGGCTAGTTATTGCTTATATCTTGCTGTTTAAAGAACATAGACTCGTTACACCACAGGATTTATCCAAATTAAACACGGCTTTCTTCACGATGAATGGTGTTTTAAGTTTAGTTATGTTCACATTCACATTACTTGATGTCTTAGTAAGCCAACACTCATGAGCAGCGGAAACTGGGTTATTGGAATTACGGGTGCGAGTGGAGCTATTTATGGCGTACGGTTGTGTGAAGTGTTGTTGGATCTTGGTTTAGATGTACATCTTATTATTACGGATGCTGGGTGGCGTGTCCTGCAGGACGAGTTGGACTGGAGCGTCACGAAACGTCAGGATGTCCTCGAAAAGCAATTCGGGGGACGAGCAGGTTCGTATGAATATCATCCCGTAGCGAATATAGGTGCGACAGTTGCCAGCGGTTCATTTCGAACCAAGGGGATGGTTGTCATTCCATGTTCAATGGGGACGTTATCCGGTATCGCGCATGGATCATCCGATAACTTACTTGAACGTACCGCGGATGTCATGTTAAAAGAAGGAAGAAAATTAATTCTGGTGCCAAGGGAAACACCTTTGCATGCTATACATTTAGAAAATATGCTTACCCTAACAAGAATGGGTGTGCGAATGATTCCGGCTATGCCAGCCTTCTATAATCATCCGCGCTCAATCGATGAGATGGTTGATTTTTTGGTAGGCAAAGTAATGGATAGTATGGAGATTGAACATTCCTTGTACCGGAGATGGGGAGATACGAATGAGCAACCTAGACCCTAAAATCCGAATTGGTCGAATCAACTATACAAATGTATGGCCGATCTATTATTATTTTCCAGAATTGATGAACAGTTCGGAAGTCGATATTATTGAGCAAGTCCCTACATCACTCAATCAAGCAATGGCGGAAGGCCGTATTGATATGGGGCCAATTTCTTCTTTTTCATATGGACAATATTTTGAAGATTATATGCTTTTCCCTGACCTATCCGTTAGCTCATATGGTGAAGTGAATTCAATCCTGTTATTCCATGACAAACCACTGCGTGAAATCGTAAACGGGAAGATCATCCTTCCGACGACATCAGCAACGTCTGTGAATTTACTGAAAATCATTATTGAGAAGTTTTATAATGGCAAACCGACGTATGAGTATGCGAAGCCAAGCTTGGATCAAATGATGGAGGGAGCAGATGCTGCACTCCTCATTGGGGACGACGCGATCAAGGAAAGTTGGCGTAATCAAAAGTATATGATTACTGATCTCGGTCAAGAATGGGCCAAATGGACAGGGAAATGGATGTCATTTGCCGTCTGGGCAATTCGTAAGGAAACGATTCGTAAATATCCTGAGCTTGTAGCTTCCGTATATGAGGCATTCAAAGCAAGTAAAGAAAAAGCGCATCGCGATCCGACATTCATGATAAAAGAGGCGCAAGCTACCGTTGGCGGCAACGCGGATTATTGGCATCATTATTTTCATACATTGTGTTATGATTTCGCGGCTGAACAGTGGGAAGGACTTACTTCGTATTATCAGTACTGTTACGAGCTAGGTTTCTTACCCAAACCAGTTCAAATAGGCATTTGGGAAGATAATAAAGTGGCACGGGTGACAGAATGAAAAACTTGTTGGATATTTATTCTAGAAAAAGAAGAGATATTTCAGCGATCGAGAAAGAACTCGAAGAGAGTGTTAATAACGATCATTCTTTACTAAGAGAAACCTCGATCCATCTACTTAAAGCGGGAGGGAAACGGATTAGACCCGTTTTCGTCCTGTTATCAGGTGAATTTGGCAATTATCAACTGCAAACGATGAAAAACGTAGCCGTGCCATTAGAGCTGATCCATATGGCCTCCCTTGTCCATGATGATGTTATCGATGACGCGAACACGCGGCGCGGCCAATTGACGGTACGCTCCAAATGGGATAATCGCATTGCTATGTTTACGGGTGATTATATTTTTGCAAGAGCGCTGGGTGTGATTACACAGATCCCGAACCCCAAAGTTCATCAGATTATGTCCAAAGCGATTGTGGAAATGTCCATTGGCGAGATGGAACAGATTCGATTTTTCTTTCATTCGGAACAAACCATTCGTGACTATTTATTGCGAATTCGTCGTAAAACTGCTTTATTAATTGCGATTTCATGTCAATTAGGAGCGATGGCATCAGGGGCTTCTGATCAGGTGAGCACTAAATTGTATAATTTTGGCTATAATGTAGGTATGGCCTTCCAAATTAGAGATGATATTCTGGATTTAATCGGAACGGAGAAGCAAATCGGGAAACCACCTGGGAGCGATGTCAAGCAGGGGAATATCACATTACCCGTTTTGCTGACCCTCCAAGATCCTGTTTTGAAGCCAATGATATTGACAGAACTGGATCGAATCCATAAACTGGATGGACAAACAGATGTGAGTCGATTCCTAGAAATGATCCGCGGCAGCGCTGGCATTAAGGAAGCCGATCGACTTTCTCAGCTTTATATTGATAAAGCGATTTCGTCGTTAGACAGCCTGCCAAATATCCAAGCGAAGAAGGATCTCATCGAAGTCGCGTATTTCATTGGGAATCGATCGTATTAACGTTAACGTGAAGTGGAAGCTAACGAAGTCAGTTTTCTGGCGAAAACTTAAGTGGATGCTTACGAAGTCAGTTTTCTGGCGAAAACTTTAAGGAGGTAGTCTTTCAATGGAAAAAACATTTCTCATGGTTAAACCAGATGGCGTGCAGCGGGGGCTTGTCGGCGAAATTGTTAAGCGCTTTGAACAAAAGGGTTTTCAATTGATTGGCAGCAAGCTGACGGTCATTACCCGTGAGCAAGCGGAGATACATTACGCAGAGCATAAAGGAAAAGATTTTTTCGAAAGACTTGTGAATTTTATTACATCAGGCCCTGTCTTTGCTATGGTATGGCATGGTGATCAAGTTATCACTTTGTCCCGAACGATGATTGGCAAAACCAATTCGCTGGAAGCCGCACCTGGAACCATTCGCGGAGATTACGCTGTACATACGAATCTCAATCTGATTCATGGGTCTGATTCACCTGAAAGCGCTGAACGTGAAATTAATAATTTCTTTCAGCCTAGTGAAATTCACATGTATACGAAAAACATACAAGAATGGATCTAACAACTACTTAATCAAAGAATCTGGTATCTGATGGGGATACAGGTTCTTTTTTGTTGTATTATGAAGGATTTTGGTAAATCCACACAGAATGTATCAGGGTAGATACTGATCAAGGTGGGTGGACAGCATGGAAGATCAAGATTTTTTACTATTTATTAAAAAGATAAAGGAACACACGTCCATTGATCTTGCGCTCTATAAAGAAGCGCAAATGAAGCGACGATTAACTACCTTGCGGATGAAGCGGGGTTACAATACGTTTATTTCTTTTTTCGAAGCTATGATGAAAGACAAAGAACTCTTCTATGAATTTCTGGATCGGATGACGATCAATGTTTCTGAGTTTTGGCGGAATCCGAATCGTTGGGAGCTCGTGGAGCAAAAATTTATTCCAGAAATGCTTAAACGAAATCGCCGGTTAAAAATTTGGAGTGCCGCCTGTTCGACAGGGGAAGAGCCATATACGTTAGCTATGATCTTAGCTGAGCAAGCAGCGCTGGGTGAGACGACCTTACACGCGACGGATATTGACGATGGCGCCTTAGAGAAAGCCCGTAAAGGCATGTATCTGGACCGCTCCGTGCGCGATGTTCCGCCTGCTTATGTGAAGAAATATTTTAAACAAGATGGTCTCATGTTTCATGTTTCAGATGAACTTAAAAAAGCGGTGAAATTCCAAAAGCAAAACTTGCTCGTAGACACGTTTGATAGCGGTTACGATCTTATCGTTTGCCGGAATGTTATTATCTATTTCACCGAAGAAGCGAAGCATGTCCTTTATCAGAAGTTTGCCAAAGCCCTTAAACCTGGCGGTCTACTTTTCGTCGGTTCCACTGAGCAAATCTTCTCACCTGGTCAATATGATTTAGAGGCAGCCGAAACGTTCTTTTATCGCAAAAAGGGTGTATAAGATCTTCCTATTCTTCCAATACTAAGATGTAGCAATGCAAAGTGAGAGAAATGTCGCGCTTTGAACAATGCATACACGCTTAGGGGGCTATCATGGACAAACGCAAGGTGATTACCGCTTATCGCAGAGGAATGATTTCCATTCAAGAATGTGCTCAAATTTTAGGAGTCGATTCCTCACAAATTACGGGTCTAATGAATGATCCTCAGCTTTGTGAGCCTCAGAGGGTTGTCCAGAAGCAGCCGATGCACGGGTAATACTAGCTCCTGTCTAGTTGATGACACGCTTACGCGGAAGGGAATGTCCCCGACCTGTGAAGCGTGTTTTTGCATTTGTGTTGTTGCCAAACCTGAATACCTATACTATAATGACAACAGATAATCGCGCGTCAAAGCGCTAAAGTGCTTGGTGCTGCAACATTCTCAACGTTAGCACACGAAGTAAGTATGCTCGGTTTTTCCATACTATTATGTTTATATACGGAGTTCGATGTTCTTCGTAAAATTCTTAGGGGGTAACGGATTGTGAGATATTTAACAGCAGGTGAAACGCATGGACCGCAGCTCACTGCGATTATTGAAGGGTTCCCGAGTAATGTAACCCTTAACTTTGAAGACTTGAACCATCAATTACATAGACGTCAAAAAGGCTATGGTCGTGGTCGTCGGATGCAAATCGAGAAAGATACAGCTACCATTGCAGGTGGTGTGCGCCACGGTAAAACGACAGGAGCACCAATCGCTTTAGTCGTTGTAAACAATGACTGGAAACATTGGACTTCGGTTATGGGTATCGAACCCGTTGAAGAAGATAATGAAGGTAAGCGTCGCGTCAATCGTCCTCGTCCTGGACATGCGGATTTAAACGGCGGACTTAAATATAATCAAAAAGATTTACGTAATATTTTGGAAAGATCCAGTGCGCGTGAAACAACAATGCGCGTTGCAACGGGGGCAGTAGCGCGTCAATTGCTAGCTGAGTTCGGGATCAAAGTAGCTGGCCAAGTTATTCGAATCGGGGATGTAGAAGTAGAGCGTCAAGAGCTTCCCGTTGATGAACTTATTCGTATTACGGAAGAATCTCCAGTTCGTGTAGTGGATAAAGAAGCAGAAGCCAAAATGATCGCTGCGATTGATGCTGCCAAAGAAGATGGCGATACATTGGGTGGTATTGTTGAAGTTATTATTGAAGGTGTGCCAGTTGGACTAGGCAGCCATGTTCAGTGGGATCGCAAATTGGATGGCAAAATTGCACAAGCAGTGCTTTCCATTCAAGCATTCAAAGGTGTTGAATTCGGTATTGGTTTTGAAGCAGCAGAGCGTAGAGGCTCCAATGTACATGACGAAATCTTGTACACGCAAGAAGAAGGCTTCAGACGCAGAACGAATCGTGCAGGCGGTTTTGAAGGTGGTATGACGACTGGCGAGCAAATCATCGTGCGCGGTGTTATGAAGCCAATCTCGACCTTGTACAAGCCATTGCAAAGCGTGGATATTGATACGAAAGAAGTATTCACAGCGCAAGTAGAGCGTTCCGACACTTGTGCCGTGCCAGCAGCAGGCGTGATTATGGAGAACGTAATTGCCTGGGAAGTGGCGAATGCTTTCTTGGATAAATTCGGCGGAGATTCCATCGAAGAAATTCGCACGAACTTAACGAATTTCCTCAAGCAAGTGGAGAACTACTAAGATGAGAGAACTTACCGTAGAGCTTGGAGAACGGTCTTATCCCATTTATATTGGCCAAGGCATTCTTACCAATATCACGGCGCTGTTCGACCGCGCGAAGCTTAGCCGCAAGTCGCCGCTGCTCATCGTCACCGACGAATCGGTGGCGGCACTACACTTGGAGCGCGTCCTGACGCTGCTCCGTGAAGGCGGCTTCGCCGCGACGGCCTGCGTCGTGCCCGCAGGCGAAACATCCAAATCCCTCGCGCAGCTCGAGGGAATCGTCACTGCCGCCCTCCAGGCCGGCCTTGATCGCAATTCTGCGATCATTGCCCTCGGAGGAGGCGTGGTCGGCGATCTCGCCGGCTTCGCCGCGGCGAGCTTCATGCGCGGGATCCGCTTCGTGCAGATCCCGACGACGATCCTTGCCCACGACAGCTCTGTCGGCGGCAAGGTAGCGGTCAATCACCCGATGGCGAAGAACATCATCGGGGCGTTTCACCAGCCGGAGCTAGTCCTCTTCGACATCGACTTGCTGTTGACTTTGCCTGAGCGCGAAGTGAAGGCAGGCCTGTCGGAAGTGATCAAGCATGGCTTGATCTGGGATGCCGCTTTTACGCAGTGGTGCGATGAAAACGCAGAGAAGTTGTTAGCGTTAGATCCAGAAGCGTTAAGTTATGCGCTTTATATAGGTTGTCAGGTGAAAGCGATCGTGGTATCACAGGATGAACGTGAGAATGATCTCCGTGCGATATTAAACCTCGGACATACGATCGGACATGCGTTGGAAGCCGTAGCTGGATATGGTGAGTTGCTGCACGGGGAGGCCATCGCTATTGGGATGGTTGGTGCTGCGAAGCTTGCTCAGCAGTTTGGCTACAGTGAAGAGATTCATACGGTGACCAAAGGTTTATTTGAGAAATATGGGCTGCCAGTAGCCATACCTTCGCATTTGGATACAGATCGCATTATGAGTGCCATGATGCATGATAAGAAGTTCAAAGAAGGTACGATGGTGTACATCATTCCTACCGAAATTGGTAAAGTCGAGATCCGCAAAGACGTAACGGCACAGCAAGTCAGAGAAATTGTTGACCTACTCAAAGGGGAGATTTAAGCGATGTACTTAAGGGGAATTCGTGGTGCAACGACGGTTGAACGTAACGAGGCAGAAGAAATTCTTGCGGCAACAAGCGAGCTTCTGCAAGCTATTATAGAGGCGAATGATTTCCGTCCTGAAGATATTGGATCTGTATTCATCACAGTAACAGCAGATATTACAGCGATATTTCCGGCAGTAGCGATTCGCTCGCTAGTAGGCTGGGAGCTGGTTCCATTAATGTGTTCATTGGAAGTTCCAGTGGAGAATGCACTTCCGAAATGTATTCGTCTAATGGTGCAAGTGAACACGACCAAAACCCAAGCGGAGATCAATCATGTGTATTTGAAAGAAGCGAAAGCGCTTCGACCTGATATTGTTAAATTGACAAATGAAGCTACGCGGTAGTATAGTGAATTTAGATGAGTTTAGGTTAGTAGAGCAGAGTTTAGTCGAGTAGAGCAGAGCCGAGTTGAGATGAGAAAAAGTAAAGTAGCCGCTGTATGACCATAGGTTCGTTCCCATAGGGGATCGTCTATTTACTCATACCTAGCCCTCATTATTTTTTTTCACATTCATCCTGATCGTCTACTGAAACTAAAGTCAACCTCTACCCCTGGTAGAGGTTTTTTTGTATTCGAATAGAGTTTTGAGCGCCGCAAAGACGAGTAGCTCACAAGCTGAGAGGGGATGTTTCCATGTATACACCTGAGTTGCAAGAAGTCATTCGTTTGTCCAAAGATTATAATCTAATCCCAGTGGTGCGTCATTTACTAGCTGATACCGAGACGCCAATACGTGTATTCCAACATTTGTACCAAGAGCCCCGTGCTTTCCTTTTAGAAAGCGTAGAAGGAGGAGTGAAATGGGCCCGTTATTCCTTCTTAGGCAGCGATCCCTTCTTAATGATCACGGCGAAGCATGGAAAAACAACGGTTGAGACGGGGTCCGAGAAAAAAGTTACGGATGAGAAACCGATCGAAGTGTTGAAGGCTTATCTTCGTTCCTACTCCAGCCCTCAGCTTGCAGACCTTCCTCGCTTTACTGGCGGTGCGGTTGGATTTTTCGGATATGATCTATTGCAATACTATGAGAAACTGCCAGCTCATCAGATTGATGACTTACAAATGAATGATATTCAATTCATGTTCTGTGATCAGGTTATCGTGTTTGATCATTTCAAACAGCAGATCAAAGTGATTGCAAACATACATGTACCCCAATTCGCAACGGATGCGGATATCGCGAAAGCCTATCAAGCAACCTGTGAGAAAATCGATGCGACGATTGAGAAAATTAAACGTCCACTTAAATCAGATACGATGACGCATAATCCAATTGTGTCGGAACCAGAGCTTGGTGAGATTCGCTCCAATATTACGAAAGACAAGTATATCGCCAATGTAAACAAAGCGAAAGAATACATTCGTGCCGGGGATATATTCCAAGTCGTGCTCTCGCAGCGTTTTGAAATGGAAACAACCGTTTCTCCTTTGCAAGTGTATCGCGTACTTCGGACAATGAATCCGTCACCTTATATGTATGTGTTAAAAATGGATGATGAAGTTATTGTCGGTACATCCCCTGAGCTGTTAGTACGTGTTGAGGAAGAAAAAGTAGAAACGCGGCCAATTGCTGGAACAAGACCTAGAGGTAAAACACCAGAAGAAGACCATGCATTAGAGCTTGAATTGCTTGCCGATGAGAAAGAACGTGCGGAACATTTGATGCTGGTTGATCTAGGACGCAATGATATTGGGCGTGTATCGGAATTTGGTACGGTCAAATGTGATACGTTTATGGATGTTGAACGCTACTCGCACGTCATGCATATCGTTTCGAATGTGTCTGGTAAGATAGCGAAAGACAAAGACTTCTTTGATGCTTTCCTCTCCTGTATGCCTGCAGGCACGGTGTCTGGAGCGCCGAAGCTTAGAGCAATGGGGATTATTGCTGAATTGGAGCCTGAATCTCGCGGTTCTTACGCTGGGGCGATTGGATATCTAGGGTTCTCCGGTAATTTGGATACGTGTATTACAATTCGGACGATTGTTTTCAAGAATGGCAAAGCCTATGTGCAAGCTGGGGCGGGAATCGTTTGGGATTCCGTACCTGAGAGTGAATATCAAGAAACCGTGAACAAAGCGACGGCTTTGCTGAAATCAATTCGTATGGCAGAAGCCATGTTCAGTCCTGAGCCAAGACCTGTTAGCGATATTAACAAAGATTATTTTGTTAACTCATAGAAGGAAGGGGCATGGATGAATATGAGCGGAATCATTTCGATACAGCAAGCACTTGGTAAAGTCATTAGTGGCAGTCATTTGTCACGGGAGGAATCGCGTAGTGTCATGGCTGAGATTATGGATGGAGGGGCTTCACCCGCACAAATTGGCAGCTTGTTGACAGCGCTTCGTATCAAAGGGGAAACCTTTGAAGAGATCACAGGATTTGCGGAGACGATGCGAAGCAAAGCCGTGCAGGTGAAGGTTCATCAAAGCGACCTCCTCGATACCTGTGGAACAGGTGGGGATGGTGCGGATACTTTCAATATATCAACAACAGCAGCGATCGTTGCAGCAGCAGGTGGAATTCGAGTAGCGAAGCACGGAAATAGAGCGATGTCGAGTAAAAGCGGGAGCGCTGATGTTCTAGAAGCGCTGGGAGTCAAGATTACGCTCAGTGGTGAACAAGCGGCAAAGTGCCTAGACCGTACGGGGATTTGCTTTATGTTTGCGCAAGCGTACCATCAATCCATGAAGCATGTGGCAGCACCTCGTAGAGAACTTGGTTTTCGAACAGTGTTCAATTTACTTGGACCGCTAACGAACCCAGCAGGCGCAGATCGTCAAGTACTTGGCGTCTTCGACAGAACCAAGACGGAAATGCTGGCACAATCGTTGCAAGCTCTCGGACTGAAGCGCGCGCTCGTAGTTGCCAGTGAGGATGGGTTGGATGAGTTCAGCATCTCCGCACCTACGAAGGTAACTGAGCTCAAGTCAGATACCATCACAACGTATACGATAACCCCAGACGATTTGGGCCTTCGTTCGCATAGTATCAAAGATGTCGCTGGCGGGGATGCTTCATTGAACGCAGAAATTATTCGTCATATATTTGCAGGTGAAAGAGGGCCTTACCGAGACATCGTTCTTGCTAATACTGCAGCATGCTTCTATGTAACTGGACTTGTTGGCACCTTGCAGCAAGGCGTTAAATTGGCAGCCGATGTGATTGATTCGGGGCGCGCAGAACAGAAATTGAATGATTTAATCCAATATACAGGAGAACTATGCCATGTTTCTTGATAAAATTGTAGCTACCAAGCGTGTAGAAGTGGAAGCGATGAGTGGATTTTCAATCGCAGAGGCAGAGAAGCGGATTGCTCAGCTTCCTCCTTGCCTAGGCTTTGAGAAGGCGTTAACGACTAGAAAGAATCGTTCCATGGGGTTAATCGCCGAAGTGAAGAAGGCTTCCCCGTCCAAAGGATTAATTCGCGAGGATTTCGAACCTGTTGCGTTGGCCCAGTCTTATGAACGTGCTGGTGCAGATTGCATCTCGGTTTTGACGGATGTGTCATACTTCCAAGGGAGTAATGACTACCTGCAAGCTGTGCGCAAAGCCGTGAATGTACCGTTGCTGCGCAAAGATTTCACCATTGATCCGAAACAAATCTATGAGGCTAGATTACTTGGCGCTGATGCCATCCTTCTCATAGCTGCGATTCTGACAACAGAACAAATGAAGCAATATTTGACCTTAGCCAAAGACCTTGGACTGGATGCGCTAGTTGAGGTGCACGATCGTGAAGAACTGGAGCGCGCATTAGAACTGGATACCCAACTCATAGGTGTAAATAACCGAAATTTAAAAACCTTCGTAACTGACTTAGGAACAACTGAAGAGTTGATCAGCTATATGCCAAAAGGTAAAACTGTCGTAAGCGAAAGCGGCATCTCCACGGTAGGAGATATGGCTTATGTGGAACGTGTAGGCGCTCAAGCTGTATTGATCGGCGAGCATTTCATGCGTCAACCGGTTGTGGAGCAAGCGGTCCATCAGTTAATGGGCGAACTGCTCAAAAAGGCTTAGAAACAGGGAAGAAAGAGGCGAATTTGATGGCGGTTGGCACGATTCCGACGGTAAAAATTTGTGGACTTCAAAGCGTTGAAGTGTTAAAATCAATCGTACATTTGCCGATAGCACATATCGGCATTGTTTTTGCACCGAGCAAGCGACAGGTTACGCCAGAGAAAGCTGCCGAGTTGATTGCTTACTTGAAAACGGAAGAAGCAAATGGGCAGATTGTGCCTCGTACTGCAGGCGTTTTTGTAAATCCGACGAAAGAGCAATTGATCGAGATTTTGGCCGTAGCACCACTTGACATTGTTCAACTTCATAGTCAAGAAACACCCTCTTTCTGCGGGTGGGTTCGTGAACATTTCGGGGTTAGTGTATTCAAATCCGTTTCTATTTCGAAAGCAGAAGATCGAATTCCCTCCTCTGCAGAGGTTGCTGCTCAACTAGATCCGTATATCGGGAATGTCGATGCTATTTTGTTAGATACCTTTGACCCCATATATGGCGGTGGTTCCGGTAAAACTTTTGCCTGGGATTGTATTCCCGTTTATCAAGCATGGGCAAGGGCTGCGGGTGTACAACTGTTGGTGGCAGGCGGACTTCGACATGATAATGTAGATCAACTAGTGCTTGCCTATGCTCCTGATGGCGTTGATGTATCGAGCAGCGTGGAGACAGATGGCGTAAAAGATATTGCGAAAATAACCGCGTTTGTGGAAAGGGTGACCCGTAAGTGACACAAGTACCTGATCAGCATGGTAGATTTGGCAAGTTCGGTGGCCGTTATGTGCCCGAGACATTAATGAATGCGTTACATGAGCTTGAAGAAGCTTATGCGCGATATAAAGATGATCCTGAATTTATTGCGGAAGTTCGTTATTTGCAAAAGCAATATTCTGGGCGACCTACGCCGCTATATTATGCAGAACGTCTGACTGAGCTTCTCGGCGGAGCGAAAATATATTTAAAACGTGAAGATTTAAATCATACAGGTGCGCACAAAATTAATAACACCATTGGACAAGCGGTTCTCGCAAAACGAATGGGTAAGAAGAAAATCATCGCAGAAACGGGAGCAGGTCAACACGGTGTTGCTTCTGCAACCGTTGCGGCTCTCATGGGTTTTGAATGTAAAGTGTTCATGGGAGAAGAAGATACGAAGCGTCAGCAATTGAATGTATTCCGTATGAAACTGTTAGGCTCGGAAGTTATTCCTGTGACTTCGGGAACGCGAACGTTAAAAGATGCTTGTAACGAAACGCTTCGTTACTGGGTTAGTAACGTGCAAGATACGTATTATATTCTTGGCTCGGTTACTGGACCTCATCCTTATCCAATGATGGTTCGTGATTTCCAACGCGTAATCGGAGACGAGTCCCGTGAGCAAATTCTTGAAACAGAAGGCCGATTACCAGATGCGGTAGTTGCCTGTGTAGGCGGAGGCAGTAATGCGATGGGGATTTTTTACCCATTCGTACAAGATGCTTCCGTGAAGTTAATTGGTGTTGAAGCAGCTGGACGTGGGGTTAACACGGAGGAGCATGCAGCGACCATGACCAAGGGAACGCCGGGCGTGTTTCAAGGTTCGCTCAGCTACTTGTTGCAAGATGAGTACGGTCAAGTATTGCCGGCGCATTCGATTTCAGCAGGTTTGGACTATCCAGGGATTGGTCCCGAACATGCTTATTTGAAAGACTCCGAGCGTGCTTCGTATTATCCAATTACGGATCAGGAAGCACTGGATGCGCTGCAACTGCTGAGCCGTACAGAAGGTATTATTCCTGCTCTAGAGAGTGCACATGCAATTGCTCATACATTGAAATTAGCACCTACGATGTCCAAGGATCAAATTATTATCGTAAGCTTGTCTGGACGCGGCGATAAAGACGTGGAATCCATTCTAAGTTATCTTGGCGAGGGGGTATAGGCGATGAACCGTATTGACAGTCGTTTTGCAGAACTCAAAGCGCGCGGTGAAACCGCATTGATGCCCTTTCTCACGATTGGCGACCCATCGATTGAGGCTTCTCTAGAACTTATTCTGGAAATGGAACGCGCAGGCGCGGATTTAATCGAGCTCGGCGTGCCATACTCCGATCCGCTCGCGGATGGGCCAGTGATTCAGCGCTCCTCGGAGCGCGCACTCAAACGTAAGATTTCCATATTTGATGTGATCGATGTGGCCAAACAAGCAAGAGCTCGCGGTTCAGAGTTGCCATTCATCCTCTTTACGTACTATAATCCAGTTCTTCAGATCGGTTTGGATCGTATTTTCAAAGTGATGCAAGAGAATGAAATCAGTGGTATTATCATACCTGATCTACCCTTAGAAGAAGATAGTGAGACTAGAGCTATTGCTGAGAAATACGGCGTACATTTGATCCCATTAGTGGCACCAACATCCAATGAACGCGTGCAACGTATCGCAGCCAGTGCGCGTGGTTTCGTCTATTGTGTATCTTCACTAGGTGTAACCGGCGAGCGTGCTGAGTTCTTTGGAGGAATCGAAGACTTCCTAACAACGGTTAGGGAAGCTGCTTCGGTGCCCATTGTTGTGGGCTTCGGTATATCATCACGTGAGCAAGTCGAACGTTTCGAGAAGCTTTGTGATGGCGTTGTCGTGGGGAGCGCAATTGTACGTACAATTGAGAATGCTTTGCCGCACTTCGAAGTTGACGCTGCTCATCCGGAAGGTCTCAAGCAAATCGGCAGCTTTGTAGGTCAGTTAAAACGTTCGAACAACTAATTGATGAGGTGACTACACGACATGAAACCTAAACAAACCATTATACATTTGCCAGTCTATCAACCAGGCAAGCCGATAGAAGAAGTCAAGCGTGAGCTTGGATTAACGGAAGTCATCAAGCTTGCTTCTAATGAGAACCCATTCGGGTCTTCTCCACATGTCAAGGCTGCGATTGAAGCGGAAATCGCCAATATTAGCCTTTATCCAGATGGAGGTGCTGTACAGCTAACGGAGGCCGTTGCAGCATCACTAGGCGTTGAGACAAATCAACTTATTTTTGGCGCAGGCTCCGATGAAGTCATCCTTATGTTAGCACGTGCATTTCTCGTGCCTGGCGATGAGTCGGTAATGGCTTCTCACACTTTCCCTCAATACAAACACAATTGTGAAATCGAAGGTGCGATTTCTATTGAAGTTCCGTTGAAAGATGGCACGCACGATTTGGATGCGATGGCTGCTGCTATTACAGATCGTACGAAAATCGTTTGGATTTGTAATCCAAATAACCCAACAGGAACAATGAACACGGATGCTGAAATTAAAGCTTTCTTAGCCAAAGTTCCTTCACATACGATTGTTGTCCTTGATGAGGCGTATTGCGAGTACAATACAACAGGTGAGTTCCCAGATAGTATTGAGCTAATTGGTCAATACAAAAATGTGATTTCACTTAGAACCTTCTCGAAAATTTATGGTCTTGCTTCACTTCGTATTGGTTACGGAATTGGACATCCTGATGTCATTCGTTCAATTAACCAAGTTCGTGAGCCTTTCAACACGACACGTTTCGCACAAGCTGCTGCACTCGCTGCGATCCAAGATCAAGATTTCATTGCGAGTTGTCGTGATGCGAATACAGCTGGTTTGCAGTACTTAAAAGAGCAATTCGAAGTGCTTGGTCTGCAATCGTTCCCTGCACACGGTAACTTTATTATGGTGGATGTTTCTCGACCAGCAGGAGACGTGTTCAATGGCTTAATGCGCCGCGGAATTATTGTTCGTGGTGGACATATGTTAGGTTTCCCAACTTCGCTGCGAGTCACAATTGGCTCTAGCGAGCAAAATGCAAAATTTATTGCGGCTCTAACGGAAGTACTCTCAGAGGTTCCCGTTCAAGTCTAATTCAGAGGATAAAGGTAGATTCCTGTCATGACGAAAATTGCAATATTCGGAGTAGGGCTGATCGGTGGATCACTAGCCTTGTGTTTCAAAGGAAAACCAGAATTTACCGTTGTAGGACATTCACCCAATCCGAATTCGGTAGAAAAGCTGCTGAAACGAAATGTAGTGGATTATGCCACAACAGATATGGCTGATGCGGTTGATAGGGCTGACTACATATTTCTTTGTGTACCTGTAGGTAATCTGGAGGAATATGTACAGAAGCTGATGAAGCTGCCCTTGAAACAAGGCTGCATCATTACGGATGTAGGGAGCACGAAGGCTTCCATCACAGAAAGCGCGGCAGCTCATTTGAAGGAAGGCTATTTCTTTATTGGTGGTCATCCGATGGCAGGCTCTGAGCGGCATGGGGTGGAAGCTGCGTCATCGCACTTGTATGAGAATGCGTTCTACGTGTTGACTCCAGCACTAGGGACGCCACAAAGTGAAGTGGATCGTCTATCTAGTCTGCTAAGTTTAACAAAAGCTCAAATCGTGCAGGTTGACGCACGAGAACATGATGATATCGTGGGTGCAATTAGTCATTTGCCGCATATCATCGCGGTAGCACTCGTCAATCAAGTGAGAGGATATAATGAGAGCAATCCCTTATATCAAAACTTGGCGGCTGGTGGTTTTCGCGATATTACACGGATTGCATCTAGTGAGCCGACGATTTGGCGTGATATTCTAGTCAATAATCGTGCTGTTCTGCTTCGTTTGCTCAAGGATTGGAAAGAGGAGATTGCTCGTTTTGTTCAGCTTATTGAGCAGAGCGATGGTGAGGGGATTGCTGAGCAGTTTCGCATTGCAGGCGAATTCCGCAATACATTACCGGAACGTCGTAAGGGTGTACTTACTTCTTTATTTGATATTTACGTTGACGTTCCTGACCACCCAGGAATTATTGGAGCCATTACTTCCTTGCTTGGAAACGCTCGAATCAATTTGAGCAACATTCAAATCATCGAAAGCCGGGAAGATGTACCTGGCATTCTTCGATTATCTTTCCGTAACCAAGAGGATGCGGATCGGGCTTCAGAATTGTTGGGCAAAGAGTATGCCGTACATGTGTAATACGTATCACAATACTTCCTATTTGGACTTCCTTTGCATTGGTTTCTGCCAATGTGAAGGGGGTCTTTTATTTTTTGGAAAAACGGATTCTCAGGCCTAAAGGCTCATGCTATAATGGGACTTATTATTCATATATATACTTTTTATTGTAATGGGGCGGTTGAAATGAAATATCGAATGCTGGTAGTCAGTTTGTTGGCGGTAATGATCGTAATCCTTAACTTTTCACCCATTTTAGTAAGTGCCAAAGATGTGTATTATTCCAATGAGGTAGCCGTACTCGTATACCATCACATCGACGAGAATGAACAGAGCTCTGTCACCATTACGCCAAAGCTCTTCCAGCGGCAACTCGTATCGTTACAGCGGAAAGGTTTTCATTTCATTACCCTAGACGAATTTAGGGACTTCAAGAGCAAAGGAAAGGCTGTCCCAGATAATGCCTTGCTCGTCACTTTTGATGATGGCTATGAAAGCTTCTATACGTATGCTTATCCCATTTTACAAAAGCTGCATATTCCTGCCGTGAATTTCGTTATCACCAAAGATCTGGAAGATCCCAAAAGGCCTAAATTAGCATCCCTATCCAAAGATGAGATTAGACTGATGCGCAGTGAGAATTCTTATATTGATTTTCAAGGGCATTCGGATGAGCTTCATGCAATGAAAGATGGGAAGCCGATGCTTTCTAATAAGATTATGAACAATGGGACCCTTGAAACGGATGGGGAGTTTAAGATAAGAGTTGTACAAGATACGCGCAATTGTATGGCCAAACTGAAGGCATTACAAGCCTCAAAGGATGTCGATGCTTACGCTTATCCATATGGCAGCTACGATGATACGACAATTTCCTACTTGCAAGAAGCGGGAGTACGCTATGCGTTTACTACGAAAGCAGGGATTGCTTCAGATTGGACAGATCCAATGCAAATTCCACGAATTAATGGAGGCAGTCCTTTTGTTCGTCCGCACTCCATCAGTAACTTAATTAAGCAGGCGAAAAGAGAGCAATCCCAATTTGCAAGCTTGAAATAATCCGTAGTAAACGTTTTCAAAAAAGTGTTGACAGAATGAAACCGTATACATATAATAAAAGTACAGTATGGTTTCTCTCCACTCCTATCCGATAATCGCACCATAAGTGCAACCGCCGATTCGGCGGTTTTTTTTTTGTCTATTTTTCTAAGATTGTACATATGAAAGGATAGAGGAGTAATTAAAGAGTCTCACAACTAATGAAATATGAACTTTATCCAACAATTTGTCGAATCTAGCAGGAATATCGTGCTGAATCGAGAATAGGTAATAGGCTAATTATTTGCCAATTTAGGTATTCACATATTTTTTACAATCCAACGCAACTTTTCACTCCAACTGAAGTACAACATGTATGAACAGTTGGAGTGGTACCCGGAATCGTGAGGAGGGTCGCCACGTAATGACCGATTCCCAATTGATCAGAGAAATCAAGGATGGAAATGTACAGCTGTATAACGAGCTTATGCGTCGTTACGAGCGTAAAATCCTTGCCTTTATTTATCACATGCTCAAGAGCACACAAATGGAAGCAATTGCCGAAGATTTGTGTAATGAAACTTTTTATAAAGCATACCGCAGTTTGCATTCTTTCCGTGAGATTGAGGCATCTTTTTCTACGTGGTTATATACGATTGCCCGTAATACCGTATTGAGTGAGCTGCGCAAAAATAAAAGTGTCCAAGTGTCGTTGGAGCAAAGCGGGCTAACCCCCCATGCTTCTTTTGACGCGATGCCAGAGCAGGCGATGTTGCGAAATGAGAAGGTGTCCATGGTTCGCGACGCGATCAATAGCTTGCCTGAAAAGCAAAGGTCAGCATTGATTTTACGTGAATACGATCAGATGGATTATCAAGAAATTGCCAACATTTTGGGTCAAACTGTCAGCTCGGTGAAATCTCTCCTGTTTAGAGCGAGAGCATCCGTCAAATTGCATTTGGATCCTTATTTCAGTGAACCGATATTCGAAGAATCGAAGGGATGACAAGCGATGAAGTGTAGTGAGATCCAGGACTTATTTGGCGTCTATTGGGATTTACCGAATGATGACCTGCGTCGTAAGGCAGTGGATGTACATTTAGAAACATGTGACTCTTGTAAAGAGGAATTTCAGATATGGGAAGAAAGTATGATCCTTATCCGAACAGCAGCAATGGAAGAAGAGTTTACGGACTTTGAGCCTATCGTTTCCACGAAAGTGATGAGCCGTATTTATGAAGATGAATCTTGGCGGATTCCGGTTTCGGAACGGATATATTCGATTTCCTACAAATTAAGAAGAAATTTAACTGCCGTCATCGCTTTCTGTCTTGCGCTTTTCGTGTTTAGCTTTTTATTTGCGATTGTTTATGATGGCACACCTCAGTCAACCATGGCTTCCGCGGACAATTCGCTTTATGATTTAGAAGCGCCGCAAGCACTTAAATCAAGTGGGGCAGAATCGTTAAATGGACATAAGCTGGGGGATGCAGTAGCCAGTCTAAATCCAAGCTTCATGGAGCCATTACGCTTTCATGTGGGACCCATTCACTCGTATCCGCATTATTTACTAGTCGTTTCACTGCTTGGGTTAGTCTCCACCATTATTATTATGAATTGGTTATCACGAACGAAAACCTAGTACTCCTTGTGGAGCATTTTGCATTTCAAGAGCTGGAGGTAAAGAATGACGACAATCGGCTTCATACGACATGGCAGCACGGAATGGAATCGCTTAGGCAAGCTGCAGGGACAGTTGGATACAGATTTAACAGAAGAAGGCAGAGAGCAAGCTAGATTGCTTGGATTACGTTTGGCCAATGAAAGCTGGGATGGGATCATAAGCAGCGATCTTAAACGAGCAAATGAAACTGCACAAATTATTTCTTCCTTATCAGGTATTCCATTTATACGAACGGATATGCGGTTGAGAGAGCGCAAATATGGGCTAGTAGAAGGCACTACCGTTTCTGAACGTGAAGAGCGCTGGGGAGCCGAATGGAAGCTTCAGGATCTAGGTCAAGAAACGGATAGTGAACTTTGGGCACGATGGATGGGGCTGGAGACGGAGATTTTGCGCGATTTTCCGAATAAGAAGATGCTGCTCGTATCGCATGGTGGCTTCATTGTTCAAGTGCTTCGCGTTCTAAAGCTGAATCAAGAGGAGTTTCTACAAAATACGTCATTAACCCTTTTGTTGCGTCAGTCGGATCAATGGGAACTCCAGTTGTATAATTGTTTAATCCATTTGCAAACAACCTCGGATTCGAGGGTATAAACGTAAACATGACTCGATGCGAGTCGTGTTTTTTTGTTTTGCACGGAATATTTTCGGAAAATAATCCCATAATGGTTACTAGAAACATCGGAGTAGAATTGCTCCGTTAGATGGGAGATGTAGGATGGAAATGAACCTAGCGGATATGCTTAGCTATGCCGATATCCATGATTTAGGCCGAATTGCACATACCTACGAGTGTGAGTGTAATGGCCATTCTAAGAATGAGTTGATTCAATCCATACTAAGTACGGCCATGCGCAAAGATATATTCGAAAAACACATTCAGAGTCTTAGTTCGGAAAATATTCGATTCCTCAACTCCTTACTCTCCGATCCTCGCAATGCGTTTAGTATGGAGGAGCTTATCGCTAGAGCCCAGCAGTCTCGATTTCAGAAGGAAGAATCGTCAGAGAGTTGGAATCCACGAGATATGATCCTGAACTTCAAGAAGCTTGGATGGCTGTTTAACGGGTACTCACAGCAAACGAAATATCTATTTCACGTCCCATCCGATTTAAAGCGAAGATTTAGTGATGTGTTGGCCAATCAATTCAAGCAAGCTTTGGTCAAAACAGAAGAACCAGAGATTTATCGTGATGAGCAAGTACTTCTAGCCCACGACGTATTTCACTTCTTAACAGCCGTTGCGCAGCAAGAGATGCCTTTAACAGCAGAAGGTTTTCTTTACAAAAGGCAGCTAGGACAGATCATTACGTTATTATCTGTTCAAGAGAACATGGTTCCAAAAGGGACTTGGCGGTTTGGTTATGGAAGGATGTTTAAAGAATACCCAAATCGATTTTCACTTATTTACGATTATTGCTACTACCACGAATTCATAAGTGAACACGACTTGGTCCTTCGCCTTACAGAAGTAGGCAAAGCTCGTTTAATGGAAGGAAAAAAAGAGTCAATAGCCGATATTTATTCGTTTTGGTTGAGACTTTACAAAACACCAATTCCAAATATCCAAAGCATCGCAGGTTGGATGGATCGACTTTGTGACCAGTGGGTGACGATGGCTTCCATCGTAGAGTTGCTAAGTCAACTGGTAAAACCATTTTACTATGATAGTTCAGCATCCATAGTTGAGCAAAGGATCATTCAAATGATGATGCATATGGGGCTGATCCGAATTGGGGAAGATCACAGCCACGGTGCGGTCATTCAAGTAACCAAGCTAGGATCTAAAGTAATTCGAGGAATTAATATTGCCGAAGATGACAAAGTGGTGCTTATTTAAACTAGGTATTAACACATTCATGTTCAAACGGGCTTTTGAATGAAGCGTAGTATTAGCGAGTGAATATGATGTGATAGGAGCATAACAACGGGTTGGCGTACACCAAAATGCAGACACATATTTTTGCGAAAAAGAAGCTCCTGACAAACCGCGGACAACATTTGGAGGTAGGTCTCATGGGAAAAATGAATGTATCTAACGATGCGCTGCTGGCACTTTTCGCGGAAATGATTTGGGATAATGCCTTACGCAAATATAGAGAAGAAAATCTTTATAAGGAGATTGATAGCGCCTTGGCTAAAGGAGATCAGACATCTTTTTTGGCGCTAACATCTGAATTAAGGATTTTACAATCACTAGGGTAATCATTAGCGCGAATGAGTAAGAAAACACGAAGACATGAGGATTCCAATCCCATGTCTTTTTGTCTGTCGTATGATTGACAGTCAGGAGATGACGGATTAAAGTACAAGTTGAGCTTATTCTACATAGCGAATGTTGTTTTGGTAAATGATAGGGAGGCGCATCACTTTGAAGTTTAATGAGATTGCTTCACAAGATTGGACGGAATTGAAACCTTACTTGGACACATGTCTTCTGCCTGTAACCGGATTGACAGGAATGGAAGATCCGATGCATGTAACCAAAGCGTTGGAGCAGCTCCGAGATGTTATGGAAACCATAGAGATTCCTTACAAAGGCAGAGTAGTCACTTATCCAGCTCTTCATTACATAGCAGATATGGGAACTAATAACCAAGTGAATGACATCGTGCGACATTTGAAGAAATCCGGCTTTCGTTACATCATCATCGTAACCTTGTATGAGGAAGCAATGAATTGGAAATCGGATGATATCGATTTGTTGATTGTTGTCGATCAAGAGCAATGGGTCCAGCAAGCAGAGGTAATTAAATCAGGTATTTCCAAACATGTGCAGCAACTATGGTACCCTGCCTAAGTAACTTTAACGATGTCGTGTATTAATGGAAAAAAAATGTGCAAGATAAGGGTAGTAATGGATGAATGTGGCTTGCAAAAAGTTGTGACAATTTCGTTAAAATTTGTCCAAAAGCGAAGATTTCAATCCAATAAAAGGAGTTATGAATTCTTGACGACCTAGTAGACGTAGGCTATTATTAGAAATGTCCTAGTTATGTAGTGTAATGTCGAACGACACGTGATAGAGGTAGCTGATGTCCGAGAGGGTTCGGGCTTCGGCCAATGTAGGAGGGTAGACCTGAGAATGAGTGATCATAACAATCACAATGAAGAACAGCATGGGAAGAAACCCGGGACCAAACGCGAAATGTCTCGTCGACAATTTCTTTCTTATACCCTTGGTGGCGCTGGTGGATTCATGGGAGCCGGGATTATCATACCGATGATTCGGTTTGCCGTTGATCCTGTCCTTCAGCCTAAAGCAGCATCGGACTGGGTTAAAGTTGTCGAAGAAAGTAAAATTACGAATGTTCCACAAGCGTTTACGTTCCAAATCCATCAGGTAGATGGTTGGTATGAAAGTGAAGCTGAACTCGTAGCATGGATTTCCAAAGATAGTAAGGGTGCTCTCTTTGCGTTAAATCCAACTTGTAAGCACTTAGGTTGTACGGTCAACTGGAACGATAACCCAGCTTACAAAGATCAGTATTTCTGTCCTTGTCATGGTGCGCATTATACGCAAGACGGCAAGAACCTTGCTGTTGCGCCAAGCCCATTAGATGAGTACACAACAAAAGTAGAGAATGGTTTCGTGTATGTTGGACAACTGCATGCTAACACTAGAGTATAAGGGGGCGTCACGATCAGATGTTTAAAAACGTATACAACTGGATTGACGAACGTCTTGATATTACGCCTATGTGGAGAGATGTAGCGGATCACGAGGTGCCAGAACACGTTAACCCTGCTCATCACTTTTCCGCATTCGTTTATTGCTTTGGCGGATTGACGTTTTTCATCACAGTCATTCAAATTTTGTCAGGTATGTTCTTAACTATGTATTACACACCTGATATTATCAATGCTTATGCAAGCGTTGATTACCTACAACATAAAGTAGCTTTCGGTGTTATCGTCAGAGGTATGCACCACTGGGGAGCTAGTTTGGTTATCGTAATGATGTTCTTACATACCCTGCGCGTGTTCTTCACAGGATCTTACAAAGCTCCACGTGAAATGAACTGGGTAGTAGGCATGCTCATTTTCTTCGTTATGTTAGGTCTTGGTTTTACGGGATACCTGCTTCCATGGGATAACAAAGCTTACTTTGCAACACAAGTAGGTATGAAAATTGCAGCAGCGGTACCATTTGCTGGACCGTACATCGAAACATTGCTGCAAGGCGGAAGCATTGTTGGTGCACAAACACTAACACGGTTCTTTGCTATTCATGTGTTCTTCCTGCCTGGCGTTCTGCTCGCTTTGCTTGCCGGACACTTCTTCATGATTCGCAAACAAGGTATTTCCGGACCGCTATAATTTAGGGAGGGGCGAATAGCGTGGCGCATGGTCATAAGTCTGATGAAAAAATCGTTTACGTAGGGGATTCCCGCGTAATTAAGAAAACGCAAGAACAACGACTCATTCCGAGAGATTACTCTGCTTACCCAGGTAAATCAGAAGCCTTCATTCCCAACTTCTTGTTGAAAGAGTGGATGGTTGGTGTCGTTGTCTTGGTCGGTATGCTAGTTCTAGTTATGTCCGACCCAGCTCCGTTAGGTTATCCAGCGGATCCTAAGAACACAGCATTTATTCCGATGCCTGACTGGTATTTCTTGTTCATGTATCAATTGCTGAAGTATCCGTACACATCGGGTGATTATGTTGTTCTTGGAGCGGTTGTAGTACCAGGTTTACTATTTGGTGGTTTGTTGCTAGCTCCATTCTTGGATACTGGCAAAGAACGCCGCTTCTATAGAAGACCAATTGCTTCAAGCCTTATGATTTTATCTTTGATCGCTTGTACATACCTTACGTACACGTCTTGGTCACATTATCAATTAGAGCTTAAAGAGAAAAACATCATTCCAGAGCACATCAAGCGTGAAGAAGAAATGCACGCGAACAAAGGTGGAGCAGCTGGCGATGGTGCGAAGAAAGAAACGAAAAAAGCAGCGGCAATCGTTGCTGCTGATGATCCAGGTGCTGCGATCTATGCCAAAGCAACTTGCTTAGCATGTCACGGAGCGCAATTAAAAGGAATGCCAGCTTCAGGAGTACCTGCATTATTAGGTACTGGCGATACGCATACGAAAGAAGATATCATGGGCATTATCAAAAATGGTAAAGGCAACATGCCTGCCATGTATAAGCCAAACATTGATAAAGGTTTGACGGATGCGGATATCGATAAACTTGCTGATTGGTTATCCAAACAAAAAACGCAATAACAATGAAACCTGATCGCGAAAGTGATCAGGTTTTTTTTGAAAAAATAAACCAGTCTACGTTTCAATATTGATATTTTTAAGGAGGAGCCTACATGTCTGTTTCCTATTTTTGGAGCAGGGACTTCTTACTTAGTAAGAAAATGCTATGGGTACTTTTCATCAGTAATTTGTTAGGGACGATTTATGGCTATGAATGGTACTGGATACAAATGGTAGATACGATTGCTGAAAGTCCAGTCTGGTATGTGATATTTGTACCGGATAGCCCTACAGCAAGCTTGTTTTTCACACTATCCGTTGGTTACTTGATCTGGGATCACGCTCGTCCTAGAGCAACAACGAAGCTTTCTAAGGCCATACGCGGAGTTATTGAAGCTTTCGGTCTCATCACTTCGTTTAAGTATGGGATTTGGGCAGTTACGATGATCTGGGCAGGAGCCGCTCAAGGAGCAACCGTGGGCTGGGATGGATGGATGTTAACGGCTTCGCATTTGGCAATGGCTGTGGAAGCGCTGTTATTTGTGCGCTGGTTTTCGTTTCGCATGCCGGCTATTGTCCTCGTGGGAATCTGGACCTTTTGGAATGATTTCATGGATTATGAGCGAGGGGTCTTCCCGAGGTTACAGCGTGAGCTCCATCCATATTTAGGAACAATTCAATTCTTCACGATATGCTTAAGTATCATAGGAATCTGGATTGCAATCACTTGTCTAATGGTAAGAGAGAAAAAAATGTTGAAAGCGAACACCTGATGGTCTAAAGTGGGACAAACCTCCATATGATGATGGTGAAGGAGGGGATGTCCCATGTTTTTGGGTAGAGCGGTGAGAGGGATAGCGGTGACTTTCTTACTCGGACTTGTGCTGTGTGTACTTGCAGCTTGCGGAGCAAGCAGCCAATCAGTCGGACAAGTTAGTAAACCCATAGACCCCGCACAAGTAGAGCGGATTACATTTCTGAATCAAATTGCTGAGGAAATGTATACGTTGACGATGTCTGGACAAATTCCAGAGGCAAGAAATAAGTTAATTCAATTATCTGATCAAATTCCGAAAATCTCATTTGAAGGCATTACGTCCATTGAGGGCTTGAACGCTTTGACGGAAACAGTCACGGAGGCAAAGCGCGTATATAATGCGGTTAACTATTCGCCAACAGATGGACAAGTGGCTGTAGCCAAAATTCGACTTGCGACAGACGCACTCTCTCACAAGAATCAACCAATGTGGCTGCAATATGATAAAGTGCTGCGCAATGATAGTCAACTGCTAAGTCAGCAAGTAAAAGCCAATAAGCAGCAGGAAGCGATCGCAGAATTTAGTAAACTCTCACAGCATATCGCTATTATTCATCCCTCACTGACGATTAGTCGGGACGCTGGATCGGTAGAGAAGTTAGATTCGATACTTGTTTTCCTCCGAACTCAAGTAAACACGAAACCAATGCCAATAAAACAAATAGAAGGCGGCATTGATCATCTGAATCAAGTCTTGGATGAACTATTTATGAAACATAAAGATGCTCTGGCCTATGTGCCCCTCACGGATCCTAAACAGCCTATTATCTGGTCACTCAGTATGGGTGTCATCATAATAGGAGTCCTATCCTATGTTGGTTGGCAAATGTACCAGTCCGGCCGTCACATTGTACCTATTAAGCAAACAAAGGAAAGTGAAAATAGATAATAAAAGTGGGTTAAGATGGCTCGGAGAGAGCTGCTTAACCCACTTTTTTGTCATTCATATGTAGTTGTTATTGTATGGTTTTGAATCCTTCACCAATGACTTCATGTACATCCCCAACAATGATAAAGGCCCGTGGATCTACGGCATGAATGATCTCTCGCAGTTGCCTGGTTTCATGTCGGTATACCACACAGTAAACCACTTCCTTGGTGTTGCCGGAATAGGCACCTCGCGCTGGGAAGAGCGTTACCCCACGATCTAAAACTTTAGTAATGGACTCTGCTAAGACACTCGGCTGTTCCGTGATGATCGTAAATGCTTTCGCAGCATAAGCCCCTTCGGAGATGTAATCAATGAGTCGAGAAGTAACGAAGACGGCAACTAGGGAGTAGAGCACTTTTTCTTTTGGCAGATATAAGAAGGAAGAGCCAATCACCACAACATCGATAATGAGGATGACTTGCCCGACACTCCAACCTCTTTTTTTATGTCCAATACGAGCCAAAATATCAGAACCACCCGTTGTTCCTCCGAACCGGAAGACGAGCCCGAGGCCTGTTCCTAGCGTTATGCCTGCGTAGAGGGTTGCTAGGAAATAATCTTGTGTGGTGTGAAAAGGGACTAACCAGCCCATATGGATCAGCCACTCCATCACCCAAAGAAAGAACGAAAGACAAATAACGCCGAAGATCGTATACAGCATGGGACCTTTGCCGAAATTACGCCATCCTAAGTAAAATAAAGGGATATTAAAGAGGAGTGTAGAGATGGAAGGCGGAACATTTAACACATATTTGAGTAACAGCGATATCCCTGTTAATCCGCCTTCCATGAGTTCATTGGATATGACGAAATAATGCAAACCAAACGCATAAATAGCGGTTCCAATCAGAATGCCTACCACATTTAGAAATTGATCAGCGAACCTTTCTTTGAAAATCATGTGAATTCCTCCATGCTTAAATTACATTTGGGTGTAACAAAAAATTTGTCAACTTTTCTCGTTTAGTTTAACATAAGGAGGATAACCTTTGTGAAGATGATGGAAAGAAGGATGCCAATGTCAGAACGTTCACTAAAAGACCTGCAACAAGAGGTTGATACTTATATTTCCCAGTTCAAAGAAGGATATTTCAGTCCACTCGCCATGTTGGCAAGAATGTCAGAAGAAGTGGGTGAATTAGCACGTGAGGTGAATCATTCTTACGGTGAAAAACCAAAAAAGAGTACAGAAGCGGACAATTCAATCGAATTGGAGCTTGGTGATATTTTGTTCATCACGATCTGCTTTGCGAACTCACTAGGCATTGATCTGACTGAAGCGCATGACAAAATCATGCACAAGTTCAATACCCGCGATGCAGGGCGTTGGACTAAAATAAACACCGAAACGAATTGATCTTCATAAACTAAACCATCCCCACTAGTCGGGAAAACCGCTTATGGCAAAGGAGGATGGGCAGATGAATGGAGAAAATCAAATACAGAAAGCATACGAATCCATACTTGGGCATGATTTTGAAAAGGCCATTGAATGGTTTGAAAAAGCAATAGCTGAAGAACCAAACAATGCTGCCTATCACCACAAATTATCCATTACTTTCGCGAGAAGCAATAAACTGAGCAAAGCGGTGGAACATGCTTCAAGAGCGATTGAACTAGAACCGACGAATGAGGCGTTTCGCTTCCATTTGCAAGTGTTAAATGCACGTGAGCTGGTTGAACAAGCCAGAAGACAGCTTACGAATCAGTCGGCGCATGCAGAACGTGCTATTTTTTTACTGAAAGAAGCGATTGTACTTGATCCGCTAGCCATTGAGGCGTATCTTATTCTAGGAGAAGCCTTCGCTATGCGAAAAGATTATGCAAGAGCTTATCAAACCGTTATGGAGGCTGTACGATTGGAGCCGCATCACGAGCTTGCTAAACAACATGCCGCGATCTATCAGATTAAAATGAATTCTGAGCAGGGCCCGAAGCAAAGATAAAGGAGATCATCATATTATGGAGCGTCCAATACGCGTAGCAGTCATCGGAGCAAGTGGAAGAATGGGGCGGGAGGTCGTCAAGACCATACTGCGTGAGTCCGATATGGAGTTAGTAGCAGGGGTAAGTCGTACCTCTGGCCCGATTGATCTTGGGAAAATGGTTGGCATGGAAGAATGCAGGATTCTGATGGCTAACGATATTGAAAAAGTACTTACCCAATCCAAACCTGATGTGTTAGTTGATTTTACAGGACCGCAAACAGCGGTTTCACATACAAATCTTGCGATTCGCCTAGGGATTCGCCCCGTGATGGGAACGACAGGCTTCACCCCTCAGGCTATTGCTGACTTGGACATGCTGTGCAGAGATAACAATATTGGGGGATTAATTGCACCGAACTTCTCCATTGGGGCAATCCTAATGATGAGATTTGCTGCACAAGCTTCTAAATATTTCCCGCATCTTGAAATCATTGAATATCACGGTGATCAAAAACTAGATGCTCCATCCGGAACAGCTGTTAAGACCGCTGAAATGATTTCAGAAGTGCGAGAAGAAATTAAGCAAGGGAATCCGAAGGAAGAAGAAACAATTGAAGGTTCACGCGGTGGGTATTACAATGGATTCAGAATACATAGTGTACGTTTACCAGGTGTATTTGCCCAACAAGAAGTTATTATGGCTGAGCAAGGCCAAGCGCTCAAAATTCGACATGACTCTTACGATCGTGCTGCCTACATGCCAGGTGTGGCTATCGCGGTCCGTAAAGTGATGACATATACCGGAATGATTTATGGATTTGAGCATTTTATAGATTAGAGACCCCTAGGAGAGTGGAAGTCAGATGTTAAACATCGCGCTTATTGCCCATGATCGGAAAAAAGATGAGATGGTGAATTTCGTTACTGCTTATGAGCATGTTTTCGAGGGGCACAAACTATATGCAACGGGCACGACGGGTACACGCATTATGGCGAATACGAAATTAAGTATTCATCGTTTTATGTCAGGACCATTAGGCGGTGATCAGCAGATTGGTGCGATGGTTGCAGAAAATGAGATGGATTTCATCATCTTCTTACGCGATCCACTAATGGCACAACCGCACGAGCCTGATATTATCGCTTTGCTGCGCTTATGTGACGTGCAGGGGATTCCTTGCGCAACCAATATTGCGACAGCAGAACTGCTAGTGAGAGCGTTAGACCGCGGAGATTTCGCGTGGAGAGAACTCGTACATAAATATAAGCCAGGTATTGAGTAATATGAGTGAACATGTAGATATTCTCATATTTGGTGCCCACGCAGATGATGCTGAGATTGGGATGGGTGCAACCATTGCGAAACATACGGAGCGTGGACTTCGAGTTGGACTTTGTGAACTGACCTATGCCGAAATGTCTTCGAATGGTACGGTTGAAACGAGATTAGAAGAAGCCGCAGAAGCTGCCAAAATACTAGGCGTTGCAGTACGTACGAATCTTGGATTACCGGATCGCGGTTTGTTCATCACTGCACAGAACATTGAACGGATTACACAAGAAATCAGAAAGTTTCGTCCACGCATCGTGTTCGCGCCGTATTGGCAAGATCGTCATCCCGATCATATCGCGTGTTCCATGCTTGTTCAAGAAGCTGTCTTTAATGCGAAGCTGCGCAAATATTTACCTGAAACTGAAGCAGTGAATGTGGAACAATTATTTTTCTATTTTATTAATGATGTTTACGAAGCGAATGCCATTGTAGATGTCACAGATACGTATGATAAAAAAATGGCCGCACTCCGTGCGTACCAGTCACAGTTTGTAACGGGTGCTAATTCGGTTGTGACGCCACTCACTCAAGGATATGTCGAACGCGTTGAAGCACGTGATCGAATAATGGGTCAGAGACGTCAATTGACGTACGCGGAAGGGTTTGTTTCCAAACTGCCCTTGGTGATAGCACATTTTGATTGATCGGAAAGAGGTGTGACAGATGAAAGACAAATTGAAAATTGGTATTACCTGTTATCCGACTTTAGGCGGTTCAGGAGTTGTTGCGACTGAATTAGGAAAGTTATTGGCTGAAAAAGGACACGAAGTTCACTTTATAACACATAGCATGCCTTTTCGTTTAGGCAAATTTCATAAAAATATTTTTTATCATGAAGTGGAAGTGAGTCAATATTACGTCTTCCGCTATCCGCCTTACGATCTTTCACTTGCCAGTAAATTAGCTCAGGTTGCCAAAATGGAGGAGCTTGATCTACTGCATGTGCATTATGCAATTCCGCACGCTGTATGTGCTTTGCTAGCAAAGCAAATGGTAGGTTCGAATCTCAAGGTTGTTACAACACTGCACGGTACAGATATAACGGTATTGGGGCAAGATCATTCGATCTCGGATCTCATTCGTTATGCCATTAATGAAAGTGACGCTGTAACGGCTGTTTCCAAAGATTTGATTAAAGAAACACGCGAATTGCTTGCTATTGACCGTGATATTGATCTAACTTATAACTTTGTAGATAAACGGGTGTATTACCCGCGTGATATATCGAAGCTGAGAGGCGAATTCGCGCGACCGGATGAGAAAATTCTTATCCATATCTCCAATTTCAGACCTGTGAAACGCGTACAGGACGTTGTAGATATTTTCGCGAAGGTAAGTAAGGAAGTTCCGTCTCGACTTTTATTTGTTGGGGAAGGGCCGGATCTTTCGAAAATGATTTCGAAGGTAAAGGAACTTGGGCTCTCAGATAAAGTGACCTTCTGTGGGAAACAGGATGATGTGGCTCAAGTCATTTCACTTGCAGATGTGATGCTGCTTCCTTCTGAGAAAGAAAGCTTCGGTCTAGTGGCGCTAGAAGCAATGGCTTGTGGTGTACCTACTATTGGATCCAATGCGGGCGGTATTCCCGAGTTGATTACACATGGTGAAACGGGATTCTTGGCGGATGTTGGAGATACGGCTCAAATGGCTGCATATGCGATTAATTTGCTGAAAAACCAAGTGATGTACGAGCAAATGGCTCAAAATTGTTTGAATCGTGCGCGTTATACGTTTTGCAATGATATTACGACGGTTCAATATGAAGAGATCTATTATCGCGTGTTAGGGAGAGAACTCCCTGAATCACACCGCATTTCAGCATCTTCCTGCCAGTAAGGATGCGAATCGGATAGGAGAATGAAGTTGGAAGTAAGTAAGGGAATATATGATCCAGGTGCTGCCGAGGTCTTGTCGACACTAGTGGAAGCAGGCTTCGAGGCTTATTTGGTCGGTGGTTGTGTGCGAGATGCTGTTCTTGGACGACCGATTAAAGATATTGACATCGCGACTTCAGCGCTGCCAGAACAGGTTATTCAGCTTTTTCAGCGTACAGTACCGACGGGTCTTCAACATGGGACTGTCACCGTACTCATTGCGCAGGAAACTTATGAGGTAACCACCTTTCGCAAAGAAGCTGCGTATGAGGGCTTTCGTCGCCCAGCCTCTGTGGCATTTATTTCAGATTTAACCGAGGATTTACAACGAAGGGATTTCACAATGAACGCGATGGCCATGGATCGGGCTGGCGTTCTACAAGATCCTTTTGGCGGTCAGGCGGATCTGGCCGCGGGTATCCTCCGATGCGTAGGCGCACCGGAGGAACGGTTTGGTGAAGATGCGTTACGCATGCTTCGCTGTATTCGGTTCGCCTCGAGCTACGATCTAGAGATCGAGGAGGGCACTTGGCAAGCGCTGCTGGCGAAAGCACCATTACTGCGCCATATTGCGATGGAACGCGTCCGCAGCGAGCTGCAGCGTATGGTTGAAGGCCCAGCCCCTGCGAGGGCTGTGCGGCTAATGCTGGCGAGCGGCCTGCTGGCCTACCTCAAAAAGCAGCTCCCGCTGCCTTTTGAGGCTTGGCTCGCCTGGGACGACGCGCTGGACGTTGTCAGCGCGTTGGAGTCGCAGCATGACCGCTGGGCCATGCTGCTGATGCTCCTGGAGGTGCCAGCGGACATTGTCCGCGAGGCGCTCCAGGAGCTGACCTTCTCCCGCGCCGACGCTGCTGCGGTCGCGGGCGTGCTTGCTCTGCGCGACGCTGTCGCCGCGCAGAGCGGGGGCGAGGACCCGGCTCCGCTGGAGCGGGTCTGGAAGCTTGGCGCGGTGCGCCGCGGCGAAGCCGCAGCCCGCGCGTTCTTGCGGCTGCTGCGCGAGCTGCCGCAGGTGGATGGGAAGCGCGGCGGCTTGGCGCGCTTCTTGGCTGAGACGGCGCCGGAGCTGCTGCGGCGCGGGGAGGCTTGGCTGAAGGAGGTTCCCTGCTTCAGCCTGAAGGAACTCGCCATATCCGGCCAGGATGTGGCGGCAGCACTTGAGAAGCAGCCAGGCCCATGGATGGGCGTGCTGCTGCAGGATCTGCTCGAGCGAGCGGCTCTCGGGGAAATCCCGAATGAGCGCGAAGCTCTGATTTACGCCGCGCAGGCTGCGAAGTAGCAGCGCTGTGCGGTTTTTCTTTTTGAATGGCGACGATGATGGGATGGGAGCCAATATACGCTTTGTTGAAATCGAATAACTGTAAAAACTACATTTAGTTTTCATGTATTTAACTGTAAAACCTCCAGTTAATGAATACCTATGATGTGAAAAAGGCAGAATTCATCGAAAATAGCTACAGAAAATCCAGTTATTTACGATTTTAGCGCTATTTCATTCAAAATAACTACATAAAATCCAGTTATTTGCAAAATGATTCGTTCGGTAGTCAGTTAAGCCTAAGCCAGAGGTATCTTGTACGCTGAATTAGCTAATAAATTGAATTAGAAAACAAGCGCAACCCAGCGCTACTATAGATCAAACTATAAGATTGCGAGTGAAATCGTATGAATGAACGCATTTTAGAGCTTTTTGAGGAAGCTCCTGAGACGTATGTGTCCGGAGCGGAGATCAGTCGACGGCTCGGTGTGAGCCGGACGGCCATTTGGAAGCATATTGAGGAACTGCGTGAGGAGGGTTATGCATTCGAAGCGGCTCCACGCAAAGGGTATCGTCTGCTGAGCAAACCTGCAAAATGGCGGGTTAGCGAGTTATTGAACGGGATGAGAACGAAGGTACTTGGTCAGAAAGTACATATCTATGATGAAGTCGACTCGACTCAAACGATTGCGCATCAGCTCGTCGCCTCAGGGGCGCCTGAAGGCACGATTGTGCTCGCGGAAAGGCAGACGGCAGGAAGAGGCCGAATGGGGCGCAGCTGGCATTCTCCTTCGGGTAAAGGGATCTGGATGAGTCTTGTTTTGACCCCGCGTATTCCTGTATACTTCATGCCTCAGCTAACTTTGCTAAGTGCGGTTGCCCTTTGTCGAGCGATTCAAAAAGTATGCCAGGTGGAGATTGGTATCAAATGGCCGAATGATCTTCTGATTCATGGGAAGAAGGTCAGTGGTATTTTGCTGGAAAGCAGCGGTGAGGATGAACGTTTGAAATATGTCATCGCAGGTATTGGCATCAGTGTGAATTTGTCTGTAGAGGATTATCCGGAAGAACTTCGTTCGATTGCAACTTCTTTAGCAATTGAATCCGGCAGCGAGGTTTCACGCGAGGGCTTAGTACAAGCTTTCCTTTTGGAATTTGAGGAGATGTATGCTCTATATTTGGAGAAGGGCTTTGCCCCTATTCGTCTGCTTTGGGAAGCATTAAGTGTCACTTTGAAGAGACCAATCCGGACATCAACGCCATCCGGCTTTATTGAAGGTATCGCAGATTCTCTGGATGATACGGGAGCTTTGACAGTTATTTCTGCCTCAGGTGAGCGGATTAAAATTTATTCTGGTGATATTGAACTTAAGTAGTGGGAGATAAAGGGTATCCTCCAGGAGCAAGCTTTGGTATAATAGAAACAGAAGGCGGTATCCTTATAGGAACTGCACTTGTAAGTTGGGTGTCAATCTCGACAACGAAATAACGTTTGAAACAAGATGTTGGATTCTGCTCTGAGCCTTATTGGACCGAGACAGAGGGATCATTGATTCTTTCTGCATGCGTTCCTTTTAGCTCTTAGCTAAAAGGTTTTTTATTTTATATGAGGAAGCTGGGATGACTGTGGAACAACGTAAGGCGCTAACGACAGCAAAGATGAGAAAAATGAAGCAGGACGGCGTACCGATTACGATGGTGACGGCTTATGATTATCCCTCCGCACGTTTATCAGAGGAAGCTGGTATTGATGTCATTCTAGTAGGTGATTCGCTTGGGAATGTCGTGCTAGGCTATGATTCTACGTTGCCTGTTACTTTGGATGACATGGTCTATCATACGCGAGCAGCTGTACGCGGCGCCGCGAATACGTTTGTCGTCGCGGATATGCCATTCTTAACGTACCATGGCAGCTTGGACGCTACATTGCAAGGTGTCGGGCGATTAATGCGCGAGGGCGGCGCTAAGGCGGTTAAATTGGAAGGCGGGGCTGAAATAGCGGCTACGGTGAAGGCCATTACAGAATCAGGTGTGCCTGTGGTTGGCCATTTGGGATTAACGCCGCAGTCCGTTCACCAATTGGGTGGCTTCCGCGTTCAAGGTCGCAGCTCAGACCAAGCAAAAAAGCTATTGAGCGATGCTAAGGCGATCGAGGAGGCTGGCGCATTTGCAGTTGTTCTGGAACTCGTAACTGATGAATTGGCAGCATGGATCACGAAGCAGCTATCGATCCCTACAATTGGAATTGGATCTGGTGTCCATTGCGACGGGCAAGTCCTGGTATACCACGATTTACTTCAGTATGGTTCTGACAGTGCTCCCAGAAAGTTTGTAAAAGCTTATGCAAATGTGGGGGAAACTATCCGTACGGGTATTGGCGAATATGTGAAAGAAGTGAAGGCGCGGACGTTCCCTGCGCAAGAAAATACATTTCATATGGACAATGATGTTGTTCAATATCTATACGGCGATAAGGAGTGATTGGCGATGGAAGCGATCCATACCATGGAAGTTGTTCAAACAATTGCCGATTTGCGAGCTCGAATAAAGGCATATCGAAGGAAGAACGATCAATCGGTCGGGTTCGTGCCGACGATGGGCTTTCTACATGAAGGTCACGCTAGCTTGCTGAACAAGGCACGTTCACAAAGTGGTTTAGTGGTATTAAGCATTTTTGTGAATCCGCTGCAGTTTGGTCCTGGTGAAGATTTTGAACGTTATCCGCGCAATGCAGAGAAAGACTTGGCAGTAGCTGAGGCAGCGGGCGTGGACATTGTATTCATGCCATCCGTAGAGGAGATGTACCCTGCACCAATACGAACGAATGTCAGTGTAGCGGAAGTGACCACTAGGTTATGTGGGGCTTCACGGCCAGGCCATTTTGATGGTGTGGCTACGGTTGTAAGTAAGCTGTTTCATATGGTTCAGCCGGATCAAGCTTTCTTTGGTCTAAAAGATGCCCAACAAGTTGCTGTCATTGAGCAGATGGTACGGGATCTGAATATTCCGGTAGAAATCGTACCATGCCCAACCCTTCGTGAAAAGGATGGCTTGGCGATGAGTTCACGTAATGTGTATCTATCTCAGGAGGAGCGTCAACAAGCACTGGTATTGTCGCAGTCCCTGCAGAAAGCGAAGGCGTTTATCGAAAGCCAGCCACTTGATTCTTTTACCTCACAAGAAGTGGAAGCTCTTGTCCGAGCACATATACAAACGGCGCCATTAGCCGTTATTGACTACGCTGAAGTGCTGTCCTACCCAACTTTAGAGCCTTTTGAACATAGCCATTCTATTTCTACTCTTATTATTGCCTTGGCTGTGAAGTTCGGGAAAACACGTTTAATTGATAATCTTATAGTGGTTGTTTAAAAAGTCGTCTTTTGATCACGAAGTAAGCCAAGAAGTTTATTCGACATCGAATCTTGCGTTCACCATTGAAGGTAGGTAGCCATGTAGGTTTTGCCTACATTCCGCTCCTCCTTCTTCAGGTTCTCGCAACCTTCTCGGTGCTGAAAATCCGACTTTTTAAACTCGCAATTATTCTACAAGTCAGGAAGTGACGTCTATGTTTCGCACAATGATGAAAGCAAAGATCCACCGCGCCACGGTTACTGAGGCGAATTTAAACTATATCGGTAGTATCACGATAGATGAGGATTTAATTGATCTTGTGGATATGCTGCCAGGTGAGAAAGTACAAATCGTGAACAACAACAATGGTGCACGTCTTGAAACGTATATTATTCCAGGGCCGCGCGGCACAGGAGTCATTTGTTTAAATGGCGCAGCAGCAAGATTGGTTCAAACCGGTGATACGATTATCATCGTTTCTTATGCCATGATGAGTGACGAAGAAGCGAAGAAACATCATCCAACGATTGCTATTATGGGAGCAAACAACACGGTTGCCCAGCTGCTGAAGGAAGAAGAGCATTCAACTGTTCTTTAAGATCATAGGCAAAACCACTCCCATGCATGAAATCGGCCTCGGTTACAAAGAATGAGGGTAAGCTTTCGAAGCAAAGGTGGGGATGCCAAATGTTTAAGCATTTATTTTCCACAATGAATGAGGTTTTGGAAGAAATCCAGAAGGAATATCCGAACAGCGATGTGGAGAAAAAGGCAGAGCTTGACGAACAACTGCAAGTGTTGAAGACGATGAGTGATGAATTCATTGAGGCGTGGCTGCTTTTTGAGGAGAAGCTGGGAAAGTTCTATGGGGCGGAGCCAGTCATCAGTACCAAAACCTTACATGACGAGCTGATGGAGCTCGATGTGTCGGGCAAGCAAACGGAGGAATTCATGCGTGGGCAAGGGTACTACAAGTTGTTCATGTATGACCAGGCGATCAAAGAATTCGAGGTGTTGATTAGGCGGCAACCTGATTTCTTATTAGCTCGCGTATATTTGGCTATGGGACATTTGCGCAAAGGGGAGTTTGGAGATGCGTATCAGCACTTCAAATTCCTGCTTCCATTGACGGAAAATTCGAAGATGAAAGCTATTTCTTACAACGCCATGGGTTGTATCCAAGTGCAGAATCAGAACTTAGAGAAGGCTTTTGAGTATTTTCAAAAAGCTTATCATACCGACCCCTCTTGTATGGAGCCACTAATCAATCTAGATGAGTCCTAACGTCCTAACCCGAAACGGTAAAACAAGGTATTCCCTTTTCCTAATCAGATTTGGTATGCTAGGAGAAGTGTAGGACGAAGGGATTGAAGATAGACGTTATGAAATTTGCAGTTTTGGATTTTGAAACGACAGGTAGTCAGCCTGGGGATGAAATTATACAGGTTGGACTCGTCATCATAGATCAATTTGACATTACAGACAGGTATACTTCTCTGGTAAATCCAGGGATTAGTATACCTTCAGCGATTACAACTTTAACAGGGATTACAAATGAGATGGTTGCCGATGCACCTTCACTCGATCAGGTCATGTCAGACATGTTCCCGTTGCTGTTTGATTGCGTATTAGTCGCGCATCAAGCAGCCTTTGATTTGTCTTTCCTACAACGAGGATTAACGAGAACAGGATATCCTCCTTTCTCAGGACGCGTGCTCGATACGATGGATATGTTGCGCATTTTATTCCCATCGATTTCGAGTCTGCAACTCAGCATGGTTGCTGCCTTGTTTGGCATTGATCATGAGAGGCCGCACCAAGCGGATAGTGATGCAGAAGTGACGGCTTTGATTTGGATTCAATGTTTGGATCGTTTATTAGGATTACCGCTGTTAACTGTACAAAGGTTGAACCAAATTTTCGAAAACGGTAACAACGATTTAGGCTGGTTTTTGGACGAAATTTGTTTATATAAAGAGTCAGTAACTAGTGTTGATATGGATACGAATCGCTACTTCCGTCAATTTACTTTGAATGTGACGGATTGGGGCGAAGATGAGGAACTGCGAACAGAGTACGAAGTGACAGAAGCGCTAGGCGCCTCTTTTCAAGCGTTTCAGCAGGGGTTAAAATCCGCTTTGCAGCAACGATTCGAGGTCTACGAAGATCGTGAATCTCAGGACCAAATGATTCTTGAAGTAGAAAAGTCTTTGGAAGCGGATCAGCATTTGATGATCGAAGCGGGAACAGGGACAGGTAAATCTTTAGGATACTTGATTCCATCGATCTATTACGGCTTGAAATATGAGAAGAAAGTAGTCGTATCCACGCATACGATTAATTTGCAGGAGCAGCTGCGGGAGCGGGATATTCCTTTGCTAAAAGAAATTTTTCCTGTGCCCTTCAAGGCGGCTGTGCTCAAGGGCAGAAGTCATTATCTGTGCCTGCGCAAATTTGAAACAAAGTTGACCACGCGGGATTATGAGAATGGCAGGGAAGACCCAATTACGGCTGCGCAAATGGTGGTTTGGTTAAGTGAAACGGAGCATGGGGACGAAGAGGAGCTGCATTTTGGGAACAAAGGCGCTCAATTCTGGTATTCGGTTGCGAGTGATACGGACTCCTGTTTAAATCGGATGTGTCCTTGGTATAAGAAGTGCTTCTACCACCGCGCGCGTAATGATGCCAACACGGCCGATGTGATCATCACGAACCATTCCCTCCTTTTTACAGATATGAAGGCTGAGAACCGCCTTCTACCGTCTTACAAGCACCTTGTCATTGATGAGGCGCATCATTTTGAAGAAGTGGCAAGTAAGCACTTAGGTATCGAACTGCATGCTTCAGCGTTTTATCATTCCTTACTGTGGTTGTACAAGGATAATCGAAGTGGCCAGCTTCCTATGCTTCGCTTCCGATTACAGAAATCGGACGAGGCTGGGGAGCGCGCAGCAGCATGGAGTAACACGATTGATGGATTGTTTCCCAAAATCATTTCAATTAAAGAGGACTGGGAACGATTAAGCGAAGCGCTTTACGAATTGGTATCCTCCAGAAGCGACCCTTCACAATCAGAGAATTCGCAGTATGTACTGCGTTTGAAATCAGAAACATTGCCTGCGAATTGGCGTGAGCTGCTGATTATGGAGGATAATATTTATCTGAATGCCAATGATCTGTTGCGAACGTTAGATAAATTATTGAACGAATTGAAAGAAGCGCAGGATGGTCTAGGGGTTCAAGGGCTGGTTACCGATCTGAATGGTACAGTGAAAGAATTGTATGCGCATCGTGATGCCCTGCACTTCTTTATGAAGATGGCAGATGAAGGCTATGTGTACTGGATTGAAGCGGGTACTTACGCCAAAGCCAAATCGGTTCAGCTTAACTCTGTTCCTACTGATGTAAGCAGCTTGCTGCAACAGCATTTCTTTGAAACGAAGGATAGTATCATCCTGACTTCTGCGACACTTTCGGTCAATAAATCGTTCCAATACTCGGCAGAGCAATTAGGACTCGCGATTCCAGAAGATGAAGAATCGGGCAAGTTGAAAACCGTGCAATTGCCATCTCCATTTAATTATCGGGAACAAGCGCTTGTTGTGATTCCGCGTGATTTTCCCACGATCAAAGGAGCAGGAGATCCCGTATTCATTGATGCCCTGATCGCTTCGCTCAGTGATGTTGCGCAAGTGACGAAGGGGCGTATGCTCGTGCTTTGTACGTCGAATCGGATGTTGAAGCTCGTGCATGCAGGCATGAAAGAGAAGCTGAGCCCGCATGGCATTACCGTGCTTGGACAGGGTGTGGACAGCGGCAATCGGAGTAAGCTGACACGCATGTTCCAAGATAACAAAATGTGCGTGTTGCTAGGTACGAGCTCGTTCTGGGAGGGTGTGGATATCCCTGGCGATGCGCTTAGTTGTCTAGCGATCATCCGTCTACCGTTTCAGCCGCCCAATCATCCACTCGTGGAAGCGAAGTGTGAAAATATTAAAAAGCGGAATGAAAATCCTTTCATGAAATTTTCTGTACCACAGGCCGTCATTCGGTTTAAGCAGGGCTTTGGTCGTCTTGTTCGGAGAGCGTCTGACAAAGGGATCGTTATCATCTATGATACACGTGTTATTGAAACGTATTATGGCAAGCATTTCCTCTACTCGTTGCCTGGTCCGAAGATCGAGCACATGACATGTGAACAAATGTTACCGAGGATCGAGCAGTGGATGGGAGGAGCCTAAAACGTGAAAACACAAAAAATATCAGAAGCCGTTGTCCGTCGTTTACCGATCTATTTGCGTTATCTCAATGAATTGCAAATGAACAATGTATCCACTGTGTCTTCTCAGGATTTAGGTCAGAAGCTGGATCTAAATCCGGCTCAAATCCGTAAGGATCTTGCTTATTTCGGTGAGTTTGGCAAAAAAGGAATCGGTTATGATATCAATTATCTCATTGAGAAGATTAGGCAGATCCTGAAATTGGATCGACATATCCAAGTTGCACTCGTAGGTGCGGGCAACTTGGGGAGAGCCCTTTGCAATTATAATACCTACTTACGGAATGATATGAAAATTGTCGCTGTATTCGATGCCATGCCATCTAAAACAGGTGAAGTTATTAATAACTTGGTCGTACTGCCTATGGATCAAATGAAATCAGTCTTGTCTGACCTTGGTGTGAGAATTGGTATTATTACAGTGCCAGCAAATGAGGCGCAAAATGTGGCCAATGAATTCGTTGCCTGTGGGATTGAAGCGATTCTGAATTTTGCTCCTTGTATTATTAAAGTACCGCCAGATGTTCGCGTACATTATGCAGACTTCACGACGGAACTTCAGAGCCTGGCGTACTACTTAGATTAAATGAAAAAAGGCACGGCCCGCGCAACTTCAGCGGGTCGTGCCTTTTGTTTGATTACATGATTAAACGGAAAATCGCAAAGTACAAAGAGTAGGCTAGCACCATGGAAATTGGAATCGTGATAATCCAAGTGATAAGCATGCGACCTACAGTGCCCCATTGAACTTCATGGAAACGCATGACACTTCCTGTTCCGATGATCGCGGAGGAAATTACATGTGTCGTTGACAACGGTTTGCCGATGAACGTGGAGATTTGAATAACAATGGAAGACGTTAAGTCTGCCGCGAAACCGTTAATGGGTTCAATTTTGACAATTTTACCAGACACGGTTTTGATGATACGCCATCCGCCAATCGACGTTCCAAGACCCATCGCGAGAGCTGCAGCAATTTTTACCCAGAGCGGTACGTTCAAATCATCTTGAACGCCAGCCGCAACGAGACCAAATACGATAATCCCCATCGCCTTTTGTGCATCATTTCCACCATGCGAGTAGGAAAGCAATCCGGCAGACAGGATTTGTAACGTACGAAATCCACGATTTAGCTTAGATCGGGACGTGTTGCCTGTCCAAATTACGATATATTTGATCAACACCATGATGAGATAGCCTAATATGAAGGCAATGATCGGTGACAGAATCAGAATAATAATAATTTGAGTGAACCCACTCCAATTCACGCCATTAAAGCCAGCGCCCGCTATAACTGCTCCAGCTAAGGAACCAAGCAGTGTATGGGAGGAAGAAGACGGAATCGAAAGATACCAGGTGAGCAGGTTCCAAATGATGGCGGCAAGTAAAGCGGCTATTACAACTTCAACACCATTTTCGATTTTGGCTGGATTCGCAATACTACCACCAACTGTTTTGGCTACTTCGGAAGATACCATGGCGCCTACAAAATTAAGTGAAGCTGCCATGAAAATAGCTACCCGTGGGCTTAGTGCTCGCGTAGATATCGAAGTTGCGATCGCATTAGCTGTATCGTGAAAACCGTTGATGAAATCGAATAGCAGTGCTAATACAACGATAATGATCAAATAAGTTAACATGAATTCCTCCTAGCGTTTTCCAATTGGAAAACTTTCCTCGTACACCAAGACATCTCGTCTTAAGAATAACGAAGTACTACACTGTCTAGAATGTTAGCGACATCCTCACAAGCATCAGTTGTTTCTTCAAGGCGCTCATAAATTTCTTTGAGTTTAAAATCTTCGTACACATCTTTGCGCGTGATGAAAATTTGGCGAATTCCTTCGCGCATTAAACGATCTCCATCATTTTCGAGCTTATTTATAGCCACGGTATGTTCCGGAATTTGCATATATTTTTTCTTAGCCAATAGCTTGAAGGCATCTAACATATGCTGACAAGAGTCAACGATTACGCCTGAGAAATCTTTCATATAAGAATCCGTATGAGAAACATTTAAATAGTCGAAACGAGCAATTGTTGCTTCAATGCCGTCTGTAACATCGTCTACTTTAGAAGCAAGAACCATAATATCTTCCCGATCAATTGGGGTGATAAATACTTTGTTCAGACCTCTGAAGATGTCGTGGGTAATCGAGTCACCTGCATGTTCCAGATCATGAATCGCTTTGACATATTCAATTGGGGGTTTTTCACCCATCATCGCTGTGCGAAACAGTTGAGCTGTTTCTAGAGCGTTCTCTGCAGCACGAATGAGAAGTTGCAAGAAATCGACTTCATTCTTTCTGGTGAATAACGTTGTCATAGAATCCTCCTAATTTTTACTATATGTACAAGTTTTTAAACGAATTTGTTAATCGAAAAAGACCAAATTGTAGAAAAAACTCACAAGGTTTAAAGTATCATACTCATTAGTGCTAAAGCAACGAAAATTCCGTGACAATTTACAATTTCTCAACATCTTTGAAATCGTGCTCAGCTTCCTTGATTTTACAAGCCTGAAGATGTAAAGTTTATGGAGCAGTAGCTGTTTATAGAATGAGCATAGAGAGGGTTTTTTACTATGAAAAAAACATTAATTTCAAATGGTATTTTTATTACTAATAAGGAAGACAAATCATCCATCAAGGGCTGTATGGTCATCGAAGGCAGTCAAATTACATATTTGGGAGCAGAAGTCCCAGAACCATTAGAAAATTATGACGAAGTGATAGATGGGACAAATAAATTGTACATGCCTGGACTTGTTAATACACATGGACATGCTGCCATGTCACTGCTCCGCGGGTATGGGGATGACTTAGCCCTACAAGTATGGCTAGAGGAAAAAATGTGGCCAATGGAAGGGAAATTCACTTCGCAGGACGTGAAATGGGGAACACGATTGTCGATCCTGGAAATGATCAAGGGCGGCACAACTACATTTGTCGACATGTATGACCATATGAATGAAGTAGCACTTGCTGTAGAAGATTCCGGTATGCGTGGCGTATTAACTCGAGGTGTTATCGGTCTTTGTCCACCTGATGTTCAAACAGCAAAGCTCAAAGAAGCAACGGAGTTTGCGACAAATTGGCACGGTAAAGCAAATGGCAGAATTACAACGATGATGTCACCACATGCACCATATACTTGTCCTCCTGATTATATCGAGCGCATTGTACAAGTTGCCCATGATCTTAATTTGCCTATCCATACACACATGTCTGAGACAAGACGTGAAGTTGAAGGCAATGTAGAGCAGTATGGGGCACGTCCAGTAGCTCACTTGGAAAAGCTAGGTGTGTTCACACGGCCAACTTTGGTTGCGCATGGCGTTCATTTAAATGATGAAGAAATCGCGATTCTTAGTAAATATGATGTACGTGTGTCCCACAATCCAGGAAGCAATTTGAAACTTGCGAGTGGCGTAGCCCGTGTTCCTGACTTGCTTCGTGCAGGAGTCAAGGTTTCGTTAGGTACGGATGGTGCAGCTTCCAACAACAATTTGGATATGTTTGAAGAAATGCGTTTAGCGGCACTTATTCATAAAGGTGTATCCGGAGACCCTTTGGCAGTACCTGCGAAAGAAGCTTTACTGTTGGGAACGCGTATGGGAGCGGAATCCATCTGGTTAGATAATGTTGGACTGCTTGAACCCGGCATGAAAGCAGATTTCATCGCATTAGACATCGATCAACCTCATTTCTTACCGAAGACCGACTTCGTTTCTCACATTGTGTACTCGGCTTGCGCGAAAGATGTTGTAGATGTTTGTGTAGACGGGAATTGGATTGTACGCAAAGGCGAATGCTTAACGCTTGACGAAGAGAAAATTAAACGTGAATTTGAACTTAGCTTCGATAAACTCATTGGTTAAATGAATGCGGAGTAAGGGCATGTGGGGAGGTGCGCGGCGTTCATGAATGCGAAGCGGACGATTACACTTGGCGTTTTTATTGTACTAACGCTAGGTGTTGTGCTTAGCCGATTCTACCTTAATATACAGAATGAGCACTGGGATGAGAAACGTGTTGCTGTAGAGAAAGCTTACGAGGGCAGTATGATGACTAAAGCCACCAAAGTCGATTTTTTCTATGGTGATGAGGCCTATCAAATTGTATACGGCGAAAATAAGCTTGGCCAGCGTTTAGTTGCTTGGGTGTCAGATCAAGAAGTTCATACAGAGATAACGGATGAAGCATTCACAGAGGAGCAAGCCCGCGCAGCTGTAATGGCGAAAGCGCCGAGTAGTGAAATTGAACGCGTTATGCCAGGAAGATTAGGAAATGATTTTGTATGGGAAGTGTTTTATAAGACGAAGGATGATAGAGGTACTCGGTATTTCTATGATTATTATGCCTTCAAAGATGGAACGTTTTTGGACACCTATCGACTCAGCCTTCAATAAGAAGGTTGAGTTTTTTTAGTTTCCACTGTTTGCATAAGGCATCCCGTATAGATAAAGTGATATACTAATCGTATAGCTTTTTGGGGACAAAATAAATCATTACAGAAAGGTGGACGCCAATCCATGAAGATGAAGCTGCGCGTTTTACCTGTGATTTTTAGCGTGATTATTTCAGCAGGTGTACTTTTCGGCGGCTGGTTCGCCTATACAAGCTTTGCAGTGGAAAATCCACTATCCAATATCATTAATCATGCGCCAGGAGTGACGGATTCCACCATGAAGCTTTCTTCCAATCAAGTGGATATTGAGTTGACACTCAAGCCTGATGCAAACTTACGCCAAGTTGTAGAATTAATTAAAAAAGATGGCGCGTCGAGTATTGCGAAGCGTACTGTGAATATATCGATTAAAAATCAGTCTTCGGAGAAGCTGGATCAATGGTGGTCCAAAGCTTTATTTGAAGTAGCACAAGCGATGGAAACAAAACATTATGCGGATATTCCAACAACTTTACAGAAGTATGCTGATGGTGTGCCTACGATGAAAGTAGATAGTGAGATGGATGAACACAACGTATATATCCGTTTAACAGATGGTGATGCGACGAAATTTATCATGCTGCCAAGAGTCTCCCAGATCGGAGTGTGGCCGAATGAGTAAAATATATAAAGAGATAAGCATTGGATTTATTCCTGTTCTGCTCGTGTTTTTAGCTTTTCAAGGTGTGAATGTGCTGCCGATTATTTTCGTTAGTGCACTTGGTGTTTCTTTATTCTATATGATGAAAACTCGCGGTGGTATCGGAGCTGCTGGAGGCGGCGGAGATCGTAAAAGTAAAAATAAGACTCCGTCTTTTTTGACTTTTGATGAGATTGGTGGACAAGATCGAGCGAAAAAAGAATTGATGGAAGCTCTCGATTTTTTAATTAAGCATGAGGAAATTAAGAAGTTAGGCATTCGTCCTCTGAAAGGTCTACTTCTGACTGGGCCTCCAGGTACAGGGAAAACTTTAATGGCGAAGGCAGCAGCTCATTATACGAATTCCGTCTATATGGCTGCTTCAGGCAGTGAATTTGTGGAGATGTATGTGGGTGTCGGTGCAAGCCGGGTGAGAGATTTATTTAATGATGCCAGAGCGCGTGCGCTAAAAGAGGGCAAGGATAATGCCATTATTTTTATTGATGAAATTGATGTTATCGGCGGTAAGCGTGATGGGGGTCAACAGCGTGAGTATGACCAAACCTTGAATCAATTGTTGACCGAGATGGATGGCATTCATACAAATGATGCGCCGCGCATCTTAATTATTGCTGCTACCAACAGAAAGGAAATGCTCGATAGCGCTTTGCTGCGTCCGGGGCGTTTCGACCGTCATATTGAGGTAGATCTCCCAGATAAAAAGGGCCGCTTAGCTATTCTTCATATCCATGCCAAAAATAAGCCCTTGGCAGAAGGTGTTACGTTGGATACAACGGCGGAACAAACGTTTGGTTTCTCAGGTGCACAGCTAGAAGGCGTGTTGAATGAAGCGGCTATTTATGCCATGCGAGAAGACAAGCCAGCGATTGAGCAGCCACATTTGGCTTCAGCGATCGATAAAGTGATGATGGGTGAACGGACAGATAAAGAAACGGCGAATGAAGAGAAAGAACGTGTGGCGTATCATGAATTAGGCCATGCTATTATTGCAGAGCTAGTTAGACCAGGTTCAGTTTCACAGGTTACCGTAAGCCCACGGGGAAAAGCATTAGGCTACGTTCGTCATAATCCTCCGCAGGATCATTATTTGTATACGAAGGATTATATCGAAGATCAAATTATGATTGCCCTTGGTGGAGCTGCCGCTGAAGAAATGATTTACGGTGGTCGCAGCACGGGATCACGAAATGATTTTGAACAATCGCTTTCCATGGTTCGTAATATGATGGACGCTGGACTAACCAGCTTAGGCATCATTGATCGTGATATGGTGACGAAGGAACAACTTATGAAAGAAAATGCGGCCATTCTGGATGCATTAATGCGAAGAACGAAAAACATGTTAGATGAGCAACGCGGTATTTTCGAGCATGCTTTTGCTATTTTGATGAGGGAAGAAGTACTCTCCGGGGAAACATTTCGCGCCTTATTTGACGCCTCGGTATCTCAAAGTGCATAATATGACCGTTGGCCAATTAGGCCAGCGGTTCTTGTCTTTGCCTAGGGCGGTACTTATACATATACTAAGTGTAAACCATAAGAGATAAGCAAGTTGCATGGAAGAAGGAGAAACGAGCTATGATGTTTAGAACAATTGGTGTAATTGGCGGAGGAACGATGGGACAAGGTATTTCGGAAATGCTGGCAGCCCGTGGCCTTGACGTTATGATTGCAGAGAAATCAACTGAAAAACTAGACCGAGCGATCGAGTTAATTACGGTTAGTTTAGATAAGCAAATTGAGCGGTGGGCATTGACCGAAGCAGAAAAGAAATCGATTTTATCCAAAATAAAAAGAGCTGATTCGATCCAGGACATGGCAAGTTGTGATCTTGTCATTGAAACGATTTCCGAAGATTTGAATGCTAAGAAACATATCTTTTTCCAGCTCAATCAAATATGTTCGCCACACATTATTTTGGCAACGAATACTTCCACATTAAGTGTAACGGAAATCGCTGCCATAACGACGCATCCAGAGCGAGTAATTGGTTTGCACTTCTTGCATCCGGTTGCCAAAGTAAATCTGGTTGAAATCGTTCGGGCTATGAAAACATCAGACGAAACTTATGAACACACTCGCCGTTTTGTTGACGATTTACTGTCGAAAAAGAGTATTAAGGTCAATGAATCGCCGGGGTATATTACGACCCGCTTGATCTGCACGCTCATCAACGAGGCGCTGCACACCTTATCCGAAGGTGTCGCTTCGGCGGAAGATATTGATCAGGCTATGCGCATAGGCTATGAGTTTAAGCACGGCCCCTTAGAAATGTGTGACCGATTCGGACTCGACGCTGTTCTGGCTGCGCTAGAAGGGATGTTCCGAGAATACGGCGATATCAAATATCGACCGTCCTATTTGTTGAAGCAAATGGTGCGTGCGGGGCATCTGGGGACCAAGACTGGGGAAGGCTTCTTCCGTTACGACAAGGATGGTGACCGACTGTGAACATTCTGGTGATTAATGCTGGCAGCTCATCCGTGAAATATCAACTTTATGATATGGAAAATGCGAAGGTGCTCGCCAAAGGCAGAGTAGAGCGCATTGGCATGGATACCGCGATCCTGATGCACGAGCCAGCGAATAAGGCAGAATTACACAAGGTAGATGAAATTCTAGAGCACACGACCGCCATCCGCCGCGTGCTGGATGTGCTGGTTCACCCCGAGCATGGCGTGTTGACCTCCATCTCGCAGATCGATGCCGTTGGCCACCGTGTCGTCCACGGCGGCGAATCGTTCAAGAACTCTGTCCTCGTCACGGACGAGGTGAAGAAAGAGATTCGGCGTCTCTTCGATTTGGCGCCGCTGCACAACCCGGCGCACATGCTGGGCATCACGGCGGTGGAAGTGAACATGCCTGGCGTGCCGCAGGCCGTCGTCTTCGACACCGCCTTCCATCAGTCCATGCCGGCGAAGGCGTATCTGTATCCGGTGCCGATGGCTCTCTACCGGAAGCACAAGGTGCGCCGTTACGGTTTCCACGGCACGTCGCACAAGTACGTCAGCGAGCGTGCCGCAGCCTTTCTAGGACGCCCGCTGGAGCAGTTGAAGCTCATTACCTGTCACATAGGTAATGGCGCTTCCTGCGCCGCTGTATGGGGCGGCCAGTCGGTTGACACGAGCATGGGGATGACCCCGCTCGAGGGTCTGATGATGGGCACGCGCAGCGGCGATCTGGATCCGGCCATCGTGCCTTTCGTGATGGGCAAGGAGGATTTGACGATCGGCGAGGTGAGCTCCATGCTGAATAAGCATAGCGGACTGCAGGCGATCTCGGGGATCTCCAGCGATATGCGGGAGATCGTGGAAGCGATGGAAGCGGGCGATAAGAACGCTACCTTGGCTTTTGAGATGTATGCGTATCGATTACGCAAGTACATCGGGGCTTATGCCGCAGCGATGAATGGCGTCGATGCGATTGTCTTCACCGCCGGCGTAGGCGAGAACTCTGCGCCGCTGCGCAAAGCGGTCTGCGAGGGACTGAGCTTCCTAGGTGTTGATTTTGACGAGGAAGCGAATGGGCAAGGAAGAGGCATTGAGAAGCGAATTACGAAGCTTGATTCACGTGTTGAGGTCCTAGTGATCCCGACCAATGAGGAATGGGTAATTGCTCAGGATACGTATAGTCTGGTGAAATCGCAGACCCCGTGATTCTTTCGTGGAAATCGTCAAATAGTGTACAATAGAGTAGATCTTCAGTGATCTTCAGTTCTAAGGAGGAAGATATTCAAATGAAAAGTACAATAGGTGAAGTTAATCATCATGTCGGCGAGTCAGTCACCATCGGCTGTTGGCTAAACAAGAAGCGTTCCAGCGGTAAAATTCAATTTTTGCAGCTTCGCGACGGTTCGGGATATATACAAGGTGTTGTTGTGAAAAGTGAAGTGAGTGAAGAGGCATGGGAAGCGGCTTCTAAGTTAACCCAAGAGAGCTCCTTATACATAACGGGCAAAGTGAAAGAAGACACCCGCAGTAAAGGTGGTTTCGAGCTAGATGTCACAGGCGTTGAGATCATTCAAGTAACCGAGGAGTATCCGATTACACCGAAGGAGCATGGCGTAGATTTCCTAATGGACAATCGTCATCTGTGGATTCGGAGCCCGCGTCAGCGTGCCGTACTTGTGATCCGTGCTGAAATTATCAAAGCCGTTCAAGGGTTCTTCAATGACCGCGGCTTTCATTTGGTGGATCCACCGATTTTGACGCCATCCTCTTGCGAAGGCACGACCAACTTGTTCCACACGAAATATTTTGATGAAGATGCTTTCCTTACACAAAGCGGACAGCTCTACATGGAAGCGGCTGCGATGGCGCTAGGCCGCGTATACTCTTTCGGTCCAACATTCCGAGCAGAGAAATCGAAGACGCGTCGACATTTGATTGAGTTTTGGATGATTGAGCCCGAAATGGCTTTCGTGGATCACGTGGAAAACCTTGAGGTTCAAGAGCAATTCGTTTCCCATATCGTGCAAACTGTGCTTCAAAACTGTCAAGCAGAGCTTGAGACATTGGAGCGGAATACATCGAAGCTAGAGAAGATTAAAGGCAGTTTCCCACGTATTACGTACGATGAGGCTGTCGATTATTTGCAAAAGAATGGGCATGAATTCGCATGGGGCGAAGATTTTGGAGCTCCGCATGAGACCGCGATTGCCGCGCAATACGAAACGCCGGTATTTATCACACACTGGCCTACGGAAATTAAGGCTTTCTACATGAAGCCAGATCCTAGTCGTCCAGAAGTCGTGCTATGTGCCGACATGATCGCACCTGAGGGCTATGGCGAAATCATCGGGGGCAGTCAACGGATCGATGACCCTGAATTGATGGAGCAGCGCTTCAAGGAGCATGAGTTATCGCAAGAAGCGTACCAATGGTACTTGGATTTGCGTAAATATGGAACTGTACCGCATTCCGGGTTCGGTTTGGGCTTAGAACGTACTGTTGCTTGGATTTGCGGTTTAGATCATGTGCGTGAAACGATTCCGTTCCCACGTTTGTTATACCGTCTATACCCTTAAGTAGTGGCATTGTCCATGGGGAGAAAGGGGAAAGACGTATGAGTACTCAAACGAATACACAGATGAAGGTTGAAGCCATCCTCATGAATAGCTTTATGGAGGGGAGCGTCGCGGTACCGAGTCTATTGCTCAAACATTATCGCGCTATGCTTTTGAGTGAAGTGGATGTCATGACACTCATTCATTTCATTTCTTTTGTTGAAAAGGATAGGAACAACTTTCCGACTTTAGATGAAATTCAGGAGCGGATGTCAGCTTCACCTGATGTTGTTATTGCGAGTGTGCAGAAGCTGATTCGAGAGCAATTTATTGCCATCGATGAGGAAACGCATGAGACGACTGGTTTTCGAAGTGAGCAGTACAATCTAACACCACTGTATAAGAAATTAGCCAAACGCGTGGCTGAGCAGCAGCTCCAAGAGTTAGCGGAGTTGGCGGCACAAGCGCCTGCTCCTTCGGATGATCGAGTTAAGAACATTTATACGACGATTGAAAATGAATTCGCAAGACCGTTAACGCCAATGGAGCTGGAAACGATCAGCAATTGGTTAGATAAAGATCATTACAAAGAAGAGCTGATTATGACGGCTTTGAAAGAAGCGGTATTTGCGGGGAAAGTCCATTTCCGCTATATTGATCGGATTCTACTGGATTGGAGTCGCAATCGCGTCTCGACGGTGGATCAGGCCAAGGAATATTCGCAGCGTTTCAGGCAGACTAGATAAAAGGTGAGGGGGGTGCCACTTCGGTGGTGCTCCCTTTGTCATTTCATTGTCTCCCTTATGCATCAGCACTATTGTGGGAGAGCGTGGTATTTGGGGAATTGATGCAAAAGTGCAGGCTTTTGAGCTGAATATCGGAGTTTTGTAGGAATTGATGCAAAAATGCAGGCTTTTGAGCTGAATATCGGAGTAATAGCTGTTTGAGCTCGAAATTGATGCATTTTCGCATCAATTTTTTATTCTTCGCAGGAAAAGAAGGGGAAAAGATGCACATTTGCAGGAATTTTCGAATTAGGGTAGAGGAGTAGCTGATGCAAACCCAAAAACACCTAGCCAACCAGTACATATCGTACTTGTCAGCCAGGTGTTTATTCGTGTTCACACTTGGATTTCATTCAACTACTTGTTCATTACATGCAAACGGTACACATATTCGAATAAGAATTCGAATGCTTCAAGGTGCCGTTTGGCTTCGAAGGCATTCGCGCCCCAAGCGTAAATACCGTGCTTGCGCAGGACGATACCCGGAATACGCGGCACAATCGCACCTACGACTAGCTCAGCAATACGCGGAATTTCCGCGTAGTTGGGCAGAATTGGAATCTCAATTTGCGCTTCCTCTTCCCAAATATTGAACGCTTTGATAAGCTCAACACCATCCACTGGGATGCTGCCACGCTCACCATAAAGCTCGGAAGCTAAGTTGTTGAAAATCGTGTGCACATGGAAAATCGCGCCAGCGCCCGTTAAGCGATAAATTTCACTATGGATCAACGTTTCCGCAGATGGCTTCAAGCTTGTTGCTTCGGACGGCAAGCCCTTTTCATTAACGAGGAGGAAATCCTCCGGGGTTTGAATGGATTTATCTCTACCGCTGGATGTAATCGCGAAAGTGAACGCGTCAGGCTCGAAACCGCCAACACGCACAGATAAGTTGCCGCTCGTACCTGGAAACCATCCACGCCCCGCGAGATCTGCCTTAATGTCACGCAATTCAGCGAAGGCACGCTGTTTTTCTTCTAATAAAATACTCATTTGACCGGTTCAGCCTCCAATTGCTTAATGATATCGAAGAACGTTTCGAAGGGGTGGTAAGCATATCCGAGTTGCTCACAACGTTCAATGAGATAGGATCTGGCAAAAATCGTATCCACAAGCTTAGCACCCTCAAAATCAGTGATGCTGTCTCCGATAATAATACGCTCGTATTTCTCAGCATCGTAGGAGCGAATGATGCTTGTTTTGCACATCCCACAATCGGTTTGGCAGTGAGCATCGCACGGATTCGGCCATAGAATCTCGATCGTTTCTCCTTCGAAAGAGCTGGCATTGCTGTAAATATGATTCTCCGGAATCGCAAATGGACGAAGCAGTGGGTAAATAAAGAAATCGATACCTCCGCTCGTGACCAGAAGCGTGATCCCTTGCTCCTTACAGTAGGTAACGAATTCTTCAAAACCATCGCGAATGATAGCATTGTTAATCGCAAAGTCCACAATCTCCGCTTTACGCGAGGTAGGCAGCAGATGGAACATCGCCCCAACGCCTTCGCGAATGGAGATTTGCTGCGTCACGATTTGTTCGACGATTCCTTCCCAGCCTTCAGGATTGAAATGCTTCATAATCGCGACGATGTTATCGCTAACGGTTATCGTACCGTCAAAGTCACAAAAGATAATGCGTTCCTTGCTCATTCTCTAATCCCCCATGTGTCGATAGCTGATTGTAACTCTGGATGTGTTTGGGCGTAGTCGCGTAAAGATGTGCCTTGTAGTGTTGCGTCGATAGCTTGGCGGAAAGCTCGTCCACCTGCGATTGTTCCCATCGGATGACCGTGGATCCCGCCGCCTGCATTCACAATGACATCCCCTCCAAAATCCCGCAGGATAAGCGGAACTAAGCCAGGATGAATACCTGCGGATGGCACTGGGAAGCTAGTCGCTAATTTCAATTCTACTTCATTCGGGACTTGATACGTGTAATCTTTATGTAAATCCTTCGTTAAGAGTACATGTTTAATCGCCAAATTTTCTTCCCGCGGCATGACAACAGAGCCGTAAGGCGAAGGAAAGAGGACCAAATCAGCACCAGCCAAGCGCATCAATTTACCTAGAAGCACAGAAGCTGAGATACCGTAATGTGGTGACGGATAAGTCGCGCCTGCCATCGCAGGATGAGCCATAATTGGAATGTTAATGTCCGGATCCGCACTTAACTCATGCAGCACATCAAAGCCGTAAGCTAACACATTGAAAAGCAAAGCATTGGCGCCAGCGGCAATGGCTTTCTTGGCTTGGGCAGCAAGTTTGGAAGTAGGGCCTGTCAAATTGACGGCATATAGAAGCTTCTGACCGGTTTCTCGTGTAGCTTGTTCAGCTGCTTCTAGACAGATGGCGATACGTTTTTCCATCGGTGTTAACGGATTTTCAAATAGGATCTCGTCGTCCTTAATCAGATCAACGCCCCCGGCGGCTTGCAAGTAAAACTGTTCGCGAAGAGCCGGTAATTCGTACCCTACAACGGATTTGAAAATACTCATAAGCAGCGGACGGTCATGCACGCCAAGCAGATCTCGAACACCTTGCATCCCAAATTTCGGACCAGGGAATCCCGCGAGGAAATCGGATGAGAATGCAAGATCGATCAGCTTGATTTTGCCGTCCATAGACAACTTTCCGAATACAGTCACTAATAGCGCTGGGATATCTCGGCTAAAGTTCACATCCGGATAGGCGATAGTGATATCCGCATAGCGTCCCGAAAGGGGCTCACCAGCCCCAGGCTCGTGCACCTCAACAGAAACGACCTTACCTAGATGCTTCTCCATGGAAGCTTTCTGCGCCTCCGGCAATTCGGTCCAACTGCCAACAGTAAGGCCAATGGCGATACCTGTCGCTTTTTTATGAAAATCGGCTTTCTCATCGAAACTCCGATAGGTTGCTAAACAATAGGAACTCATGACGAACTTTCACCTGCTTTAATTAGAATTCAAACGAACTTGTTACTTGTCAATGTCGCTTAGAGTGATTTGCCTACAGGACTTGTGGCAGCAATTTGCTCGCCCATTTCCTTCGCACGTGCAGCGGAAGCAAATACGGCTTGGGTTATTGCTTCGCTAAATTGGAAACGATCCAAGGCTTCAATTGATTTTTGCGTAGCTCCATTAGGAGACGTCACTTTGCGGCGTAACTCCGCTGGATCTTCCTTCGTATGCTGCACCATATGGGCAGCGCCAAGAAACGTTTGGAGTGTCAATTGCCGCGCATCTTCTTCGGTTAGACCGCCATCGATTCCTGCTTTAATCATGGCTTCCATGAAATAATAGACATAAGCAGGGCCGCTTCCGGACACGCCTGTCAAAATTTCTAACTTATCTTCGTCCACAATCGTGACGGTTCCAACGGCTTCAAACATTTGGATAGCGAACTGCTTGAATGTATCATTAACCTTAGCGGAGAAGCTCATTCCTGTTGCGCCCAATCCGATGGTTGAAGAGGTGTTAGGCATGGTACGAACGATTGGCATGTTGGTTTGTAATAGCTTTTCAGCTTTCTCGATGGATAGTCCAGCAATGACCGAAATCAGCAGCTGCCCCTCATTCAAAAGGGGAGCAAGCTCTGCAAAAGCCGTCTCGACATCCTTAGGCTTCATGCAAAGGACGACGACGTCTGCCTCACGAATGAAGGCATCTTTTGTTTCTGGGTCTAAAGTAGCCTCCAGCCCGTATTCCGAGCGAAGATAAGCTAATCTGTCTTGATTGGAACGATTCATCATATAAATATGTTTCGGATTGGCTACTTCCGTCTGAATAAGGCCGCGGGCGATGGCTTCTGCCATTGAACCTGCACCTACAAAGGCAATTTTCGCTTGAGATAGCATCGTGGACATCGGGCATTCCTCCTTAGGATATACAGCTTATTCGCGTATTTGTCCGCTTCCGTAGACGCGGTATTTGGTTGAAGTTAGGGCAGGCAATCCCATGGGACCACGTGCATGAAGCTTCTGTGTGGAAATGCCGATCTCGGCTCCGAATCCAAACTCAAAGCCATCTGTAAAGCGCGTCGAAGCATTATGATAGACAGCAGCTGCATCTACTTCTTGTAGGAATTTCTCTGCATTGGCAGCATCTTCCGTTACGATACATTCCGAGTGCATCGTGCCATACGTACGAATGTGGGACAGCGCCTCATCCAGATCTTTAACAATTTTGATCGATAAAATATAATCACCGTATTCTGTTCCCCAATCAGCTTGTTCAGCAACCAGCATGCTTGGCACTAGGTTCCTTGCCTGCTCGTCACCACGCAGCTCCACATTGACGCCTTGGAACGATTCGGCAATCGCAGCTAAGTGTTGCTCAGCAATCGCTTCATGGACAAGCAAGGTTTCCATACTATTGCAAACAGAGGGACGCTGCGCTTTGGCATTAATGCCTATGCGTACCGCCATATCGAGCCCAGCACTTTGATCTATAAAAGTATGACATACCCCTGCACCTGTTTCAATGACTGGGACGGAGGCGTTATTGACAACATTTTGAATAAGTGAGTGCCCACCACGTGGAATCAGTACATCAATAAGGCCATTAAGCTTCAGCATTTCATCCACAGAGCTGCGATCAGCGCTTAGAATTAATTGCAGGGCATGGGCAGGCAGGGCAGAACGTTCCAAAGCTGCATGCAGAACCTCTACAATTTTCTCATTCGAAAAGAGGGCAGAAGATCCACCACGCAGCACGACTGCGTTGCCAGTTTTGAGACATAACCCTGCGGCATCCACCGTAACATTCGGTCTAGCTTCATAGATAATACCGATAACGCCTAGGGGCACTCGGATTTTGCGAATCCGCAGACCATTCGGGCGGTCAAAAGATTCTAGCGTATCGCCAATCGGATCTGGCAACTCGGCGATTTGACGAAGACCTTCCGCCATCGCTGCGATGCGAGATTCGTTAAGCGCCAATCGGTCGAGTAGGGACGCGCTGGTACCCAACTCTTTGCCTCGCTGCAAATCCTTCGCATTGGCTTCAATAATTGCTTGCTGTTCCGTAACTAAGGCATCAGCCATAAGAAGCAGAGCTTCATTCTTCTGTTCGGTCGTTAGATTGCCCATCGCTTGGGCAGCTTGTTTGGCAAGCTTGGATTTCGAAATAACTTCACTCATGGGAGAACCTCCTAGTTCAATAAGGATTGGCAATGCGGTAACAATTGTTCGACAGTAAGCTCATAAGCGGCACCGTTACGGCGCTCTTTACATTCAACAATATGTTCGCCAGCTTTTTTACCGACAGTGATGCGTAATGGGAAGCCGAGTAAATCGGCATCATTGAATTTCACGCCTGGGCGTTCTTCACGATCATCCCAAAGGACAGAGAAACCTGCGCGAGTTAGGGTTTGGTAGAGCTCTTCAGATAATGTCAATTGAGCTTCATCTTTCATCTGAACGGTTAAAAGATGGAGATCGTAAGGTGCAATTGCATTTGGCCATATAATGCCTCGCTCATCTTGATGCTGCTCAATGACCGCAGCCAATACGCGTGATACGCCAATCCCATAGCAGCCCATAATCATAGGCTCGGACAGTCCATTCTCATCCGTGAAGGAAGCGCCGAGGGATTCACTATATTTTGTGCCGAGCTTAAATACGTGACCAACTTCAATACCTTTAGCAAAAGAGAGTTCATGTCCGCAGTGGATGCAGTTTTCGCCTTGACCGACGTTACGAACGTCAACATAGGTTAACTCACCTAAATCGCGTTCGACATCCACGTGTTGAAGATGATAATCAGCTTCATTGGCACCAACAACGGCATTCTTTAAACCTTGAATCGATGTGTCTGCAATCAATCTGACGGTGGATAAACCAATCGGACCTATAAAACCTGCAATCGAACCAAGCCCTGCAATTTCGGCCTCGGAGAGCATAACGATGTCCTCAACGCCAAGAACCTGTTTCAGCTTAATTTCATTTATTTCGAGGTCACCTCTGACAAGCACTATGACAGGTGTACTGTCTGCTTGGATGGCGACCGATTTAATGATGTGCTGTGGTTCAATGTGGAGGAATTGGCTTAATTGCTTGATCGAAGTTACACCTGGTGTATGCACTTTAACGGGTTGTGTAGTTGCCAAGTCCGTATGGGAATTCATTGTATTAGTAATGCTTCCAGTGGCTTTCTCCAAATTCGCTGCGTACTGACAGGATGGACAATGAACGATGGTATCTTCACCGACATCCGCCAGTGCCATAAATTCATGTGTATCCGTGCCGCCGATAGCGCCAGAATCAGCTTCTACCGCTCGAAATTGAAGACCGCAGCGTGTAAAAATGTTGACGTAGGCGTCAAACATCGCTTGATAACTCGCATCGAGACCACTTTTTGAGCGGTCGAAGGAGTAGGCATCCTTCATTAGAAACTCACGACCACGCAGCAGGCCGAAACGAGGTCTGCGCTCATCCCGATATTTCGTTTGGATTTGATAAAGCGTTACGGGTAATTTCTTGTACGAATGGATCTCATCTTTAACGAGTGTCGTGATGACTTCCTCATGGGTTGCGCCTAGCGCGAACTCGCGACCATTCCGGTCTTCTAACCGCATTAATTCAGGACCGTAAACGTCCCAACGACCGGATGCTTTCCATAATTCGGCAGGATGGAGGGCAGGCATGAGCATCTCTTGTGCGCCTGCACGATCCATTTCTTCACGTACAATCGTTTGAATATGTTGAAGGGCTTTAAGGCCCAGGGGTAAGTAGGAATAAATGCCACTGGATAACTGGCGAATGAGTCCTGCTCGAAGCATAAGTTGGTGACTGGCTGCCTCGGCATCTCCCGGTACATCGCGTAAAGTTGGATTAAGTAATCGTTGTTGTCTCATGTGTAGGGAGAACCTCGCTCTCTATAATCGAAATAAGTAATTACAAGCTTAGGTCAAAGGCACCCATTCATCGCGATGAATGACTTCGATGCGAGATACTTCGACGCGCTTCTGAACTTCATCGGTCGAAAGCCCTGCCGCGGCTTGCACTTGCCAAGCCGCATAATTGACGACGCCGCGGCCGAGCAGCGCGCCTTCACTGCAGATCACCTCGACGACGTCGCCGGGGTGGAAGTCGCCAACCGCTGACGTGATGCCAGCGGGGAGTAAGCTCTTCCCACCGTTGATCAGGGCTGACTTCGCCCCCTGATCAACGATGATTTGCCCTTGGGGCAGCGAGTGGAAGCCGACCCACTGTTTCTTGACCGGCAGATTGTTCAGCGCCGTGTCAAAGTACGTTCCCTTGCCCGTGCCATGCACGGCAAGGTGGAGATCATCGGGCTCAAGCACGCGCCCGATGAAGACCGGCACGCCCCCGCGCATCGCGATGCGGGCGGCTTCGACCTTGGAGCGCATGCCGCCGGTGCCGACCGCGCTCCCAGAGCCTCCAGCGAAGCTGAACAGCTCATCGCTGATGGCGTCTACGCGCTCGATGCGCTGCGCGTTCGCGTTCTTGCGAGGATCGTCTGTGTAGAGGCCGTCCATATCGGTAATGATGATCAATTTGTTCGCCTTGACCAAATTGCCTACCAATGCCGACAACGTATCATTGTCGCCAAATTTCAGTTCATCCACCGAGACGGTGTCATTCTCGTTAATAATCGGGACAACGCCGCGCTGCAGGAGCTCGTCGATCGTCATCATCGCGTTCTGGACGCGCTTGCGGTTGGAGAAGTCGTACCGAGTCAGCAAGATTTGCGCCACGCTCACGCCGTGGGATGCAAATGCTTCATGGTACGCTTGCATTAACAGTGCTTGGCCGACGGCCGCGGCAGCCTGCTTCTCGTGCAGCACCTTGGGGCGTGTGCGATAGCCAAGGGACGTGAAGCCTGCGGCAACCGCACCTGAGGTCACAAGCAGCACTTGGCTGCCGCTACGTTGCAAGTGCGCGAGCTCAGATGCAAAGAAACGTATTTTATCCGGATTCAAGCCACCCGTATCTGACGTTAATGAGGAGCTGCCAATTTTGACGACGATTCGCTGAGTCATATTCATCCCATCCTTCGTTTTCGTAGCTATGTAAATACAAAAAAGACTCTCGTCCTTAAAACATAAGGACGAAAGTCTGTTGCTTCCGCGGTACCACCTTAGATTAGCGCATACTGATGTCCAGATGCACTCAACTCTATTCCCTGAATAACAGTAGGGCACTGTTCAACTCATCGTTGACGGTTCAGGGGCAGGTTCAGATTCGGTTCACGGCAAGCTCTCTCAGTCGGTGGAGCTTACTCTCTGGTTACGTGCTGTACGATTCTTACTATTCCCATCATCACGTTGCTGTTTGTAATTATAATTCTAACTAGAATAGCATGGTACGCAAGTCTTTGTAAAGAAGCAAAAGCCTAGATTACTGCTCATATCTTACATTGGGCCTGCCCAAATGGTTTACGCAAAAAGATTCAATTTCCCAATTCGCTGTACGGCTTCTTCTAAGCGTTCTTCAGAGGATAGAAGCCCTAGTCGGACATAGCCTTCACCGTGTGTACCGAAGCCCACACCTGGTGCCACGACAACCTTCGCTTCCTCTAAGAGGAGATCAGCTAGACTCTGGGAGGAATGACCTTTCGGCACTGGCAACCACGAGAAGAAGGAACCTTGGGAAGGACGAGCATGCCAGCCAATGCTGGCAAGCGCAGTGTAGAGGGCATTTCGACGGCTCTCGTACACATCACGTAACTCAGTTACACAGTCTTGTGAAGCTGTTAATGCTGTAGCTGCCGCGACTTGAATACCTCCGAATAACGAGCAATAGTAGTGATCTTGCATCAAGTTAATCAGGCGGATAACTTCTTTGTTGCCGAGAGCAAAACCGACACGCCAGCCTGCCATATTGTACGTTTTGGATAACGTGTAGAACTCAATGCCTACTTCCTTGGCACCAGGGGTTTGTAAGAATGAGATCGGCTTTTGACCATCAAACCCAATGGCTCCATAGGCGAAATCACTTGCAACTACGACACCATTTTTCTCTGCAAAGGCAACCGTTTCTTCATAAAAGGAAGCGGGAGCGGTAGCACCCGTCGGGTTGTTCGGATAATTAATGAACATGAGCTTGGCGCGATCCAAGTCAGATTGTTTCAACTGCGTGTAATCAGGTAGAAAATTATTTTCTTCCCGCAGCGGCATGAAGGCCATCTCGGCACCAGCCAGAGCGACCCCAGACCAATAATCAGGGTAGCCTGGATCAGGGACTAAGCAGACATCGCCGGGATTTAATAAGCACTGCGCGATTTCAATGAGTCCAGTTTTACCGCCAAATAGGATGGCAACTTCCGTATCTGGATCCAGATCAACGTTATGATCTTCCTTATAACGCTGCGCGATCGCTTGCTTCAAGAAAGGAAAGCCACTGAAGGGTGGATATTTGTGATACAAAGGATTAGCCGATGCTTCTTGTATGGATGTCACAATATGCGGAGGCGTAGGGCGATCTGGATTCCCTTGGCCCAGATTAATGACGTCATGCCCGGCGGCAATTTGTGCATTCGCTTTACCTACGAGCGTTGCAAAGAATTGAGTAGGGAGCCCCTTCATTCTTTCTGCAGGTTGTATGGCAAAGCGAGAAGTTGTTGAAGATACGTTGGTCACGGTTTAATTCACACTCCGGAGGTCGGGATTTTAGATTATACCCTAAATGTAACATGATTAAACTTTTTTTCATAGTCGATGAAGATAATCGATTGTACTTCATTTTGCCGTTATCATATGATGGAGGCAACGAGATACGAAGGAGAGGAATGCAGATGACAGATCAAGCCCAAATCGCTGATGTTTTTCTACAGGAATCGATACGTGCTTTTCAAAGTATGAAAAAGTTGGGAGATCGTGCTTTTGCCCAAACGGATGAGTCATTTTTTTATGAGACATTAGATGAAGAATCGAACTCGTTAGAGGTTCTTATCAAGCACATGCATGGGAATATGTTGTCCCGTTGGACGGATTTCTTAACCACAGATGGGGAAAAAGAGACGCGTGATCGCGATGGCGAGTTTGAAGGGGAACGACTATCTCGGGATGCTTTGCTTGCCTTGTGGGAAGAAGGTTGGCAAGTGCTTTTTACAACACTAGGTTCGTTAACCTCTGAAGATGTTCTTTCACTGGTGCGGATTCGAGGGGAACATCATACCGTCTTGCAAGCGATTCAGCGCCAAGTTTCGCATTACGGCTATCATGTCGGGCAAATTGTGTTGTTGTGTAAGCATGGGTCGAGTCAGGATTGGCAAACGCTGAGTATCGCTAGAGGTCAGTCGAAACAGTTTAAACCTGGGACGTAGTTTAGTTGGATTTTGCCAACTTAATTCGGATGTAGTGAATCAAAAAGTGGAATTAGTTGGATTTTGCCTGCTTAAATGGCTTGTAAAGGGTTGTGAGTTAGAAAAATGGCTGTATAGTTGGGCAAAACCAAACTAATCCAGCATCGGGCATGATTTTATCTAGTTTAGTTCGGCGTTTTCTGACTAATCAGTTTAGCTAGCTTGATTTGAAAAGTTACGGGCGAATAGGTGGGGAATGGGCAGTGTGAGGTAGTGAGTTGTAAGTGAATATTGAGTTGAACGTATTTTTCGACTAGTATGTACTCATATATGTTTTTTTACTGGAAGGGGTCTAACCAAATGTCGCAGTCACAACTGCTTAACCTTGCATTAATTCAAATGGATATTGCGATCGGGGAACCCGATGTGAATTTTGCGCAGCTCGAAATGAAGCTTCACGAGGCTGTTCAAGCGGAACAAAAGCCGGATGTCCTCATTTTTCCCGAAATGTGGAACACAGGCTATGCGCTAACGGAAATTCAACAACTAGCTGATGTGAATGGGGAGAGAACGAAGGCTTTTTTAAGTAACTTCGCTCGTACACATCGTGTGAATATTATTGGCGGATCGATTGCGGATAAAAAAGAAGAACGCGTACTTAATACGATTTATGCATGGGATCGTGAAGGCAACGAGATCGTAGAGTACTCAAAAATTCATCTTTTCCGACTCATGGATGAAGAGAAATTCTTGCACAGCGGGGAGCAACTTGGCTTATTTGAACTAGAAGGTGTGCCTGCTGGCGCAATGATTTGCTATGATATTCGATTCCCTGAACTCTCGCGCAAATTAGCGCTAGAGGGGACAAGAATCTTATTCGTTCCGGCAGAATGGCCGCATCCACGTCTGCATCATTGGCGTACGCTCCTCATGGCACGTGCCATCGAGAATCAAATGTATGTAGTTGCATGCAATCGCGTAGGGACAAGCGGTACGACGAATTTCTTCGGTCATTCGATGGTCATCGACCCTTGGGGCGAAGTGCTGGTTGAAGGAAATGAAAGTGAAGCGATCCTGCGGGCTACGATTGATTTGGAAGAAGTTGTGCGCGTACGGGGTAAAATACCCGTTTTTGAAGATCGCAGGCCTCATTTGTATTAGGGAAGTTGATTTTTGCAGCGATATTCTGTAAACTAAAACCAATTGAATGATCAATTGTGGCTGTGAAGGATGAATAGTACTTGAAGGACTTCATCATCAGCGAGTTGGGGAATGGTGTAAGCCCAGCATGAAGCTCAAGGAAACGGCTATCCGGAGCCAATACGATAAAGGGGATACATGCTTTTGTGAGGTGTATCAACTAGGGTGGAACCGCGGGTGCTAAAGCTCTCGTCCCTAGGCATTATTTGATGCCTTTGGATGTTGAGCTTTTTTGATGTTTGCTCATGTCCAACGGTCGTCATCGGGCGAAGTCCCACTAACTAGAGCTTAAGGAGCGATTGAACAATGAGTGTAACAATGGAGCAAGTTGTGGCATTAGCGAAGCACAGAGGTTTTGTTTTCCCAGGTTCCGAAATTTATGGCGGTTTGGCGAATACGTGGGATTACGGCCCACTTGGTGTTGAATTGAAAAACAACATCAAGCGCGCATGGTGGAAAAAATTCATTCAAGAGTCCCCGTATAACGTAGGATTAGACGCGGCAATCTTGATGAATCCGCAAGCTTGGGTAGCATCCGGTCACGTAGGTAATTTCAACGATCCGATGATCGATTGCAAAAGCTGTAAAGCTCGTCACCGCGCGGATAAATTGATTGAGAACAAGCTGGCTGAGAAAGATATCGAAATCATCGTAGACGGTATGACGTTCGATGATATGATGAAGCTGATCGTGGAACACAACATCGTGTGTCCAGATTGCGGAAGCAAAGATTTCACAGACATTCGTCAGTTCAACTTGATGTTCAAAACGTTCCAAGGCGTAACTGAAGCGAGCTCAAACGTTGTTTATCTTCGTCCTGAAACGGCACAAGGGATCTTCGTTAACTTCAAAAACGCACAACGTACTATGCGTAAAAAGCTGCCATTTGGTATTGGTCAAATCGGTAAAAGCTTCCGTAATGAAATTACGCCAGGTAACTTTACGTTCCGTACGCGTGAATTTGAACAAATGGAGCTTGAATTCTTCTGCAAACCAGGTGAAGATTTGAAATGGTTCGAATACTGGAGAAGCTTCTGCCATAATTGGTTGCTTTCCCTTGGTGCCAAAGCGGATAACCTTCGTCTTCGTGATCACAATGACGATGAATTGTCTCACTACAGTAATGCAACAACGGATATTGAATACAAATTCCCGTTTGGCTGGGGCGAACTTTGGGGTATCGCGGATCGTACAGACTACGATTTGAAACAGCATATGGCGCATTCTGGTGAAGATTTCAACTACATCGATCAAGAAACGAATGAGCGTTATGTTCCTTATTGTATCGAGCCATCCCTTGGAGCAGACCGTGTCACATTAGCGCTTCTAATTGATGCGTTTGAAGAGCAAAAGCTTGAAGGTGATGACAGCCGTACGGTTCTTCACTTCCACCCAGCGTTGGCACCAATGAAAGCAGCGATTTTCCCACTTTCTAAGAAGTTAAATGATGGTGCACAAGCTGTATTTGCAGATCTTGCGAAGCATTTCATGGTTGATTATGATGACACTGGTTCCATTGGTAAACGTTACCGTCGTCACGATGAGATTGGTACGCCATTCTGTATCACCTACGATTTTGAGTCCGAGACAGATGGTCAAGTCACAGTTCGTGATCGTGATACGATGGTACAAACGCGTATGCCGATTTCGGAGCTAAAAGCCTTTATCGAGAACGCTCTACAATTCTAATAAGCATATCCTATGTAGGAATAAACCCCTTGTAAGCACGTCATTTGACGTAAGCTACAAGGGGTTTTTCTCTTAAATGACATAATCTAAGACTTCGCTATAGGGTAAGTAACGTCGGACTTCGCGTAACGGCGGTGTATATACATGCAGGGAAATAGCCGGCTCATGAAATGGATTGTTCAACTGGTGAATCTGATCTGCAGGTGCAACGAAATACTCGCCAGCTTGAATGAAATCGTCTTGATGAGCAATCGGATACCCTTCCGAGTCTAAGGCGAAGGTCGAATTGACTAAAGAACCTGAGGCCAGATAAGCTGCGCCGATGGACGAGCCATGGTTATGGATAGCAGTTGAGCAAGAAGTGGGAATATGAATGACGATGACTTCGAGATCACGTGAGCTAAACACGACATTTCGGCCATATGGTAGGTGAATAGGTTCAGTTTTGAGGTCTGGAACGAAGGATAGATTTCGCTCTATCGATTGAAGCGCCTCTATTAATTGTTCCAGGGTTGGTGCATGCAACTTACAGAATGTCTGTTCAATTGCGCTGATGAGCGTCATTGGCATCTCGCCTCCTAGGCATTCTTATCTCTTTATCAAAATTAATTTGGGAAAGGATAAGTTTTGTTTATATAATATGCCTCGGAGTTTCAAAAGGTTAGGGATAAATGTAAGATTTTAACGTGGAAATCAGTCTGTAGACGGGGAAATGTTCCTACGCTAGCGGTATGACATACGGATATCGAATCTGAGACAATAGTAGATATGATAATCTATGGAAATTGAGAGGATGAACGAGTATGCTGCAGGTTGGAGTGAATGAGCAAGATCAGAAAGAAATTTTGGCGGTATTTGCTGCGTTAAGCAGAGCATGGAATGACCATGATGGTCAGGCATTTGGAGCTTGTTTTACGGAAGATGCTGATTATGTGACGTTTAATGGGCAGCATTTGAAGGGGCGTCAAGCCATAAGTGATGTTCATCAAGCGTTGTTTGATGGTATTTTGCGTGGTTCCAGTATGGTTGAAGGGGGATCTCTGAATATACGATTCGTGACATCAGATATGGCAATTGCGCATGCCGTAGGGGCCATTAAGCTGCGTTGGCAGAAGAAGGCGCCTAAGAATCGTGATTCCATAAATACGAACGTAGTGATTAAGGAAAAGGGGCAATGGAAAATTGCTGCCTTTCATAATTGCCGCATCCAACGGCCGAATTTTATTCAAAAGTGGTTCATGAACAAAGCGAAATCGAAAAATACGTGAGGACTTGTCCTCCATCCCCATTGACCACGTATTATAACCTCATCTGCGGTGTTCCTGGTAGTTACTAATTGGAACATTCCACACCTATTTCGTATATATCCTACGAATGGCACGTGCCTGAAATCCTTACTCTTAGCGGGAAATCTGCGAACCATGTCGTTTAGTAGTGCAAGTATACTATCTTATTGGAATTACTACCTTTGCACTATTTCAAGCATTCGTTTTGAGCCTTATAGTTAGTGACACATGCGCGAAAAATACAAAATTTTGTAAAGGTCGTGAAAATAGAAACGGCGATAAACGACAATTATTTCAATTCTACTCACAGCATGGATGCTATTTCATTACAAGGGTACATAGGGAAGAAGGAGTGGAATTGATGAAAGGATTAGCTGAAGAGACGCAAATGCATGAATTTACAGAGAGAATAGGCATATCACAAGCGGAGATTGCCAAGCTGCATGAGAAATCATTTCTTAATGGCGTTCAGAGAGATTCGACGCGCGTAAGGTTTCGTGTGCAAGGCAAGATGATGGAACGGCTGCTAGCTAAAAACCAAGTACTCATGGATGTCATACTTCGGCAAGCACATTTGAAGACGAATACCTTCTACTTTCCTAATTTATTAATGGTAACGGATAATCACGGGGTCATATTAACAATTAATGGGGATGAAAGATCCATTCTACAAGCCGCGAATTTGAATAATATCGGCATTGGTTCTTCGTTATCACTTTCTAGTGCGGGTACGAATGCAGTGTCGGCTGCCATTGACCTTCAGCGTCCAGTCTGGATAAGTGGTGAAGATCATTATCTGGATACGATGCATAATTGGGTGACGATGTGTGTTCCGATACAACCGGCTGATAATCAGACTATAGGGTACTTAGTTTTGACGGCTTTTGAGCACATTTCCGCACCTTTCATGTATCCATGCATCAAATCTATTGCGCTTCTGCTTGAATATGAGTTAAGAAAAACAGAGCTGCAAAGTAAAACTTGGTTCGTTGAGGAAATGTTGGAAGAACGTCTGAAAGCCTTCAAGTTAACGCTTCGGGAGAAGGAAGTCGCAACGTATTGGCTGCTAGATTATGATTATAAGCAAATAGGAAAAGTCCTGGGAATTAGTGAAAATACCGTTCGTGTCTATGTTACTAAAATAAATCGCAAGCTCAAAGTCAATTCCAAAGCTTCTTTGATTCTAAGTGTTCTTGGTGCTATATAATGCTGTACAAAGATAAAAAGATATTAATATTGCAGTTCTACTAATATGGACGTGCTATTCAGAGAAATGGTTCAAATATGTTGAAAAAAAGCTTCTATCTCACACGCTGTACGTGGGATGGGGCTTTTTTTGTTATCGAAAGACGAATGTAAACGTCTTATTTGCTTGAATAGGGAGAGCCGGTATACAGATGGAAGACCCATTTTTCACTGAAATTGTAGAAAAAACACGATCGATCAGATACATAGGCAAGTGAGAGATAGAAAGATTGAAATTTGCAACAGGAGAAGACGTTTCGAAAGAACTATATGAAATCGCTTCCAAAGTACGAGTTCGGATGAGATATCCCGATTCCATTCTTCTATTGAAGCTTTCAACTAGCTTTAAATCCCTATAAAAAGGCCTATTCCTATTAGGCATACCTTAAGAATTATAGTTCATGCATTAGGTCATTTGAATTAATAAATATGTATGATTTGCTCTACAGAAATTACCGTCTATATTTGAGGCATCCCACCGAAACGGGAGGGAAAATGTCGAGCTTTGAGGGACGGTAGGCTATGAGACAAAGAAGAAAGGCCTTGATCCTGCAGCCTATTAAATGGATTCTTCTTCTAGGCGTCGTCGGTTCTGGAAGTGTATATGGTTTATCGGCGGCAGGATTCATCGAGTGGAATTCAGAGCACAAGTTGGAAAGCCTCATGTTCTGGAAAGCCGCGGACAATACGGCAACGAAAGGTATTGCCTTAGCAGCTGGGGCGGATAAAGATAGTGCGAAGCCATCGGTCAAACCGACACCAACTGTAAGTGGAGCACCAACAGCTACCACATCGGCAGCACCAACAGTAATGCCTGCAAGCACGACAGCACAAACAACGGCACCAGCAGCAACGGCGGGCTTACAAGTGATCTCACAAGCACAAAGTATTGTCGGAGTTAATGCCAATGTCAAAGCATGGCTGGAGCAGGCAGGATTGATCAAACTTGAGCCAGGGAAGTTGTTCTCCTTTCAAGCTTGGTTGGCTGAAGCCAGCAAAGGCAAAGTGCCAGAGAAGAAAGCAGATGAGTTATCTCAGGTAGCGTCGTTACTGTATGAAGCAGCATTACGAGCTGGCTTGCAAGTTGGTGAGCGTTATGCTCATCAAGATAATCCGAGCTATGCAGCTGCAGGTTTCGATGTTGAAATTCAAGGCGAGCAGAAGGATCTAACCTTGTATAACTCGCTGGATGTGCCCTTAACGGTAGGCGTGATGTATAACGGTGAAACGCCAATCCTGACGTTAAATGGAAAACCGAAAGCAGAGTGGAAAGCTCCTAAAATTACGGTTACGAAAGAAGTATTCGCACCGGAGAGCATGTTTGTGACCGATTTTACACTGGCGGGTCAAGGTGAAGCTAAACGAAGTGAAGGCCAATCAGGACTACTAGTCAAAGTGTTCGTTGATGAGAAGAATGATGGCAAGAACGAGCTGATATATAAAGATTTCTACGCACCACGTCCTATTGTTATCGCAAAGGCGCCAACTGCGGAAGAGCTTAAATCACCATAGATCACAAGGTTGCACAGATCCGTTACGTACTCTATCAACAGAAGGGAGGACCCCCCAATGCGCATAGGTGAACTTTTTGTCATGAACGGACTCATTACGGAGGATCAGCTTGAACAAGGGCTGAAGCAGCAAGTGCACACACGGAAGAAAATCGGTGAGATTCTCATCGATAAAGGGTTGATTACAGAAAGACAGTTAGTCGAAGTCCTGGAATTTCAATTAGGTTTTCCAGTCGTCAATATGTTTGAGACGCAGCTGGATATGCCAACAGTTCAATTAATTCCAGAAGCGCTAGCGCGTAAGCACTGTGTCATTCCTATCGAACGTAAAAATGGCAAAATCAAGGTCGCGATGGTTGATCCGCTGAACTACGGCGCGATTGAAGAAATTCGCATGGCGACGAATATGAGTGTGCAGCCCGTCATTGCGATTCGCTCTGAGGTTGAGCAGGCGATTACGAAAAACTATGGCATGAAAGAATCCGTCGATGAGCTCATGGTCGACTTGGACAAAATCGAAATCAAGGACGAGGAATCGGAAGCAAATGACCAAGGTTCACCGATTGTAAAGCTAGTGAACCAAATCATTCAATCCGCTGTGCAGCAGCGGGCGTCCGATATTCACGTTGATCCTCAAGAGAAGCAACTGATCGTGAAATACCGGATTGATGGTGTGCTGCGAACAGAGAAAGCGCTGCCGAAGCATATGCAAGGTGTGTTGACTGCTCGTTTGAAGATTATTGCGAAGCTGAATATCGCGGAACGCAGGTTGCCGCAGGATGGTCGCATCCAGATGCAGGTCGATAACCGCCGAATTGATATTCGGGTATCCACATTACCGACAGTTCATGGCGAAAGTATCGTTCTCCGGATTTTAGATCAATCCGCAGGTGTGAAAAAAATTGCCGAATTAGGACTCAGTGAAGCTAATCTAGTGAAATTCGACAAAATGATTCAAAAGCCAAATGGGATCATGCTGATCTCAGGACCTACAGGAAGCGGGAAAACGTCAACGCTCTATTCCGCACTCGGACAATTGAACGGTGATGATGTCAAAATCATCACGGTTGAGGATCCGGTCGAGTATCGGATGAATGGTGTCACGCAAGTGCAGGTTAACTCGCAAATTGGCTTAACCTTCGCATCTGGTTTACGATCCATTCTTCGACAAGATCCGAACATTGTCATGGTTGGGGAGGTGCGGGACGCGGAAACAGCCGAGATTGCGGTTAGAGCTTCCCTAACTGGGCATTTAGTGCTCAGCACGATCCATACGAATAGTGCCGTCAGCACAATAAGCCGGCTTGTCGATATGGGTATCGATTCCTATTTAATCGCATCATCGCTCTCCTGTATCGTCGCTCAGCGTTTAGTACGGCGAGTGTGTCGGGAATGCGCAGCACAAGTACCTGCTAGAGAAGATGAAATTAAGATGCTGGAAACGGCAGGACTACTGGGTGGCAGTGAGCAATCATTGGCGGGTACAGGAACAGGTGTCGTAGTTCCGCTGACTTCGACAAAAGTAGCCGATAAGCAAGTCTTGGTGACCAGAGGTAAAGGCTGTGGCACATGCAACAAAACAGGCTATAGAGGGCGTATTGCTGTTCACGAGTTGCTAGTCGTGGATGAACCGCTGCGCAGCCTAATTGTGCAGAACCGACCAGTAAGTGAGCTAGAGCAGCATTTGGTTAAGCACGGCTTTAAGAACATGCTATATGATGGTTTGCTCAAGATTCGTCAAGGACACACAACGATTGAAGAAGTGTTGAAAGCCGTGGCGGACGAATAACGACAGCAAAGAAGCAAGTGTTGATTGGGGGTGAATGTTAACTTGGCGAACTTTACGTATGAAGCCGTCAACGAAAGCGGTAAGAAGCTGAAGGGGCTGATCAAGGCCCAGAACAAGCAGTTGGCCATAACGGAGCTGCGAGGACGCGGAATTACCATACGAAGTATCCAAGAGCAGCGGAAAACAGCGATGGATCTGGAGATTCACATTGGACGAGCAGTTAAGTTGGAGGACTTCGTTATCTTCTGTCGACAATTTGCTACCTTGATCCGAGCTGGTATTCAAATCGACCAAGCGGTTTCTATTCTCGAAGATCAATCGACATCCAAGTATTTGAAAGCTGCTTTAGGTGATATTTCGGAGCAAATCCGCAACGGTCATCCCTTATCGAAAGGTATGGGAGAACACCCGAAAGTATTTCCCGACATGTTCGTTAATATGATGGCCTCTGGTGAAACAGGCGGTAACTTGGACGAAGTGTTGGAACGAATGGCGGAACATTACGAGAAAGAACACAAAACGGTTCAAAAGGTGAAGTCAGCTATGACTTATCCAATCGTTGTACTGGTGATTGCCGTCGTCGTTGTCATTTTTCTCTTAATAAAAATTGTTCCGACGTTCGCATCCATGTTTATGGATCAAGGCTCGGAATTACCACTGATTACGAGATTTGTTATGAGTTCAAGCGATGCAATCGTTCATTATTGGTGGATGTTCTTAGCTGGACTTGTTGGATTAATCGTACTTTATCGGAGCTTCACATCAAGTGAGGAGGGGAAATTCTGGGTAGATACGATCAAATTTAAGATACCCGTTTTTGGAATTATTCTCAAAAAAGCAGCAGTTGCAAGAATGACACGGACGATGTCATCGCTATTCGTTAGTGCGGTGCCAGTCCTACAGGCGCTTGATGTGACAGCGAAAGTCGTTGGAAATCGCGTCATTGCCAAAGTGCTGGTAGAAGCGAAAGATAGTTTGCAGCAAGGCAAGATGCTATCGGAGCCGATTCAGAAAAGCGGTATTTTTCCGAAAATGGTCGTTCAAATGTTAATGATCGGTGAGGAAACAGGACAAGTCGATAACATGCTTGCGAAAATTGCCGATTTCTTCGAAGCTGATGTTGATCAAAGTGTGGATCGATTGAAGGCGGTCATTGAACCTCTGATGTTATTGTTTATTTCCAGTATTGTCGGAGTCATTGTCGCTGCAATTATGAGTCCGATGTTCAAAATGTACGATAATTTCTTAGGCTAATGTCATTCAGGCTTGAAGGGAGGTGATAGATAGAAATGTCGGCGGTTTTACAAGCAATCCAACATACAGAAACACCAGTTTGGCAAGAGAATGTACATAACCAAAATAAACCAAGAGGTGGGAATGAAATGAACGCAATGGCCATGGAAAACAAACAAATCGAAGGTTTTAAAGCTCCTAAAATGTCGTTCAGAGAAGCAATGAAGAATGAAAAAGGGTTGACACTCATCGAGTTGCTAGCAGTTATCGTCATTATTGCGATTATTGCAGCAATTGCAATTCCATCCATTAGCTCCATTCTGGAGAGAACGAAAGCGAATGCGCATAAATCAAATGCTCATATGATGGTAGACGCAGCAAGACTTTACGTTACTGGCGAAGGGATTACGGTGCCTACTAACGGAAACGTAACAGTCAATATGGCAGACCTACAGGCAAAAGGATATTTACAAATTATACCACAAGATCCATCGAACAAAGGAACTACGTACACGGCTGGAACAAAAACAACTACGCCTACAGCTCCAGCAACAGATGGATCAAAAGTAGTTATTACAAATACTGCCGGAATATTCACTTATGTTGTTCACCTAGTAAATGGCACACATAATTATCTAACTGTTGATGGTACTGACGTAGGTACACCAGGTGTAGAAGAGGCAAACCTAGATACAATTGCTGTCGTATTACCATAATTCCAAATCAAGCGCGCCGCCTAGCGGCGCGCCCCTTATCCCTTATGCAAACCCGAGAGGAGTTACCGCAATGTTCGCAAAGAAAATTAGCAAATACACATACGGCATGCAAATTTCGGATACAGAAGCGAAGTTAGTTGAAATTATGAATGTGAATGGGCAAGTTACCCTGACACAGCGTCATTCCATCGCGCTGGATAGAGGCAGTATTAAACACGGAAAATTCGTGGACGAAGACGCGGTCATTGGTCGCATTTCAACCTTAGTGAAACAAATAGGGTTACAAGGTGCACAAATCAATGTCACAGTACCGCTTTCTAATGTGGTGCTGCGTAAATCGGTCTTTTCGGCCTTAAAAGATAAAGCATTACGCAACATGATTGACGTTGAATTACATGGCGGGCAGCAGCTGCCATTTAAGAACCCTGTTTTTGACTTTGTTCGATTAGGCGCACCAAAGGATGAGGCAGCGGCTTCGGTGGAAGGCGCTTTGAAATCGTCTAAAGCCTCCGTACAAGAGGAAGTCCTTATTTTTGCAACGCCTAGCGAAGTAGTTGAAAGCTATGCGCACGTTATCAAGCAATCAGGACTCGTTCCTGTGGCTGTTGACCTCGCACCGCTGGCGCTACACCGCATGTTGGTACGCCATACTCGGTTAACTGGCTCCGCGATGAAGGATCGATTCATGCTGCTGCATGTCGAGCCCGATCATGCGGATGTCAGCATATTCGTGAATGGCATTCCGGTATTTTTCAGATCGATTCAAATCAATACGAGCTTTTTCTTGGACACGGGGACAGATCAACTTGCGGCTTATGCGCGCAACTTATCCATGGAGCTTGGTCGTGTATTGAATTATTTCCAATATACGGTGTCTACGGATCAAAAACATGTCGAACTCGTGTATCTCGTAGGTGAGCATGAGTGGGTAACTGCACTGCCAGAACATCTGGAAAGCGCTTTTACAGGGGAGATTACTTCGTTTCCATTGCAGGCTATTTTGAAAGATGAAGATACAACATGTCAAGCTTACGCGGTTCCAGTTGGACTAGCGATGAAAGGAGCTTAAGGACGATGAGCGCAAGTGTACAGAAACTTCAGTCCATCGAAATTAACTTGCTGCAAATGCGGCAGGAAGAGCAAACAGGATCAAGTCCGCTACTTCGCTATGTATTTATGGCAGCAATCGTCGTGGTGGTTGGCGGCATGGGATGGATGTATACGACCGCAAAATCAGAGCTGAAAAAGACGAATGCCGCGATCGAGCAAGTGAACCTTCAAATTAAGGAAGGTCAATCGAAACTTGCTAATTCCCCAACAGCCGGGGCTGTGGCTGATTTCATCGCCATTCCAAAACAAATTATCGCCAGTAAGCCCTTAGCCATGGATGTATTGGATAAACTCTCAGCCCTCATGCCGCTCGCATCCAATATCACCGCATTGAGCTTTGGGGATGGCAATAAGCTCAAAGTGACAGGGAATTTTGCTTCGAGTGAAGATGTGATTACGTTCATGCAGGCGACGAAAGCGTCAACCGCTTTTACTTTAATTGCAACAAGCGGGATGAATAAGTTGGCTGCGGCACAAGAGGATAAAAGTGGAGCAGCAGTAACAGATCCGCCTTTACCCGTCATTCAAGCTACATTTGAGCTGCAGTACAAGTCCGATGCCACCAAGAAAGGTTGATCTCGCGAATGAGCATGCTTAACAGCACAAGAAATCAAATCATCGCAGCTGTCATCCTTGCGTTGGCGCTCGTGATGGTCTACATGAATTTCGTATCTCCACTGCAAAGTGAAAAGGAGTCCAAAGCGAAATTGTTAGTCCAAAAGAAGCAAGAGCTGGATTCATTGAATAAACGGGCTGCTGGAGGAAGCGCAGTAGGCGCTGCCGAGCAAATCAGCCTTTCCAAAGCGCGCAGTCGTGTGCCAGAAGTGCCCGATGTGGAAGGTCTCATTCGCGAAGTGAGAATGCTGGAAGTCATTACGAAAATGTCGTTAGCTTCTTATAACTTTGAGATTGGCAAAGCCGCAGATCCTGTTGCTGCACCAGCTTCTAGTGCACAGCCTGCTAATGGAAGCGCAACGCCAGCTGCGACAGCGGCTGTCATGCCATCACTGGCGATCCCAGTTAAGCTCAATACAACAGTTAAAGGGGATTATCAACAAATTCGCCGCTTTCTTGGTGAGTTGCAAACAGCGAATCGTTTGATGCAAGTGGATAAGCTGACATTTGCTATTAAAGGTGCAGCACCAGTGAAATTAAACGCATCCAAACGGGAGATTACGGTCAACATTTCGCTTGTTTCGTATTATGCGCCTGGATTACAGAAGTTCTTCAAGGCACCGCTGCCGGTTCCATATAACAAGCCAGCTGGCAAGACGAATCCACTTTATTAATGAAATTCATATCCATTCAGGAGGAAATACGATGAGTATGATAGCACCAACCACGTCTGACATGTTATCACTGAAAGATTTGCTGCGTGTTTCTTACGAGTCGAAGGCTTCTGATTTGCATATTAATGCAACCACAGAACCGCTTATGCGGCTTCATGGGAAATTAATGAAGGTGGTTGATTCGGTGCTTTCGCCAGAGGATACCCATCGAATGGCGAAAGAAATATTAACAAAAGAGCAATACGAAACGTTATCCAAAAAAGGGGAGGTCGACTTTTCGTTCGAGCTTCCTGGACTGTCCCGTTATCGAGGAAATGTGTTTAAGCAAAAACGACATATCAACATGGTATTTCGTGTGTTATCGACGACAGTACCATCCCTTTTTAGCTTAAATCTGCCAGATTTGGTTCAGGAATTTGCATATAAGCATCAAGGTCTAGTCCTAGTAACAGGTCCTACTGGAAGTGGGAAGTCCACAACACTTGCCTCCATTATCGATTTTATTAATGAAACGCAAAAGAAACATATTATCACCTTGGAAGATCCAATTGAGTACATACATCCAAGTAAAAACTGTCTTGTCGCGCAGCGTGAAATTGGTATTGATACATTAACGTTCTCCAACGGTTTGCGAGCTGCACTGCGTCAAGATCCAGATGTTATTCTAGTCGGTGAGATGCGGGACTTAGAAACGATTAAGACTGCTATCACGGCTGCAGAAACAGGTCACTTAGTTCTGGCAACATTGCATACCCCGGATGCGCCTCAAACCGTCGATCGGATTATCGATGTATTCCCTACCGAACAGCAGAGACAAATTCGTGTACAGCTTGCCTCTGTATTAATTAGTGTCTTATCCCAGCGTTTAGTTCCGCGTATGGATGGCAGAGGGAGAGCCATGGCGCTTGAAATACTCATTAATACACCCGCTGTTGCGAACTTGATTCGCCAAGAAAAGATTTATCAAATCAAATCTGTCATTCAAACGAACCGCCAAATCGGGATGCAGACGATGGTATCCAGTCTGAAACAGTTGGTTGAAGAGGGTATCATTCACCGAGATGCGATCAAAGAATATGAGATGACCTTAGGAGAGGATTAAATGAAACGAAATAAACATGCACTTGTCACTGCACTACTTGTTATGTCCATCATGTCACCATCTGCTGTCCTTGCGAGCGAAGCAGCCGTTAATACGACAGTTGTAAGCCAAGCGAGCAACCCATTTGCAGTCGTACAGGGGCTCGATTATGAAGCTCGGAGTCTGAAATACGAAACAATGAAGCTGTCACCGGCGGGTTGGGAAGTCGGCATGGTAGTCTCCAAAGAGCCCTATGCCGTTGTAACGAAAGCGGATGCAACAGGTGCACATGTGAAAATCTGGACAGGAGCGATTGCTCGAGATGGTAACGATTTGCTCGTGTTCTGGGATGAAATTGGTGTAGATGGGGCAGGAAAGCTGGATTTTCATGCGACAGAAGTGGAAGAGACGGTACGTTCTTACTTTGAAAGTTCCTCCCAGGAATTTTACCGAGTGAAGGCTTATCTGGGCAAAGTGCCTTGGGCCAACATCCCAACGGACGCGGAAGCGGCGAGCAATGGAAGTGCGAAAGTAACGTCAGACGAGTTGATAAACGTGTATGGTATTGCTTTTCAAAATCCAGATCGCGCTGTTGCGCCGACGCTGGGTTCAGTGAAAAAAGCTGTCGATATGCCAGAAACAATACCTACACTGCGCACTTGGAAACAATCATCGGTAAAGACAGTACCTTCTGATGCAGAGACGCATTGGGCGAAAGAAGAAATTCTCGATTTGATGCAAAAGTCGATCATTGATGGATACGAAGATCACACGATTCGTCCGAACCGAACGCTTTCGAAGGCAGAATTTATTACACTTGTCGTCAAAGCATTAGGGATTGAACCTGTCAAGTCACCGGTCTTGGGCTACGAGGATATGAGCAAGCATTGGTCTACAAGTATGGTAGCTTCCGCGCAAACGATGGGATTACTTGATATGAGACCTGTGGATCTAAATTTCTCACCAGACTTACCGATTACACGGATAGAAATGGTTGGAGTGGTTGATCGCATTTTACAAAAATATGATGTGAAGGTCGGTACGGGAACTGGCGATTTTAATGACATCACAAGCTTAATAGATAAGAATAAGGCATCCCTGCAAAATGTGATAAAGGCAGGCATTGTCGGCGGATATGAAGACGGTTCATTTAGACCACAAGGGTCACTTACTCGGGCAGAAGCATTCAAGGTCATCTCGAGAATCATTCAGTTGGTGTAGGAAGGAGTTCAATCCATGCATTGGTATCTTAAAATGAAAAAGAAAAGCGCGATCATGCTGGCTGGGATGCTGCTTGCGAGTATGCTTCCTGCTGCGTTTGTAGGATCGAGCCCCGCTTATGGGACAGAAGTAGATAATGGTTGTTTAGCCATTAGCGGTGTAGGTAATGTGCCTGTCACCAGTGTTGAGCGGAACCAATTAGTTACGATCAATTATACGCTGGATCCGAGCGGGACACATACAGTTACGCAAAGGCGTGATCCTGTAGATATTGCTTTCGTCGCCGACGTATCAGGCAGTATGGCTTACCATATGGACAAAGATGATAGCAGAACACCTATTCGTCTTCAGATTTTAAAGGATGCCTCAGCTACATTGACCAATAAATTTAATAGCGTGCAGATGGGGGACCGCTTAGGACTTATAAAATTTAGCTCTGAAGCATCAAAAGTACTTGATTTGGATACGAATTATGCGAATGTTCAATCGGAGATTGATAAATTCAAAGCCAATGGAAGTACGAATATTGACGATGGTCTAGCAAAAGCTAAAACGATGCTTACCGCTAGTGGTACTAAGCCGGTAAAACAAATTATTTTGCTAACAGACGGAAAAGCAACGGTATGGACCAATGAGAACGACGGCAATAAGTTGGTTACGAGTGATTCTGGTGCCAAAGCCGCAGCAAAAGCAGATGCAGATGTCTTAGCAGGTCTAGGCATTAAAGTATTTACGATCGCTTTGGCTACGCAGGGTTCTGACGAGATCGATTTGGAATTACTGAACTATATTGCTACTAAAACTGGGGGAACGGCTTATGAAGCAAGTTCTACCAGCCAGCTTTCAGCCGTTTTTGATAACATTACCAAAACGATTGAAGCGCCAACTCAACTTAAAACGGTGACACTGCGTCAACCGATTCCAGCTGGTTTTATCTTGGCACCAGGCGAGAATGCATCAAATGTAAGATATGATGCTGCCACACACGAAGTCGTGGTCAACGTTGGTGATATTAATTTTCCATTTAGCCCGGCGCAAGACAAGATTGATCTAGCCATCAAATTAATTCCCGACACAGCAGCAGGTGACTATCCACTGCAAGATGCCAAAGTAACTTACAAAGATGCATGTAATGCGAACCGACAGTTCAACATTAATTTCAATACACAGCTGTCTGTTAGTGTTCGTGTCCTTGATAAATACGACAATGTGTATATCGGGAATAGTGTAGGTGAATTGCAGCGGCTACGCGCAAGTGATAAGCAGAAGCAATGGACGATTAAAAATAAAAATTCATCGATTACGGATATACATTTTGCGGATTCTGATCATTCGATTGTACGCATTAGCTACAAGGATGGTACATCAGAGCAAATTGATTTGAAGCCGAAAGCGCCAGCGTCTTATGAACTCGTTGATGGGAATGGCAAGCTAATTAATGAGAATGGCTGGCATTTTGGACCAGGAAAGCTTCGTTCGGTGTCTGGTTCCATTTCTCAGCTTCCTAGCACGACTGTCTATGCCAATGATGATTTCCAAGGTAGTTATATTGCGGGATATGAGATTTCCGTGAATAATGGCAATTGGCAAAAGCAAACAACAGACGGTGTGGTCGTTCCAGATGGGGATGGTATGAATTTTAAAACACGAGCATTTACAAATGCAATCAGTGGTAGTGCTTTGACTCCTATTGCTGGGGCAGTTGCGACTGGAAATGTCTCCTTAGATAGTTCAGGGCCATTGATTAGCTGGAGTAACGACATTGATATCACAAAACCGACGAATGATGCCATCATTTATATTACGGCAACGGATGATTTAAGTCCTGTAACGAGTGTGAGAGTCTGGTTCGATAATAAATCACTTTCCATCTCATCCAGCTCTCCGAAAATGACGAAGAATGGCAATACGTATACTTTCCGTTTAAGCGATGTGGCAGGATTGGAAACAATTGAGAAGCGCCAAGGATGGCATCATATTCATTTTGAAGCTACTTCAATAGGGGGGACTACATCTACTGCGCAAACGCCTGAGTATTTCGTTATCAATCCAGGCCCGACGGCAACGCTAAAAGGTGTGAACTACAATGCAGGGGATGTTTCGGATAAGCCTGTCAGTGTAACGGTAGTGGATGAGAAGTATCCAGTCGTTGATCGCACATTTGGCAGCGTTAAAAAGGAAGGATACACACTGAAAGCCATGTATTATGCGATTATGCCATCTTCAGCAACACCAGAGAAAAGCGATTGGAAACCATTAACATCGAAGCGTTTAACGGTAACTACGAAAACGAATACGACAATAGGGACTTCCTACGTGTTCTTAAAGTTGGTTGATAGTTCCAATGTTGAAATCGTTCAACAACCGTTTAGTGTTCAATTCGATACAGAACAAAACAACAACTAGACCGGCGAAATCGGTGAGGTAGTGAGGAGGACTTACGGTGCGCCGCAATGAACGTCTGAAGCAAGTGGAATCTAACGAAGACGGCATGTCACTCGTGGAAATCTTGATTGCTGTGACGATTATGTCGATTATCAGCGTTACGCTGATGGGCTATTTTACTTCAGCTGTAGATAAATCGGCACAAGAAAGCCGCAAAATAATTGGCGCTAACTTAGCTCGTTTGAAAGCAGCTGAGCTGCGCGACGTTTTTAAAACGGGCTATGAAGATGCCATTGTTCCACAGTTGACGAGCAGTCCCAAATTTTCAGGTGACCTATCGAGTAATGGTTCAGAGTTGATGAAGGGCAGATTAAAAGCGACTGAGATTAATGGCACGCTCTACCGCTATTTGGTTGAACTGGATAAGAGCTATTCTCGCTGGGAGGCTGCAGATCCGTTTCGTAATGATTCGGACGACTATTTGGCTCAAATGTTCGTGACCGTGTATTGGTCAGGGGAAGAGTCAGTAGACCCGCCATCAGCCAAATCATCAACGACACTCGATACGTATCTTATCAAAAGGTGGTAGCGCCACATGCAGCGCAATGAGAAAGGGATGACTTTGATTGAGATTCTGGCTGCTTTGCTGATCTTCGGCATGGTAGCCTCCATCCTGTACTCTTTTATGCTAATGGGCGTGTCGATGTATAAACGAGTCACGATGGAAACCCAGATGCGTAATCAAGGAGACGGGTTGTACAGCCAGATTATATCGGAGCTGAAGGAAGCGATCTACGTTCAGGATGAGGGAACGGATAAGAAGATCATTCGATATGCGAAGAAGAACAATGATCCCAAAATGTATATTGATCTTTTTGAAATGGAAGTTATACCGGATCCAAAAGGCGGAGGGAAAATTGAAATTAGGGATGCTGGTACGAATGCGGTTAAACGTGTTTTTCAACTGGGAAGCAAGTTTACGATTCGTGAGGGTAGCTTGAGTGAAGCGAGTCAGAATCATGACCGTGTTCAAGTGACGCTCGAATATGCCAGAGTGAATAGCAATCAGTATAAGGACGCAGATAATCCGAAACTGGTCATTGATTCGCAAATCCCACTATTTCGCAATGATTAAATGGAACGGATTGGAGGAGGCATACATTGAACGCTGTGAATGAAGACAACAACGACCTCCAACCGAGGATGCATCCTGAACAAGGCTCTGCACTTGTCATCGCTTTACTGGCCGTTGTGTTAATGACCATGATGGGGCTCATCCTTATGAGTGTGCTGCGAGGTGGCGCTATCCAAGCCGCTACAACAGAGTCAAGCGTTCAAGCTGAGGCCATTGCACAGAAAGGTTTGGACGACACGTTGGCACAAATCCGGCGAGCGGTTGCGCAAGGAGAATTCAATGGCGGGACCAACTATCGGAGTCGTGTTAGCCATGTAGAAAAGCAACTCGTCGAAATGATGCTGCCATTTATTGATAAGCATGTAGGTGATCCCAATAATCCAAACGATAAGAATGGAGAAGTGGTTAAAGCCAAGAAAGGAAGCTATCAAGTTGATGTTGTGCTTGATGAGCCGACGAATCCAGAGTTATCGCCGAAAAAGCCTTTGGCAATTCCTGATGCCCCCTATGTGCGCAAGTTCACCATTACCTCGCGAGGCATCATGGAGGGGAAGCCAGTTACAGTCGTAACCAAAGTGATGACTGTGTATGTGAGTACAATTAACCCGGTATTTCGGTATCCCGTATCATCCGGCGGTGATCTTCTGCTGAATGGAACGCCTGCCATAACCGGTGATATTTATGTGGCCAATCACCTGAAAATCCGAGATGAAGCTTTATTTACGGGAACTGCGAGCGGAACCAATCTGAGTAAATATGGCATACAAACGGGACTTCCCGCGATCCGCGGATTCATTCGGGTGGGTGGTGATCCGGATACGATTGCGCCAAGGAAATTCAATTTTACACAATCGGATGGTGTGACTGAAACCCTGCCAATAACGGATGCGAGTGACATTGTAAAGCCGGACTATTTTGCTCCTCAGCATTTTCCTTTAGAAGATCCTACCCTTGACGCTGATGTGGATGTCGATGTGCAGGGGTATGTTTCGAATAAAACGCAAACCGAATTACAAGCCAAATTAACTGCTTTGTCTGTAGGTGGTAATTCGGAGCCTGATCCTGAGTTGATTGAGCTTCCGCCGTTATTCGGTGATCTGACAAAGAGTATGCTATACAACGATTTGTGGGTGACTGTTGATGGTGAGGTGAACGTTAAGGACGCTGTCTCCGCTGCAAACGAGGCGGATATGTTCGTGAATAATGGCGTTCTCACGATGGCGAATGATGCCTCGAAGCTCAATCTTAGCAATGGTTCTGTGTATGTGAAGTCGCCTGATCCGAATTTAGTCGCTGCTGACTTGCGAGGAGAACTTTCGCTAGCAGCTGGTAAATTCGTCGCCGTTGATGGCAATGTGACTCTGAATAACGGCTTCCGTTTTCCGAAAGGCACGATGTACATCAAGGGTGATTTGAAGATCATTGGCAATGTATGGCTGCAAGGTACTGTATATGTGGAGGGTAATGTTGAACTGAAACAAATGACGTCGATTAACAAAGAAGTGGAAGGATCAACAGGTTCATCGCAAACACCACTAATCGTAGTAGCCTCTGGTGAAATCGTACTTGGGAACAGTTCGAATGCAGGTGATGAAAATGTTCGCGCCTTCTTCTATACCAAACAAGGAATTCGTTTGTATGGTGTCATCTCGAAGTTGTGGCTGACCGGTGGCATACACGGTGGTACTGGGGGAGTTGAACTTAATGCTGTGAAAGGTGACTTACTCACAGGCGGAGGGAGCACGATTAAGAGATACCAAGGGAGTACGGATTGGAATAGAGACGTGCCAGAAATTCAATTGGGCAATTCGAAACCATCCCGGCTCCAGATTTTCTACGATGATAATCTCTATGACGCACCTCCAGATGGCATCCCAACGACTGACAATTTTAACGTATTTGTGAAGAACGTCAAATACATCAAGTAAGGACAGATTAACCATTCTGGAAGGAGGTACCTTCAATGTCATTCCAAATCCTAGTCGTTGACGATACGAAATTCATGCGGAAAATGTTGACTGATATTTTGAAGCAATACGGTCATGAGGTGGTTGGCGAAGCAGAGAATGGTAGACAGGCCGTGCAGAAGTACGAGGAGCTGCAGCCGGATATCGTTCTCATGGATATTACGATGCCTGAGATGGACGGAATTGAAGCGATGAAAGAAATTCGCAAGCTCAATCCGACAGCTGTCGTTCTCATTTGTTCGGCCATGAGTCAGCAGGATCTCATCTCTGATGCGCTAAAAGCAGGAGCGAACGGTTATGTGATGAAACCGTTTAAACCAAATCGCGTGAACGAAATTGTTCGTAAATATGGTGTGCCGCGTGTAATAGGTCATTTACTGCCACAAGAGATGCAACGCATGGAAACCGTTCCCGCAGAAATGGATGCCGAAGAGACGATATTTGAGAAAGAAGAATTGGAATTGCAGGCTACGATTGCCGAAGGTGCCAACGCCCAACTTGAAGGTCTGAAAGCAGTTGACCAAGCTTATTCAGAGCCTGAGGTATTACTTTATACGAAGCAAGATGAGGAACAAGTACACGTACCAGAAGTTATCGAACTTCGACAATCTATGCTGGAACCTGAAGTGAAGAGTCCAGTCGTGGAGGAACGGAAAGTTGCTGCCAAACCAAATCAAGTCGTTAATGCGCTAGAAGTATTGCTGGCCTTTGCTGAAGTGGAGGAGTCTAAAATTGTGATGGAATCCACGGATTCCATGCAAACGGAAGATGTAACAGAACTTTCACTTTCCAACGAATCTGAAGATCGCCTCTCGGAAATGGAAATACTTGCTGCCGCGATGCAAGGAGACTTGGAGCAAGAATGGCAATTGGAACAAGAAGTACAACAAGAAGTACAACTAGTCCAAATTGAAGAACCGATTACCCTTCAGTTCGAAGAAGTTAATGAGGCAGAGTCCCTTGTCGTAGTGGAGCAAGCTATGGAAGAAATCGTAGTAGATCTGGAGGCGAGTTCAATTGAACTTAGCTTAGAAGATCTCAATGAACTCACAATGGAGATGGAATCGCTTGCGAATATTGAGCCGGTCCATGAAATGGATGATCTAGTCAATGAAGTTACTCAAGTGAAAGATGAGGCTCCTGTCATCACCACATACAAGTCTCCAGAACCGACGGATACGAATAGAGTTGGCTTTAAAGCTGTGAACGGCGGAAAGATCATTAATTTATTCAGGGGGAATGGACCAATGAAGAACTTCACAAGCAGTGTTATGTGTAATTGGAGCGAGGATTTGAATGGCGAAATGTCGCAATACTTGGTCGTATGTACAGAAGCAGAGAATAAAATTGAGATCGATATGACAACTTCAGGTGGGCAAAAGCAATCCATTACGGTTACCATTGAGAGCTTTAATCAATTGGCAGCCTGGCTGCAGGTTCAATTGGGAACTGCACCTGTGAGCAATCGTGAATATGCGAAGAAAGCAGATTTTTAAGTAGGGAATAGCTAGGTTAGACATCTAGAGGGGGTTAGGGCGATGGGGTGGGAAGCATGGAGTTACACAATTCTATTGTTCATAGTGGGTGCATTATTCGGTTCATTCTTTAATGTCGTGGGGCTGCGAGTACCGAAAGGGATATCTGTTATTGCACCGCGATCCAGTTGTGGAAGTTGTGGACGCCAGCTTAACGCGATAGACTTAATCCCAATTTTGGGATGGTTCATCCGCAGAGGGAAATGTCATACCTGTGGGTCATCCATATCCCCTGTGTATATCGTTGGTGAAATGGCGGGGGGAGTATTATTTGCTTCGCTTCCAGCATTGGTCAGCATGGAAGAACTATGGATTGCTTACCCGCTTGTCTCTGTGCTTCTCATTCTTACGGTGAGTGATTTAGCCTACATGCTGCTGCCTAACAAAATCATTTATCCAGCTATGCTATTATTTACAGGATTACGTTTATTCGTACACCCCTTGCCGATTTGGCATTATGCTTTGGGATTTGTAATTGGGGGAGGCGCTTTGATCATCGTATCCCTTGTTGCGACTTGGATGGGGAAGCCGGCTATGGGCTTTGGGGATATTCGATTGATGGCTTTAGTTGGACTTGTAATGGGAATCAAGCTTGTGCTGTTATGCATTTTTCTGTCGGCGCTGCTCGGCAGCGTTATCGGTGTGGCTCTCATCGCCTCAGGCAAGTTGGATCGGCGTTCACCCATTCCCTATGGTCCTTTCATCGCTGTCGCTGGTTTCATCTGCTTTTGCTTCGGAGACCCATTGATGACGTGGTACATGGACCTCATCCTTTGGCAGTAAACCTACATTTCGTAAAAGAGAGGTCGAATTCCTATGAACTGGTTTCTAATGCAATCGTTTCGTGCTAAGCTTCAGCTCGGTTACTATACCGTTGTTGTTTTTTACACAATTATTATTCTAATTCTAATGTTAACGGCAGATGTATCTGTCATTTTTGCCCTATCTTCATCCTTGATTCTCATGGTCTTCAGCTTTCCTTATGTGCGTTTCTTGGAAAAAGCGTTAACCGAGCCTATCGATAATGTAACGCGTGTAGCCATGAATATTGCAAAAGGAGATTTTACGCAAACGGTGGATGCTTCTTCTAAGGATGCTTTAGGGGACATGGGAAGATCGTTCAATGCAATGATTGTGAAATTGAAGGAGCTTCTGAATGAAACTGCCTCCATTTCTAAGCATGTCGCTGACTCAAGCCGTGATATTTACCACAAAAATGAAGGTATTAACACGATGATTGTGGAAGCCACAGGTTCTGTGACTTCACTTGCTGAAGGAGCAAATGAAATCTCGTCTGGGGTTTTTAAAAGCTTCTCCGTCGTTAAGGAAATCGAGACCAAAATTACGGACTATGTGGATTCCACGCATGAAATGAATAATCGTTGTGGACAAACGTTAGAGCTTGTGAAAAAAGGGATGCGAGCCGTGGAAAGTCAATCGGAAAGTGTCTCTCACATTGTTCTTGCGACAAGCAATGTATCGGGTACGATTGATGATCTGGTGAAGGAAGCCGCTGGTATTTCCTCTATCACACGTACGATTTCAGAAATTGCTGAACAGACCAATTTGCTGTCCTTGAATGCCTCAATTGAAGCAGCGCGTGCTGGTGAGCATGGAAGAGGGTTCTCTGTAGTAGCGCAAGAAGTGCGCAAACTAGCTGAAGAGTCGTCCAAGTCAGCCAAAAGTGTATTTCATATGGTACATAACATTGAGAATAGCATCCGAATGGCTCAAAAAAATATTCAAATTAATGAGGAAATCGCACGCAGACAGACAGAATCTATTGAAGCAACGGAAAAAATATTTGCTGAAATGGTTGAAAGTATACAATTTATTACGCAGCGTATGGGTGAGTTCACGGGTGAAAGCCAGAAGATGCTGAATGCAGCCCAATTCATCACGGGTACCATGGAAAATATTTCAGCCATTACGCAACAATCAGCCGCTGGTACTGAGCAAGTATCTACGTCGATGGTCCAACAAACGCGTTCTGTTAAGGCTGTCGTTATTCAGTCAGAGCAAATGCTTCGAATGGTGACACAACTACAGCGCACGATTCAGATATTTAAGCTTTGAGAGAATGAAGTAGAGATCCAGAAAGCGTGCAAGAGAAGGATACCCAAATATACGATGGTGGAGAAGCGAAACAAGTTTTGGATAAGTAGTCGTTTACCTGCTTTTGCCGCTAGAAAGAAAAGGGAGAGGGGGAGAATAATTTTAATGCCATAGAAGGCTACATAGCTATGCTCATAAAGGAAGGCCATAATCGGATTCGCTTCACCAATTAAGTTTAATCGGAGTCCCATATCTGTTAGACCAGCATCTAATAGACTAGCAATACATAAAAAAATAATTAAAGTTCGACTCAAAGGAACCACTCCTTTTGGTTGTTTAAGAGGTTATGCTAACGAATCGTTTGCATAACCTCTTTCATTGTGGAAATAAACGCTTCCGCGGCTTTTGAAATATAGCGACCTTTGCGATAAGCAATTACGAGCTTGCGGGTAGGTCTACCTTCTAATGAAACGTTAACTGGAGAAAGTTCATGTAAACTTCTTTTTGATATCAAGTAAGGGACGAACGCGATCCCCATGCCAGCCGCAACAAGCGATTGCACAGTTTCCATATTGCTCGATTCAAAAACAATATTCGGTGTAAAGCCAGCTTCCTGACATAGATCAAGCGTCAGCTTGCGAAAACCTTGCCCTTTTTTTAATGCGATGAAAGCTTCCTTTTCCAGATGAGAAATACGTATGGGCTCTTTACTTGCTGCTAAAGGATGCAGTGGCGGAACAGCTAAAATAATTTCTTCTTCCAGCAAGGTTTCATACACAAGAGATTCTTCACGTAAAGGTAAGGAAAGAAGAGAAATATCGGTTTGACCATTCACAGTCAACGTCTCGAGGTTGGATGAAGTTTCTTCAACAAGCGAAATTTCAATATCCGGATAGGCGGCTTGAAACACAGGTACTACGAAGGGTAAAATAGTTGATCCTGTGATTGGCATACTGCCAATGACAAGACGTCCTTTTTTCATTTGTGAAATATCTTCCATTTCTTTTTTGAGTCCTTCAATCATATCGAGAATCTTTTGTGACTTCTCGACGAAGAGGGAGCCTGCATGGGTTAATTCAACCGAATTCGTGCTGCGTTGGAACAAGAGTACGCCAAGCTCCTTCTCCAGCTTGGATAATTGCTGGCTTAAGGAAGGCTGAGCGATATGAAGCTTCTCAGCTGCACGTGAGAAATTGCGTTCGATCGCGATCTGGATTGCATATTGTAATTGGCGTAATTCCATCCGAAGAAGTGTCTCCTTTTTCATGGCTTGATGGTAATCATATCAAGCTTTTTGGGCCGAAACAAGCTGATACTAGGAATAAATAACCATAAAGGGCAGCAAGAACTGGTTTCTTCCAGTTTCGCTGCCCTTTATGGTTATTTTCAGGAAATAAACGTTATCTACGAACAGTACTTCGATACATTAAGAATAACAAATATGGAGCACCAATGATCGCAACTACGATCCCCGAAGGAATCTCTTTAGGAATGAGAATCGTTTTGCCTATAATATCAGCTAATGTTAGTAGAATAGCCCCTAAGATGGCCGAAAGTACAACCGACTTCTGATGATGCTGCCCCATGAAGAGACGAACAGCGTGTGGCGCGAGTAAGCCAACGAAGCTTACGGTTCCAACCGCAGCTACAGCAATCGCAGCAACGAACACGCCAATTGCAGCAGATACTAACCTTGTCTTCTGCAGCTTCAGACCTAGTCCAATAGACACGTGGTCACCGAATGCTAATAAATCTACACGTCGACCAAGTAACCAAGCGCTTGGCAGTAAAATGATCGTTGTAATCAGTAGTTGGATGACTTCTTTCCAACCTCTAGAATAGGTACTGCCCGCTAACCATGTAAGTGCGGGAGCGGCACCAAGCTTAGATTGGATCACGAGAAATTGAATAACAGCCGAACCTATTGCAGAAATCGCAATACCGACTAGAATCAGCACGACGGGATTTAGTCCCTTTTTCCATGCGAGGGCATAGACGCTTCCCGCGGAAAGAAGTGCGCCGATTATAGCACCAATAGGAACCCAAGTAGCAGACGCCGTTGGCCAAATCGTCAACACTAGCAGGGCGCCCATTCCCGCACCAGATGTAACGCCTACAACGGAGGGGTCTGCAAGCGGATTGCGAACTGCTCCTTGCATCATAGAGCCGGCAACGGCCAAGGAAGCGCCAGCAAGAGCAGCAACCAGAATACGTGGGAGACGCAAGTTCAGAATGACATTCCGCGCCATTTCTTCGCCTTGCCCAGTTACCACGGCAATAACGTTAGATAGGGGGATATGCAAGGCCCCAGCAGTTAAGCCGAAAAGAACTAAGACGATAAGGGCAATGCTAGATACCACAACTAAGATTGGATATGGAATTTTGGTGCCGACATACCCGACGCTCATAGAACTGCTCTCAGGGGAAGCTTTCATGCGAGATCCTCGAATTGCCAGCCAGATTAACCATGGTGCACCTATTAGTGCGGTTACGGAACCTGCAGGGAGTTCGCCTAGCGTACTGCGGAACATTTTGGCAATGGTATCCGCGCCAAGTAATACAGCTGCCCCCCAGATCGCACTTCCTGGAATCAACGCGCGATGTCGTTGTAAGCCAATTAATCGAACAAGATGAGGCGCGATAAGCCCGATAAAGCCGATGGGGCCAACTACACTCACAGTTACACCTGCTAGTAGAATCGCTGTGGCTAGAGCAACCAATCGAACTAGGTTAATATTTTCACCTAATGAAATAGCGGTTTCTTCGCTTAAAGCAAGCATATCTAGCTTTTGATGGAACAGAAAGGCAACGACGAGACCTATGCAAATCCAAGGGAGTGCATAGTGGACACCTTGCCAATCGTTCTGACCTAATGCACCTGAACCCCACATGAATAAGCCATTCGTGGCATCCTCAAACATGATCTGGAGTCCGCTAGTGAAAGCCGAGAGTACGAGTGTTACGATCATACCCGCAAGTGCCATGCGTAGAGGCGAGCTTTTGCGGCCGCCTGACATGTAATAGGCCATAACGGCTGCGCCACAGGCCCCAACTAAGGCCAAAAGTAAAGCGTGATCCGACTTCAAGGCTGGGAAAAAAACGGCAGCCAAAACAATAATGAAATAAGCGCCTGCATTCAAACCTAATGTTGAAGCCGAAGCGAGAGGATTACGTGTGACGGTTTGTAATAAAGAACCTGCAACTGCGAGTGCCGCTCCTGCGAGCATGCCCATCACGGCGCGCGGCATGCGAAGCCCCCGCACCATTAAATGGTCGGGGGTATCTTGTGGAGCGATCAAAGCTTGTATAACCGTATGAACGGTAATGTTCGCTTCTCCTTGTGTTAAGTTGAGAAAAAGCAAGAGGCAGAGGGCGATTCCCCCACCTCCAAATACAAGAAGTGATTTCCACGCGATATTAGCGAAAGGGTTAGTTTTCGATTTCATCGCAGATTGGATCATTTCGTAAGGGAAGCAGCAGCTAGCTCAGCAAATACTTTGGCAGATAAAGGTCCACCGAAAGTCCAAGTGTTACCTGGAAGCTTAAATGTTTTGTTGTCTTTCACAAATGAAAGGCCTTTCCATACGGCATTGTCTTTCAGTTGTTTCTCAAATACGTTATCCGCATCTTGAACGATGTAGAAGAAGTTTGCATTTTGAACAGCAGGTAAAGCTTCTACGGAAGCAGTAGAGAAGCCATAAAGTTCAAATTTCGTGGATTTAAAAGTATTTTTCAAACCGATACGCTGCATAATTTGAACAACCATGGAGTTGTCAGTGAACATGCGTAGAACCGCATTGTTTTGGTTGCTGAACGCTTGTGTTAAAGCGAACTCAGCGCCATCTTTTTTCGCAGCAACTAATTTTGCTTTCGTATCTGCATATGCTTTGTCAAGGTCAGCAAGTACCTTGTCTCCTTCAGCTTTCTTGCCTACGATATCTGAAATGGTTTTGAATGTAGTGATCATATCGGAATATTGATCGCCTTTTCCTTCAGCTGGGTAGGATTCAAATGCGATCGTTGGAGCGATCTTGGAAAGAGCTTCGTAGTTTTTGCTCGAACGCAATGTGCTTGTAATGATAAGATCTGGCTTCAGACCCGTGATTGTTTCTAGGTTAGGCTCTTGACGAGTCCCTACGTCGACAACGGAAGCATCTAATGCAGGCTTCACATTTACCGCTCCTAAGTAGCCTTTATTATCAGCTTGACCTACAGGTTGAAGGCCAAGTGCCAACACATCTTCTGTGTATGCCCATTCTAAGGTTACGATGCGTTTTGGTGTACCTTTAATTGTTGTTGTTCCGAGTGCGTGTGTAATTGTCTTATCTGCAGCAGGTGTTGCTGTTGGCGCCACACTTGCTGCGGCAGCTGTACTTGGTGCAGGCGATGTTGTTGTCGTAGAGTTTCCGCATGCAGCAGTTACGATTAACGATAGAAGTGCGACTGAAAAAGTAAGTGGTTTAAATATGGATTTCACAAAAATTTCCCCCTAGATATTCTTTTTTCTTTCTAGAATCGATGGCCAACTCGAGTCCACTAGGAGAATGATAATCATTATCATTCGTAATGTCAACCTTATTTTGCTATATAGGAACAATCTATCAAGCTTATAGTTATTATATCTTGGAACTATGAGATAATCCGTGCTACATTACTATATGAGGGTAAGACATTAGCAAACTAATGCGGATAATGACAAGAGGTGACTGGATATGAGTAAAAAGACAATGTTCGAGAAGATTTGGGATAATCACGTTATTAACCAGGAAGATGGCAAGCCTAGTGTTATTTATATTGATTTGCATCTAGTACATGAAGTAACTTCACCGCAAGCTTTTGAAGGACTTCGTATGTCAGGTCGTCAAGTTCGTCGTCCAGACTTAACGTTCGCAACGATGGATCACAACGTACCAACGAAAGATCGTTTCAATATTACCGATCCAATTTCGAAGCAACAAATCGATACACTATCACAAAACTGCCGCGATTTCGGCGTTACACTTTTTGACTTAGACAGTCTCGATCAAGGTGTTGTCCACGTTATGGGTCCTGAGCTTGGTCTTACGCACCCAGGTAAAACCATCGTATGCGGCGACAGCCATACATCTACACACGGTGCTTTCGGCGCACTTGCTTTCGGTATTGGTACGAGTGAAGTTGAGCACGTTATGGCGACTCAAACACTTCAACAATCCCGAGCTAAATCTCTTGAAGTTCGCATCACGGGCAGCTTGAAGCCAGGCGTTACTGCAAAGGATTTAATCCTTGGTGTTATCGCAAAATACGGTACAGACTTCGCTACTGGTTATGTAATTGAGTATACTGGCGAATCGATTCGTAATCTTTCCATGGAAGAGCGTATGACCGTTTGTAACATGTCTATTGAAGGTGGAGCTCGTGCAGGACTAATTGCTCCTGATGCTACAACATTTAACTACTTGCGTGGTCGTGAATACGTACCTCAAGGTGCTGATTTCGACGCAGCGGTAGCAGAATGGTCCAACCTTGTTACAGATGAAGGCGCTGTGTATGATTGGGTATTGGAATTCGACGCAGATACTTTGATCCCGCAAGTAACCTGGGGTACTAGCCCTGGTATGGGAACAAGCGTAACTTCTCTCGTTCCAGATCCACAAAGCTTTGAAACCGAAAATGAACGTAAAGCTGCTGAAAAAGCACTTGAATATATGGATTTAACACCAGGCACGCCGATGACTGAGCTGAAAGTAGACTATGTCTTCATCGGATCTTGTACAAATGGACGTATCGAGGATCTTCGTGCAGCAGCAAAGATTGCACAAGGTTATACGGTAGATCCTAGCGTTACAGCAATCGTAGTTCCAGGTTCGGGTCGTGTTAAAATTCAAGCTGAAAAAGAAGGTTTGGACAAAATTTTCTCCGACGCTGGTTTCGAATGGCGCGATGCAGGTTGCAGTATGTGTTTGGCGATGAACCCAGACGTGCTTCAACCAGGACAACGTTGTGCTTCCACGTCCAACCGTAACTTTGAAGGACGTCAAGGACGCGGCGGACGTACTCACCTTGTTTCCCCAGCTATGGCAGTTGCTGCAGCAATCAAAGGTCATTTCTATGACGTTCGTGATTGGGAAATTAAAGAATACCAACAAGCTTAATTTCGGCTAAATCAAGCAATGCTTAAGATGCTAGTTTTGCAATAGCAAAACTTTAAGGAGAATGAGAACATGGAAGCTTTCAAACAACATACAGGTCTAGTAGGCCCTGTTGATCGTGTAAACGTAGATACAGATGCAATTATCCCTAAGCAATTTCTTAAACGTATTGAGCGTTCTGGGTTCGGACAATTCCTATTCTTCGAGTGGAGATGGGACGAAGCAGGCAACGTCATTGAGAACTTCCCGTTAAACCAAGATCGTTATCAAGGAGCTTCCGTTTTGATTTCCAGAGCGAACTTTGGTTGCGGATCTTCCCGTGAGCACGCGCCTTGGGCAATCCAAGATTTCGGATTCCGCGTAATCATCGCGCCTTCCTACGCAGACATTTTCTACAACAACTGTTTCAAAAACAGCATTCTGCCAATCAAATTGTCAGAAGAGCAAGTTGAAGATCTGTTCCAACGTACGGCTAAGCACGAAGGATACAAGCTGAATGTTGATCTTGAGAACAAGAAACTGACAGATGAGTACGGACTTCAAATCGACTTCGATTTGGATGAGCACCGTCGTCAATTCTTGCTTCAAGGCTTGGATGACATCGGTTTGACGCTGCAACACGAAGCGAAAATCACTGCATATGAGCAAGCACATCAAAAGCGTTTAGCTTATAAATAAGGATGGACTAAAGGCGTATCCCTTTGAGGGATGCGCCTTTTTTTTGCTATAATTTGCATATTTTCTTGAGCAATCTTGCAACTTTTGGCAGTTAGTAACGTCTAATAGATTACTAGATTGTCGAAGGGAAGGAGGTAGCGCTGTCAGGTAAAGGTTAATTTTGCTATAATAACAAGGAAGTTGATAGAATGATAGAGTTGGCTAAATAACTTCGTAGTGACATCCCCCCCATTCCGACATTACATAGAGGTGAATAATGAAATTTCCTGCAATTTGTTTGTTTTTGCTCACTTGTCTGTTGCTGCTGCCAACTACTGCCCTCGGTGCTGAAGCGCCTAAGCCAATAAAGCTATTTATGAATGAAAAGCTGTTGGATGTCCAGGGGGCTCAACCCCGCATTGTGAATGATAATACAATTGTTCCTGTAAGAATTATTGTCGAGCAAATTGGTGCGCAAGTGAGCTGGGACGAAGCGACCAGTAAAGTAACCATTGTGAAAGACAAAGTGAATATCCAACTCGTGATTAACAATCTGACCGCACTTATTAATGGGAAGAAAGAGACATTAGAAGTAGGTCCGAAGATTGAAAATGGTTCTACCATGCTACCGCTGCGATTCATAGGTGAGGTATTTGGAATCGAGTTCAAATGGGATGGCCCTACATCGTCTGTCCATATGTTCAAAAAGGATGATTCCGATTCAAAACCCGTAACCGGACCTATAGATGTGAAAGACCCGAATGGCAATAATGGAAATCCTGAAACAAAGCCGCCAGGAACGAAGCCAACAACCGGGACTGGGAATGGTAACGGCAATGGAAACGGCAACGGAACGCCGATTCCAGATCCATCGGTTCACGTAATCACGTCTATTTCACTAACAGAAACAGAATTAACAGTTACTGCGAAGGATGGAACCCTAACTCCGAATGTATTAAATCTATCAAATCCTTCACGCATGGTGTTTGATTTCCCGAACACGACATTAGATGAGTCACTTCAGAAGCTGCTCGTTAAAAATGCAGGAGAACTGCCATCCAAGCAGCCACTTGTATCCAAAGTACGATTCTCTAACTTTAATGATAATCCGGCTACTGTAAGGATTATTCTGGATTTGAATGGTCCAGCTGGTTACCAAACGATAGCTACAAAACTGCCGAATCAGTGGAAGGCAACGATTGGTGAGAAGAAGCTAACTGTGATTATTGATGCTGGACATGGGGATAACGATCCAGGTGCGCTTTCCATTACAGGAAAGCATGAGAAGGATTTTACACTTGCAACAGCGAATAAAGTAAATGCACTGTTAGTAAAAGATAAGCGAATTAATGTTCTGATGACCCGTTCTGATGATACCTTTATTCCATTAGATGATCGTGTTTCTTTTGCCAACAATATTTCAGCGGACCTATTTTTATCGATTCATGGGAATAGCGCCAAAGCAACCGTGTCAGGAACCGAAACCTACTATAACAGGCCCGAAAGCTTAGATTTCGCCAATGTTATTCATAAGTATGCTGTTCCGGCTACTGGATTTGCAGATCGCAAAGTTCGCCAAGCAGATTTCCGTGTGATCACGAAAACCAACATGCCTGCAGTATTACTTGAAGTTGGTTACTTGTCCAATAAAAATGATGAATCCGCGATGTACAAAGAGGCATTCCAGGACAAATTAGCTGCTTCGCTGGTTGCTGCTATAAAGGAGTACTTGAACCTTAAGTAAGCAATAAGAATTCGAAGCGGCAAAAACTAGGCTAGCATGTCTAGGCATAAAGCTAAGGAGTGAATAAGATGAACAAAACAAGTCGCCTAGTTCAAGGAGCGCTCCTTGTAAGTGCCATCACGTTGTCTATCACGGCCTGTGGCCAGAAAACACAATTAACAGGAGCTGCTACGTCGGAACCGCAAGCTACGGCTACACCGATTGCAACTATTTCTACGCCAACAGCCACGCCTAAGCCGACACCTGCGCCTCTTAAGCAGTTGCAAGTTAAGGCTTATTACAGTGATCAAGATGAAATGAAGCTCGTTGAGAAAGTGGTAACAATCAGCGTGGAGAAGGATGCTGACACTTATGAGGCTGCATTGAAAGCACTTCAAAAGAATGATGATCCCAAAGCACCTTCATTATTTGACGATATGAAATTCACAAGTGTCAAGTTCGATAATGCCAAAGGTGAATTGAAGTTGGATATGGCATTCGGACCCAAGACGCAAATGGGTGCGCCTGGAGAAGAATTATTTGTCCAAGCATTAAAGAAAACAGTGTTCCAATTTCCTGAAGTGAAAACCTTGTATGTACTTAAAGACGGTAAGCAAGTAGATAGTCTAATGGGACATCTGGAGCTTCCTTACCCGATCAAACGACCTAACTAAATAGGAATTGTAGAGGAGTTACATCGAACATGAAAAATAAGAAATTGGCGAGTGCTATCGTAAGCTCCATGATCATCACAAGTCTAGCAGGTACGCCAGTCCTTGCAGCACCCGTGAATACAACAACATCAACAACATCGAACACGAATGTACGACTATCTTTTAATGATGTGAGCAGTGATTACTGGGGGATTCGTCACATTTCCAAGCTAGCTTCGGAAGGCGTTATCGAGGGAGTGGCAGAGGGTATTTACTCGCCTGAAACTTCGGTTTCACAACAGGATGTATTAATTATGGCTACACGTATGATGGGCTTACAGGCTGATGCAGACAATCTGGCGACGGATACGGTATTCCCTGATTACATGTTAGTTGATAAATATGCTCGTAACTACGTAGCGCTAGCCTTACAAAAAGGTTTGATTTCAACAGAGCAAGAAAAAGTAAGAACGCAAGGAACGAAGCCTGTCGGTAATTGGGGACAACAAAAAGCAACGAGAGAATGGGTGGCTGAAGTCGTCATTCGTGCTATTGGGAAAGCTTCCTTAGCAGAAAGCTTAGCTACGAAAGCAACTTCGTTTACAGATAACCAACTGATCAGCAACAGTGCGCTAGGATTCGTAAATGCAGCTGTGTCATTAAAAGTCGTAGATGGATTCGAAGATGGCTCATTCCAACCGAAAGGCGCGGTAACACGTGCTCAAATGGCAGCTTTCCTAAGTCGTTCACAAAAGAATTTGACGAACTTACCAGAACGCGCTAAAAAAGGATATATGACAAGCCTAACAAGCGGCAGTATTGGCCTAATGGATAAAGACGGAAACACGAGTACATACAAGATTTCACCTAATACCGTATTTTTCGGAAATAAAAATGATGTGGCTATTTCATCCAAAGAATTGCAAGAAACGTATGAAGTATCCATTGTTCAAGTGAACGGTACAGCTTATTATGTAGAAATCCTAAGTGATGAGCTGCATATGGACATCCACGAAGGGCAATTACTGAAGCTTAATCTGACAACGATGAAAGCGACGCTGGACGATTATGAAAGTTACGACTTAGCGTCCGATGTTGCCGTAACGGATATGAATGGTCGCGGACTTAGTTTAGGTGAAATTGTAGCCGGAAGCACGATTCAAATTCGTAAAAGTCAACTTGTGGACAGCGACAAATATACTTCTATTGTTGTCAAACAAATTCCAGTGAGTAAAACGGCGGTTGGTGATATCCAAACGTTGAATAAAGATGCGATGCAGCTTACGTTGATTGAGTCTGCCTCTGGAGAGACAGAGACCTACGGATTTTCGAGTAATTTGATTGCTACGCTGGCAGATAATACGCTCATCAATTTGGATGCCATCCATGTTGGAGACACAGTGGAATATATCGTCAAGAATAGTGAAATTGTGAAGCTTATCGTTAAAAAGCAAGCGGATGTTGGAACAAGTGTGGAAGGGACGTTCAAACAGTTTACCGACGACCAATCTACGATTTTGATTAATAAAACGTCTGGTAAAACAGTTGATGCCTATGAGTTAAGCAGTAACACGCGTGTTGTTATTAATGGCTTAGCTAATGCGAGTGTTTATGATTTGGCTGCTGGGGATCAATTGAAGTTAGATGTGTTGAATAATAAGGTTACAACGATTACAGTTATTAATCGGTCAATTGAGAATTTATATTTTGCGAAAATTATTGATTACAATGCCTCATCCAAAATTTTAACTGTCACGGATAATGCAGGAAAACCACATGCCTTTCTTTTGAATGATAGTGTTGCCATTTGGTACAACGGAACTAAACTTCCATTCACTAATTTTAATAGCCTTTTCTCAGCTGGCAAATATGTAGATCTTCTTGTTTCGAATGATTCGGTTAAACAAATTCAAATGTCCTTGCAGCTGGATGGTGCACTGACACAATTGAATTTACAAACGAATGATATAACAGTGAAAACAGATAGTGGACAAAGTATAACATTTAAACTAAATTTTACACCCACTGTTGAACTTGCAAACAAGCCAAACAGTACGCTTTCTGATTTGAAAGTCGGAGATAAAATTAGCCTACTTCTAAGTTTTGATCAAGCGACAGTAACGAAAATCGTCACTAGTAGCACAAAGGTATTCAAAACCCTTTTAACGAATACGAATCTAAAACAAGCTACGTTCTTGGATGACTCCAATACGACCGTTACTATTCCTTTAGATGGGGTCCCGCTTGTGAAAGCAGATGGCACGAATGCTGCATTCGCTGACCTTGCGATTGACGATTATGTGAAATTCTCATTCAAAGGCCTTGCAATTACGAAAGCCGAGCTAGTAACACCGGTTCGAGGTAAAGTAACAGCGGTGAACGCTGCAAGTTCAAGTCTGACCATTCAAGATTTTACAGGTAAAAGTCAAGTAGTTAACGCCGGCAGCAATTACAATGTGAAACTCAATGGCGGCATGGATTGGAGCTTCTCCTCGATTAAAGTAGGGGATCGTGTTCAATTGATGAAGGACGTCAATGACAAACTCATGATTCAAGTTGCTGTCGCTTCTAAACGTGAGTTTGATCAGTATAGCCCTACATTGAACCAAGTGAATGTCAAAGCTTCTGGAGGCGAGCAAACTGCCTATAACCTGTTCCCGAGAGCTTACCTTCACACTAGTTCCTCCATTGTGTTGCCATCTTCCTTCGTTTCTGGAGATCAGCTGACGCTTTATATCCTTGACAATAAAATTGTTGAGATTGAAAAGTAGATCGTTGAACAAATGTTTAAGGAAAACCGTCTGTATAGGAGAAGCCAATCTTCTCAAACAGGCGGTTTTTTTCTTATTTTCAAAAAAAAATGTTTATTTTTTAGAAAATGTTCGCATTTTGACGCTTTCAAGGATTGATTATGCCCTGACAATTCGCTAAACTGAAGAATATTACGACCCTAAGGAAGATCAGCTATGACACAGAAGACAGTAAGACATATTCTGGACACCATCGGTGAACTATATCCGGATGCGCATTGTGAGTTGAATCACAGTAATCCATTTGAATTAACGATTGCCGTGTTGCTATCAGCGCAGTGTACGGATGAAACCGTGAATAAGGTTACCAAAGACTTGTTTGAGAAGTACAAACGACCTGAAGACTACTTGGCTGTTCCGTTAGAGGAACTGGAGCAAGATATTCGGCGAATTGGTTTATTTCGCAACAAGGCTAGTCATATTCATAAGCTGTGTCAGTTGCTACTGGACAAGTTCGGTGGTGAAATTCCTGAGAAGCACGAGCAATTGGTTGAATTGCCTGGCGTTGGGCGTAAGACGGCAAATGTCGTCGTATCGAACGCATTCGGCGTTCCGGCAATTGCGGTTGACACGCATGTCGAACGAGTCTCTAAGCGATTAGGACTTGTTGGCTGGGATGATTCCGTACTAGAAGTTGAAAAGAAGTTAATGAAGAAAGTACCACGTGACGAATGGACGCAAACACATCATCGATTGATTTTCTTCGGTCGATATCACTGTAAGGCACAGAACCCCAATTGCCCGATTTGTCCCTTATTGGACATTTGCCGCGAGGGGAAGAAGCGTATGAAACCACAGCCAACAAGGAAAACTATTACAAACAAATGAAATGCTGACAAAGGATGGGATTGAAATGAAATGCATCGCCGTATATACCAATAGCTTTGAATTGTTCTCCGATATTTATGAGCAAGTGATCAACACGCCGCTAGCCGATAATGAGGAAAAAGTCATTGAAGGTGTAACTGTCAGTGAATCCGGTGAGGTTCCTCAGAATTACATAGACAAAATGAAAACAAAATCCGAGGTTGTTGTGATGAAAGTGAAGGATTCGGATATTACGATTCTTCAGCATCGTGACGTTTTTGAAATTTTCCTACCGGAAAAAGAAAAAATCGCCCTCACGTAAGTCCAGAATCTCCCTTTGGGAGATTTTTTTTCTGTACAGCTGAGAGGGATAGTTAAGAATCAATCATAGAGGAGCGGAATGAACGAATGTCGCAATTGGTAGCTAGAAGCATCACGGTCATGCCGGATGCGCTTAAGAAGATGCAACAGGTGCTTGGGCATGCAGGGGATGAAGATAACGCGGCAAAAATGGGGCAATTGCTGGACAAATTGGATAGTGGGCGGATGAATATTGCGTTCTGCGGACATTTCTCTGCAGGGAAATCAACGCTCATTAATCAACTTTGTGCCCATGCTTTGTTACCGTCGAGCCCGATTCCTACGAGTGCGAATATCGTGAGTATTCGAAATGGGCAGCCTGGTGCGCATGTGACGCATCGCAGCCTTGAAGGAAAGGTCAATCCCTTAGGAGAGACGACAACCATTCCGCTCAGCGAGCTTGAGGCATACTGTGTAAATGGTACCGATATTGAAACGGTAGAGATCACGTATCCAATTCCTTTTCTAGGTGAAGACACTGCGCTGTTGGACACACCAGGGATTGATTCTACGGATGATGCGCATCATCAATCGACGGAATCTGCTTTACACTTAGCTGATGTGGTGTTCTATGTCATGGACTATAACCACGTACAATCAGAAGTGAATTTAGCTTTTACGAAAAAAATGAAGGAGTGGGGAAAACCGCTCTATCTAGTTGTGAATATGATTGATAAACACAAGGAGTGGGAGCTTCCTTTTGCTCAATATCAAACGGGAACTAAGCAAGCTTTCTTGAACTGGGGCATTGAACCTGATGATTTGCTGTTCGTTACGATGAAGGAACCTGCCCATCCGCATAATGAATACGCTAAGCTGCAATGGTTGCTGAGCCGACTTATTGAGCGTGGAGATTCTTTACGCAGCTATAGTATTGATGCTTCTGCGAGGTATTTGGCAGCAGAGCATAGTAAATGGTTGGCGGAGCAACACGAAGCTCAGAAGGCGGAATTGCTGGAATCCATCAAGGAAGAAGGCGATGCGGAAGATGTTCAAGGGCTGGCTGCATCCAAGCAAGAACAACTTAACACATTAAAAAGTTTACCGGACACGTTAATCATTGAGCTCCGAAAAGATGTTGGTGCCATTATAGAGAATGCCAATATAACACCTGCGTTAACGCGAGATTATGCCAACGCTTATTTGGAGAGCCGTAAGCCTGGTTTTAAGGTTGGATTCTTCGGGGGCGCAGCTAAGACCGCTGCAGAGCAAGAGAAACGACTGACGGCGTTTCAGGGAGAATTGGCAGAGCAAGTGGAAGCCCAGCTTGACTGGCACTTGCGAGATGCCTTGAAGAAGGCGGCAAGTGATCAAGGTCAACATGATGCTGCGTTAATTGCTCAGATTGAAGCGTTGAAGGTTGAAGTATCTGGTGCTTTGATTGCGTCCCAAGTGAATACAGGTGCAACGTTCAATGGCGAGTATACATTGAACTACATGAAGCAGCTCGCTGGCGAGTTAAAGCTGCAGTACCGCAAACTGGCGTTTGCGGTGATTGACATCATCGCGGCTGCGGTCCGCGATGGCAGCAAACCAGCCGCCGCTGCGCTTGCGGCTGAGCTTGAAGCCCTGAGCGGCCGGCTGAGCGCCTGCCGCGAGCTCGCCCGCCTCGAGGAAGCCGAGGCGGCGGCAGAGACCCAGCTGCTGCGCATGGCCAGCTGGGAAAGACCATCTGCGCCGGCGCTGCCGGATGCGCAGCTCTACACAGCCATGGAGGTGCCGGCAGCAGCCCCGCTGAGCGGGGCTAACCTGCACGTGACCTCCATGGGCACGATCCTGCAAGCTGCCGCGATAGCTTCGGCAGCTGCAGGCTCGGACTCGGCTGGCCCCGCAGTGGCAGCCGAGCCGCCGTCATCCGTGTTCACCTCGGGTGAACACGGTAAGCGCATGGAGCGCAAGGCCGCCGACTTGCAGGCGGCCTCCGCTCTCATCGACGGGCTGCCGTCGATGCGGTCGCTCGCGCGCTCCATGCGCGAAAAAGCGGATCGTCTGCGCCAGCGGACGTTCACGATTGCGCTGTTCGGTGCGTTCAGCGCGGGTAAATCTTCGTTCGCCAATGCTTTGATTGGTGAACGGGTGTTGCCAGTGTCGCCGAACCCGACAACGGCGGCGATTAACAAGATCATGCCGCCGACGGAAGGCTGGCCGCATGGCACAGCCAAGGTCAAGATGAAGAAGGCAGATGCCATTTTGGAGGATGTGCTTTACTCGCTTCAAATACTAGGGGTTGAAGCGACCGATATGTCGTCCGCGTTGAAACGGATTGGCCAGCTTTCACCTGCCGATGTAACAGCCAAAGGAAAACCGCATTTCTCTTTCCTAAAAGCTGTTGAAAAAGGTTGGGAAGCAGCCTCAAATCAATTGGGTACTGAACTTCGGATCACGAAAGATGAATTCTCAGGCTATGTAGCGGAAGAACACAAGTCCTGTTTTGTAGAATTTATTGAATTATATTATTCCAATCCGCTGACGGATCAAGGTATCATTTTCGTAGATACGCCGGGGGCAGATTCTATTAATGCTCGACATACAGGTGTCGCTTTTAACTATATTAAAAATGCAGATGCCATCCTATTCGTCACTTATTATAACCATGCTTTCTCCCAGGCAGACCGCGAGTTTCTGCTTCAGTTAGGTCGTGTTAAAGATAGTTTTGAAATGGATAAAATGTTTTTCATCGTCAACGCGTCTGATTTGGCGGCAAGCTCAGAGGAGCTGGCGGGGGTCGTGAAGCATGTAGAAACGAATTTAGTGCAGCACGGTATTCGTCATCCACGGATTTATCCGATTTCCAGTTATTTGGCAGCTGAGGGCAAAATCAATGGCAACGAAAGCTTAGTCGTCCAATCGGGCATTCAACCTTTTGAGCAGCAGTTTGTTCAGTTCACTTTGAATGAACTCAGTGATGTGGCCATTCATTCGGCTAATCTAGAGCTTCATCGAGCCATTAGCACCATGCAGAAGTGGTTGGAGCGGGCACAATCAGGTGAGGAAGAGCGCAGGCTGCAATTAATTATGTTGGATGAGTCGGAGCAGCAGGGCTTAGAATTGCTTGATGACACGCGGTATGATGCGGAGCTGAAAGAGTTAAAGAAGGAAATCCAAGAGTTGATGTACTACGTCAAGCAACGTACGATGTATCGCTTTGGAGAGCTCTATAATTTTGCATTCAATCCATCAACTTTCCGTGATGAGGCCAAAGACCCTAAAGCCGCACTGCAATTCGCATGGAATGAACTGTTGCGCATGATTGGCCACGATTTATCCCAAGAAGTTCTAGCCACTACGCTTCGTGTGGAGAATCGCATGAATCTCATCAGTACGAAGCGAATGAATCGTTGGGGTGAGGAGCTGGGCTTACTGCTAGAAGGCTTTGAGAAGGCTGCCTACGAGTCCAGCACGTTTGTGACGCCTGAGGTGACTACGAGGCTTGAAGCATCGGAAGTGAGTTTGAAGCTGCTTCAGAGTTATTTCAAGAATGCGAAGCAATTTTTTGAGGGTGACGGTAAAAGCAAGCTGAAAGCCGAGCTAGAGAATCGGATCAATGCTCCGGTTGTTACGTTTATTGAAGGGCAAACCAATGAGCTCGAACAAGCCTACGGCATCCAGTTGGAAAATTGGTTAATTTCACAGAAATTAATCATGGAGCAACAGGTTAAAGAACACGCAGAAGGGCTTCGCGATGCACTTCAAATGAAGATTGATTTGGATGAACTCATATCGAAACAGCATCAGTTGAAGGCGTTTGTTTAGTTGTTAAACAATAGGGTGACTAGGTTCTTCGGAACTTAGTTGCCCCTTTTTTTGGATTGTTCATGTAAAGGCTTTCATTGGCGGTTATCCCGATGATTTAAAAGAATAGGGGGGATTACTACACGTTTTTGTGAATTTATGCCTATTTAAGCGATTAAATCCGATTATCCTCGAATTGCTCACATATAGTGATGGTGTTAAGATTCATAAAGTGTTCACACATTATAAGCGTTTCAAATCTATCCTTTTAAGGAGGGCCCAAAGTGGATGTATTCAGGCAACTGAAGCCATATTTTTGGCCAGAGAAAAAACTGTTTTTTGGAGCTATTGCATGTCTTGCAATCGCTACCGCGCTCGGCTTGGTGTACCCCAATTTACTTCGGTATTTGATTGACGAAGTTATCACCAAGAAGCAATTTGAGCTAGTGCCGCGACTGGCACTCATCGTTGTACTTGTTGTTTCTACGAAGGGGATGTTTCAATTTTTGCATGGTTTGTGCGGGGGTCGCCTAGGTAACCGTGTTGCATACCACTTACGGAACGCACTATACAAGAAACTGCAATATTTGTCGTTCCAGTACTACGATCAAGCAAGAACGGGAGACTTGATGTCGAGGTTGACAGCCGACTTGGAAGCGATTCGCCAATTTATTGGCTTTGGCTTTGCTCAACTCTTGAATGTCTTGTTAATGCTCGTTTTTGGAATGGGGATGATGTTCTCCATTAGTTGGAAACTTGCTTTACTTACGATGATCACGATGCCATTCCTCGCATTTACGGCAGTTCGCTTCGAAGGCAAAATACATCCGGCATTCCGGATGGCTCGCCAATCCTTAAGTACGATGACGACAGCTGTACAAGAGAACATAACAGGTGTTCGGACCGTTAAATCTTTTGCACGCGAGCCGTATGAAGTGACGAAGTTTGCCGCACGCAATGAAGACTACAAAGCGATGAATATCGGATCTTCCGGGATTTGGGCGAAGTATTTTCCGATTATGGAAATTCTAGCGAACTTGAGTGTTGTGATCTTACTCGGAGCTGGCGGTTTCATGGTCATTAACGATACGATTTCACTAGGTGAATTGGTAGCTTGCTTTAGTCTTATTTGGTACATAATCGGTCCGATGTGGGGACTAGGCTTTCATATTAATAACTTTACGCAAACGAAAGCTTCTGGAGAGAAAATTCTTGATGTTCTACATCACTACAATCATGTTAAAGATAGCGAAAACGCTGCAGCTCTAACGAAGGTTGATGGGCACGTTCGCTTTGAGAATGTCACGTTTGCTTATCCCGAAAAACAACCGGCCTTATATAATTTTACATTGGATGCTCCTCCAGGCTCTGTCATTGGACTCTTAGGTAGTACGGGTTCAGGGAAAACAACTGTAATTTCACTATTAATGAGAGCTTATAACGTAAAAGAAGGTAAAGTTATGCTGGACGGAAAAGACATTCGTTCCTTACAGCTTGAAAGTTATCGGAGTCAAATTTCTACGGTTTTTCAAGAGACATTCCTATTTTCTTCGACAATTCGTAATAATATCGCGTACGGTCGTAAAAATGTGTCGATGGAGGAGATTATCCGTGCTGCTAAGCTAGCCAAAGCACATGATTTCATTTCGGAGCTTCCTGAAGGCTATGACACCTTAGTTGGTGAGCGCGGACTTGGTCTATCGGGTGGACAGAAGCAGCGTATTGCAATCGCGAGAGCGTTGATCAAAGATCCGAAAATCCTTGTTCTTGATGACGCGACTAGTGCCGTTGATATGGAAACGGAGCACGAGATTCAAGCTGGCTTTGGGGAGGTAATGGCAGGTCGTACGACGTTCATTATCGCTCATCGCATCTCCTCCTTGAAGCATGCGGATGAAATCATTGTGTTGGATAAAGGTCGGGTTATTCAAAGAGGAACCCATCAAGAGCTTCTACAACAAGAAGGTTTATATCGTCAAACCTATGATATTCAGTATGCGGACGGACCGCAAAACCAAGCAGCCAAGGAAGAAGCAGCTGTAACGCTCGAAGAGGGGATCGCATCAGACTCCGTAGATGCATCAAAATTACATGCCTCTACGCCAGAAAGAAGGTTGTCAAATTGAGTAATCCATCGAAGCAAGCTGAACCCACTTCAGCAAATCCAGATTCTCAAACAGGGCATCGCTTCGTCTATCAAGATGATGAGCTGATCGAGAAGCCTTTTGACTGGGGCCAATTAAAGCGCTTGTTTAGTTATATGAAGCCTTATCGCAAACAATTAATGCCCATTATCATTGTCATGATGCTTTTAGGCGCGATTACCAAGTTAACAGTTCCATTGCTGATCAGTAAAGCGATTGACAATGCCATTATTCCTAAGGATTCAAAGCTATTAGTAGAAATTGTAGGTATCATGCTTGGTGTCTATTTGATTCAGTGGTTAGCCAATACTTTTCGTATCAAATACACGAATATGATCGGGCAACGTGTTATTTATGATCTGCGTCATGACCTCTTTAGTCATATTCAAAAGCTCTCATTTCGATTCTTTGATACTAGACCAGCGGGTTCTGTCCTTGTTCGTGTAACCAATTATGTAAATTCACTGCAAGATTTATTTACGAATGGTGTCGTCAACCTTTTGATCGACGTGGTTCAGTTGGTTGGTATCATTATCATTTTATTATCGTTTAATTTTAAATTAGGCCTCTCGATTATCGTTACCGTTCCGATTATGTTCATTGTGTCGACGAAACTTCGGACCAAAATTCGCCGCGCATGGCAGGAATTAACGATTAAACAATCCCGTTTGAATGCCCATTTGAATGAATGTATTCAAGGTATTCGTATCACACAGGCGTACACACAAGAGAAAGAGAATATTAATTTTTTCACCAAAATGAATATGACCAATCGTTTGGCATGGAATAAAGCTTCAATGCTGAATCAATCTTTTGGTCCTCTTATCGAGATTACGGGTGCGATTGGGTATTGTATCTTGTTCTGGTTAGGCGCTCATCTTATTCAAACAGAGGAAATCACGGTAGGTCTCCTTGTTATGTTTGCGACTTATATCGGCTATTTCTGGGAACCCATTACACGATTAGGGCAAATGTACTCGCAGCTTTTGATTGCAATGGCATCAGCGGAGCGTATCTTTGAATTTATCGATGAGAAGCCAACTGTAGCCGAAATTGAAGGTGCGAAAGATTTAGCTCCAGTACAAGGAAATGTGAAGTTCACGGATCTCGTGTTTGAGTATGAGCCTGGACGTCCAGCACTCAATCGGATTAATTTAGATGTGGCAGCCGGACAATCTATTGCACTAGTCGGGCATACGGGATCAGGGAAGAGTACGATCATGAATTTGCTTTGCCGCTTCTATGACCCTAATGAGGGGCGTGTTGAAATTGATGGTCAGAACATCCGTGATGTTACGATCCAAAGTCTTCGCTCCCAAATTGGTGTTGTCCTCCAAGATACGTTTATTTTCTCGGGTACGATTCGTGATAACATTCGCTTTGGCCGTTTAGACGCCACTGATGATGAAATCGAGAAGGTAGCGAAGGCTGTCCATGCGCATGACTTTATTGTAGGGCTGCCCAATGGGTACGATACGGAAGTGCAAGAACGCGGGAACATCTTATCGATGGGGCAGCGTCAGTTGATTTCCTTTGCACGTGCATTACTTGCTAATCCACGAGTACTTATTCTGGATGAAGCGACAGCTAGTATTGATACGGATACAGAGCTCAAAATCCAAGAGGCACTTAAAACGCTTCTAGCGGGTCGTACGTCCTTTATCGTAGCGCATCGACTATCAACGATTCGTAATGCGGACAAAATCGTCGTATTGGATCACGGGCGCATGATGGAAATTGGTAATCATGACGAGCTTATGAAGGAACAGAAGATCTATTATGGCTTGATCCAAGCGCAATATAAATTTTTGCAGGATGCTGTGTAGACATGATGAAAAGGAGCTGCTTAGCCACTTGAATGTGGTTAGGCAGCTTTTTGTTTGTTTTAACGAGAAAACATTGAAACAATTGAGAATGAGTGTCATTTGAGGGACAGCGCTGAAAACCATTACTTGACTAACGATCACTTGACTATCCATACTACTTAACAACTAAACACTAGCCATCTGATAACACGACATTCTATCACACACACTCGAGATGCATAGGCATTCATCTATGGACTCCATCTACACTTGGAAAAGTGGAAATAAAACTGCAAGTCGAAAAAATCGAGTTACAGAGTAGAAAAAGCACATGGAAGCCGCTGCAAGTCGAAAAAATCGAGTTACAGAGTAAAAAAAGCAAATGGAAGCCGCCGTAACTCGAAAAAATCGAGTTATAGCATGGTACTAGAGCAGCAGGTATACTGCAATCCTATCCCGTAAACTCAGCCATCTTTACAATGTTTGCAAAATTTGACGAGAAGCTATACTCTTAAATTGGAAATATGCCAAATATTCGCAGGAGGGGACAGCAATGAAATCATCTCGTTTCATTTGGGGTGCCATTGGTTTAACCGCGTCAATTTCTACGATCGTTTTCGCTGTCGGCTTTGCATACGCGGCGAATCAAATATGGTTTCCTAAAGCCTCTGGAGATTTGCAATTAGCTACTCCAGCGCCAACGAAACCATCGATAATCGAAAGTAACAATAAGTTACAAATTGTCGCATTAGGGGATTCACTTACAGCAGGAACAGGCGACAATACGGGAAAAGGCTATGTAGGACGAGTCCGTGAGAAGCTTGAAAAAGCAAGCGGCAAACCTGTCTTCGTACTTAATAACCTCGCTATTCCTGGCTACAAAAGCGATCAACTTCTGAGTGATCTAGAGCAGAAAAAAACACAAGATGCACTTGCACAAGCTGATATTATTTTGCTTACCATTGGGGGAAATGATATTTTTGCAGGAGGGGAAGGGCTTTTCAAAGGAGCTAATCAAACGGAATTTAATCCTGAGGCCGCTGAGAAGCGTGTAGACCCTGCACTCACTAAGATGGAAAAGATCATCTCGACCATCAACAAAGCAAACCCGAAAGCAACGCTATTATATATCGGTTTATATCACCCTTTTCTGGATCTTGATCCGACAAGAGAGGGCTCTTTAACCGTACAACGATGGAATAACGGCGTATTTAAGCTAACTAATCAATATCCACAGATGCTGATTGTTCCTACCTACGACCTATTTGAGCAAAATTTGATCAAATATTTATCCTCTGCGGATCATTTCCATCCAAATGGGGATGGCTATGAACGAATTGCAGATCGAATTGTCCAAATTTTAAAATAGGGAGGGCATAGAAATGGCTATTGCAACGCCTCAGATCGTTTTATCTGTCAATAATCTTAAAAAAAGAATTAAAAATAAAGAAATTATTAAAGGAATCTCTTTTGATGTCTATGCAGGCGAGATTTTTGGTTTTCTTGGGCCTAATGGTTCAGGTAAAACAACGACAATTCGCATGCTCGTGGATCTAATTCGTCCTACGGAAGGCACGATACACATTTGTGGATTCGATGTTCATAAGGAACATGACGAAGCCATGAGAAAAGTAGGGTGTATTGTTGAAAATCCTGAACTCTATTCCTACCTGACGGGGTGGGAAAATCTTGAGCATTTTGCCCGCATGCTGCCAGATGTGGACGACAATCGAATTAAAGAAGTTGTCGACATTGTTTCGATGGATGCGCGCATTCATGATAAAGTAAGGACCTATTCCCTAGGTATGCGCCAACGTTTAGGAATTGCTCAGGCACTTCTAGGTCGACCAAGTCTATTGATTTTGGACGAGCCTACGAACGGACTTGATCCTCAGGGAATTAAAGAAATGAGGGAGTTTATACAACGTTTAGCTGCGGGTGGACTTAGCTTGTTCGTCTCCAGTCACTTACTTAGCGAGCTTCAGCAAATGTGTGATCGTGTAGCCATTATTAGTCATGGTGAAGTGATTCAAGTTGGTGCTGTAGATGAGCTGATTGCTCAAGGTGGCAGGGTGGTTTGGACGGTTTCTCCGGGAGATCAAGCCGAGCGTGTGCTTCAATCTTCGGAAATGGTGTTATCTATCCACGCCTTAGATTCAGAAGGCCCTATGGGTATACCAGCTGCTGCTAAGCAGATTGCTACGCAAATGGATCAAGTAAACATTCCTAAGATAAGTCAACGACTTATCGAAGAAGGAATCAGCTTATATGCGGTAGAAATCAAAAATCCAACACTAGAGGATCTATTCTTACGTTTAACTGAAGGAGAACGAATTGAGTAAAAGAGGGTGAAAGAATTGACAGGACTATATGCTTTAGTTAAAAATGAAATGATTAAAATGATTAAGAAAAAGCGATTTTATGTCATTCTACTTATTCTTCTTGCTTTAATTCCCATGTTCACTTATGCTCAAATGCGAGTTGCTCAACATACACAGAAGCAATTTGGAACATCGGATTGGAAGGCTGATCAACGTCAGAAAGTGACAGATTGGGAAAAACGGCTTAGTTCGGCACGAACACCAGATGAGTGGAAGCAGCAGCTTCGTGTTCAAATTCAAATCGCGAATTACTATTTAGAACAAGACGTGAATCCTAGCTCCCCGAATGCGGTTACATTTACACGTGAATTTGTCAAAAATGCCGTTGGTTTATTTATTCCGTTGATTATTATGGTCATTTCAGCAGATATCGTATCATCTGAGCATTCTACGGGGACTATTAAATTATTGTTGACAAGACCGGTCAGGCGTTGGAAAATCCTATTGAGTAAATTAATTACCGTTGTCTTCTTTACCTCACTGACTGTTTTGTCGACTGGATTGATCTGTTACTTGATTTCAGGCATTGTTTTTGGCTATAACGGATGGACGATGCCGATCTTCACGGGTATTCAGCTAACAGGTGCAGATGTCGATTTTAGTCGTGTAAGAGCGGTAGATCAATGGTTCTTCCTCTTGATGGAATTCGGCTTAGTATGGTTTACAGCAATTGTCGTAGCGATTATGTCGCTTATGCTTTCTGTACTAATTCGATCAACCGCAGCAGGTATGGGGGTCATGCTTGCCGTATTAATATCAGGAACCATTCTTTCGAACATGGTGTCCTCTTGGGAAACGGCTAAATATTTGTTTATGGTCAACTTGGATCTGACAAAGTATTTGACAGGAGGAATCCCACCTATTCAAGGTATGGATCTAGGTTTCTCTCTTAGTGTATTAAGTGTTTGGACCGTACTAGCGTTAATCGTTTCATTTATGGTATTTTCACGCAAAGATATTTTAAATTAGAGTATAAAGAGATAAAGGAGGGCTCCAATGGCTGAGCAGCTAGAATTTGCGAAAGGGAAAGCCCCGACACCCGTCACGGATTACGAAGCAGATGATATTCAAGTCCTGGAAGGGCTTGTCGCTGTTCGTAAAAGACCAGGGATGTATATTGGGAGTACCAGTTCCTCAGGTCTTCATCATCTGATCTGGGAAATCGTAGATAATGCAGTCGATGAGCATCTGGCAAAGCATTGTTCCAAAATTAATGTCACGATACATAAAGATCAATCCATTACCGTACAAGATAATGGCCGCGGTATTCCTACAGGTATGCATAAAACAGGTGTTCCGACGCCTCAAGTTGTTTATACAATCCTGCATGCAGGCGGTAAGTTTGGTGGCTCAGGTTACAAGAAGTCCGGGGGCTTACATGGTGTAGGCGCTTCCGTTACGAATGCACTTTCCGAGTGGTTGGAAGTTGAAATCAACCGTGAAGGTAAAGTACATCGGATGCGCTTTGAATATTGGGTCGATGATAAAGGGATCGAACATGTTGGTGAACCGGTTACAGGACTTGAAGTTATCGGCAATACCAACCGTACAGGAACGAAAGTAACGTTTAAACCAGATAAACGCGTGTTCCAAGGCGGCACGACGATTAATTATGATACGCTTGCTGAACGGTTACAGGAGATTGCCTTCCTTAACTCCGGGCTGCAAGTAAACCTGAAGGATGATCGCACCGACAAAGTGGATTCGTTCCAGTATGAAGGCGGCGCAAGTCAATTCGTAGCTTTCTTGAACGAAGAGAAGACTGTGCTTCACCCTGTGATTCATTTTGCTTCAGAGAAGGACGAGATTGAAGTTGAAGTTGCACTTCAATACAATGATGGCTACACAGAGACCATTGCTTCCTTCGTGAACTCTATTCCTACCCGCGGTGGTGGAACCCATGAAACGGGTTTTAAGACTGCCTATACGAGGGTGATGAATGAATATGCCCGTAAAGGGGGCATTCTCAAGGAAAAGGATAAAAACCTCGATGGTACGGATCTCAGAGAAGGTATGATGTCTGTTATCAATATCAAAATGGGCGATGTTGAGTTCGTAGGGCAAACCAAGGACCAACTGGGTAGTGCAATTGCACGGAGTGCGGTGGACGCCGTAGTTTCGGATAAAATGACGGTTTTCCTTGAAGAGAATCCACAAATCGCGCAAATGATGCTGAAGAAAGCTGTACAGGCATCAAGAGCGAGAGAAGCAGCGCGAAAAGCACGTGAAGAGATTCGCAGCGGCAAGAAAGGAAAGAGCGAAAGCTCGAACCTGAATGGGAAGCTTACGCCTGCACAGTCGAAGGATTTGCAACGAAATGAGCTGTTCATCGTGGAAGGTGATTCCGCAGGCGGGTCAGCGAAGCAAGGGCGAGATTCGAAGCATCAAGCGATTTTACCTCTGAAAGGGAAGCCGATGAACCCTGAGAAGGCGAAGTTGCTGGATATTTTAAAAAACGAAGAATATAAAGCGATTATTGCTGCAATCGGTGCAGGCGTAGGGTCGGAGTTCGAAGCGGAAGAGTCGAATTACGGTAAAATCATCCTGATGACCGATGCCGATACCGATGGCGCACACATTCAGGTACTTCTGCTAACCTTCTTCTACCGATACATGAAGCCGTTGATTGATGCAGGTAAAGTGTATATTGCGCAGCCGCCTCTGTATAAAGTGACGAGAAAAGGTAAAAATGGTGGTCATAAATACGCTTGGACAGATGACCAGCTGCAAAAGGTGGTCAAAGAGCTCGGCAAAAATACAGAGCTTCAGCGTTATAAAGGACTAGGCGAGATGAATCCAGATCAGCTGTGGGAAACGACAATGAATCCGGAAAGCCGGACGCTGCTTCAAGTACAGATTGAAGATGCGGCCAAAGCAGAACGACGTGTGACAACATTGATGGGTGATAAAGTAGATCCACGTAAGAGATGGATTATCGAAAACGTTGATTTTACTGAATATGTTGAGTAGACCAAAAAGAGTGGTGACGAGAAAGTGAGCATTTTAGAAGAGTTTTTACCAGCCTTTCTAGAGGAGATCGTTGGCGATCGATTCGGTCGATATTCCAAATATATTATTCAGGATCGAGCAATTCCTGACGTTAGAGACGGCTTGAAGCCCGTTCAACGCCGGGTCTTGTACGCCATGTACGACTCAGGCAACACGCCGGATAAACCTTACCGGAAATCAGCGAAAACAGTTGGGGATGTTATGGGGAACTATCATCCACATGGTGACGCGTCGATTTATGATGGTATGGTACGTATGGCACAACCGTGGAAAATGGGGCATACCCTTGTGGATGGTCATGGGAACTGGGGTTCTTTAGATGATGATCCACCAGCAGCTATGCGTTATACAGAAGCACGCTTATCCGAAATCGCGATGGAACTTCTTCGCGATATAGAGAAGCGTACGGTAATGTTCAAGGATAACTTTGATAATTCAACCAAAGAACCGGTTGTATTGCCTGCACGTTATCCGAATTTGCTTGTAAACGGTGTAAGTGGGATCTCGGCAGGTTTTGCGACGGAAATTCCGCCTCATAATTTGCGTGAAATCATCGACGCTTGTACGGCTATGATCGATAAACCTGAGATTACGATTGACGAATTAATGTCGATTGTAAAAGGTCCGGATTTCCCAACTTCAGGCATCATCATGGGTGAAGAGGGGATACGTGAAGCTTACCGCACAGGAAAAGGCCGTATCTATATCCGCTCCAAAACCGCGATCGAAGAAATGCGCGGCGGCAGACAGCAAATTGTCATTACCGAAATCCCATATCAAGTGGTGAAATCTCGGTTAGTCACGGCGATGGAGAATATCCGCCTGGAGAAGAAAATCGAAGGAATCGCTGAAGTACGAGATGAAAGCGGCCGTAATGGGCTTCGTATCGTCATCGAGCTCAAGAAGGAAGCGGATGCACAAGGGATTTTGGCTTATCTGCTGAAGAAAACGGATCTGCAAGTGACGTATAACTTCAACATGGTTGCCATTGTCAATAAAGCGCCGCGTCAACTAGGTATCCGTGAGATTCTGGAGGCTTACATTGAGCATCAGAAGGAAGTAGTTACGTTCCGTTCGCAATACGAATTGGAAAAGGCAGAAGATCGGGCACATGTCCTCGAAGGGCTTGTCAAAGCACTAAACATTTTGGATGAGGTCATTGCCACGATTAAAGCATCGAAAAATAGGCAGGATGCCCAAAATAATCTCGTAGAAAAGTTTCATTTTTCAGAACGACAAGCTGATGCCATCCTCGTCCTGCAATTATACCGTTTAACGAATTTGGAAATAACGACGCTGGAGAAGGAATTAAAGGATGTTGAGAAAACGATTGCGTACTTGCGCGGGATTCTCGGCAGCTTGAAGAAGCTTCTCGGTGTTATTAAAGACGAGATGGGGGAGATCCGCAAAAAATATGGGATCGATCGCCGCTCGGAGATTCAAGGGGAAGTCGAAGAACTGAAAGTAAATCTTGAAGTTCTTGTAACGGCTGAAGATGTGCTTGTCACTCTGTCCAATGAGGGGTACTTGAAGCGTACAAGCAAGCTATCCTTCACACGTTCAGGTGGGGAGCTTGAGAATACAGGCATGAAGGAAGGCGATTACCTTCGTTTCTTGTTAGATGTGAATACGATCGAGAGCTTGCTGATCTTCACGAAGAAGGGGCAATACTACTTATTGCCTGTCCATCAAGTTCCGGAGTACAAGTGGAAAGAAAACGGTACTGCTATCGTCAATGTCATCCCCATTGCGAAGGAAGATCGCATCGTGAATGTGATTCCTGTCAAAGGCTTTGACGATCCGACGAAGTCACTCGTATTCGTCACACGCAAAGGACAAGTGAAGCGCACAGAGCTCAAAGAGTACATGACGAATCGCTCAAACGCGATTGTCGCGTGTAAGCTTGGGGAACAAGATGAAGTGCTGCAAGTCCATTTAAGTGACAATACGAAGGAAATTCTTCTCGTCACGAAGCAGGGCATGAGCATCCGTTTCCGTGAGGAAGAAGTGAACCCGATGGGCCGTGCGGCCGCGGGAGTGCGCGGCATCCAGCTGAAGGAAGACGATGAAGTCGTGTCTGCTGAGTGGATTTACGGGGATGAAGGGGAAGTACTGGTCATCTCGGACCTCGGGTATGCGAAGCGATCTCTCGTTGTCGATTATCCAATTCAAGGACGCGGCGGAAAGGGAATCATTACCTTCGAATTCAAAGAAGGCAAACGTGTGAGACCTAATGGTTCTGCCTTAATCCGAACGTTTATTGTGAAAATGGATTACTTGATTACAGCTGTGATGAGCAATGGTGAAAAGCTGCGCTTCTCAACGGAAACAGCTCCGTTAGAAGATCGTAAAGCGCAAGGCAAATCACTAATTCCAGTCACGAAAACAGAATCCATTATTGAGATTTTGCGTTTTCCTCAATCGTAACTAATTGTTGGGGGATCCAATCTTTCAATTAGTGTAAAAGCTAACTCTAATAGGACCCACAGGGGCATCGGTTCGTCTAATCGATTCAGCCACTGTGGGTCTTTTAGCATGCCCGCTTCCAGTGCTTTTTTGCCTAGCTCTACTTTCCAATCTTCCAACTCAATCACTCCTTGAAAGTTAGTAAACAGCCTTGCACGGCAAGTTTCTCCGAAAAAAAAGAAATCGCTGTTGTCTACAAGGGTGCAGGGTACCTTCGAACAGTATATGTGACTACTGGGCAACTTGTTAAAAGAAGTCGATTGGCTTGTCCGATTATCCAAGAGTAGACAAGCTTTGCGGAGGCTCGACATCAGGTATCAGCAAACCTCAGCATGTCCACTTCATTTGCAATTTTTGTAAGAAAATATTAATGGCATTAATCTTTAAACTAGCGAAAAGGCGTGCTATACTTGCAATAAATAGGTGAAAATGGAAGCGAGTTGATGAGGATGTATTCCGATGAATTCGGAAAGCTATGGCTAAAATTATCGAAGGAATTGAAAAATCAGATGGAGGTAGGCTTAGCCCCTACGATTACGGAAGGACAGCTGAATGTGTTAGAACTGCTCCTAGTCCATGAACGTATGAAGCCTTCGGATTTAATCGAATATTTATCCACGACACCTGCGGCCGTCACAACTTTACTCGATCGGATGGAAAAAGCGGAGTTAATTACACGTATAAGAGACGAGAAAGACCGTCGTATCGTCTGGATTCACGTGACAGGCAAAGGAAAAGCGGAATGCGAGAGAGGTCGTGGAATCCGTGAAGAACTGTTGGATTCGTACCTGAATCGCGTTTCCGCTCATAATCAGAAATTGCTTATTTATTTGTTGGGCAAAGTTGCCAACTAAATGGCATTCATCCCCTCATAACTCGGGGATGGTGAACTCGTTCCAAGGCCGCTGCACGGGAGGCAGCGACCGGAAATGCATGCTCTCTTTGAGCACAGGATGCTCAAAGGCAAGTGCTGTGGCCCACAGCGCGAGCTGCTGGCCCGGTTTATTCACAGCGCTGCCATAGCGCTGGTCGCCGTACAGCGTGCAGCCAATGGCAGCCAGCTGCACGCGGATCTGATGCGGCCGCCCGGTGTGCAGCTTGATCTGGATCAAGCTGAGCCCGTCTTGGCTGCCGAGCAGCTTATAGTCCAGCACCGCCTCCTTGGCGTCCTGCTGGCCTGCCTTGACCACGCTGACGGTATTCGTCCGCGTATCCTTCCACAGCCAGTGGCGCAGCGTAGCGGCCGGCTGGGAGGGTTTACCATGCACGACAGCGACGTACGTCTTGTCGAGCTGCCTCGTTCTTACCGCGTCCGAAAGTCGGGACGCGGCTTTTGACGTTTTGGCGAAGACCATCACGCCGCCAACGGGACGATCCAAGCGATGCACAAGCCCGAGATACACATTGCCGGGCTTATTGTACCGCTCCTTGATGTCCGCCTTCAAGGCGTTCAACAAGTCGAGATCACGAGACTCGTCTTCCTGCGTAGGCATGTTGACGGGCTTCTCAACCACAAGAATGTGGTTGTCTTCAAAAATAATCGGGATCTGCGATGCACCGTTATCCTCCTTGAACGCCACTGCCTACGCCTCCCAGCGTCCCAGAATACCGCAAGGGAGCATCAGGCCGGAGTGAGTGATCGGAAGGCCGATTTCTCCGCTGGAGATCGTTCCGCCATGCTTTTCTTTCATCGCCATGGTCAAAATGTTCTGAAGTACAGTAGCCGAGATACCTGTTGTATAGGAGTTAATCAACAAGAATAACGGGTTGTCCGTCAAAATGGATTGGCAAGTCTGAATGAACGGGAAGAGGTCATCTTCCAATTTCCAAGTTTCACCGTTAGGTCCACGTCCGTAGGAAGGTGGATCCATAATGATCGCATCGTATTTGCTGCCGCGGCGCTGTTCTCTTTGAACGAATTTGAACACATCATCCGTAATGAATCGAACAGGTCTGGAACCCATACCGCTTAGGTGCAAATTCTCTTTTGCCCATTGAACAACACCTTTGGAAGCATCGACATGGCATACTTCAGCGCCTGCATGCGCGCAAGCAAGTGTTGCGCCACCCGTGTAAGCGAAAAGGTTGAGCACTTTAATTGGGCGTCCAGCGCCTTTAATCTTGTCCATCATCCATTTCCAATTGACCGCTTGCTCAGGGAACAGACCCGTATGCTTAAAGCTAGTAGGCTTAATATAAAAGGTCAGCTTCTGATCGTAAGTGATCGTCCAGCGTTCAGGTAGCTCTGCGTGCTGCTGCCATTGGCCGCCGCCGCTGGAGCTGCGGTGATAGTGGGCATCAGCTTGACGCCAAGCTGGTGTTTCTTTTTGTAGAGGCCAAATAATTTGCGGGTCGGGTCTGCGAAGTACAATCGTTCCCCAGCGTTCTAGCTTTTCGCCGCCGCCAGTATCGAGTAGTTCATAATCGACCCAATCTTTTGCATAAAACATGCTGTAATCCATCCTTCAACTGTTTACTAGACTAAACATCCATTGTACACCATTTATTGACCTAAATCGATCTTTTCAATCAATCCAGGCAGTTCTTTTTCTGCGAATTGATGGTATTGTGCTTGTTCAAGGCCACCTCTGAGTGAATCTTTAACAGCATCGAACGATTTAACAGATCTAGATTCCACCTTGATGATGTGATAACCGAACTCGGTTTCAACAGGGTCGCCAATTGCACCTACCGTTTGATTAATCGCTGCAATTTTGAAACCTTCTACCCATTGGCTTACGTCAGCATCAGCATACAATCCGCCTGCATCCTTTGAACCTGGGTCTTCGGAATATTGTTTAGCAAGTGCTGCGAAGTCGCCGCCATTTTTAAGCTTGGATGCTACATCTTTGGCAATTGTGAGTGCTTCTTCCTTCGTGCGAAGTGCTTTTCCGTCTGGATCAGATAATCCGATTAAAATATGACGAACGGACGCCACGGTGTAAGCATCTTTATTTGCTTTTAGCGTCGCTTCATATTGTGCCTTCAGCTGTGCATCTGTAATACTGGATTTCACATAGTTTGAAGCCGTCAAACTGCCCACTAAGAAATACTGAATAGCACTCTCTGACGTATTCACGTTCTTCAAGTCGGCAACAAACTTAGCTTCGCCCATTTGTTGCTTCCAAGCTGCAACTTGTAAAGCCGCACTTTCCTTAGCTGCTGCGATATCAGCCTCTGAAGCACGACTATAGAGAACGCGGTTCGTTACTAATTCCTTCAGAATACCTGTCTGATACTCCACGTTATCTTTGGAGGCAGCATGGTTGCTGTTGAACAAAGCTTTGAGATTAAAGAAGGCATCGAAATCAGCTCTTGTCACAGTCCCGCCTTTATAAGTGGCAACGACTTGATTCGGATTATTGCCAATCCAAATCGTGCTTGTCTCATCATCCCACGCTACCTTTTTGCCTAGCGAGTCGCTCATGAAACGTAAAGGCACATAAGTTGTCCCTTCGTAAATAAAGCCTTTGCTATCCGTTGGCGTTTTTTCGACACCATCAAACATATACGTCAGATTACGGAAGGCCACTTCAATCTGAGTTCCTGCAGCAAAAGCTACCGTTCCACTTAAAACTGATCCAATCGTTAAACCCACGATAAGTCCTTTTACTTTATCCTTCATTATGTGTGATCCACCTTTCATTTCTTGTCCTACCAATAATTCACCGAAGGTTGAGAGATTTCCTTTATTTTATTCAGTTTGAATTGAAGGAATTCATTACCTGTTTGTTGTATTTGTAGAGGTAGAGACGATTTGCAACACGCATCTTAGAGTTAGGACATGTCGAAATAGGGGGGGATAATGTGGGAGCAAATGTTGGTATTCCAAGCTCCGAGGATTTGTTTCTGCTTCATGAAGGATCCCTTTTCCACAGTTATCGTATCTTAGGGGCACATGTTAGCAAAGAAAAAGGGCATGAGGGTGTTCGATTCGCCGTATGGGCACCACATGCAAAAACTGTCTTTGTACTTGGAGATTTCAATGAGTGGCAAACCGGCGAGCATCACATGGAAAAGATTAGTTCGTTAGGCCTCTGGATGCTTTTTATTCCAGAAGCGAGTGAAGGTGACTATTACAAGTTCGAAATTCATAGTCAGACGGGACAGATTTTGATAAAAGCAGATCCCTATGCCTTCTATTCCGAATTAAGGCCCGGCACTGCATCTCGGGTTGTTGATTTGGGTGGTTATGACTGGCAGGATCAAGCCTGGCAGCTCCAGAAGAAAGAAGTACCTGCGTATAACAAGCCGCTGTCCATTTACGAGGTGCATCTTGGCACCTGGCGAAAGAAAGACCGCAAAAGCGAAGAGATGTATACGTACGAGCAATTAACGACTGAGTTAGTGGATTACGCCGTAGAAATGGGCTATACGCACATTGAGGTAATGCCGCTGGCCGAGCATCCCTTTGATCGCTCTTGGGGGTACCAAGCAACGGGGTACTACTCCGTTACAAGTCGTCATGGGTCGCCAAAGGAATTCATGCGATTCGTGGATACGTGTCATCAGAAGGGTATCGGCGTCATTATGGACTGGGTACCTGGTCATTTCTGCAAAGACAGTCATGGACTACGTCAGTTTGATGGCAAGCCTTTGTATGAATATGAAGATCCTCGCAAAGCGGAAAAGCTCGAGTGGGGAACACTCACTTTCGATTTTGGCAGACCGGAGGTTCAGAGTTTTTTAATCTCAAATGCCGTATTTTGGATGGACATGTATCATATGGATGGGATACGCGTTGATGCGGTTGCTTCCATGTTACATTTAAATTTCGGCAGATGGGATGAAACTCCGATTCGCAACCAACAGGGTGGCGAGGAGAATCTAGAGGCAATCGCGTTCATTCGCAAACTGAATCAAGTTGTGTTCTCCTATTTCCCCAATGCCCTGATGATGGCAGAGGATTCAACGGATTGGCCGCTCGTAACTGCACCCGTCCACGAAGGTGGATTAGGGTTTAACTACAAGTGGAATATGGGCTGGATGAACGATATGCTGAAGTATATGAAGCTGGATCCCATCCATCGCAGGTACAATCACAAGTTAATTACGTTCTCGTTCATGTACGCTTGGAGTGAGAATTATGTACTTCCTCTTTCACATGATGAGGTTGTGCATGGAAAGCGTTCACTCCTGCATAAAATGCCTGGTGACTATTGGCAGAAATTCGCTAATTTGAGGGTGTTATATGGGTACATGTCGGGGCATCCAGGTAAAAAGCTGCTCTTTATGGGAAGTGAATTCGGTCAATTCGATGAATGGAAGGATCTTGAAGAGCTGGATTGGTTTTTGTTAGATGGTTATGAGAAACACGAGCAGATGCATCACTATGTGAAGTCGCTCAATCAGTTTTATTTAAAGGAACCAGCCTTATGGCAGCTGGATCATGATCCAGCAGGGTTTGCATGGATTAACCCCCATGACGAGACCCAAAGTGTTGTTACTTATATGCGAAAAGGGACTGCGCCGGAGGATGAACTTATTCTTGTGTGTAATTTCACACCCGTTGTTCATCCGGATTATCGAATCGGCGTTCCGAAATTAGGTTTTTACGAAGTTGTTTTCAATAGCGATGCGTCTGAGTTTGGCGGTTCCGGTCAAGGGAATACGATGCCGATCACAAGCAAAGCTAGCTCCATGCATCGTCACCCGTATAGTTTATCTCTATGTATTCCGCCGCTTGCGGCTGTTTATATCAAGTGTGTGAGTGAATTCCAATCAGAGAATGATGAAGTTGAAGGGGGAAATCAAATATGCGCAGTAAAGAATGTGTTGCCATGCTCCTCGCTGGAGGAGAAGGGCGAAGATTAGGCGTACTGACGAACAATTTAGCTAAGCCAGCTGTACACTTTGGCGGCAAATATCGCATCATTGATTTTACTCTCAGCAATTGTACGAATTCAGGGATCGATACGGTGGGGGTTCTTACCCAGTATCAACCTCTCGTATTGAATACTTACATTGGTATTGGAAGCTCTTGGGATCTTGACCGCAAATATGGCGGTGTTACGGTGCTGCCACCGTTCATGGAGCAAAAAGGCGGCGACTGGTACAAAGGTACGGCCAACGCGATCTATCGCAACATTGGCTTTATCGAGCAATATGATCCGGAATATGTTCTGGTCATTTCAGGTGACCATATTTATAAAATGGATTACGACCTCATGCTTTCCTATCACAAAGAAAAAAATGCGGACGCGACTATCGCCGTTATCGAAGTGAAATGGGAAGAAACAAGCCGTTTTGGCATCATGAGCGTAAACGAGAAGCAGGAGATCACGGAATTCGCTGAGAAGCCGAAGGAAGCAAACTCTAACTTAGCGTCCATGGGAATTTATATTTTTAACTGGAAAGCGTTAAAATCCTATTTGCTGGAAGATGAGGCGAATCCGGAGTCAAGCAAAGATTTTGGGAAAGATATCATTCCGATGATGCTGAAGGATGAAGCGAGAATGTTTGCTTATCCATTCGAAGGCTATTGGAAAGACGTCGGTACCATCGATAGTCTATGGGAAGCGAATATGGACCTTTTGGACGACAATAATGAACTAAACCTCAATGATAAAGACTGGCGCGTGTATTCTCAGAATCCGTATCAACCTGCTCAATATGTAGCACCTACAGCCAATATTAAACGTTCTTTGGTCAATGAGGGCTGCGCGATTTTTGGAGATGTTGATCATTCTGTCCTTTTCTTCGGTGTTCAGGTTGGTGAAGGCAGCCAGATTAAAGATTCCGTCATTATGCCAAATGCCAAAATTGGTAACAACGTAACGATTATCAAAGCAATTATTGGTGAAAATACGGTGGTTGAAGATGGTGCGGTTGTTGATGGTGCAGGAGAAATTGTACTTATTGGCGGTAACGAGCGGGTAACAGGCTACGCTAATCAGAAGGGATGATGTCAGATGAAACACGTGATGGGAGTCATTAATTTAGTCAATGAACCGGATGATTTGGAGGAACTGACTTATTTCCGCTGCCCGGCATCCGTGCCATTCGGTGGACGTTATCGGTTAATCGATTTTGCACTTTCGAATATGGTGAATTCAGGGATTGACAACGTAGCCGTATTCACACAACACAAATATCGTTCCCTCATGGATCATCTCGGGTCTGGTAAAGAATGGGATTTAGACCGTAAGCGTGGCGGACTATTCGTCCTTCCATCCGTTCTTGATGAACCGACAGGGATTTCTCGCGGAGATTTGTATCAATTCTATAGCCATCGTGACTATTTCTACCGTGGCAAAGAAGAGTTCGTTATTATTTCTCGCAGTCACATGGTGTGCAATCTGGATTTGAACGATGCCGTTCGTTACCATGAAGATATGCAAGCGGATATCACGGTGATTTACAAGCAAACAGACGAAGAGGTTCATGGGAAATTCCGCCGCATGGCAGTTAAAGAGACCGGTCAAGTTACGTTGATGGAAGATCACACAGGCCGCTTGCGGACGAACAACATCTCCATGGAAATGTATATCATGAGCAAGGCATTGCTCTTGGATATGGTGGAATCCTGCCTAGCGCAAGGATATGATCATTTGGTACGCGACGGCATTATGAAAAATATTGATAAATTAAGCGTGTATGGTTATAAATTTGAGGGGCATCTGGGCATTGTGAATTCCATTCAAGGCTATTACAAGCACAGTATGCAGCTGTTGAACCCAGCGATTTGGCGTGAACTCTTCTTCCAGAAGAATCTGATTTATACCAAAGTAAAGGATGAGCCTCCTGCCAAATATTGGGACTCCGCATCTGCCAAGAACGCGCTTATCGCGAACGGCTGTCAAATCGAAGGGAAAGTCGAGAACAGTATTTTGTTCCGTGGTGTGAAGATCCGCAAGGGTGCTTATGTAAAAAATAGTATCATCCTGCAAAACTGCGAGATTGAGGAAAACGTCATTATCGAGAACGCGATACTAGATAAGGATGTTTTCATCAGCCGTGGCCGTGTGTTAACGGGGGACAACAAAGCCCCATTCATTGCAGCAAAAACGAAAGTCATCTAAGAGCAGGATCGATCCGTGTACCACCAAAGTTGGAGGAGTGGCAAGATGAGAATACTGTTCGCGGCTTCGGAGGCCGTGCCGTTTATAAAAACAGGTGGATTAGCAGATGTGATTGGCTCCTTACCCAAGGAGCTGACCCATCAAGGGCTTGATGTGCGGGTCATTTTGCCCAAATACGGGGATATCCCTGCTAAGTTTAGAGACAAAATGTCACAAGTCGCAGCATTCGAAGTTCAATTAGGCTGGCGCAAACAATATATCGGTATTGATGTGCTTGAACATGAAGGAGTCACCTTTTACTTCGTGGATAATGAATTTTATTACAAGCGTTCAGGTATCTATGGTTTTGGCGATGAAGCGGAGCGTTTTGGCTTCTTCTGTCGCGGGGTCATCGAGGCGCTTCCATACTTGGACTTCCAGCCGGACGTGATTCATTGTCATGATTGGCAAGCGGGGATGATTCCTGTTTTGTTAAAGGCTCATTATCAGCATTTGCCTTTCTTTAGCGAAATCAAAACGATGACGACTGTGCATAACCTGAAGTATCAAGGTGTCTTTGGTCAAGAAGTGTTCAAAGATTTGTTCGGCTTGTCCGACGATCATTTCTCTGGAACCGCGCTTGAGCTTCATGGTGGGGCTAGTTTCCTAAAAGGCGGACTCTTGTATTCGGATCAAATTACAACCGTTAGCCAGACCTATGCAGAGGAAATTCAAACGCCGTATTACGGCGAGTTTTTGGACAGCCTGCTGCGCCATCGTAGAGATCAATTGACGGGTATCGTGAATGGGATTGATTACGATATTTTCGACCCCATGACGGATAAGAATCTCGTCGTGAATTACCGTGATTCCTTGCCGAAGAAAACGCAGAATAAAATAGCGCTTCAGGAGCGCCTAGGGCTACCTGTGGATGGCGACATCCCGATGATCGTGCTGGTGACTCGTTTGGTGCAGCAGAAGGGCTTAGATCTCATTCAACACGTGCTGCGTGAGATTCTAACGCTCAACATTCAGCTTGTTGTTCTGGGAACTGGCGAGCCTGTCTACGAGCAAATGTTTCGAGATGCGGCCGCTGCTTATCCGACTAAAGTGTCTGCGCATATTTACTTCGACGAAGCGTTAGCCCATCAGTTTTATGCAGCTTCGGACCTCTTCTTGATGCCATCCCAATTCGAGCCATGCGGCATCGGTCAATTGATTGCCCTTCGCTATCGTTCTGTGCCGATCGTGCGGGAAACGGGTGGTCTGAAGGATACGGTGCAGCCGTATAATGAGTTCACTGGAGAAGGGACAGGCTTCTCGTTCACGCACTACAACGCTCATGATATGCTGCATATCATCCGACGAGCGGTATTCTTTTTTAAGAATGATCGGGACAGTTGGATGAAGATTCAGCAAAATATGAAAAAATGTGACTATAGCTGGCGCAGATCCGCGCAGCAGTATATCGCACTTTATAAAGAAATGATCTCTTAGAGATTGTGAATAGGACCTCCTCATTCGGAAGATTGAGGGGGGCTTTTTCGTTATTTAGAAAATTCAGGTATAATAGGGGCAGACGAGTAAAGAGGGTTGGAGTGGTAAATGATGGGCATGGATTGGTTTTCTCATATGTTAACCGTGTTGTTCGTCGTCAATATTTTATTGGCGCTCACGGTGGTGTTCTTAGAACGACGTAATGTTGCGGCTACATGGTCTTGGTTAATGGTGCTATTATTCATTCCTATTCTAGGCTTTCTATTGTACGTGATGCTGGGGCAAAACCTGAGCCGACGAAAACTGTATAAATGGAATAAGCGCATGCAGGAACGAATGCAGACTGTGATTGGCGAGCAGCGGCAGCAACTCATGGAGGGGACTTTTCCCTATATCGATCCCATGGTAAAGGATTACCGGTATTTAATTTATTTGAATGTAGCTACGAATGATTCATTCTTATCACAGGATAATGAAGTACATATCTTCACGGATGGTGTGGAGAAATTTAATGATGTGATCAGCCGTCTGGAGGAAGCCGTAAACCATATCCATATGCAATACTATATTGTGAAAAATGATTCCTTAGGTCAGCGAATTATGGAAGTGCTAACTCGCAAAGCCGCGCAAGGTGTTACGGTTCGCTTTCTTTATGATGATATCGGTTCGCGTACGTTGAAGGACTCCTTTTTTAAAGATTTTTTGCAGGCAGGCGGGCACAAAGCTGCATTTTTTCCATCGCGTATTCCTTTTCTGAACTATCGTGTGAATTATCGGAATCATCGTAAGCTAGTGGTTATTGATGGACAAATTGGCTATATTGGCGGATTTAATATCGGAAATGAATACCTTGGATTGAACCCCAAGTTTGGTTACTGGCGCGATACGCATCTTCGCCTGAGAGGCACTGTCGTGCGTGCGTTACAATCCCGATTCATCCTTGACTGGAACTTAGCTTCGTCAGAGACGCTTGAAGTGGGTGCTGGTCATTTTCCGGAGATTGTGAATAGTGCTGAGCAAGGGAAGGTCCCTATGCAAATTGTTGCAAGTGGTCCGAACGAGACTTGGCCGCACTTCGTGTATACATTCCTCAAGCTGATACATATGGCCAAAAGTCGCATCTTGCTGCAAACACCTTATTTTATTCCCGAAGAAAGTATGTTGAATGCGTTGCGAATTGCTGCGCTTTCGGGGATTGATGTGAGGATTATGATACCGGAGAAGGCAGATCATCTCTTCGTGCACTGGGCTTCTTTGTATTATGTAGGTGAATTGCTGCGCGCTGGCGTGAAATGTTATCTATATGATTACGGATTTCTACATGCCAAAACGATTATTGTAGATGGCAAAGTAGCATCGGTGGGAACAGCGAATTTCGATATTCGCAGCTTGCGGCTAAATTTTGAGACGAATGCGCTGATGTTTCATGAGGAGACCGCCAGAAAGCTGGAAGACACTTTCTGGATGGATATGGAGGGGTGTATGGAGTTGACCTTGGAGGAGTATGAGAAGCGATCGCTTCGCATCCGATTCCTGGAGTCGATTTCGAAGTTGATTTCACCGATCTTGTAAAAAGGAAAGGCCCGTGCTTACAGCACGGGCCTTTTGATGCGTATGTTTAGAAAGATTCTCCGCTATCAAGATTAAACTGCCAAAGAATGCCGAACTTGTCTTCTATTTGACCGTATAGTTTACTCCAGTCCGTCGCTTGCAGCTCCATAACTACCTTGCCGCCAACTTTCAACTTATGAAATACATTTGTAAGTTCTTCTTCATTAGGGCTGACATAAGAAAGACTAATGTTGTTCCCTACAACGTATGGCATACCGGGGAACGTGTCGGAAAACATCAGAGGGCTTCCGTTAATATCCAAACGAGTGTGCATGACACCGTTTTTAGCCTCTTCAGGCAGCGGATAGTCAGGGTTTTGCGGCATATCGCCAAATGTAATCATTTTTGGAGATGGCAGATTAAATGCGTCTGCATAGAAATTTACAACTTCTCGCGTGTTTCCTGGGAAATTTAAATAAGCATTAATTGACATGACCAATCTCCTCTAATTGTGAATTGGGACAACCTCCTATATTCTACCACTGGTTACTTAGAAAATCCACCAGACCTATAGGCGCAGTAAAAGGGACTGGAGTTGACTTCTGCCTTCGCTGGACAAGGATTGGAGCACCTGATCAGTCAGGTGCCTTAGCAAAAAGGCCGTAATGCTGCAATGAGTGCGTCAGCTGAAGGATACTTGTCCTTATTGTTTACGTCAAAGGGATTTAATAACACACGCCTAAGATCTCTATCGCGAATTTCCGCCTTACGGATATCCGCTAGCGTCCCGTTCATGAGGAAAGCACATATTTTGCACACAGCCTGTAGCTCTTTATTCATGACAGCAGGACTCACAATCTCTTTGGCAATGTTGAAATCTATTACTTTGACCGTCTCAGGCTTATTGTGAAGTATCATGACATTTTTGGGCAGCACATCATTATGGATATACCCTGTTTTGTGGAGTCGTCTAAGCCCCTTGAGGATGTTGATTGTAATCTCTACACTTAAGTCCTGATCCCGCTTATTGGTGAAGGTATTATGAAAGTCATTGCCCAAAGTCGACCCCAGGATATACTCAGTAACCAAATAGCCTTTTTCCCCGATCTCAAAATAATCATAATAGCGTGGCAAAAACTCACCGATCCGGTAACTCTGCATAATCCGCGCTTCGCGTCTTGCCGCCTCACGATTGGAAGTCTCTTTGATTGCCAGCTGGCGTCCATTCGAATCATAAGCTTTATAAACTTTGCCTAAAGCTCCGGACCCGATCAGGTTAAGATCAACGGTATATCCACCCCACATGGTTCCCATCATAGCCCCTCCTATTCTACTAGATTGATAGATTGATAGATTTAATTTATGTTGACCGTGAAAAAATTGCTTGGACATATCTATCAAAAATGATAGCGGTTGGATACTAGAATATATACAATCGTGCGGTCGATGAATGAAAAGTCAGCATTTTTACGTATTCACAAAGAAGGAATTGTCCTATATACTCCTAAATATCGATAATGATTATCAGTATCATCTAGGGGGATATCCAATGATTCAAGCAAGTAAAAGAAAGTTCATTAATTTCACAGCAGTTTTACTCGTGTCTTCGTTATTTCTAGCCGGCTGTGGTGCCGGAACCGATACGAACAATGCAGCTACGCCTGCAAGTACGAAGCCAGCAACGGCAACAGCCTCTGCACAACCGCAAGAACGTGTCCTGAAGGATGCGATGGGACATGAGGTGAAAATTCCAGGCGAGGTTAAGCGTGTAATCGCTCCTTTCCTAGAAGATGGCTTAACAGCACTCGGCATTAAGCCTGTCGCGCAATGGTCTGCTGCCGGTGAGCCTCAGCAGTATTTGCAAAACGTATTGAGCGGGGTGCCTGTCTTAGACATGACGGGTGGACTCAAGCCTGAGCAAACGTTAAGTCATAATCCAGATCTGATTATTCTTGCTGCACCAACTTATATGAAAAATGGAACCTACGAGGATTTCTCCAAAATTGCTCCTACGTTCGTATTATCCAATGATGAGAACGACTGGCGCGGGAGTGTTGCCAAATTAGGTGAAGTGCTTGGGAAAACAAAAGAAGCAGAGCAAGCAATTAAGAAATATGATGAGAAGGTCACGGCTTCCAAAGATAAGCTTCGGACCGCGATTGGCGACAAATCTGCCGTATTATTCCAATCCGCTAATGAAAAAGGATTTAAATTGTTTGGTGCGAATTTCTATAGTGGTAAACTATTGTATCAAGGGTTTGGTTTCAAACAGCCTAAATTGTTAAAAGGCGACTATGATACGTATTCCCTGGAAACACTGGCTCAGCTCGATGATGTGGATTACATTTTTGTGCTTTCAGGTAAAGGTCGTGCAAAGGCTCCTGTGGATAACCCGCTTTGGCAGCAATTGCCCGCGGTTAAACAAGGTCATGTGTATGAAGTGGATTCCGGACATTGGTTCAATCAGAACGTGATCGCGAACCAACTAATTATTGATGATGTGCTTCGACTTATAGTCAAATAGGTTTTGAGAGGACGGGGGATTCCCTCGTCCTTTCTATATTGCGTATGGATATAGGAGTGTAATTCCGACAATGAAATATGAGGATACTCAAATGGATCTCGTAGACGAGAACGCTAGAAGTACGATGTGGTATAAGCTAAAATCGATTGAACGTATTTTGGCGAAGGATCTGCAGTTCCCTGTGGAACGAGATTTTATTAAAGCGGACGCTATGATGTTAATCGTATCTGATTCAACGGATGGTCGTTTGATCATAAATGGCCAGTATTACCCTCTGCGATCCGGTACTGTATTCATAGGCAGGCCAGGTCAACTCATTGAAGTAGGTCTACCTAAAGGGGTTGAGGATGGGATTTATATTCTACGGTTTCATGCAGCAGCCATTGTCCAAACAGAATCTGATGAAGCGAATATCCAGCCTGTGAACTCGTTTCCAGGTGAAGGGGAAGCAATGCACCTCGCCGTTTCTACGGTCATTCCATTAGTTAAAATGATCGCAACACATTGGGAGAATGGCACGATTGCGGATCGATTTCGGGCTGAGGCAGGGTTCTATGAATTGCTAAGCTTAGTTTTGCAAAATGAAGAGCACAAAACGGCGATCGCCTTGGAGTATGCCAAGTTCATGCTCGAACGAGATTTCACAGAAGAAATAACGATTGATGCATTGGCAGCAAGAGCCGGTTTAAGTCGGTTTCATTTTATGCGATTATTCAAGGAGAAATTTGGTAAGGGTGTTATCGAATACGTAACGGAGTTACGATTAAGTAAATCCAAGGAGTTAATGCGAGAACTCCCTCAAGCATCTATTAAGGAGATTGCATTCCAAGTTGGTTATAAAAATGAAATTTATTTCAGCAATAATTTTAAGAAGCATATGGGAATGGCACCAGCCGTTTATTTAAAAAATACGAAAATGAAAGTCGCGGCATATAGTTGGGTGAATATCGGACAGCTGCTAGCCCTACAAATAATTCCTTATGCTGCGCCTATGGATCACTATTGGACTGATTTTTATCGGAATAAATATGCCTATGATGTTAGGGTGCCGTTAAGTCATCACTATGGGTTTAATCTTGCTGCCTTACAACAAGCCAAGCCGGATTATATCGTAGGAATTGATACTTGGGTCCCTAAAGAGGAGCAAGATAAACTTGCTGAAATCAGTCCTGCTTTATTCTTACCCTGGGATAGGAATTGGCGCGAGCATCTGATGTTGATCGGTGAATTCTTAGGCAAGGAACGTGAAGCGGAGAAATGGTTGCAAAACTATGACCTTAAAGCAGCTGATGCACGTGACACTGTAGAGAAGACATTGAAGAAGGAGAAGGTGTTAGTTGTACTGATTCATCACAAAGAAATTCAAGTGTGGGGACGTCTTGCTGGCACGGTTCTCTATGATGATCTGCAGTTAACCCCTGCGAATCTAGTCGCAGATATTCAGTGGACGAAATCGGTGCAATTGTCGGAGTTGGCCGAATTTGATGCTGACCATATCATCCTAAATATTTGTAAGGATGCCCTGTCTCAAGCAACTTGGGCAAATCAATCTAACCATGCAAGCTGGCGGGAGTTAAAGGCTGTGAAGAAAGAGCAGGTTCATTGGACTCCTGGTTATGCAGGCTGGGAGTCACCTTGGAATGAACATACAGCCTTCAATCATGATCGGTTTCTCGGGCAATTTGTACAAATCATACATCCAGCAACGTAATTGTTGTTGGATTTTATTTTTGATTGTATTCGAATTCTTGAAATCATGATAGAATTACTGGAAATTGGAAGAGTATGTGGGTGAATGTATGAAAAAATTGATATTAATCGCGATCATTGCCAGTAGTTTTGTTACGCTGTCATTTTCTTTCTACTATATGCTCAAGATTTATCAAAGCGATTTGAGTATGTCTACTAGTGCAGGGGAACCCATGGCGCATGAGCATGAAGAACGCATCGTGATTATCTCACAAGAGCAGGGTAGCTTTATGATGAATGCGATTCAAAAAGGGGCACACGAGGCTGCGGAAGAACACCATATCAAAATTGACTTTTGGGGCGTCTACCGTTCGAACTTGGAAGGCCTCATTAAACAAATCGATATTGCAATCGCTTCCAAAGCGAGTGGGATTGTCGTGGAAGGTGTGGATCATCCCGATTTCGATCTTATGGTGAAGAAAGCGACGGAGAAAGGGATTCCAATTATTACGATTAATTCCGACGCCCCAAGCAGCTTGCGTAAGTCGTACATAGGTTCTGATCATTATCAAGAAGGAATCATTATGGGCGAGTATATCGCGACCCAGTTACAAGGCAAAGGGGTAGTAGGTGTGATTAAGAACCTGTCATCTCCTTCAACGGATGATCTCCGATTAAAAGGTCTGCACGAGGTGTTTAGTAAATACGACGGATTGAAGATTGTTACGGCGGCGAATGATCCGGAGATGTCACAACCGAAGATGCAAACGAATGATATTTTAAATCACTTTCCAAATGTGACCGCTTTCATTGGGTTGTCGACGGAATCTGGTGAGAGTATCGTGCAGGCAGCGCGTACGCGTTCGCGAACGAAGGAATATCCGATCTTCCTTTTTGATGATTCCCCACAAACACTAATGCTGATTAAGAATGGTCAGGTGAAAGCAGGGCTCTCGCAGCATTATGAAGACATGGGGATTTTGAGCGTCAACTTGATGAAACGATGGTTAGATGCTACACAACTGCCGCTAGAGAACAGCTACTTCACACCAATCAGTGTGGTGACTTCATCTGGAGAAGAGGAGAAAGCCCTTGAAAACCATTCGAAGTAAAATGATGATGTTATCGATCCTCATCTGGGTCATTATGGCGATCATTTGGCTTTCCATGAGCATTTATAATCAGCGAACAGTTGAGAAGTACAACGAGATTCTTCAGCGTTATATGCAGATGAACCAAGCGTCGCAATTAAGCCAGCAATCGTTAACCACCTTGAATAAATACCGTATGTCTCCTACGCTGGAAAGCTTGAATCAATATGCAACGGATAACAGCAGCTTGCTGCGAACGAAGTTCGAGATGGATTGGCTGCGAAATGCGAGTAACACGATGCTGCTCGACAATTTGCAGAACATGCTGGAAAGTCAATCGGAAGCGATGGATTTGGCGGTACGTTTTCAGAAGGATAATGATGAAGAAAATGCGGCAAAGCAATTTGACGAGGCATCTAACATTTCAAAATATATTTCAGAGACGACGCTGACCTTAATTAGCGGTGAGCAAAATACTTACGATGCCTTCTACAGAAAAATTATTAAGCGAAGTGAAAACATTAAGAAAATGGGCCTCTGGACGCTGGCGCTGGTATCCTTGCTGTTGCTGCTGTTTTCGTATCGATTCGTCGATAGTGTCACGCAGCCTTTGTTGAAATTAACGCTGTCCGCGCGTGAACTGTCGCGAGGTAATTTCAAAAATCCGATTGATCTGGGCAATAACGATGAAATGGCCTTCCTGGCCAAAACCTTGGATAGTATGCGATTGAAAATAGGACATTTTATCGACGATATTCAGAGTAAGGCGCAATTAGAATATGATCTTCATCGACATAAGCTCATGTTGAAGGAAAGTGAGTTGAAAAGCTTACAAAGCCAGATCAACCCTCATTTTCTTTTTAATACCCTGAATATGCTGTCTAAGGAAGCTTATTTGGCAGGCGCGGGTAAAACAAGCGAATTAATTAGCTCTGTCGCTGGTATGCTTAGATATAATCTCCGTAAGCTGGATAGCCGGGTGTCTTTAAAAGATGAGCTCGAGGTGCTTGAGGAGTATTTAACGATTCAAAAGGCTCGCTTCGGCGATCGCTTGCATGTCGTGCGTGAAATTGATGAGGAGGCGCTAGGCATCGAGCTTCCTATTCTTATTTTGCAACCGCTTGCAGAGAATGCCTTTATTTATGCGATTGAACCCGCTGAAGAGGGCGGCACGTTAACGATTCGCGTTAAGCAGGATGAGAAACATATCCTCGTTCAGGTACAGGATACAGGACAAGGTATGGATGAAGAACAGTTATCTAAATTATTATCTCATACAGAAAACTCTGTTTATAAAGGACATTCAACAGGCATCGGCATATGGAATGTGATTCATCGCTTACAGCTGTTTTATGGGGTTGAAGAGATTATAGAGATAGAATCCCATCTAGGAGCGGGTACTTGTATAACATTGAAACTGCCAAGGGGGCAAGCAGTATGATTCGTTTATTAATCGTGGATGATGAACACATTGAGCGGACTGCCCTGCAAAGAATCATAGAAGAGGGCTCGCCAGACGTGGAGGTTGTGGGCCAAGCAGTGAATGGCAGGGAAGCAATTGAAGCCGCAGAACGGTTGCAGCCAGACCTGATTACGATGGATATTAAAATGCCTGGCATTAATGGACTTCAAGCGATAGAGAAGATTAGGGAGACTAACAAAACAGTCAAATTTATCGTCGTCACTGCATTCGATACATTTGAATTTGCTCAGCAAGCGATTAAATTAGGCGTGTATGATTATATGTTGAAACCAAGCCGAATTTCGGTTGTGCTGGAGACAATTGGTCGAGTAGCCAGCGAAATTATGAACACGCAGCTTGAGTTGGCGTCTAGACGTTCGGAGCAAGAACGGTTGCTGAAGATGATACCTCTGGTCGAGGCAGATCTAGTCGAACAATTGTTATTCGATTATGTGCAATCCGCTTCACTGCCTGAAATGATCGATCTCGTCGGAATGCCAACTGGGCGAGAGGGATTCGTGATGACGCTGCAATTTACGCAAGTCTCCGAGGAATCAGTAAGCATCCGTAATTTGGATATGGTATATATGCAATTAAACGAGCTGCTTCCCGAGATATCCAATCCGATTTGGTTTGGGAAAATGTCAGGCAATCAAGTACCAGCTATTGTTTTTATGGACGGTGAATTCTCATATCGCGCACAAGCCATTAGCATCGCAAAGAAATGGATCCAAGTAGTGGATGCAAGATGTGGATTTCGTTTATTTATCGGAATAGGCGGTCTATGCAAGGATGTACGGGACATGCGCAAATCCTATCAGGAAGCTTTGTTGGCTTCCATGGATATGACGTTGCCAGCTCGTTATTGTTTGTATGAGAATTTGACGCAGGATGAGATTCAAGCGATGGGTATCCTTACATTTGAGATGGAGAAAACCGTGCTCGAAGAGATGAGGCGCGGCAATCTAGAAGGGGCAGGAGATCAGATTGTAAGAATGATTGATGTGTTTGAAGGCATTGGCCAAGGGGTTGGCATGTCTCAGCAACGCATATTTGAAGTACTGATTGTTGTGTCTCGTATGCTGCAGGAAATGGGGATGGAGGTCAATACGCCTTATTTTCCCTGTGCAACGACTAGTTATATGCAATTAAAAGCGGAATCCCGGCTGTTGATTCATAACCTAATCCCACTTGGAGAAGTTGTCGAGACTGATTTACTGCAGACGATGAAGCAATATATCCAGAAGCACGCACATGAAGACTTGTCCTTGGAACGGATTGCCGCCACGGTTGATCGAAATCCGTTTTATATCAGCAAGCTGTTCAAAGAGCATTTCGGAATGAATTATATCGATTTTCTTACGGACTATCGGATTGAAATGGCGAAACAATTGATGCAGGAAACGGATAAAAGCCTAAAAGAAATTACCTTTGAAGTGGGTTATAATGATCCGAATTATTTTAGTCGGGTGTTTAAAAAGTTAGTTGGATATGCCCCGACGGACTATCGGAAAATGCTGATTCGACCAACGAACAAAAAGCACAGCTAAGCTGGGACCTTCCTGGAGCGTAAAGCATGACGAAAACTTGGAAGAGAGGGGGAGGTTGCCCTGCAACATGTCAGAAAGAAGAGCGGAATGGTTGGCCTTATCGCCATCTTGGCTGTAGGGCTAACCGCTTGTTCGTTCATCGGAGCGAGTCGTACACCAACGGATAAAGCTAGCCCGCAGATTGATAGTAAACCAAGCCCAAGTCGGATCGTCCGTGCGGATAAGCCTGTAGTCGTTGGATTATCCATCGATACATTGCTGGAAGAACGTTGGCAAAAGGATCGTGATTTGTTCAAAGCAGCGGTAGAAAGGCTTGGTGCTCATATCGAAGTTCAAGCCGCGAATGGCGACGATGCTTTGCAGCTAGCTCAGGCAGAAAACCTGATATCACGCGGCGTTGATGTTCTTGTCGTTGTGCCGCACAACGCGGAGGTATCCGCAGCAATTGTAGAAAAGGCACATAAGTCAGGCATTAAGGTCATCTCCTATGACCGATTAATTGTCAACTCGGATGTCGATTTATATATCTCCTTCGATAATGAGAAGGCTGGCGAGTTACAAGCCAGGGCGATTGTCAAAAAGGCGCCTAAGGGGAACTATGTGCTCATTGAAGGCGCTGATACGGACAATAATGCCCATATGTTCAAAAAAGGGCAAATGAACATTTTGAAGCCCCTTGTCGAGAAGGGGGATATTAACATCGTATTTGATCAAGCGACCAAAGAGTGGAAACCTGCGAATGCGAAAGCGAATATGGAGCGGGCACTGCTGGCGAATCAGAACAAAGTGGATGCGGTTGTTGCCGCCAATGACGCCACAGCAGGTGGAGTGATTCAAGCTTTAGCTGCCCAGAACATGGCAGGTCGTATTCCTGTCTCTGGGCAAGATGCGGAGCTGGCAGCTGCGCAGCGAATTGTTGAGGGAACGCAAACGATGACGGTGTATAAGCCGATTAAGAAGCTTGCAGAAACGGCAGCTGAGCTTGCTGTAAAGATGGCGAAGGGTGAAAATGTCCATGCGGATAAGAAAGTAAACAATAAGAAAATGGATGTTCCCTCCATTTTGCTTGAACCCATAGCTGTTGATCAATCGAATATGGATGCCACGATTATTGCAGATGGCTTCCATGTGAGAGAAGACGTATATAAAAATGTGATACAAAGACAAATGACAAATTAGTATAGCAATGTTAAAAAAAGTGCTAATATAAAGCGGTTACATTGGAAAATCCCGGTGATATACTCAGTTTGTAGTTGGCGCACAGCCAAAACAAATGAGAGGGGTATTACAAATGAAACGAAGTGTGAAAGCGATTTCTTTAATGGTAGTGGTCATGTTTCTAGCCGTGATGGTTGCAGCATGTGGGAACTCCGGCAGTTCCAAAGTTAGCGTTGGGATTGTATTACCTACCAAAGACGAGCCAAGATGGGTTCAAGATGAGCAACGCTTCAAAGACGCATTGAAAGGTTCGAAATATACAACGGAAATCTTGTTCAGCCAAGGTTCTTCGGCGAAAGAAAAGGAAAACGTGGATGCTTTGATTGCCAAAGGCATTAAAGTATTGATCATTTGTCCGCAAGATGGTGATGCAGCAGCAGCTGCAGTAGAATCCGCTAAGAAAGCCGGTATCCAAGTCATCTCTTACGACCGTTTGATTACGAAAACAGATGCAGTTAACTACTATGTGACTTTTGACAGCATCGCTGTAGGTAAAGCACAAGCACAGTACTTAGTTGATAAAGCTAAAAAAGGCCAACCGTTGTACCTGTATGCAGGTGCAGCATCTGACAATAATGCCTTCTTGTTCTTCGAAGGTGCATGGCAAGTGCTTCAACCGAAAATTGCCGATGGCACATTCAAAATCGCCAACTCCAGTGAAGCTGTTGCTCTGAAAGGTAATGCCAAATTGACTCGTGAGCAAATGAGTAAAATCATCGGTCAAGTAACAACGAACTGGGATGCGAATGAAGCGAAAAACAAAGCTCAAACGCATTTGACAGCGGCTGCAGCAGACATGAAGGGCGATGTTGCCATTCTAGCTCCAAATGATGGTACAGCTCGTTCCATCGCGGATGTATTTTCCTCAGACAAAGCTGTAACGAAGTTCCTTGTAACAGGTCAAGATGCGGAGAAAGCTTCCATTCAATATGTTATCGATGGTAAACAATCCATGACGGTATTCAAAGATGTTCGTACACTTGTTAAAGATGCAATGGGAATGGCTGTTGCGATCCTAGATGGCAAAACGCCTGAAACAACAGGATCCTATAACAATGGCAAAATCGATGTTAAAGCGAAACAAACGAATGTCATCGTTGTTGATAAAGCGAACGTTAAATCCGCACTTGTCGACTCAGCATACTACCAAGCATCCGATTTCAAAGGCTTGTAAGTGTAAGATCACATAGCTTGGATGGAATAGTGATAGATACGTCTATCACTATTCCTCTATTCCAAGAGTCGTTCGGCTAAGGAGCGCTTGATAATGAGCAAATATATATTAGAGATGAACAACATTTCCAAGGAATTCACCGGTGTGAAGGCACTTGCGAACGTAAATTTTAAAGTTAATTCAGGTGAAATTCATTGTTTGGTCGGTGAAAATGGCGCAGGCAAGTCAACTTTGATGAAGGTACTCAGCGGAGTGTATCCGCATGGCACTTACACGGGAGATATTGTTTTTGAAGGCAAGGTTCAACAATTTGCGAAAATCAGCGACAGTGTGAAGACGGGAATCGTTATTATTTATCAAGAGTTAGCTTTATTCCCTGACCTCACCGTGTATGAGAACATTTATGCAGGCAATGAAGTGAAAAAAGGCATCATGGTTGATTGGAATCAAACGATACGTCAAGCCAAAGCAATCCTTCAGAAAGTGAAGCTAGATGTGAACCCGGAAGTTCTCGTGAAGGATCTGGGAGTTGGGAAGCAGCAACTTGTGGAAATTGCCAAAGCCTTGAGCAAGGACGTGAAGTTGCTGATTCTAGATGAACCAACAGCTGCGCTCAACGAGAAAGAAAGCGAGAATTTGCTTGATCTGCTGCGAGAACTAAAAAAGCAAGGCATTACGAGCATTATGATTTCGCATAAGCTCAAAGAAGTGACGGCGATTGCCGATCAACTCACAGTACTACGAGATGGTAGAACGATCTGTACGTTGAATGCGGCCAAAGGTGAGATTTCGGAAAGCGTCATCATCAAAAACATGGTAGGCCGTGAAATTGATGATATTTATCCAAAAAGAATGACAAAGTCCTTCGGAACGAACATTCTCGAGATTCAAAACTGGTCGGCGTATGATCCGCAGTTGGGCCGTGACGTCGTGAAAGATGTTAATTTGCATATTAAAAAGGGTGAAATTGTCGGTATTGCAGGTTTGATGGGTTCAGGTCGAACGGAACTGGCTCAAAGTATATTTGGCAATCCCAAAGGATATAAGCTCCGCGGAGATCTTCTTATGGAAGGTGTTAAGCATACCTTTCACCATCCGAAAGATGCCATTAAGGCAGGCATTGCGTATGTGACGGAGGATCGCAAAGGAGACGGCTTATTCCTCATTCAAGATATTAAGCAAAACATTTCCGTCGCCAACTTGCATGATATCTCTGAGAAGGGCGTCATCAACAATAACGAAGAAGTGAAAATTTCAAATCATTATAAGCAATCTATGAACATTAAGGCGCCTTCCGTTGAGCAAATTGTTGGTAATTTGAGCGGGGGAAATCAACAGAAAGTATCACTCGGCAAATGGTTATTTGTGAATCCGAGCCTGCTCATCTTAGATGAACCTACACGCGGCATTGATGTCGGGGCCAAATACGAAATTTATACGATCATGAACAAGCTGATCAGCGAAGGGATGAGCATCATTATGATCTCATCGGAGCTTAGCGAAGTTTTGGGCATGAGTGACCGTGTATACGTGATGGCTGAAGGTAAAATAAAAGGCGAGCTATCCATCGAGGATGCGGATCAAGAAATGATTATGAAGCTTGCCACGCAATAGGAGGAAGACCAGTGCAATTTTATAGTGAAGCCAAATCGCTCATCAAAGTGAATATTCGAGAATATGGGATGTACATTGCCCTCTTCATCATCATGCTGACGTTCTCCATCATGACGGATGGATTGTTCATGTCATCACGAAATATAAGTAATCTAATTGACGCTACAGGCTACATTGCAGTTCTAGCCGTGGGGATGACGTTAGTCATTGTCATCCGACATATTGATTTATCTGTTGGATTTGCAGCAGGTTTTCTGGGTGCGGTTGCTGCCGTGCTTCTTTCGCAAGCGGGAGTCCCTTTCTATATCACGATTCCAATTATTCTTGTACTTGGTATTATCGTGGGTCTATTCAATGGGTTGTTAGTCGCACAGTTCGGTATTCCATCTTTTGTGGCCTCCCTCGCAGGTATGTTGATATTTAGAGGAGCACTCCTGCGGGTAACAGAGAAAACGGGCACGATTATCATTAAAGATGAGAACTTCAACGCAATTGGGAACGGCTTTATTCCTGCCATAGCGAAGGTAGGCGGATTGAATCTCCTCTCCTTAATTCTAGGCGCCGTGATGATCGTTCTGTATATTTACAGTGAAATTTCAAAACGAAATAATAAGCTGAAATACAATTTCGAAGTGGTTTCTTCCAATATTTTTACTGTGAAGGTCATTTTCGTTTCGGCAATTATTGCGTATATTACATGGATTCTAGCTGGGTATAACGGCTTTTCTTGGACAGTCATCGTGGTTTTGATTGTGGTTGCTGTGTATCATTTCTTAACAACTTCGACCGTGTTAGGCAGACATATTTATGCCGTTGGCAGCAATCCCGAGGCAGCGAACTTGAGCGGGATTAGTGTGAAGAAAATTACGTATATCGTGTTTGGATCTATGGGTCTGCTATCCGCTCTTTCAGGTATTCTCTTTACGGCAAGACTGCAATCCGCGACGACAACCGCCGGAACCTTATTCGAACTTGATGCGATAGCTGCCGCCTATGTGGGCGGTGTATCGGCAGCGGGCGGGGTTGGAAAAGTGACAGGCTCCATTATTGGAGCGATTGTTATGGCTTCTTTATCCAGTGGGATGAATCTTATGGGAATTGGTATTTCCTATCAATACATGATTCGTGGTGCGGTATTGGCAATCGCAGTTATCTTCGATGTCGTTACGAGGAAGAAGAGAGCTTAACGGATGGTGGCCGCAGAGGAGGGACTGGGGGATGGCCATTTATACGCCGCAAGGGCTCAAAATAAGTCTCGACGATTCCACAAGCTTTGGTCTTATGGCGAGATTGTATCCAGAAGTAAAACCAGACAGCATTCTAAAAACCACAGAATCGATTAGTGTCATGACTTCATCCTTAGGTTTTTTTACTGGGATTTTGTGTTTCGCGCTGCATTTAAATCCCTTAAATATTGGCATATGTACGTTGTTTGCTATGTCGATAGGTATCGTACTCACCTTTAGTGGTATTGTGTTGTTCCCTTTTATACAGTTAGGTGCTATGTTTTCGCATATTTATGGACTCTTTCTCCCGACGTTGATTGCCGTAGCAATTGGATCCGTTTTAACGGGGTGGGCAGGTGTTGCCTCCTACCTGGTCTCTCGTTTAGCCGCGTCTGTTGTTTCAATACTTGTTGGCATCGGGTTTTCGCAGCTATCCATCCTCTATAAGGGCAGTCCGATTAGCATGGCGGAAAGAAATTTTTACAATGCTTATCGTTATCATGCTTTGCAAATAGGTAAATCGCCGAGTCTGGAACTGTCGAGAGATGAGTTAAATGAGGCATACTGGGGTAAAGCTTTTCAAGATTTAATAACTAGCTACCCAGAGTTGCAGAAGCGATTGTAATTAATCCCCAATCATGTTAATACGATTCAGTCTAACGTGCATTACCTTAGGGTAATGTACTTTTTTGTGTTCTGTTCGATTACATTGTTCTATACTTGAGGTACTTGAGGTAATGATAGGCATTTAATGGAAGAGGTAGGATGATTTTGAGAAGGGACGAGATGGATGCGCTATTATTCACTATCGTTAAAAACAAGAGTATGGATGACGTTCGTCCTTTTAATTACATTAGCAGTTGGTACAACAGGCGTGCTCAGCTACTACTTCGCTGCAGATGTAATGAAACGTAATGCGTTAGAGCTTAGTCGAAACACTTTGGATAAATCGGTAGAAGTTTTGGACGAAAAGTTGAAAAAAATTACAGTGGCTATGCTAGGACTCGCCATAAGTGAACCGATGAAACAAGCGATGAGAGATGTACAGCAAGGAAAAGTAAGCGCCTATTATGCTGATTTATCAGCGATCCAAACACCAATTGCTCAAGCGATGGTTCAAGATTCTCTTATTGATTCGATTCTCATCGTAACGCCTATCGGTGAATTCTATCCACTTATGAAGCGGAGACTTGCGGAAAATAAATTTGAGCAATCCGCGATTTTCAAACAATTCAACGAACATCAAGGAGCTCTGTGGGTCGAGGCTCATGAGGATACTTTCTTTGCAAACCGTTCCCGAGTTGTCTCACTTGTCATGGAAGGTGTCGCGGACGTACCGATTCAGAAAGTATACATCGTCGTGAATATGCAGGAGCGGGCGCTCAAGGACACAATTAATCGGAATATTGGAAGTAAAGGCGGGAACTATGTCCTAATTAATAGTGCAGGGGAAGATGTTCTATCCTCGAACTACAGTCAGCTTGCAGAGCTTAAACAGAATAAGGAGTTCTCTACGATGCTAAAGTCTGCTGCGAACGGCAAGATAGAAATCGATATTCGTGGTGATTCTTATTTAGTAAACGCTACGCGATTGGCTGTCAATTCAGATTGGACCCTCGTCAGTATCTTGTCTAAGAAAGAGCTTCTTAAAGATTTAGTTGGTATTCAGATATTAACGTTTTGTCTCACTGTAGGCAGTATTGCCATGGCCTTGCTACTTTCAAAATATTTGACAGGCATGTTATTGGAACCGCTTTCCAAATTACAGAAGCTAATGAAAAAAGTCGAGCAGAATGATTTCTCTGTTCGCTTCACTAGCAAATATCAAGATGAGGTTACCCAGGTTGGCTATCGATTTAATAGTATGCTCGGAGAAACGTCAAGCCTGATTGAACGGATGAAGTCTATGGAACAAGAGAAGCTAAAGCAGGAAATTAAATCGCTGCAAGCGCAAATTGATCCACACTTCCTTTACAATACGCTTAACACGATTTATTGGCGTTCACAACTCAATCAGAATGAAGATGTTGAGCAGATGATTCTTTCGTTATCACGTATGTTCCAATTAGGTTTGAATGGTGGAAGGGAAAAGACACTGCTTGAGAAGGAAGTTCAGCATGTTACGCAATATTTAAATTTGCAACAGAAGTGTTATGTGCATCTCTTTTCCTTTCAGTTGGAGATTGAGGATCCTGAATTACTTCGACTTTCGATTCTGAAAATATTACTCCAACCTCTTGTCGAAAATTCAATCCTACATGGCTTTAAAGATCTTAAATCAGGTGGCATAATCACGATTCGTATCTGGACTGAAACCGGTATGTTAGTGTTGCAAGTAGAAGATAACGGCAGTGGAATGAATTCGATAGCAATCATGCAATCCCTTGAACAGGGGTATGAAAATAAAAGCTATGCCTTACGCAACGTATCACAGCGACTTAAACTATATTATCAAGGACTTGCGTCATTAGACATATCAAGTGAGCCCTTCGTATTGACGCAGGTAACAATTCGAATTCCACTACAAGGAGAGTTGATAGAAGATGGAGCTTAGCCGTAAAGTGCGACTTGTCGTAATTGATGATATTGAGCCAGTTGTTGTTGGCATTTGTACGCGAATTGACTGGGGATATTATGGCATTGAAGTGGTTGGAAGCGCTTCGAATGGTGAGGAAGGGTTAGAACTCATTCTTACGACGAAACCGGATATTATCTTAACCGACATTCGGATGCCCATTATGAACGGGCTAGAACTTGCAGCCACCGTAGTAGAGCAGTTCCCACATGTGAAGGTGATCATGTTAAGTGGTTTCACAGATTTTGAATATGCGCAGCAAGCGATTCGAGTTGGCGCTTTTGATTTTATCTCAAAACCATTTTCGATGGATGAAATTAGAGATATTGTGTTAAAAGCGAAATCGGAGATTGAGGTTGAGCGTCACCAATTTTGGAATGAGCAACAATTGAAGAAACAAGTGAGGGATAGCATTCCTCTCTTGCGTCAAGAGTACCTGAGTTTGCTATTGTCTCACGGGAGCTCGGAAGTACATAATGCGGAAAAATGGCACTTCTTAGATATCAAACTAGATCCCGTGGGCTTTGTTGTTATGCTGGTAGAAATCGATCATTTTCCTGCAAGGTTCCAACAATTGACGGTTCAAGAGGTGGAGTTAATTCGGTTCAGTTTGCAAAATATTATGGAAGAAACGATGCTGAGTAGAACGAAGGGGGTATTCTTCAAAGAGAGCGGCAATCGGTTCGTATGTATTTTTAATATGTCAGATGAAACGGACATTCTTGAAATTGCTGAATTGTGTCGTGAGCATGTTGAGCGATTCACGAAATTTACAGTTTCCATTGGCTTAGGTGAGTATGTGAGACAATTGGCGGGTATCCGAAGCTCGTATCAGCAAGCGATAGAGGCGTTGTCTTATCATTTTTATACCGGAGGGAATGGTGTGAAGAGCTTTGTGAACAAGCATGCTGTCGCTGTCGGAACACAGCGTTCTACCTACCATTTTGACCGTGATCATGGACTTTTCTTCGCTTTTCGCACGGGGAATGAAGTTGAAACACTCGCCATGTTAGACAAAATTGAAGATGATTTAGCCCAGTTACAGCCACTTCCACGACCTCACTATGTGACAAGCGTTTATTATGAAATTATTTATATGCTTTTGCGTATTCTGCATGAGAAAGTTCCTTTGGATAAAGTGGAGAAGTTGGAAATTCAGATTCACGCTTTCAAATTTCAACGATCAGGGACACTAAGCGAGTTGCAGCAAGAACTTAGAAGTCTTTGTCAACAGGGCTGTAAGCTTATTGAAGAAGGTCGTATTTCAGAAACCGAACAATTGGTTGAGTTGACCCGCAAATATATTAAGGAGAACTTACACCTCGATTTGACGGTTAATCATTGCGCCCAAATCGTGCATATGAGTGGAAGTTATTATGCCAATGTGTTCAAAAAGGTAACTGGGAATACGCTCATGCAGTATGTCACGCAAGTACGCATGGAAAAAGCAAAGGAAATGCTGCTGGATGGGTATCAGATCCAAGAAATAGCGCCTTTATTAGGTTATGAGGATCGCAGATATTTCAGTGATGCTTTCAAAAAGTATACCGGCGTAACGCCATCTGATTACAAGAAAAGTGTTAGTTCTTTGGAATAATGGATGAATTGCATCATTTTACCGCATCTCCACAGTCGTGTTCCCCCACTCTCACGGTTTCCGATTGTCGTTACAATAAACATACAGAGAGACGCGTTAACGCTTTGTAGGCGAGAAAGCGCTGTCACTTAAACGATTGAAATTGATGATAGGGAGGCACAATCATGCGTAAACCCCAATTCGTACTGGCGACACTTAGCGCAATCATGATCATTAGTCTTACAGCTTGCTCCGCTTCAAATGAAGCAACATCGGGGGCCAAAGTGGATGACGGCAAGAAAGTGAAATTGACCTACTGGACATTTGGTCGACCAGATGCCGAATACAAGCAAAAAGCGATTGATAAGTTCATGGCGGAGAACAAAAATATCGAGGTTGAAATGACGGTTATGGCAGATAACTACAACCAATCGCTGGAAATGGCCTTTGCGGGTAATCAAGCTCCCGATGTGTTCGATACGCGACCATCTACCATCCCAACGTATTATAAAAAGGGATATATGGAGCCACTTGATGCCTTCATGACGGATGTTCATAAGAAAAAGTATGCCGGTTTATTGATTGATCAAGTCAATATGATGGATGGGAAGACGTTCTCCTTCCCAAACACCGCGTTCACCTCCCGCCTTATTTATAATGTTGAGTTATTTGAGAAAGCAGGTATTAAGTCACCACCCAAAACGTTAGCCGAGATGGTTGATGTGGCCAAAAAGTTGACCGAAGCTGGAAAGTCTAGCGGGGCTTACGGATTTGGACTGAATTTGAAAAATCCACCTAATGCGTATGACAAATCGTTTAAACCTATCTCAGAAATTAGCGGACTCAGTGCAAGCAGTTACAATTTTAATACGGGTAAATATGATTTTAATGGTCAAAAGCCTATCTTGGAAGCGTTCCGTCAAATCAATCAGAATGGCAGCATGATTCCGGGAATCGAGTCACTCGATATTGACCCGCTTCGCGCGCAATTTGCTGAAGGGAAAATCGGGATGTACCTGTCTGTCTCCGCAGAGGTAGGCGTGTACTCAACGCAGTTTCCAGCAAAAATTAAATGGTCCACAGCGATCGTTCCCTCCATTGACGGGAATATCAAGGGTGCGATGGATATGTTGAATGGTGGAACATGGCTTAGCCTAAATAAAAATTCTGCTAACAAGAATGCAGCATGGAAGTTGCTGGACTATCTCTATAGTGATGATGTGGTCAAAGGTTACTATGAGGAAGGGTTAGGCCTTTCAATTGTCCCTTCCATTCTAGAGAAAGCTAAGAAGCCAGTTGCACAAGGCATTGAAGGCTTTTTCCCAACGAAATATGATACGGTTTGGCCAGTGGCACCACAGGTGACGGCAGAAGGAGTAACCGTTGCTAACGCCTATTCCAAATATATTTTGGAAGGTGGCGATGTGAATAAAGTAATGGAAGACTTGAATACGCGCTATAATGCTGCATTAGATAAAGGGAAAGCATCGGGTGCAATTAAAGCGACTGTGGACCCGAATTTCGATCCAGTGAAACTTCAAGGCGTGATGACGAAGAAATGAAAAATATACGCTACTACATGGAATCGTACAGTTTCCTGTTGCCAAGTCTGCTGTTAACACTTGTGTTGGGAATTTATCCGATCCTATGGGCAATGAAATATATGTTCTATGAGTATCCAGGATATGGGGATGCGATATTCGTGGGATTGGATAATTTCGCTCGACTCATGAAGGACGAACAATTCTGGCATTCCGTTCTCAACACAATTGTCTATACGATCGGCAAATTAGTCATCACAATGCCGCTGTCACTCCTTCTTGCTGTTCTTCTGAACAGTAAGAAGTTGAGGAGCAGAGGGTTTCTCAAAATTATGTATTTCATGCCTACGGTCATCTCCACAGCTGTTATTTCCATTGTTTTCTATGTCATTTTTAATTCGTACAACGGTATTCTGAACCAATTGCTAACACGTTTTCATATCATTACCACGAACATCGAATGGTTAGGTCCGAAACATGCCATGATGACCGTGATTATTGTAGCGATTTGGGGAGCTATCGGCAATTACATGCTGTTATTTATCGCTGGCTTACAAGGGATTCCAGATGATTTATACGAGAGCGCTTCCATCGATGGTGCGAACGCCTCCCAACAATTTGTGCATATTACGATTCCCATGCTGGCGCCGATTCTGCAAATGGTCATGTTGCTGGCGATTACGGTCTCGCTAAAAGGCTATGAAAGTATCATGGTCTTGACGGAAGGTGGCCCTGCTGGCAGAACGGAAGTCATGTATTTGTATGTGTATCGGTTGTTCTTTCCGATGTCAGGCTCAGCTATCGTCGATCAGCAGATTGGGTACGGAAGTGCGGTGGGGTTCGCAACCGCGATCATTGTTGGCGTAGTAACGCTTATTTACTTCACCATTTCCAAGAAAATAAATCGTGTATACGGGTGAGGAGGAAAGACGATGAACACCTCAACAGCAGCCTTGGTTAAACCAAAGCAAAAACTGGCTGTTAACTTGAGTCACAAGCTTATCTCGAAACTGCTTCTTTGGCTGTTTTTGCTAGTTGTACTAGTATTCACGCTCTTCCCAGTCGTCATGACGATGCTTAGCTCATTTAAATCCAATGCGGAATTAACGACCGGAGCAACGATACTTCCGAGCACGTGGCATCTGAATAACTATTCGTTAGCATGGCAAAAAGCGAATTTTGCGAAATTTACTTGGAACAGTCTATTTATGAGTACGTTCGCAACAGCAGGTACGCTGCTTGTTTCATCGATGGCTGCTTATGTGGTAAATAGACGTAATTTTTATGGGAAAAGACTCTATGTTGGCATTCAGGCTGCAACCATGTTCATCTCCATTGGCGCGGTCGTTTTGAGGCCTCAGTTTGAAATGATGGTGAAGCTGCATCTGAATACATCCCTTTGGGGAGTCATTTTGATTTTGATAAGCGCTCATGCGGCTACTTATTTCATGTTGATCGGTTTCTTTGATGCGATTCCAAAGGATTTGGACGAAGCAGCGATGATTGATGGGTGTAACTTTTACAGCATTTATTGGAAAATCATTCTACCCCTACTGGCGCCAGGACTCGCTGTGGCAGGACTATTTGCCTTCCGGCATGCCTGGAACGAATATATTTTGCCGTTAGTATTCACCATGACGAAACCCAGTCTCCAGACTCTAACGGTTGGCCTGGCCAATCTGCGTTATGGCTCAGCAGCTGCGACGGAGACACATCTTATGATGGCTGGAGCGTGCTTATCGATCTTGCCGATCCTTATCGTGTATTTGTTTGCTAATCGACTGTTTATGCAGGTAACCGCAGGGTCTGTTAAAGGGTAAGGGGAGTGTGGATGATGAAACGAGGTAAGCAATTACTAATCTATACACTGATGTTGAGTATGATCTTCGAATTTGTCGTGTTCATGGTACCACGAGATGTATCGGCAGCAGATGAATTTGATAATTTGCGTGAGAAGTGGCATTTCATGCTCACAGGTGGAACAGCAAATGTGTTAGATTCCGACATCGCAGCGCAAATCACGAAAGTGACTTCTGCTGCACAATCCAATTGGAGTTCGATGAATACGGGAAGTGCTAGAACGTATTTATGGAGCGACCTCGATGACGCGATAGCAACAACGGATCTAGAGAAATCTAGTTTTGTATCTTTAACGTATAAGCGGTTAGAAGCGATGTCTTTAGCTTATGAGACCAATGGTTCCACGTTATATCATAGTCCAACTTTGTTAACTGATCTACTAAGTGCGCTAGACTGGATGAGTGCGAATAAGTATAACGCCACGAAGTCGCAAATTGGCAATTGGTTTGATTGGCAAATGGCTACGCCGATGTCCCTGAACAATATTGCTGTGCTTTTATATGATGAGCTTTCGTCCACACAACTTAGCAGTTATATGGACGCCATCAATTATTTTAACCCCACCATAACGATGACGGGGGCGAATCGAGTCTGGGAAGCAACGGTTGTCGGAGTAAGAGGTATTCTGGTTAAGGATACTGCCAAAATAACGGCGGCCAAGAATGGATTAACGAATGTATTTAGTTATGTCACAAGCGGCGATGGATTTTATTCGGATGGCTCTTTCATTCAACACGAACTCTACGGCTACACAGGCGGGTATGGAGAGTCATTAATTAGTTCATTGGCGAATTTAATGTATGTTCTAGGCGGGTCCACATGGGAGGTAACGAACTCAGGTAAAGCAAACATCTATCAATGGATTTACGATTCTTTTGCCCCCCTTATGTATAAGGGAGCTATGATGGATATTTCACGCGGACGCGCTATTTCTCGCCGAGGGGATCAAGATCATGCGATCGGTATCCGTATAACGAAAGCAGTCTTACAACTTGCTCAAAGCGCTCCATCTGTGGAGTCAGCTAATTTCAAAGGTATGGTTAAACATTGGATTCAAACAGATGTATTCTATCCTTTCTATACGAATGCGGGATCCGTTTATTTTATCACATTGGCTAAAGCGGTTATGAGTGATTCAACTGTAGTTCCCTCGGGGGAACCTGTCGGGATATATTCGTTTGCTGCCATGGATAGAATGGTTCAAAGACGACCCAACTACGGGTTTGCCATTGGCATGTCCTCAAGTCGAATTGCTAATTATGAATCAGTGAATGAAGAGAATCTAAAGGGTTGGCATACAAGTGATGGAATGACCTACTTATATAATGAGGATCTTTCTCAATACAGTGATGAATACTGGGCTCTCGTTAACAAATACAGATTGCCTGGGACGACGGTGGATACACGTACCCGCATTGATAAGTATGGCGCTGGCTATTTAAGCAGTAAGAACTGGGTAGGAGGCTCCGTCATTGCTAATGCGTATGGTGTGGCAGGCATGGAGCTGGATGCTTATGGGAGTACATTGACAGCCAAAAAATCGTGGTTTATGTTCGCAAATAAGATGGTGGCTTTAGGTTCAGGCATCGCTTCAACCGACAATCGAACCATTGAAACGATTGTTGATAATCGAAAAATTTCGGATGCCAATAGTAATGTGCTTACCGTCAATGGGGGAGTTAAATCCTCTGCGCTTGGATGGTCAGAAACGATGACCGGTGTGAATCGGATTCATCTTCAAGGGAATGTTCCTGGTGCAGATATAGGCTATTATTTTCCTAACAGCACAACGGTCAAAGGGCTTCGAGAAGCAAGAACGGGCACCTGGGAAAGCATGAATAAATATGCGAAAACGAAAGACAGCACGGTATTAACGAAAAATTTTCTCGCATTGTGGTTGAATCACGGATTGAATCCGACAGCTGGCACGTATGCATATGCCGTATTACCGAATGTAACTTCAACACAGTTAGACACATTTGCAAGCAATCCAGATTTCACGGTTTTGGAAAATTCAGTAGATGCACAGGCTGTAAGAGATGAGAGCAGTCACGTTACGGGGGTAAACTTCTGGACAAATGGAAGTAAAACGATTTCTGTGAGTGGATCTCCCTATATGACAAGTATGAACCAAGCTTCTGTTCTAACTGAGCAGGATGGCGATACGTTAGCTATCGCTGTATCAGATCCGACGCAAAGCAATTCGGGTACGATTGAACTGGAAATCAACCAACCTGCTGGTTCCATTATTTCTGCAGATACAGCAATTACGATTACCCAATTGTCGCCAACGATTAAAATGCTTGTCCAAGTGTCAGGCGCAAAAGGGAAAACTTTCGGAGCGAAATTGAATCTGATTCAGCCGCCGCTGGCAAGTGAAACATTTGATGGAATTGCTACGGGAGGAACACCGACTAATTGGACACTTGATTCCTCTGGTGGAATCGTAGAGGTGATTGATAATCCTAGTGTGACCAATAAGAGTATGCGATTATCAGATACAAGTTCAGTTTCACCTGTTGTGGCGAAGAAACTTTTCACAGCGTCAACATCACCGTTTCTAGCAGAATTTAAAGTCAAGCTGGGTGCAGAGAATCTGTACGCGATACAGCTTATGTCTGGAACAACTGCTGCGGTAAGGCTCCGAACGAGTAGCGGAAAACTACAAATAAGTAATGCGGGTGTATACACGGACCTACAAGCCTATTCTTCCTCTAGCTGGTACACCATTAAGATTGTGGCGGATCCAGCTGCGGATAAAGCCGATATTTATGTGAATGGTGTATTGCGCCAATCGCTTGGCTCGTTTGCGACTGCAGTTAGTTCGCTGGATACGATTCAATTTGCAACGCATAGCACAACCGCGAATATGACGATGCTCGTAGATGATGTATTTGTTAGCATGGAATAAAAGCGACTCCGACATACCATCCTATGTGTAGCTGTTTAATATTTGTGTAAGCAGTTTATAGTTTACACATAGGGGGGGGATTTATTTGAAATTAACTTCGGAGCAGATGATCACGCTGCATGGCTTTAATAATTTAACTAAATCGCTAAGTTTTAATATGTACGATATCTGTTTTACCAAAACAAGAGAAGAGCGTGAAGCCTACATAGCTTATATTGATAAGCAATATAATGCGGATCGTTTGACAGCTTTATTGAACACAGTTGCTGACATTATTGGGGCGCACGTCTTGAATATAGCGAAGCAGGATTATATCCCTCAGGGAGCAAGCGTTACCATGCTTGTGTCGGAAGGTCCCATTGAGCAGGAACCGAGTGAATCGTTCGAAGAATCACCAGGGCCGCTGCCTGAAGCTGTTGTCATGCATTTGAATACGAGTCATATTACGGTACATACGTATCCTGAATATCACCCTGACGAAGGCATCAGCACCTTCCGAGCAGATATTGATGTCTCCACATGTGGAGAGATATCGCCGCTTAAAGCGTTGAATTTTCTAATTCGATCTTTCGATAACGATATTCTGACAATGGATTACAGAGTCAGAGGGTTCACACGTGATATAAGTGGACATAAGCTGTTTATTGATCATGAGATTAGCTCCATACAAAATTACATCCCTGAGGAAATTCAAGATTTATATCAGATGATCGATGTAAATGTATATCAAGAAAATATATTCCATACCAAGTGCAAGCTTCGCGAGTTTGATCTGAACAATTATTTGTTTGGATACACGAAGGATACGCTTAGCAAAGAAGAGCAGCTGGAAATCGAGAAAAGTGTCAAATGGGAGATGGATGAAATCTTCTATGGGAAAAATATGATTTTTAAATGAATGTGCACCAAAAAACCTGTCGCGTGTATGACAGGTTTTTTGGTATTGTGCGATCTATGTAAGCAGATAAGGGGCAATCGCTGTTCGGAACACGTGCAAGGGAATCTTTTTCTTTACCCGCTGATCATTCGTCAACACGATAACAGCTTCGAGACTAGGTACGATATAGATGGCTTGTCCTCCGAATCCATAAGCATTGAAGTAGTCAAACGAGGGTGAGCTCGACTCTGGATTTGTTTGATCAGGATAGGTATCCGTCCACCAGTGCCAGCCATAGCTGCCGCGACGGGGGGCTTCTGCATGAATTGCTGGCTGCGTTGAGCGATGGATAAGTGCTTGGGAAATAATCTGCTGGTTCCCCCATCTACCTTGGTGGGCGTAGAGTTGGCCGAATTTAAGCATATCCAAGGGACGCATAGACATCCCAAATCCACCTGTATGTATGCCCTGAGGATCTTGTTCCCATGTATAGGACTCAATGCCAAGCGGTCCAAATAAATGGTTCTCAGCATAGCGAGCAACGGACATACCGGTTACTTCGCTGAGGATAGCTGCCAATAATTGAGAGCCGCCAGAGTTATAGGTCATTCTCGTGCCAGGCACATCGGCTAAGGGTTGATCTAAGACAAAATTCACCCAATGTGGTGTTCTTGTCATTGAAGGGAAGGAGTTTTGTCCTCCAAATTCGGTCCAATTCATACCGGAAGTCATCGTTAGTAGATGAAGTAATGTAATATCAGCTTTATGCGATTGTGGGTCGCTAGCCAGTTGTGGGAAAAAGAAGGACGCTGGTGTAGAGGGATCAGGAAATAAGCCTTGATCCATAGCGATACAGCAAAGTGCAGAGAGAATGCTTTTGGTGCTGGAATTGATTTTGGCTAAGGTATCTGCAAGTTGCTGTTCTCGGTATTGTTCAAATAGCAGTTGACCTTGTTGACTGATCAAACAACTCACTAGATTGGCTGGTTCTAAAGTCTCAGTTATTTTTGAAAAATTCATGACATCCTTCTTTATGTATCCGACATTATTCTAAAATTAGGAGCATTTACCTTAGGATCGTTTAGGTTCCTATGATAAAATTTAACTTACATAACCACTTTTTGTATATGAAACGGAGCTGCTGGAATTCATGAGAATAAACAGGAATTTCGTAATCATTAGCCTCGTTTTGGTGGGAATAGCCGCCATTTATTATATGTATCGCGTTACTCTGGGGGATAGTCTGCAAAGACAGCCCAATAGCCAATACAGTGAGACCATGCAAATTTCAATAAATCGAGATTTGTTAGTTAGTTTTATCCAAAATAAGCTTACTAGTAAGTATGGCACTTATACAAATCTGCTGGATACGGATCAAAATGGAGCCGCGGCATCAGGACACGAGGTCTTAAGTGAATCCGCAGGACTCTGGATGCGCTATTACGCGATCACAGGACAACAAGATAAGTTTGATGCACAGTGGCAGCAAGCCAGGCGTATTTTTGATACATCGATTGGCTTTAGTTACCGTTTCAGTCCCAAACCCAATAGACTGTATCCGATGAATGCAAGTGTTGATGATTTGCGCATCATTCGTGCTTTAGATGAAGCTTCAATCGCTTTTGGGACGAAGAGCTATAACAAGGAAGCCAAAGCTTTTGGAAACCGTTTGTATGAACATAATGTTGTGAATGGTCAATTGCGAGATTTCTATGATCCCACCTACAAAGTGACCAATTCGTTCCTTACTTTATGCTACATAGATGCGGCATCTTTGGAAATTGCTTCGGTATCTAGGAAGAAAAAAACGACACTTGAATCAAACATGCTGCAGATTGCCCAGAATGGCTACTTGTCAGATGCGTTCCCATTTTACCAAACACGCTTTGATTTCACTACGAATCAATATCAATCTGAGAGTATCAGTACCGTTGAATCATTGCTAACGATTTTGAATTTGGCTGAAGTTCAGCAACAAAAAGCGGCAAGTATTCGTTATATCAAAGAACGAGTCAAAGCAGGGACTTTATACGGGCAATACGATCTGAACGGAAAACCTTTAAACAACATTAGGTCAACAGCGATTTATGCAATATCGGCTATGATTGGCTCGGTCATCAAGGACCAAGAGTTGTATACAGATAGCATTCTCCAAATGAATGAGTTTCAAATACAGGATCCTCAGAGTCCGCTATATGGCGGATTCGGGGATACCCGCAATGGACAAGCCTATTCCTTCGATAATTTGATGGCGTTGTTAGCCTACGTGTATTGACAGAAAGGAGTACGATCACATGTGGAACAATCGCGTGGTGAAAACCGTGCTCCGTATGGTGTCTCCAGCCAGTTTTGCCGCTATTAGCGTGCTCCTAATTACGGTGATTGCACTGTTTACGCCTCCCTATATTGGGATGGCTGATAATGGGGACTATGCACGTATTTTGAATGGTCTATACGTGAACGATCCTACCTATACGAGCCAATACTTTGGTTATTTTATCAAAACTTTTGGTATTTTTCAGTACTATAACGAGAATAGTGCTTCTATATTTTCCACACAAACGTTTTTTATGAAAGCCGCTATTCTCATCAATCAACTTTTGTATCGGGAAGATATGTTTGATATTCGCTTTCAAGCGGGTATGTATGTGATGTTATATATAGGTGCGATCTATTTGCTCGTCGAAGCACTGACTTGGAAAATGTCAAAGAAGCTAGGCTATTTGATGGCTGCCCTCGTTATTTTTATGTTAGGTGATACAGGGTATACAGCTTATTTTAGCTCATTTTATGGAGAGAGCGTAGTATTGATCATGACGGTGTACATGGTCGCTTTCGGCGTACTTCTCTATCGAAAACGATATAATGACTATCTGATGATCATCTTATTTGTCCTTAGTGCCATGATTTTGACAGCAAGTAAACAGCAAAATGCTCCTGTTGGTATGATTGCTGCTCCTATTGGCATGTTCTTCATTTATTTAAGGAAGAATGCCTTGTACCGCGTCATGACATCTGTATTGCTTATCGCATTACTTGGTGTTGGTGTTGGCACCTACGTGCTCATACCGAAGGAGTTTGTCAATATTAACAAATATCATGCCATGACCCGAGGCGTACTCATGGGCGCAGAGAACCCAGAGAATACCCTCAAAGGATTTGACATCGATAAACAATATGCAATTTTGAATGAAACCGAATATTTCGATGCCTATACGACGGTAAATGTGGAATCGGAGATACTTCAGAAACAGTTCTATAGTAAATATGGTTTCGTATCTATTTTAACTTATTACATGATGCATCCGAACCAAGCTGGTCAAATGTTGAATTTGGCTGCGCGCGACGGTTTCAGCATCCGACCCAAAGCCATGGGGAACTATGAGCGATCTGTGGGTAAACCATTTGGCGCACAGACCGTGTTTTTCTCAGGATATAGTCTACTAAAGAGTGCGGTTGCTCCTAAAACGTTCGGTTTTGTTTTACTATGGATCTTAACGATCCTAGGACTTTATTTACCTTCCTTTATATCAGCTATTAGGTCACGTTTATGGAGGAATGCTATCAGGTTGCCACTGATTCTGATGCTAATAGGGATTGGTCTTTCCGGGATTTTTGTGTCGATCATAGGCGCCGGGGACGCGGATCTTGCTAAACATGAATTTTTATTCACGTTAATTTTCGATTTAGTATCATTGATTACGGTTGTAGATCTCTTCGCAAAGCGGCTATGGAGCCAAGAAACGTGAGCCGCCATTGGATGGAGAAGGGAGGAGACCAAAAGGCATGTTGAAGAGAAACAAATTAAGTACTTCGTTATTGGTATTCGTTCAATTATTATTTTTTTTCTGCTTACCTAAAGTTACCTCTGCGAATCCAGTGGTGACAGCTCCTGTTTTGATTGTTTATGATAGCTTAGCTATCGGCACACCGTATGAAGGGAATATCGAAGCGCTGCAGCGTATACTAGCATCTTTTAGTTCCCAGGTAACGATAACTTCAACGGATAAATATGAGGCAGGAACGCTTCAGAAATTCAATAAAGTAATTACTATCCATAACTTGGAAGACATTCCGCATTCATCTGAAGCTTTTGACCGTGATATGAAAAGTTACTTTGGAGATTATATGCATATAGGGTATCAACTCCCACAGCTTGTTGCTCAAGAAATGGGGGTAGAGGTACAACGGCACGCCAACGATACTCTGAAAATTACCATGGGTCAACTTACAGAAGATTCAATAATGGCAAAGGACATCTCGTATATCACGAAGTTTAAGGGAACCCCTTATGGGTCTAGCACTTCTGACAACGGGAATGTCAGCTATCCTTTTGGCGTGATTCAGGGCAAAAATGCTTATATTCCATACATGGTGAAAGGGAATGTCAGCGAACTGGCAACGTCCTTCGTCATGAAGGATTGGTTACATGTGAATACGACAGGGCAAAACTATGTTTTGCTAAATGAGATATATCCATTCTCAGATTTGGATTTGCTTAATGAGGTTGCCGATCGGTTATACAATGCTGGAATTCCCTTCATTGCGAGTGTTCAACCCGTGTTTAGCAACTTCCAATTCCCCGCGATGCAGCGATATTTGGAGACATTAAAGCACATGCAATCGCGAAATGGCAGTATTGTGGTGAATGCACCCGTTGTTGCATCAACAATAAGTCCAGACATCGCTGGGTTAAAATCACAGATGAGTGCTTTTCTTGACGTATTAGCCCAAAAAGAAATTGTTCCTCTTGGCATTAGTTCAGAACTATATTGGACCTATGATCAGCATTATACGGATTATGGATTGTCGATCTTCGATTCAGGCATTGTTTATGATAATCGTAATATTAGATATCACACACAACGAAATACTTCAAGTGTCTTTCAATCAGCGATGTATACCATCCAGGGGAAGGACATAAACAAGTATGTGAACGCATCTAAAATACGAGATTCCTTACCAATGAACACAGCGTTCGTATATCCGTTTCCAATTGATCGTAAAGAAATGGAAGCCACACTGGACACGTTATTAACAAGCTGGACGACATTTTCTGACTTTAAGAATGCGGAGCATACGGTGAGGACGGCAACGAATGAATTGGCTTCGCATAACGGCCACTTGCAAATCAATGGACAAGTTATCGCATTGAACAATAAGATGGCTGAGGTTGACGCTGATCACACCTACGTGCAAGAAGTGAAGAAAAGCTTTAAGACTTTATTTTCAGTCCAAAATAACATCTTTATAGCCCTTATCCTAATGACGCTTCTTATTTTCATGGTATTTCTCATTATTGGTTACCGTCTGTATAGACGCAAATTCATGCATCAGGAGAAGTCATTATGACAATCGCAGATATTCTCATGCTAATCGCCGTCTTCTGTATTTGGTCGCTCCTCTTGGTCAATGTGGGTTTGATTGTCGCGGGGTACATGTACTATATACAAATTGAGAATAAACCAGTTGCTCCCGTGGAAGGGGAGTATCCCTTCGTAAGTATCATGGTGCCTGCGCACAATGAAGCGAAGGTCATTACCAAAACCGTAGAATCTCTGCTGGCTCTTTCGTATCCACATGATCGTTATGAGATTATCGTCATCAATGATAATTCCTCCGATAATAGCAGTGTGTTATTAGGTAAGCTGCAAGAGAATTATCCTGGGCGCAATCTGATCATCTTGAATACGGATAATGTGGTAGGGGGAAAAGGGAAGTCCAATGCTTTGAATTTGGGTCTAAAGGTGAGCAGAGGAGAACTTATTGCCATTTATGATGCAGATAACACGCCTGAGAAAACAGCGTTACTTTATTTAGTATCTGAAATTACCCAGGATGCAACGTTAGGAGCTGTTATCGGGAAATTTCGAACACGTAATCGAGATGCCAGCCTATTAACTCGTTTTATCAATATCGAGACGTTATCTTTTCAATGGATGGCGCAGGCAGGACGATGGAAGTTATTCAAGTTGTGTACGATTCCCGGTACGAATTTCATTATTCGGAGGTCGATCATCGAGCAAATGGGTGGCTGGGATGTAAAGGCAATTGCGGAAGATACCGAAATTAGTTTTCGTATCTACTTGATGGGATATAAGATTAAATTCCAGCCCAAGTCGGTAACGTGGGAGCAAGAACCTCAAACCGTCAAGGTTTGGTTTAAACAGCGAACAAGGTGGGCCAAAGGCAATATTTATGTCATTGTCAAAAACATACCCTTGTTATTTAAACGATCAGCGAAGAACATTCATTTTGACATTTTATACTACCTCTCCATTTATGTCTTACTGTTAACCTCACTAGTGATGTCTGATTTACTTCTAATACTTCATGCATTGGGTTATGTGAGAACAACGATAGCAAGTTTTAGTTCCTTCTTATGGGGGCTGGCCATCATCTTATTCATTGTAGGAACATTTATTACGCTTGTGACTGAAAAAGGGGAAATGAAACTTTCTAACGTTTGGATTATTATGCTCATGTATGTGTCCTATTGTCAGATGTGGATGGTTGTAGCTGCATATGGCATGTACGCTTATTTGAAAGATTTGGTTTTCAAGCGAGAAGCCAAATGGTATAAAACCGAGAGGTATTAGATAGGGGGGATCATTGATGAGAAAACGATGGCTGTTGATTGCAACCGTTGGTCTGTTTACCTTGCTGCATGTATGTCAATCTTCAGCTTGGGCTGAAGAAATTACCCCTACTGGGACTAGACAATACCAAACTAATTTTGCAGATACATCGTTAATTGGTGGTGTAACCTATACGCAGCAGTTTTTTCAAGTTGAAAACTATTGGAACGTAGAGAGTGTAGAGATTCATCTTGACTATGAAGTTTCACGCCTTATGCAGAATGACCGTTCGAGTGTGACGCTATCGTTGAATGGGAAGCCATTTCATTCTTTTCGTCCGGTCATGCAAGAAGCGAAACAGCAGCAGTTGACGGTATTAGTACCCGTAGCGTACATCGTGAAAGGTGGGAACACGCTAACGGTTCAAGGACATTTCGAAACAACTTCACCTCTTGCAGTCAATGCTTGTTTGCCCACGGATACGAAAGATAATTGGTTACAGATTGCCAAAACCTCGCGGATCTCTGTGAACTACACGAATACTCCGATTCAAACGAGTATCCGTGATTTTAATGAACATTTTATCGGTTTGGATACGATTAAAGAAGGTCAGAATGCCATTGCAGTTACAGAAGGGGAAAGCAATTTGTCTGTACTTGAGGCGGCAACCTACGCGCTTTCTGGATTCGCAAAAGTAAATCCTGTGTCGGATAATGGGATTCCGATTGTTTCCTATAATACGAATAATTTGAAGTTGAAGCAGGCAATCATTCTTATCTCGTTCTATAATGATCTACCTGAAGAAGTGAAGTCGGCTTTTCAAGCGGAGAATCTTGATAAAAAGGCTTTAATTAAATTGGTTACCGTTGCGGGACGTCCAACCTTAGTAGTGACTTCAACGGACACTGCGATGCTAGTAAAAGCGGGGCGCTTAGTAGGAAACCAAGCTTTGCTAAGTCAACTGGATACAGATCGAAAAGAAGTAGATGGAGCGACAGAGGTAGAGACACCAGCAGTAAGCATTAGCCGTAATATCACCTTAACGGAAACCGGTGATAAGCTTCAAGGAGATCATCATCGTGAGAAGGAGTACTACATATCACTCCCTGGTAACCGTTCGATTGCAGAGGCGAGTAAATTAAGCATTAAGTATCGATATGCCAAAAACCTAGATTTCGACCGCTCCATGGTGACTATTCTAATTAATGATACACCTATTGGCAGTAAGAGGTTGTCTACCGAACTTGCAGACAATGATCATATGGATATTACGATTCCTAAAACGCTGAATAGTAGTGGGAATTTTTCTGTAAAAGTTGCTTTTGATTTGGAACTTAAGAATGCAGGATGTATAGAGAATCCGGATCAAATGCCGTGGGCGTTTGTTGACAAAGATTCCATGCTGCAGCTGAATACCAAAGATAGAGCGGATATGCTGTTTAACAATTACCCTTATCCATTTTTGCGCGATGGCAGCTATAATCAAGTGGCCGTCGTACTGCCTAAAGAGCATGATACATACTTATATCAAACGATTTCGAACATCTTCAACTTGTTAGGTCGTTATGCACAGACGAATACCGGGGAAGTCCTATTTTATCAAGATAATGTCGCGGTATCACAACTTAAAGGCCGCGAGATTATCGCCATCGGCAGTTATCAGAATAACCAAGTCATTCGAACGAATAATGATAAGTTATATTTCCGATATAACCAAAGTGGGACGGGCTTTATGTCCAATGAAAAAATGAGCATCGAGGCTAACTATGGCAAGCAAATTGGTTCCTTACAATTGATCGATTCGCCTTACGCTAGCGGCTTCGGTCTGCTTGCTATTACAGGAAGTCGCACAGAGTACGCCTATCTGGCATCTAAGCTGATCGGTTCAGAAGGAACCCTATGGAAAGTATTCGGTGATGGCGCTGTAACAGATATAGATGGCCATATCGAAGCTTTTCGATTTAAAAAAGTTACAACGGCAGAACCACCTTCAGTACTTAACGATGTCATGGAGCGTAAAGATGTGTTAGGTTTCATGATTGCAGTCGTCCTTGTTGCTTTAATAGTGCTCCTTTCACTCATTCTATTGATCCGCAAGTATCGGAAGAAGCGGAGGGATCGATCATGAGGCGAATACAGGGCAATATGGTTTCGGATGGCGCATTCATTTTGCTGATTATTGTCTGTTTTATTTGTATTGTATTTACGGCGGGGAATCCCAACCTCTATATTCAAAATATTATATTTCTGAATATCGCCTTATTAATTGCGATTGTTACTTACTTTACCAACGTAACAACGGGATTAATATTGAATATAATTTTCATCTTCGGTTACGGCACATACACGCTCTATCAAACGATTGTTGTAGGCGGGCTGATCAGTACACAAAATTACTTCTGGCTCATTATGACACCCTTATTCACCATTTCAACGTGGTTGCTTACCTACGGGAACCGTCAGCTTCAATTGGAGAATGAGCAGTTACAGAAGGCCAACAAGTACCTGGCAACCGTAGATGCCAAAACGAGCTTAAAGAATACCTTCTCGTTTCAATCCGACGCGACCATCTTCATGGCATTGTCTGTTCGTTATCACATTCCGTTAACCCTGTTAGTCTTCAGTGTGAAATACTGGGATGAGATTCGGCGTATTATTGGGGAAGAGCAGCTGATGGAAGCGGTCCTTGACCTTTCTCAAATGAGTCAAACTAGTATCCGAACGAATGATTCCCTCTATTTGCTGAATCAGGAGAATCCGATGTGGGGGATGCTGTTGTTTACGGATCGACCTGGCGCATCAATCGTGATTGATCGGCTCAGGAATAACGTCGAAGAACGAAACCGGAACGAATACAGAGACAAATTTCGAGTAGAGCTTATTCTGAAGATGGGGGCAGTCGAGTATGATGCGCAGCAGGTATCAAACCCCTTGGAATTTATTACACTAGCTAAAAAGCAGGTGGAATTTGATGTGTAGGTGGGGGATAACACTCCATAAATGTAAAAGGTCCAAATCTCATTAACAGAGATTTGGACCTTTTATTTACTTTTCCATTTGTGCAGCAAGAATTGAAATGATTAACAAAACAGAGAGAAGCAAATACTACCTGAGATATGCTTGACACAATAGGAAGTGGAACGGAGGAGACGTATTGTCGATTGTGACCAGCCTGAAAAATCATTTTCATCAAGACAGGGAATATATTTCACGCCATTTATGGTTTGGCAGTGATTCTATAACGTTTCTAGGATTAAGGACGCTTATTAATTTCCCACATTCTCTAACCATTGTACGTGAACAGTTACAGCATGTAGATGGTTTAGATCACACAGCAGAAGTTAGGCTGAGAGGGCTTGGTCATGATGTATCCGACTGCACATTGGACGAGATTATCTCAGAGATTTTAGATGGCATGCTTATTGCCGTACATGAGCCAACTGCTACTTATATTAGTATCATCCCGGTCGCACAACCGATTAACCGTTCAGTTTCCGTACCATTAACTGAAAACGTGGTTAGGGGGTCAAGCAGCGCTTTTAACGAGGATATTGAGCTCAATATCGGCTTGCTTCGAAAGCATATAAATTCAAGCGATTTGCAGATTGCAACGTATCGATTTGGGGAAGTATCGCAAAATTGCGTGGTCGTATCGTATTTGAATACAAAGATTGATCCTGCACTTCTTCGTTCTATCACCAACGCGATCGAAAAGAATTTGCATATGGATGTTAGCAATGTGCAAGAACTATCGCAAATGTTTGGTTTTTCAAACTTTACACTAGTAACCCGTTACAATACGACTGAACTGCCACAGAGTGCGGCACGAGCTTTGAAAAATGGTAAAGCGGTACTCTTTCTTGAGCGATTACCTTTCGCATTGGTATTACCCAGCCTTGTTTCTGATTTGTTCGTGACGGCTGATGATGCCAATCACCCGCATGTGTTTGCTGCGGCCCTTAGCTTCATTCGTATTATTGGCGCACTGATAACGCTAATTATCCCAGGATTGTATGTGGCCTTAGTTTCCGTGAATCCGGATGTGCTGAGATTTGAGCTAGCGCACTCTATTGCCAAGAGTAGGATAGATGTTCCTTACCCAGCGATTGTAGAGACCTTACTGTTACTGTTTGTCCTGGAACTAACATTAGAAGCTATCATCCGACTTCCTCCGAGTATAGGACCAACAATAACTATGGTAGGGGGGATCGTACTAGGACAGGCTGTCGTATCGGCGAAATTAGTAAGTAGTTTGCTCATTATCGTATTGGCGGCTACGACTATTTCAAGTGCGACCGTCGTCGGCTATCAAAATGGGCTCACGATACGTTTGTTTAAATATGTCTTATTGATTCTATCCGCAATCTTTGGTGTCCTTGGTCTATTATTTGGGTTCGTCATTATTTGCTCCTATTTGGCAGGCGTCAAATCACTGGGAGTTCCGTATCTGCAATTGAAAAATCCAGAAGGTGAATGAGATGAGTAAAAACTTACAAGTGGCTGTTATCTACATCATAACCCATTTAGGGTTGATATTCTTTGTGTATCCGACGGATATCTTAGCGAGTACACGTGAAGCCTATTGGATACCTGTTGGCTTAGGTTACTTCATCCATATTACCGTCATATTTACTTATCTGAAGGGGCTTAGTTATTTTGGAAATCAGAATATCCTCCAAGTATTGATCAACAAGAATAAAGTAATTGTTTGGTTAACATTAATTCCTGTTTTTCTATATCTTTCATTGGTGATAGTGATTACAGTTAGGGCTTATGCTGAAATTATTTCAATTGTTTTTCTAGCTGACACACCGCTTTGGATTCTTATGTGTTTGTTGCTAGGGATTCCTGTATTTATGGTCATCCACGGTGGAGTAAGAGCACTATTAAGAGCAGGTCTTTTACTAGCAGTCCTGTTTCTCCCTCCCATGATATTTGTTATGGTTTCAACGTTTCAAAACATCGATCTGAATTATGCACTTCCACTGATCCCTAAGGATCGTTCCAGGCTTTTCGCATTTCTAACCAACTTTTCGTATTATAAAAGCTTGTTTGCATTCGCGGGAGGCTTTCTATTTCTGGGCTTTATTCCCTCCTATATCACCTATAAACCCAAAACCATTTATCTAAGCAGCATTATTCTCTTCATTTTTTTCCTTCTTTCGGTGTATATTCCTATCCTAACATTAGGGGAAGAAACCGCTAGACAGCTTGCATTCCCCTTTATTTTCACAATTGATACGATAGAAATTAACTGGCTGATGTTTGATCGAATTACGATTTTTTTTCTATTGAGTCAAATCGCGTTTGTCCTTCTTTTTATCGCAATGACCCTATGGCAAATCGTATGCTTAACCCGATGTTGTCTAAAAAAAATGAAAAATCACTATCTAGTAGCTGCCACTGCCATTGTCGTGTTCATCATATGCTTGTTCATACCTGATTGGGTTCATGTTGAATTGCTGTTGCAGTGGAATTCATTTCTTAGATTGTATGTTTCAATCTTTGTTCCGACTGTCATTTTCATAATAGGGTATCGACATCAAAAACAAGTCAGAGAGAGTTGACGTGAAGATTATGCTGAAATGGATCGTTGCCACACTCCTACTTATTATTCTCACCGGCTGTTGGGACAACAAAGACATTAATCATCGCTCTTTACCGATCGCTATGGGTGTTTCTTTCGATGAAGGGAAATATACGGTGTATCTCGATATTCCAAAAGTAAGTGAAACGGATGCCATTCAAGTTGTTTCGGATCGTGGTGACACGATCAACGAAATCATTGATCGCATTAGCATGAATATGGAGAGCGAAATTGATTTGCTCCATTTGAAAATCATTATTGTCGATAAAGAGTTTGCCAAACATGGGTTAAATGACGGTGTGGCAAGCCTAATTCGTTCGCGGCATGTGTCCCCAAAAACATTGTTCGTCATTTGTGATGAATCGCCAGATCGTTTTTTTCAAAAAATGGATAAACATTCCTATGACGGGACCCTAATTTATGATTTTTTTCAACGAAATAGTGGGTTGAGTCCTGAAATTGCCTATACACAAACGTGGAAAATATTTAGGAGCATCCACTCCTTTACCAACGATGTGGTCATCCCCATCATCAAATCAGGAGATTCGACGGTGATAGAAAGCACAGGCTCGGCCATCATGAAGAATGGCAAAATGGTGGGCCGACTAAGTAATGAAGAAACCTTACTTATCAATGTGTTTAATGGCAAGCAAACGCAGGGAAAAATCGAAGTGATGGGTAAGGGGACCGTTCAAATTGTAAGTAACCATCTGATGCATCGGAGTATTTTCGTCAATAACCAGCCTACGTTGAAAAGTAAGCTAAGCTTAAAAGTAATCCTGCTGGATACGAAAGATAGTCCTTCGCTCGATTCCATTAAATCAGATTTGAACAAGCTAGTTCTAGAACGATTCGAACACTTATTTGAAAAAATTAAGCTAGACGGCGCAGATGTCTTGGGAATAGGGCAACATTTTCGAAATGATTTGACGCGATCACAACTGGAAGTTTGGCGAACAGAGTATTTTACAAATTTGAAAATCGATTTGCAGGTCACAACCACGATTCGAAATACCGGGAATTTAAAAGCTACGTAAACTTAGAAAATGGTGGACTAAGAAGCTGTCTCAGCAAGGTTGAAGAACCTTTGCGGATGGCTTTTTTGTCCTGCAAAATAAGTTGATAAACAGCCAGAATTCTATGAGTTTCGTCCATGCATTGGTATTTTAGGGAACATATAATATAGGAAATAGAAACGGTTTCCGCTATGAAAGAGGACTGGATATTCATATTTTGGAGGTGTGACGCTTGTGAGCAAACTTGCCGAGTTAATGAATCATGTTGCCATTGTTGGTATGACGAATATCGAAAAAGTACAAGTTGAGTACTTAAACGAAACTGAATTGACAATAAAATTCAATATAGGTGACGGCGCAATTCAAAGAATATTCGAGTTTGATAAATTTGTTGCAACGGTTGATTGGGCTCAGGTCAAGGAAATTGATATTGAAGAGTACCGCGGAAGAGAAGTGAAACTTAGATTTTATGTGGCTGCGATAGGGCAGATCGGGGTAACAGGAGCTTCTGGAGAGACAGTAGAAATGGGAACTACGGGAAGTACAGGAACGGATGGAACTACAGGTGAAACAGGTGAAACTAGCGAAACTAGTGAAATTGGTGAGGAGATAGCTACGGATGCAACGGGGGAAATGGGTGTAACAGGTGAAAAAGGAATTACAGAAGCTACAGTTACTAGTCTTACAACAGGTAAGTTGAAAAGAAGAATCCGTCGATGGATCACAGCGGTGCGTATCTACTTTATTAAGAACACAAGAACATAGGATTAATTTACCTCACGATTATGTATAATGGTTCTAAACGACTATGATTATGAGGTGATGGCAATGATTCAAGTTAGAGTCTTTTCTAGTTCGAATAAAATGCTTGTACAAGATGATGCCAATAAATTCTTGGCTGGATTACCAGAATCATCCGTTGTCGATGTTAAGTTTTCCTCTTCTGATGGGTCTTTTGATATTTTAGTTACTTATAAATCGTAGATTTGGTATAACACAAAACGATATATAAACAGCCTTAGGACGATGGCCGTCCTAAGGCTGTTTATGTTTCGTTTTTCCTTTAAGAATTGTCAGTAATAGGCTAGTTGACTTCATCACTAAATAGCGTTATATTGTAGATGTAGTTAATCGACGATAACTATTGTCGACGTTATGTTTGGCGAGCCGCGCAATGGTTATTATCTGAATCGCGGCTGAACTACTTTCATCTGTGAAATATTGAAATGGCACAAAAATGATGCCCTTTTGCCGACGCCAAGTGAATTTGCCATTATCACTCGGATTAAAAGAGGTTACCTAATACAATATAAAGGAGTAATGACACATGGAAATGAGATTGGATTATACAAAAGTGCGCCCTGAATCTTTGCAAGCACTATTAAAATTGGAAGGGTATGTGAAGAAAAGCGGTCTTGACCCTAAACTGGTGGAGTTGATTAAACTTCGTGCCTCTCAAATCAACGGCTGCGCCTATTGTCTGGATATGCACTCCAAAGATGCGCGTGCGATGGGGGAAACGGAACAGCGAATTTATTTGCTCAACGCTTGGAGGGAAGCCCCATTCTACACAGAATCTGAGCGAGCAGCACTTGCATTAACAGAAGCTGTGACCCAAATCTCTATTGGTGGTGTATCGGAGGAGTTGTTTGAGAAAGTCCGTAGACATTTTGATGAAGAACAGTTTGTTGATTTGATCATGGCAATTAATGCGATTAACGCTTGGAATCGTATAGCGATTTCAACAGGTATGCTCCCTGGCGATTATCAGCCACCAGCAACGAAGTAAAGATCTTGAAGGGGAACTCACTAATTGTTTGAATGATGATACCTAATACAATATAAAGGAGTAATGACACATGGAAATCAGATTGGATTATACAAAAGTGCGCCCTGAATCTTTGCAAGCACTATTAAAATTGGAAGGGTATGTGAAGAAAAGCGGTCTTGACCCTAAACTGGTGGAGTTGATTAAACTTCGTGCCTCTCAAATCAACGGCTGCGCCTATTGTCTGGATATGCACTCCAAAGATGCGCGTGCGATGGGAGAAACGGAACAGCGAATTTATTTGCTCAACGCTTGGAGGGAAGCACCATTCTACACAGAATCTGAGCGAGCAGCACTTGCATTAACAGAAGCTGTGACCCAAATCTCTATTGGTGGTGTATCGGAGGAGTTGTTTGAGAAAGTCCGTAGACATTTTGATGAAGAACAGTTTGTTGATTTGATCATGGCAATTAATGCGATTAACGCTTGGAATCGTATAGCGATTTCAACAGGTATGATCCCTGGCGATTATCAGCCACCAGCAACGAAGTAAAGATCTTGAAGGGAACCGAAGTTAATAGATATAAAGCAGCCCGCCTTTAGAACAAGGTTGAGCTGCTTTTTTCTAAAGACGCGGATAAAGTGGCTAAGGTTCATGTGACAATTTATTGTTTCGAAGGAGAGTCAAGATGAATAATTATAAAATTCTGCTGTTTGATCTAGACGATACCTTGTTAGATTTTGGCGCTAACGAAACGGACTCATTAACGAAGTTGTTTGAACAATTTGGATATCAGTTTTCTGACGAATTGTTTCAAGTTTATAATAGCGTGAATAGGCGACTATGGGCCGATTACGAAAATGGAAAGGTTACATTAGAAGTTGTGCTCAACAATAGATTCTCTGAAACGATGTTAAACCTCGGTACAGTTGTTGATGGCCTGGAATGGGAAGAGAAATATAGAGATTTGTTAGGGAACGGCAGTCAGCTTATGGAAGGTGCTTTAGAAGTGTGCCAGAGGTTATCAGCTTCCCATCGACTGTTCATAATTACGAACGGGATAACAATAACACAGAAAAAGCGATTAAAGCAGGCAGGCTTATATGAATTTTTTGAAGATATTTTTGATTCGCAAAGTATAGCCTTTCAAAAGCCTTCTAAAGAATTCTTCGATCATATCATGAACCGTATCCCAGATTTCAATAAGGAAGAAGCACTTATCATTGGCGATACACTGAATACGGATATCAAAGGTGGGATCTTGTCCGGTATTGATACATGTTGGATGAACCAAAAGAATCAAGTAGCGGATGACCAAATTAAAAGTACCTACACAATCACCAACTTAGTAGAGCTTTATGATATTTGTTGATCAAAAATCTCTATAACGACTGATAATAATTATCATTATTGGTTACAATAGATGTAGAAACATAAAAAGAGGCCAGAACGGCCTCTTTTTACTCAAATTCTAAACTTTGGATTCAAACGTACGACAATCCGTTTCTTCTGAATTGCGCGCTTGATTGCTGCCGTGGTGGCTCACGATTGCAATTGATTTCGCATTACATTTGTTCTCATTGGCCCAGTATTTGCAGGAATTCACTTCACACATTACATCTTTTGCCATGTCCTTTTCACCTCCCCTACCTCATAGGGTGGGCGAAAAGGACCTCTTTTTATACATCGCATTCAAAATAGATTTCACATCCCTATTCACACCTACACAGATCATCTTCATATACTTGAAGTAAGAGATCAAAGATTTCAAGGGGATGAAGATATGGCTGGGAAGGATGAGCTTCAAACCTGTGTCAGATGTAAGTACGTTGCAGGGAAAGAAGACAGGTACTGCATACGTTGTGGGGCGCCGCTCAAAAATAAATGTACGAAAGAAAAATCCCTGATGCATAAGGGATGTTATAAGGTTAACAAAGCGGATGCGAAGTACTGTGCGGATTGTGGGACGGAAACGACGTTCAGTCAATTGGGGTTTATCTAATAAAATAACCTGAGGTAAGGACCCTGTCCTTCCCTCAGGTTATTGTCTTTCTTCTGCAAGGATGCCAGTTTACTTCTTCTGCAGCACAGCCTGCCATAAATCAGCTGAATCATAGCCTAGTCGCCAAGCAGCAACACCAGCGATGTCGTACTTTTTGGCAATGTCCATACGCGCTGTAACGGTCGCTTGATTCTCTAACCAGAGAACGTACGTGTAGCCATTCTCTTTGTACTCGACACGGTATTGTCCAAATTCACTGTCCCATGTTTGGGTGGTTGATTTCGAAGCCATTAAAGCAGGGATGTCTTTCATGAGTACGGTGCGGTTACCGACCAATGCACCTTTGGCATCTAACTGCCATTCACGTACATAATAGGGAATGCCAAGAATAATTTTATCACGTGGAATCCCATAAGAAAGGAACTCTTGAACGCCTCCATCTGCCCAAGGAATACCCGCAACGGAGCCTGCTGATGTACTTCCCTTCCAATACTGGTCGTAAGCCATGATGACGACGTAATCGACAATGGCACCGAGTTTCTCATGGTCAAAAGCGGATAGATGATTCCATTTCACGCTGCCGCGCGGCAGATCAATCGAGATGACTAATCCTTTGGCATGCGCAGCTGATGTTAATTTGGAAATAAACGCTGTGAACGCATTGCGATCCGAACCTGCTAAACTTTCAAAATCCACATTGATGCCTGGAACACCCAACTGGACAGATCGGTTAACCAAAGCTGTAATGAACTTGTCCTGAGCTGCGGTGTTCGCCAAAAATTGTGTGGTTAACGTAGAGCTAAATTGGTTACTAACTAATGGATAGACGGTATAGCCATTCTTCTGCAGCCATTTGACCGTATCCACATTCGACGTATCCTTCAAATTGCCACTGTTGTCTGCCAATTCGAAATAAGAAGGGGAATCGACATCTAGTCCAAGTGTGTTAGAAACATGAGCTTTAATCGTCTCTGCACCTGAACTGCCATTCCAGCCCCAGACTTGAAGTTTTTTGAAATTATCCCATAATATCCGATGCTCCAAGGTTTGAATCGAAGAATTACTGTACTGTTTACCATAGGATAAAGCTTCGGGTAAGGTTTTAAATTCGCCAATCAGATTCGTACTTTGATACACTTGATATGACGCATAGTTGTTCCAAATTTTACGACCTTCTCGGTAAATGGCGCTATGTCCCCATAGCTTTGCATAATTGATGGCGTCATCAATGGAAGTGAATTCCTCAAGGAAAGCGTCATTTTGAAAAACTTTATAGGATTTAAGATTGCTGTAAACCGTTTGCTTAGTGTTGATATTGACGACAGTGGAGTTCCCCCAATTAAGAGCTTCGTTGATTGCATCTTCCAAAGAGGCAAATCCCCAATTAGGTGCTGAAAAAGTTCCTTGATACACCTTGTATACCACACTGCCCGCGCTGTTTGCCGCTTTTTCCGCTTGCGGGATGTTGTCCCACACCCACTTATTCGAATCAATATCGATAATATGAGCGCCGCCCCACTTTTTAGCCTCAGCGATGGCATCAGGTAGACTAGTAAACTTCCATGAATCTTGTGTAATCTCATTTTGATAGACTTGGAAGCGGGCGTAATTGTTCCACACCCAACCCGTGGATTGTAAATCCCGCACACTTGCGTTCGTCCATTTTTTAGCTTCAGCGATGGCTTCATTCAGAGTGGCGAATTGCCATTCCGGCAGGGTGAGATCTTGCTGATACACTTGATAGCGAGGGAAATTGCTCCAAATCCAAATACGAGTGCCAATTTCTTCAACATGACTGTTCGAAAACCATTTCGCATACGCTTCGGCCTGTGCATACGTTGCAAATTCCATAAGTACTTGATTGTACTGAAAGACGCGGTATTTCGTCGTTTTGTCTATACTAGATGGACCATTGCTTGCTGCGAAAACTGTTGAAGGCACCGTCATAGAGAGAAGTAATGTGCCGCTAAGTAACCATTTTCCTATTTTCATTCATTCCGCCTCTTTCTAGTAAGCTACTCTATTGGACGCATGAAAAGGTAGATTGGTTGCGCTTTCGACCCCATGGAAGTTCATGGATAAAGTATGAAGTTGGACGATGACCCGACTTTTTAGTAACATATGGAGAGAATGGTTTAACCGTGATGAACTTAAAGGTGAGGGGATTTCAAATGACGCAATATCCAGAGGCATACACCGATTATTTATGTTATTTTCACGGAGAGCGGGATTATTTCGAATGTCATGAAGTTATGGAAGAATATTGGAAGGAACATCCCAATGACCCGGCGAGGTTAACGTACGTAGGACTTATTCAAATTGCTGTAGGCATGTATCACAGTCGTAGAGGAAATTACGCAGGAGCTGTGAAAATGCTGCAAAGTGCTGCGAAAAACTTGCAAGCTGAAGATGTGCGCACTTTGGGGTTAGATGATGTGGAACTGCAAGCAAGAATTGCGCAAGCATGGCAAGCGATCGGAACTGACAATTACCAATTTGTCGATATGAATTTGCCTATTGCAGATCCTGAATTGCAGGATTTGTGTATGGAATTATGTCAGCTTAAGGGCTGGACTTGGCAAGCGCCGAGCCGGCTATTGGACGAGATGATTATTCATAAACATACGCGAAGAGATCGGACTGAAGTGATTGAAGAGAGGGCAAGACAACATCATATTCGAAAGGAATTAGGTGGCAAGGAATGAGTTCAGAGGGTAAAATTCTAGTCGTTGAAGATGAACCTAATATTTCCGAGGTTGTCAGGCTCTATTTGGAGCATTCGAATTATGAAGCGATTCAACTGTTTCGCGGCGGCAATGTGCTTAAAACGATCACAAATGAACGGCCATGCTTGGTGTTGCTCGATATCATGCTCCCGGATGTATCTGGTTATGAATTGTGTGAGCAAATTCGCAGGATGGATGCTCCTTACCATCACACCCCGATCATTTTCTTAACGGCAAAAGGTGAATCTTTGGATAAGTTGAGAGGCTTCAATCTGGGAGTCGACGATTATTTAGTGAAGCCATTTGATCCGAATGAGCTAATTGCGCGTATTAAAGCTGTGCTCCGCAGAACCTTGCAAGTGCCAGCTGATATGACGGGGCCACAAAGCTCACCGCGCAAGTGGTTGGAAATGGGCAATATTATGATCGACTTAGAGCAGTATCGTGTAACGGTTGATGGCAACCGAATCGAATTAACGCCGAAAGAGATTGAGCTTCTATTCTTCTTAATGAGCAATCCAGGACGTGTATTTACGCGCGAGGATTTGCTCGGGTATGTGTGGAACTTTGATTTTACAGGAGGAACACGTACCGTGGATGCACATGTGAAAAATCTTCGGAAGAAGTTAGGACAGCATGAGACGTGGAATATCCAAACACTGTGGGGAATCGGGTACTCATTTGAGGTTGTTCAGCATGCTTAAACGTTGGGTCATGGGGAAATACAATAGCTTGTATATTAAAATTTTCCTCTCCTTTCTTGCGACCTGTGTACTTTTTTTTATCGGTCTATTCGTCTTTTGGAATTATTATTTTACAGATCTCTTCTATAAGGATAAAATCGAGCTTCTAGAAAAAAGAAATACAGAAATTGCCCGCTTATTGAATTCGGTTCAGGATGGCACGATTTCTATCCGTGAATTGAAATATACCGTTCGGATTCTCGCCAGAAGTATTAATGGACAAGTCTGGCTCGTGGATGAGAAAGGCAATATCAGCAACGGTTCATCCGATAGTGAAGGAAGAGCCATTCCCAAACAGATGGACACGTTGTTTATTGATGGTTTACATGGTCGTACAGGGCATAGCATGATTAGTCTGGAAACGCCGGAAGGGAAACGAAACTTATTTGCCTTCTATGCTCCGTATCAATTAAATGATCAGCCGATGGTCATTATTCTTCATTTCCCTGCAGGTGACGTGCGTGAAGTCATTTCCGCGGTTCGTCTGAACATTTTATTACCGCTCTTGTTTTCGCTTATTGCCGTTGGCTTTATCTTGTTCATTGTTTCCCGTAAGCTCGCTGGGCCGCTGCAACAGATGAATCGTGCTGCATTAGAGTTGGCACATGGCGATTTCAAGACGCGTGTTCCCGTCAATTCGCAGGATGAAGTGGGACAGTTGGCGAAAAGCTTTAATTTCATGGTGGAGAAACTGGAGGAGTGGGAGGAGACGCGGCAAGAATTTCTCGCCAATGTCTCGCATGAGCTCAGATCACCGCTAACAACATTACGTGGTTTCATCATTGCAATGAATGATCATATTATTCCTCAGGAAAAATACCCGCACTATTTAACTATTTGTGAACAAGAAGTGCAGCGTTTGCAACGGTTAGTAGCGGATCTTCTTGACCTTGCCCAGATTCAAAATGGGGTGGATGTCTTTCGGCTGCGACCCGTCGATATGATTGAATTATTGGAAGATTCAATGGAACTCTTGAAGCCTGCGATGAAAGAGAAACACATTTCTCTACATCTCATTTTGCCCGAAACACATGTTGAAGGATGTTACATACTGTTAGATCCGGATCGTTTTGCCCAAATCATCCATAATCTCATCTATAATTCGTTTAAATTCACCCCAGAAGGGGGGACAGTGACACTCGCATTAGAAGAGAATGAGAAAGAAGTCCATTTGTACATTCGTGACACAGGGGCAGGAATGACGGCTTCCGAATTATCTCGCATTTGGGATCGATTCTACAAGGCAGATGAAGCTAGAACATCCAAAGCAGACGGTATTTCGGGGACGGGGTTAGGTCTCACAATCGTCAAGCATTTAGTTACCGGAATGAATGGTACAATTAACGCGCGTTCCCGTGTTGGGGAAGGGACAGAGTTTCATATCGTATTTGCTAGAAAAGGTTAAAAGTTCACAAAATGGTCACAATTTTATCATACTTCATACACATATTTCGCCTATCCTGTTGCTGATGGATAGGTTTTTTTGTGGAGGTGTATGTTGGTTGAGCAGCAGTACACGCAATAGTTTGCTGTGTGTAATCCTCACGACCTTCTTGGTAGTCGGTTGTACCAGACAGAGTATCGGACAAGTTGGATCCTCTGCCACAGTGGCACCGTCTATGCCTGCTTCAGCCCAAGTCTCGCAAGAGATCCCTGCGGCAGAAGATGTACAAAATGTAACAGAGCAGCAGCTGGTTATGCTATTTCAAGGGTTAATCGTGATGGATCGACAACCGTTATTAGCATTAACAGCAGAGCAATCTCGATCCATTTTGCCCATTGTTCGCAAGAGTGAAGAAGAAGGAAGTATTGACGAATCCGAGCGTAAAGCAGTCATCCAAGTGTTAACGAAAGAGCAGAAAGCTTATCTGGATGAACAATCGAAGCAATTGAAGCAGCGTATCGCAGAACGAGTGAAAGCTCATAGGGAAGCGTTGACAGCGGCGGAGAGGGAACGATATGTAACCGCTTTCGAAAAGAGGAGGAAGTCCGAACAGCAGGTTGAAGCTGGTGTCTCAGAGCGTGTCAACAGCGATACGCCATCTCCTGATTCTCGTGGATTAGGGATCAGCGTCGAGCAGCAATTAATCGAATTACTGGTTTCAAAGTCGTAAGATTGCGTACAAGCGTACAATTGCTAAGGGGGAAGTATCAGAATGAAATTTTTTCGCAGTAAATGGTTCATCTTGATTGTGGCAATCCTCGTTTGTGCTGGTGGTTCCTATGCCTATCTATCGAAAGGAAAGAAATCGAAAGCAGCAGAGACCAAAGAAGTTACAGTAGATGTAAAAAAAGGGAACATTCGCTCATCCGTTTCGGGAACTGCCCAATTTGAGCCAAAGGATACCCAAACGATTTCATCTACAGAGAATGCTATTATTAAATCAATTAATCTGACACGTAATCAGACTGTTAAAGCTGGTGATGTTCTGATCGAACTGACAAGCTCGAACTTGGAAAATGATCTTCGAGATAACCAAACGACTTATGAGCAGTTGGAGAAAGATTTGAACACGAAGCAGCAGCAACGAGGAATTACTGGCGTTACTGCACCAATCAGTGGGAAGTTAACGTATGCCAATATTGATGTTGGCACCACGATTAATAAATCTACGAAAATCGCAACGATTGGCGATGCAAGTACACTAAACGTTACACTGCCATTTTTCGTGGAGGATGCGGGGCAATTACATAAAGGTGATACGATCGACATCACCGTGGATGGCTTTCTGATCACCAAAACAGGCTCAATTACAGCCATTGCCAAAGATCCGAAATCAGATGGCAAAGGCGGAAAGCTTATCGATATTGATATTCAGATTAAAAACGACAATTCTATGGATGCAGGCATGAATGCCATGGGATCGGCAACCATCGGTGGACGTGCAGTTGATTCTCAAGGGAAAGCAGCACTTCAGTATGTGCAGGTTGCTACAGTTCTTGCAGGAACAACTGGCAGCATCTCAACTATGCCGTTCAAAACAGGCGTTATTGTCCGTCAAGGCGATCTGTTGGCCTCCTTTTTGAATGATACCTTAGATGATGATATAACCACGGCGCAAGCTGCACTAGAGCGTCAAAAATTGAAAGTGGATGCAGCACAAGATCGCGTAACTGCACTGAAAATTTTGGCTCCTTTCGATGGTACATTTTCAACAGATTTCGTGAATAAAAAAGTGGATATTCTGAGCAATTTCCGCCCGGGAACAAGGGTTCAAAGCGGCACGCAGTTTGGTACTGTAGCTAGCTTTGCCAAAATGCAGCTCCCGGTTCAAGTGGATGAGCTGGACTTGCCGAACATTAAAGTAGGAATGAAGGCTGAGATTAAGGTTGATTCTTTCCCAGGACGCCCATTCCCAGCTGAAGTGACGCAAGTATCAACAGTGGGTACGACTACGAATGGTGTAACGTTCTATGATGTCATTCTTGCAACTGAAAACAAAGATAATTTGTTGAAATACGGGATGACAGCGACGGGTGAAATTTTGATTCAAGATAAGAAAGATGTTCTGTATATCCCACCAGAAGCGCTTCAACTACAGCGTGGAAAACGCGTTGTAACTGTGAAAAAAGCGGATGGCACGTTAGAAACAGAACATGAAGTGAAAATTGGTATTCGTTCCACAACGCAAATCGAGATCACGGAAGGACTTAAAGAAGGCGATAAAGTTGTCTTGCCTCAAGCTGTAAAAAGACAGCAAAATTTAAGTCAAGACGAGATTAATCGTTTGAGACAACAATTCCAGCAAGGCGCAGGTGGTGCCGGCGGAGCTGGCGGTGGCGGTAACTTCCAGCAATTCCAACAAGGTGGCGCAGGCGGAGCTGGCGGTGGAGGCAATGCCGGAGGCGGAGCTGCACAGCGTACCCAAGGTGGCGGTAATGCTGGTGGCGGAAACAGATAATGCTGCCCTGAAAGGAGCTATTGCGGGATGAATATCATTGAACTAAAAGATATTACGAAAACCTATAGGCGCGGCGAGGAAGATCTTCCCATTCTCCGCAATATATCGTTATCTGTAGCCGAGGGTGATTTTGTCGCCATTATCGGACCAAGTGGTTCCGGCAAATCAACCTTGATGAATACAATCGGTTTGTTGGATATACCAAGCTCAGGCAGCTATACGTTGGATGGTGTAGTGACGGAACGCATGAGTGATAATGAATTAGCTGAGTTACGCAATCAGAAGATCGGCTTTATCTTTCAGCAGTTTAATCTGCTTCCGCGATTGACGGCGATGGAGAACGTTGAGCTTCCGATGATTTACGCGGGTATTTCTAAGAAAGAGCGTAAGGAGCGCGCCAATGCCATGCTGAAAATGCTTGGGATGGGCGAACGCGGTCATCATCGACCAAGCGAGCTGTCCGGTGGTCAGCAGCAGCGTGTAGCCATTGCGCGTGCATTGGCTATCTCACCATCCTTGATTTTGGCGGATGAGCCGACAGGAGCTTTGGACTCACGTACAGGTGAGGAAGTGCTCGAGCTAATCCTACAACTTAATGCGCAAGGCAATACGATCGTTCTCATTACGCACGACCATCATATCGCGGATAATGCCAAACGTGTCGTTGCCCTTCGCGACGGTGTCATCGTGGATGACTATCGAAATGACACGAACAAAGCTTTGTTGCAGCAAGAGGTGAGCGTATGAAGGTAAGTGAACTCATCCGGATGTCGCTTCGGACGATTATTTCAAGTCCGATGCGAACATTTCTCACCATGTTAGGCGTTATTATTGGCGTAAGCTCGGTTGTAACGCTCGTTTCCATCGGTCAAGGAACTTCGGAGGCGATTGCGAAGCAATACGAGAACATGGGAACGAATTTACTTGTGGTTACGGCGACTGGGACTGGACGTGCGACACAGTTAGCCTATGATGATTTGATGAATTTCGAGAATTTCCCGGAATTCAAATCCATTGCACCGACGATGTCGAAGAACGGCTCTAACGTCAAATATGATCGTACACAAGAGAAATATAACGTGCTAGGAACGAATGATCGTTATTTCGACATCATCAAAGCAAAAATTGATAAAGGTCGAAATTTGTCGCCGACAGACCTTGAGTTTCGTTCCAATGTTGCGATTTTGGGCAGTGAAGTGACCAAAAAGTTTTTCGGGACATTAGATCCAGTTGGCGAAAACATCAATATTGATGGTGTTGTGTTCAACGTCATTGGGACGCTCAAAGAAAAAGGATCTAACATTGGGGGAGCTTCTGTCGATAGCTCTGTCATCGTGCCGCTGGAATCGGCAAGACGTCAATTTAAGCTGGGACAAATCCGGACAACGTATATCGAAGCACCTACGAAAGAGGATATTTATACCGCTCAGGAGACGATGAAGCAGTTCCTGACGTATAAATTCAAAAGTGATACAGGCTTTGTTTTAACGAATCAGGACGAGCTATTGAAAGCACGGACAGAAGCAACCAATACGCTTACGAATCAATTAGTAGCGGTTGCGTTGATTTCCTTGCTTGTCGGTGGTATCGGGATTATGAACATTATGTTGGTTACGGTAAGTGAACGTACACGTGAGATCGGGATTCGCAAATCGATTGGTGCGAAGCGTCGAAATATTTTGCTGCAATTCTTGGTGGAAGCGGTCGTTATCAGTGGAATGGGCGGCTTGATCGGACTTCTGCTAGGGATTGGTTTCTCTTATGCACTGCCGTATTTCAGCCCGAAACAGTCAACCAGTCTTTCATTTAATGTAGGCCTTTATTCCTTCTTATTCTCTGTCTTAGTCGGTGTGATTTTCGGTCTATATCCGGCTAATAAAGCATCCAAGCTGCGTCCGATTGACGCGTTGCGTTCTGACTAAATGTAACTACAAGGAGGACTTCCTGTGATTCAACAACGTAAAATGAAAAGACTGCTCAGTCGTTCAGCTTTATTGCTAACTGCTGCTAGCTTTCTAACACTTCCTCTGGCAACCTCAGCTTTCGCTGGTAAGGAAGGTGTATTTCTAAGTGATTCCGTCTATTTCACATTAGACAAAGTGTCGTTATCCGTTGGGGCGGAGGATGGCTCGTTACGTTTCTCACTTGGTTTGAATAATCATAGTGACGCCATCGTCGATTTTAATAATTATGGTGTTAAAGTCATAGATGCGAATGGCATTACGTATACAGCGAAGCTTAATGAGAAGGTAGTAGCACGTGTGAAGGCAGGAGAGACGGGGACGTTTAAATTTACGTCAGAAATTCCGAACAATCTAACCCCTTCCGATTTGAAAGTGGATATTTTCAGATGGAATAATAACACGACATCAGGGATTGGCGCGCTTTCTGTCGAATCTGCGATGGTTGACGGGGGTCAAACGCTGGAGCAGCAAGCAGCTATTAATTTAAAAGAGATTGATACAACGCTAGCTGAAGAAGTTATAGTAACCGCTAAACTAGGTAAAAGTTATAAGGTTTACAAAGACGGTGTGTGGATGGTCTACACGGATCTGACACTTGCGAATGAAAGTAGTTCAAGCGTTAAGCTGCCAGAAGGTCTGGAACTCAATTTCACAGACGGTAAAGGATTGACCTATGGAGCACAGTTTATTGGGAATGTAGGATCATTGCTTCCTGAAGAGCCTGTGACTGTGAAATTGCAGGCAGCTGTACCGGCTTCGATAGATACGAACAAATTGTCTTTGGTTTTTTCACCTAAAGGCAAAGTGAAAACGACGGTACTAGGCACATTGAACGCTGCAAAGACGTTCGCCGTAGGCAAAATTGGTGACAAAGTAGCTTATCCATATACAGAATCGAATGATGATTTGAAAGGTCTCGTCATCTCGACCTCTTGGGCAACAGCCGTTCAACAATCCGATGGGTTGCATGTACAGGCGAATGTGACGTTGACCAACGAAGGTGAAGGAATTATTACGATTCCAAACCTAACAGCTGAGTTCCAGGCGAATCGTGGCAACGTTGGCGTGACATCCAGTGATAACGCGGTACGTACTTCGTATTTATCACCAAATGAGTCCACTACGTTCCGTTTCCAAGGCGTGGTGCCTGCGGCGCTTAACGCAGAAGTGTTACAACTTGTTCTGCTGGAGAAACAAGCTGCTGCTGCGACAACAACACAAACAGGTACAGGCAGCAATGGCAATACGGGGAATACGGATAACAATACAAATAACAATGCGAATAACAATTCGAAACAAGTAGCCTCTCTGCCAGTAGCTGTAACCACACTTGCGGGTGCAGGTGCTGCGAGTGAAGCTACAACCTATGCAGCTGCAGAAGATTACAAAATCGGTGATTCCTTTAAATTATCATCCTCGAATAACATGGATTCCAACTTGGATATGTCGCTCGTTGAGTTGGGTATGAGTGTGAATTCGGACTTTGGTTACAAGACGGTAGTTGGGAAATATAAATTAACGAATAAAGGAACGACAACATTAACGTTCCCGGATTTCCAAACAGATTTAACGAACGAAGACGGTTACACCTATACAGGTGTACGTCAAACCAATGTGGCGAAGAGCATTGCGCCTAACACAAGCTACGTTCTGAACTACTCTTATATGGTGCCTGATACAGAAGATGCGGATAAGCTTGCGCTAAATCTCTATGATCCGAGCCGACTGGCACTTGGCTCATACAAAGCCGAAGTGCAGTCTGTTCCAGCGACGGGGCCTATCTCTGTATATCCATTTACTATCGATTTTGACGACTATACGATTAGTACTACGTATAGCAAAGATGGAGGGTACGGTTACCGCATGCGGTTAGATCTGGATGTGCAGCGACAGGCACAAGTGATCACGGATGCGAATTTCTCCTCGCTCTTGTTTGAGGTAGTGGACATGGAAGGACGTCTACTGAGCTCCAAAACATTGACCTTCACAGGCCAGCAAAAAATAATGTCCGGAATTCAGTTCCTGGAATTCCCGAATTTAAGATCGGAACAAGATACTTCAGGCTCATTTATCAACATTTATGAAGTTGTTTCCACGCCGAATGGAGAAGCAAAACGCTTAATCAGAACGATTAAGCCATAATCGGTAAAGACGAAAAAGAGTAGGTCCAGGGTAAACTGGATCTACTCTTTTTCTCAATGGGAGGCACCGCGGCGGGCGGCGGTCCGCTACTCTGCTGTAACTCGAATTTTTCGACTTACAGCGCCTAAGTGGTCGCTTTCTGTTGCTGTAACTCGAATTTTTCGAGTTACAGCGCCCAAGTGACCGCATTCTGCTGCTGTAACTCGAATTTTTCGAGTTACAGCGCCCAAATGGCCGCATTCTGCTGCCGTAACTCGAATTTTTCGAGTTACAGCGCCCAAATGGCCGCATTCTGCCGCTGTAACTCGAATTTTTCGAGTTACAGCGCCCAAATGGCCGCATTCTGCCGCTGTAACTCGAATTTTTCGACTTACAGCGCCTAAGTCGCCGCATTCTGCCGCTGTAACTCGAATTTTTCGACTTACAGCGCCAAAGTGGCCGCATTCTGCCGCTGTAACTCGAATTTTTCATTCTCTTGTGCACATTTTTTGCAACTAGCCCCCGGAGCTGCTACATTTCTCAGCACATGAAGAGATTTCTGCTTGTTGTCCCAAGAGTGGTAGCAAAAAGGGACCCAGCCAAATGCTGAGTCCCTTTTATACGAAACTGCTGTGCTACAGCAGTTCAGGTGATGGCGGATAGGCCGCATCTACAAGATCCAAGCGACCTGTTTCTGGGTCGATGATCATGCCGTGAACAGGTAGATTTTTAGGTAATAAAGGATGATTTCGAATGATATTCACACTTTTCTCGATGCCTTCTCGTACATCATTGAATCCTGTTAGCCATTTGTTCAGATCAATCCCTGCATGACCTAATGTTTCAATGACATCATCGGAGATTCCTCTGGATTTCGCATTGGCAATGACGTTTGCCGAGTTAAGTCCTGTCATCCCGCAATCGTAATGTCCAATGACGAAAACTTCATCAGCCTGCAACTGATAGACAGCAACAATAATACTGCGCATTAGACTGCCGAAAGGGTGAGAGACGATGGCGCCGGCATTTTTAATAATTTTAGCATCACCATTATGTAGATTCATGGCTTTAGGAAGTAATTCGACTAAGCGTGTATCCATACATGTAACAACGACCATTTTCTTGTCTGGAAATTTCGTGGTCAGAAACTCTTGATACTGTTGCGTTTCTACAAAATCCTTGTTGTAGCTCAAAATTTCATTAATCAAAGACATGGTGTTCCCTCCAGGTAAGTTGTTGGCTGCGTTTCTATGTTGTGCAGCGTTATCGTTTGTCGACTAGGCTCATACCCGCATTGTAAATCTGATTATTACTCTTTAGTATATAGGATTTATTGGCTTCGTGAAAGTCGATTTTCATATTCTCCTCGAAAAAGATCTCGTCCTTCGCTTTATATACCAATGGGAAAAAGTCGGTTACAGCCTCAGCATCCTCAGTTTTTGCCTCAGTTACCAACCATAAGGTAGGCACGCCGTTGACGGAACACCCACAGCCTTCCGTATCAAAAACGAGTTTAAGTAAGGTGTTGTTTTGATTCAAATATGGTGACAATCGTTGTTTCGCTGTATCCGTAAACGTGATGTTCATTCCGGTCATCTCCCTTGTTAAGTTGCACCCCAAACAGCCAGTCATTCCAAGGCATTATTATATTGTACCACATCTAGATGGAAATTTGATTCTATCCCTCGTAGGAAGTATGATAAATATTGAAAATGCTTGCGATGTTAGTTTTCTATCGAAAACTTGAAGGAGATGAGCACATGAGTGTTGGTGTTGTAAATGCGAAATTGGCATCGTTCAAATCTTATGTTCGTAAAATGAAGCAGTACGAAGAGGCAATCTCTTTGATTTATTGGGACATGCGGACAGGTGCTCCGAAAAAAGGGATTGAAACGCGTTCCGAAGTTGTCGGTGAGCTCTCCACCGAGGTGTTTCGGATGTCTACGTCGGATGAAATGGGTAGTTATCTCGACTTTTTCATGCAGCCAGCTGAGCTGGACCAATTAGATCCCATTTCCCGCAAAATGGTGCAAGAATGCAAAAAAGAATATGACCGCAGCAAAAAAATACCAGCTGAAAAATATCAGGCATATGTTGTATTGACGTCTCAGGCAGAGTCTGCTTGGGAAGGCGCGAAGCATAATTCTGATTGGGCGTCCTTCCAACCATTTTTGGAGAAAATTGTAGCGACTACACAAGAATTTATCGAGCTGTGGGGCTATGAAGGGCATAAATATAACACATTGTTGGATATGTATGAGCCAGGAATGACAGTAGAGAAGTTAGATGAGGTATTCGGCACCCTACGGGAAAAAGCAGTTCCATTGCTAGGGCGGATCGCCGCTTCAGCCAACCAGCCTAATCGTACCTTCTTAGATCAACAATTCGATATTGGTAAGCAAAAGCAATTCTCGCTATCAATTTTGAAACAAATGCAATATGATTTCGAAGCAGGTCGCCTGGATGAAACTGTCCATCCTTTTGCTACAGCACTGAACCCAGGAGATGTACGTATTACGACACGTTATTTGCCCAATGATATCACTTCGGCCTTGTTCGGGACGATTCATGAAGGCGGACATGCGCTGTATGAGCAAAATATTTCAACAGACCTCGTTGGAACGAATCTGTGTACAGGTACTTCCATGGGGATTCACGAATCGCAGTCCCGCTTCTGGGAAAATGTCATCGGCCGCAGCAAACAGTTCTGGGATCGCTACTATGGTGAGCTGCAGACGACGTTCAGCGGGCAAATTGATGATGTTAGTGTCGAGGATTTCTATCGTGCCATTAACCATATTGAGCCATCATTAATCCGAATTGAAGCGGATGAGCTCACGTATAACTTACATATCATGATTCGATATGAGCTTGAAAAAGGGTTATTCAACGGTACGATTGCCGTAGCAGATCTTCCAGCGGCGTGGAATGCGAAATACGAGGAGTATTTAGGGGTAACACCACCGAATGACGGAGAAGGCGTCCTGCAGGATGTGCATTGGTCTGGCGGCGCTTTCGGCTATTTCCCATCGTATGCGCTTGGGAACATGTACGCGGCGCAATTCACGAACACGCTCCGGAAAGAGCTGCCGAACTTTGATAGCTTAATTGCTGAAGGCAATCTGGCACCTATCAAAGCATGGTTGACGGAGAAAGTGTACCAACACGGTAAACTGCTCACGCCGAATGAAATCATTCAACAAGTTACAGGTGAACCGTTAAATCCGGAATATCTGATTGCGTATTTGGAAGAGAAGTACGCCGAAGTATACGGAATTTAAAGGATTTCAGTAAGTAAGCACATAGTAGCTATAGGAAGTATTAGAAACAGCTTTCGGTTGACGGTGATTCCGTCAGGGGAAGCTGTTTTTTCGTGTTGCTGCTTGTGTGTCATCTCCAAACCCACTGCATGTCTTCGTACGCACGCACAAAAGCACGATAGCATCGTCATCATCTTCGTCAAATTTTCCAAATTTTATGGACGCCACAAGGTTTTTTGTAAGAACTATTAACCGACGTCTGGGCTCTTGCATATGATACAGTACAATTCAAATCGGAGGGACGTCTTATGAACAATCGGAAAAGATGGGGATTCACACTATCCGTCGTTCTGCTCCTAAGCATAATTGCTTCTGCGTGTGGAACCAAAACGGAAGAAACGACGAAGGTGCGCATTGGTGAGGTGACGCGTTCCTTGTTCTATGCACCGCAATATGTCGCGTTATCACAGGGGTTTTTCAAAGATGAAGGGCTTGATGTTGAGCTCACAACGACACCAGGCGGAGATAAAACAATGACCGCACTGCTCTCGAATGCAATCGATGTGGCACTAGTAGGCTCAGAAACTTCGATCTACGTATCACAGCAAGGCTCGGATGATCCTGTCATCAATTTTGCCCAACTTACGCAAACAGACGGAACTTTTCTCGTAGCACGCAACAAAGTGGATAAGTTGGATTGGAACGCCCTCAAAGGGAAAGTTTTCCTAGGTCAACGTAAGGGCGGAATGCCGCAAATGGCAGGCGAATTCACCTTAAAGAAGCACAACATTGATCCACAAAAGGATTTACAGCTGATCCAAAATATTGATTTTGCTAACATTGTTTCGGCATATGCTTCAGGCACAGGGGAGTATGTACAGCTTTTCGAACCGCAAGCGTCCATTATTGAAAAAGAAGGCAAGGGGTATGTGCTGGCATCCTTCGGGGTAGAAAGCGGACATTTACCGTATACCGTCTTCATGGCGAAGCAAAGCTTTTTGAAGTCGAATGGGAGCACGATTCAGAAGTTCACGAATGCCATTCAACGGGCGCAGCTGTGGGTTGCTGCGAAAAGTGTGGATGAAATCACCGAAGCGGTATTGCCATATTTTAAAGATATTGATGTCGCGATTGTCAAAAATGTAGTGAAACGGTATAAAGATCAAGGTTCCTTTGCTCCAGATGGCATTGTGGATGAAGCCGAATGGAACAATTTACTCGATGTTATGGCATCAGCTGGCGAACTGAAAGAGAAAGTAGCTTGGAGTAAATTAGTGAATAATTCCTTTGCGGAAAAAGCGAAAACGAATGTGAAGAAGTACTAAAAGAAAATACCCGCAAGATGGAGAAAAGAGGAGGTTAGGCGCCATGGAAACAGCTGTGCAAGTGGGGGATGTCACGCAGGTATATGTCACAGAAGAGCGAGCCACGCTGGCCCTCCAAGGAATTTCGTTCGACATTGCCAAAGGCGAGTTTGTCAGTTTGATTGGTCCTAGCGGTTGTGGCAAAACAACGCTCTTATCCATCATTGCGGGACTCCTCCCGCCGACCTCTGGCAGGGTCACCGTAGCCGGTCATCATGTGCAGGGGCCATCGGCAAAAGTAGGCTACATGCTGCAGCAGGACTACTTATTTCCTTGGCGAACGATTGAAGCTAATGCTTGTATGGGGTTGGAAATCGCAGGCTCACTGACGAAAGAGAAGAGGCAGGGGGCGCTTCACTTATTGGAAGAGATGGGTCTGCTTGCTTTCAAAGATTATTATCCCGCGCAGCTATCAGGCGGTATGCGGCAACGCGTTGCGCTCGTCCGAACCTTGGCAACGGAACCGGAATTGCTGCTATTGGATGAGCCATTTTCCGCACTGGACTATCAGACGAAGCTGCAGCTAGAAGATTTGGTTGTAGAGACGCTGCGCGCAAAGAAGAAAACCGCGATTCTAGTCACGCATGATATTTCAGAAGCGATTGCGATGAGTGACCGCATTATTGTGTTGGCGCCGAATCCAGGGCGTATTCGCAGAACCTTCGAAATGCCAGACGTAGTTCGGGCAGCCGTACCTTTTGAAGCGAGAGAATTGCCTGAATTTCATGTACTATTTCGACAAATTTGGCAGGAATTTGGGGGTGTGCAGCATGGATAATCTAGATGAGGGGCACATCCTCAAAGAGCAATCGAATGAGAAATTAAAGCAGGATGTACATCAGCGTTTTCTAAAGGCCAGAAAGCGAGAGACGAAGTGGGTTCGACTTTTTCAAGCAGCGATTCTACTTCTGTTTTTATCCATATGGGAAATTGCATCGCGATTGAAATGGATTGATGTGCTGCTTTTTAGCTATCCATCTAAAGTATTTCAGCTGCTCTGGGAGAAGTTGCTTGACGGAACGCTACTTCCTCATGTCGCTGTAACCGTAGAAGAAACAATTATTGGGTTTTTCTTGGGTACCCTTTTCGGAACAGCCTTAGCGGTCGTGATTTGGTGGTCTCCTTTTCTATCGCGGATATTGGATCCCTATATTGTCGTGTTAAATAGTATGCCGAAAGTAGCGCTAGGGCCCTTATTTATTGTAGGCTTCGGGCCTGGACTGCTTTCGATTATCGCGACAACACTTTCGATTACGGTTATTATTACGACACTTGTTGTATACGGAAGCTTCAAGGAAGTGGATCATAATTACATTAAGGTTGTAAAATTATTCGGTGGCAATCAGCGTAAAGTTTTTCTCAAAGCCATTTTCCCCGCTTCGTTCCCCACTATTGTTTCTACGCTGAAAGTCAATGTTGGCTTGGCCTGGATCGGCGTCATTGTCGGAGAATTTCTAGTGTCCCAGAAGGGGCTGGGATACTTAATCATATATGGCTTTCAAGTTTTTAATTTCACTTTAGTGATATCCACCTTATTCGTAATTGCTTTAGTCGCTACGGTGATGTACCAGCTTGTTGCCAACCTAGAGAAGAAACTAACGAAACATCGGTAATAGAGAGAGGCTTGCCACAACACTATGTAAAATGAAATAATGAGCCCATAGAATAACCTGTAAAGAGGTGAAAACGCTATGGGCTTTCGTGTGCTCAAAACAGCTGTTGCCGTCATAATCGCGATGTACTTGGCGTATATATTAGGGGTTCATACGCCAGGGGCAGCGGGACTTCTTGCCATTCTGGGTATTGAAGTGACGAAGAAGAAAGGCATTCAGAGTGCCCTACACCGTATCGCGGCATCCATTTTGGCTTTATTCATTGGTTCCATATTATTTAACGTGTTTGGCTTTCATATCTGGGTGGTTAGTTTGTTTATTCTTATCGTGTTTCCCGTTCTCGTTCGGCTTCGGATTACCGAAGGGGCTGTAACAGGAGCGGTCGTGATGCTGCATCTCTTTGCTTATGAGTCGGCGGATTGGCATTCCGTGCTCAACGAGCTGATTTTGTTAGTCATTGGACTGGGATCAGCGACCCTGATCAATATCGCCTACATGCCGAAGGCAGACACCTCACTGAACGCGCATAAACGAAAAATTGAGGAGTTATTTTCTGTCATCTTTATCAACATTGCCAAGCATCTCCGGGATGATAAAGTCATTTGGGATGGAAAAGAGCTGCTGGAAGTTAGTGAGGAAATCGAAAATGGCGCTTTAATGGCCAAACGTTCGATGGACAATACGTTGTTATTCGGCTGGGATCCTTATTGGCGAGTGTATTTCTACATGCGTGGGGAGCAGCTGGAATCGATACATCGCATGATTGATCTAGTGGCCGGCGTGTATCAGACTTTACCTCAAGGAGAGTTAGTCGCTGCGATCTTCGAAGATATTAGCCAAACTGTCAAGGAAGACTATTATACAGGGGCTGCGGAGAAAGAATTACAAGAGCTGGTGGCTCGATATAAATTGATGCCTTTGCCTGAGAGTCGTGAAGAATTCGAAGTGAGATCAGCGATTTTACAGCTTAACAGGGAGTTAATGCACTACTTAGCTATTGCCAAAAAGCAAAAAAAACACCGTCCAGAAGCGGGTTGACTCTGACAGATATAAGTATTTTTGAATCTCAAAAATAATATAAAATAATTGTCACTCTAGACTACTGTCCTGCATACACTTGTAATGAATGATTGTATGGAGGAGGTTGAAAGGATGTCATTAGATAAAGATTTGCAATGCAGAGAGATCATTACAAAAGCTGTCTGCGGTAAAGGTCGCAAATTTTCTCATGTAAGTCATACCGTGACTCCGCCTTATTCTCCAACCAGTATTTTGGGCGCTTGGATTATTAATAACCAATTCGAGGCTGTCCATTCATCTGGAGAGGGCGTAGAGGTAGTTGGTACTTACGATATCAACATCTGGTATTCTTACGATCGTAACACCAAAACAGACGTAGCAAAAGAAACTGTATCGTATGTAGAAATTGTTGGACTAAGCTACTTAGACAAAAAACATAAGTCGGCGACAGCCGAAGTATCAGCTGTCGCGACGCAGGAGCCGAATTGCGTTGAAGCCAGCATCTCGTCTAGCGGCACCGGCGTAACCATTCGGGTGGAACGTGAGTTCCAAGTAGAACTCATTGCCGAAACAAAAGTCTGTGTAGTCGTTTGCACCAACGGCTGCAATGACTTCGACGACAAGCACGTGGATTTCGATGACAGTAGCGATGGGGATTTTGAGGATCTGGACGCCGATCTGCTCGAGGATGAACTGGATTAAGGGAGCTTTCAGAAATTCGATACTTGATTTCGGAAAGTCTCCTAAGGAACTTTATACGCCAGTATATGCGGGCTAAAAGGGTTCGGCAGAGGGCATTTGCCCTCTTTTTTGTTGTATTCGCACTTTTGGGCAGGATGCGCTTATAACTAAGCAGCAAAGTTAAAAATGAGGGGGTGTTTGCGTGGAAACCTTCTTCCTGCATGCTCAGGAGAAAGACGCACTTGAGCTTGCTGAACGAATCCGGATACCTAGTGGATCTAGGCTTCCTGAGAATTGGCAAGGACAGATCGTACTGCATTGGGGAGCCGCACATGATGAATATCCCTACCTGGCTGCTCTGCAGCCCATTAAAGCGATCATGCGCGCTCAGAATCGAAGGAAGCGGGAGGAGATACTTCAGCTTCATGGGATGAAAACAATGGCATCTCATGCTGCTTCAGCTCAGGGGAAAAAGGAACAGAAGCCATTTATACTTAAATATAAAGTGGCTGTTTTTCACTTGCAAACGCTTCTCATTTATGAAAAAAAAGAGACCGTTCTGCTTGCTGAGAAATCCTTGCAACATCAGAGACAATATCGTGTGAACGCAGCTTACATAGAAGTCGGAACAGCTCAAATCAATTTCCACGCACGCAGAGCGAGCCGGGAATCCGTTAAAGCTATTTACGCACTTGGCTTAGACTACGGCCTCGTCACCATCGGTATCACGCCCAGTGGGCATACGCTCGTGCTGGATGTAGATCCCGTTCCCAAGTTGAACGGGAGATTAGTACAGCTCTTTGCGCAAGCGATTGATCAGTATGATCAATCGCTCACTAAAGAGCTGGAACGGAAAGAGCGAGCCATGCTCGGCTGCGACCCCGAATTCCTGCTCGTGAATCCGCAGGGGAAGGTCGTATTCGCCGACCGCTTCTTAACCCGGGAAGGCGCTGTGGGCAGCGACGCCATCGTATTGAGCGGCCATCGCGTGATTCTGCCGCTAGCAGAGCTGCGCCCACAGCCCAGCGTTGATCCGCTGCAGCTTGTAAAGAATGTGCGAGTGACCATGGGGATTGCTGCACGGAAGATTACCGACCATAGCCTAGCTTGGTGCTCTGGCGGCATGCCCGTGCGAGGCTACCCGCTAGGCGGTCACATCCATTTTAGCCGCTGCTGGATGAATGTACATCTGCTGCGGGCCCTGGACAATTATCTCGCGCTGCCGCTGATTTTAATTGAAGACGAATCAACGCGCGGTCGACGTCCAAGATATGGCTATTTAGGTGACTTCCGCAAAAAGTCACATGGCGGGTTCGAATACCGAACACTGCCAAGCTGGCTTCAGACTCCTACCATTACACGAGGAGTGTTCGCACTTGCCGCCTTGCTTGTGAATAATTACTGGCGTTTGCCGCGGAAGCCGCTGCAAGAACTCGATATCCAAGCGGCTTATTACAAGGGTGATAAGAACAGGCTTCAGGTTGAGGTTGCCAAGCTTTGGAAGGATTTGGAGCAGCTCAAGGGTTATGAGCTCTATGCAGGGGCATTGGAAGGGCTTCGATTACAGATAACCTCCATGCTGCCGTGGCGCGAGATGGCCGACATTCGGGTCGCTTGGAAAATTGCACCCGGTGTGCGTAAAGAAGCTTTTGACGAAGAAATCATGTTATAATAGATTATCTATTGCATCCTAGAGTTAGAGATGAATAGTAGAAGGTTAACTGTTGGTTTTTCTAAAAATGTGTGCAATGTGAAAGCAGTACACAAATTCCATTGTTCTGCTTGCCCGGGGACGATTTACCTGCGGTAAGCAGAATGATTTCTATGAGTTTGTGTATCGTTGAAAATAAGATTACTAGTTTCATAGAGTTCACTATTTACTTTGTAATAGGTTGGAGGAACACGAGTTGGCTACATATACGCCGATGATTCAGCAATACTTAGCCGTAAAGGCACAGGTGCCAGATGCTTTTTTATTTTTTCGTCTTGGCGATTTTTATGAGATGTTTTTTGAGGATGCCATTAATGCATCGCGTGAACTAGAAATTACGTTAACAGGCCGTGAAGGTGGCGGTGAAGAGAAAATTCCGATGTGCGGCGTTCCTCATCATGCGGCTGACAACTATATGTCCCGCTTGATTGAAAAAGGTTTCAAAGTTGCCATCTGTGAACAGGTCGAGGATCCTGCAGAAGCCAAAGGTGTTGTACGACGCGAAATTGTTCGGATTGTCACACCAGGTACCGTGATGGACAGTAAGTTGTTAGGCGAATCCGTCAATAACTACATCGTTTCTTTGGTAAATCAAGCCCATGGATACGCGTTTACAGCTTGCGATATTTCAACAGGTGAGCTGTATACGACGCAGCTGCCTCCTTCTTGGGAACTCGTCGCAGACGAGTTGAATGTGTATAATCCGTCAGAAATTATTACGAATCAAGCTTTGTTGACTACGATTCGTGAATCGGGTGCAGCTTGGGGCCGTAACATGGTCCTGACGGAGTGGACGAACGCGGATGAAGCTTTGCTTGATGAGCATTTCGCTGAAGATGCTGCGCTAGCGGACTTATCCAGTATTAGTCGACAAGGTGTCGCTTTATTACTTGCCTATTTGAAAGAAACACAAAAAAGAGCACTTACCCACGTAAAGCACATTCGTATCTATGAGCCGGATCAATTCATGACCATGGATCCATTTACGCGCCGCAACTTAGAACTCGTTGAAACGGTACGAGAACGCGCCAAAAAAGGTTCATTACTATGGCTTTTGGACAAAACCGTAACCGCCATGGGTGCACGTATGCTGCGCCGCTGGATCGAGAAGCCGCTGATGAACGTGGCTCGTATTGAGGAAAGATTAGAAGCCGTCAATCTCCTCTACAATCAATTGATTGTACGTGAAGACGTGAAGCAAGCTCTGAAGGAAGTCTATGACTTAGAGCGCCTAGTTGCCCGCATCTCTTATGGCAATGCCAATGCTCGCGATATGATTGCGCTGAAGCACTCCTTACAGCAAGTTCCGATGCTCCAGCAGTTATGTGCCACATCCGGATCCGAAACACTGCGGAAGCTCGTTGAAAATATGGATGTTTGTGATGACGTCATGTCGTGGATTGCCAATGCCATTGAAGACGAGCCACCGGTTTCGATTCGTGACGGGGGAATGATTCGCGAAGGTTATCAGCCTTACTTGGATACGCTTCGTGAGGCTAGCAAGAACGGGAAGCAATGGATTGCTGAGCTGGAGCGTCAAGAACGTGAAGCAACGGGCATTAAGTCGCTCAAAATCGGCTACAACAAAGTATTCGGATACTTTATTGAGGTCACGAAGGCCAACATGTCCGCTTTGCAAGAAGGCCGCTATGAGCGTAAACAGACGCTAGCGAATGCTGAGCGTTATGTAACGCCGGAGCTCAAAGAAAAAGAAGCGCTCATTCTGGAAGCGCAAGATAAAATGATTGATCTGGAGTATGAACTATTCACGGAGCTGCGCGACCGGATTTCGGGGCATATCTCCAGACTGCAAAAGCTGGCGGAGGTCATTGCCACCGCCGATGTGTATCAATCGCTGGCAACTGTCAGCGCGGCGCAGCATTTCCGCAAGCCGGAGATCGGCGAAGGCTTCGATCTTGAAATCATAGACGGCCGCCACCCGGTGGTGGAGGCTGTCATCCAGGACGGCTCGTTCATTGCGAACGGGACGAGCCTGTTGCAAGAGCAGGGCCGCATCCTGCTGATTACCGGACCGAATATGGCCGGTAAGAGCACGTATATGCGGCAGGTTGCTGTGATCTGCCTCATGGCGCAGATCGGCTGCTTCGTGCCTGCGAGTTCCGCGCGAATTCCGGTCACAGACCGGATCTTCACGCGGATCGGCGCTGCCGATGACCTTATCGGTGGGCAGAGTACGTTCATGGTCGAGATGATGGACATCCAGGTCATGACCGAGAAGGCGACAAGTCGAAGCCTCGTCATCATTGATGAGCTGGGCCGCGGCACCTCGACTGGTGAAGGCATGGCGATCGCTCAGGCCGTCATCGAATTTCTTCACGATCAGATCGGCTGCAAGACGCTCGTGTCAACGCATTTCCATGAGCTCGCGCATCTGGAAGAGAGCCTTGGCCATCTGCGCAATCACTGCATGGCTGTGAAGGAAAGCGGCAGGCAGGTAACCTTCCTGCGCAAGCTTATCCCTGGGGCAGCCAGCACAAGTTACGGCATCTACTGTGCCGAAATTGCCGGGCTGCCGGATGCGATCATTCAGCGCTCATATGCGCTGCTGAATGGCTTTGAAGAACGTGCAGCAGCAGCGCCGCACGTACAAGTAGCCACGAGGGAACCCGTGGCTGCAATGACGACTGCCACAGCTGAACCTGTGGCAGTCCCGATCCGTCAGCTGTCCCTCTTCGAGGAGGACAGCCCAGCTGAAGTTGCCGTCAAGAAGAAGCATGACGGCAAGTCTCAACTGGTGCTTGACCAGTTGAAGGGGATTGATCTTATCAATATGACGCCGCTGCAGGCGCTCAATTTGGTGTATGAGTGGAAACAAAAGCTACAGTAAAATCAAGACTGGGATACTAATCTTACTTTTTTTATTATCAGCAGTTATTCAACATTCATCTTCAGATTTCAATTGAACGGAGATAGCCATATGAAAGTATCACCACTTCGTAAAAAAGCATTGAAAGCAACGTTAGCCCTAGCATCGACGCTAGCCGTCGTTATGCCTGTGAGTGCCATGGCACAAGAGGATTTGAATACGGTTCTCGTTCGAAAAACACTGGTGGAAAACCATGTGAGCGGCGTCTCCTTAGAGGCGCTTGAGAATAAAAGCATTGAGCAAATGATCGAGAGTTTGAAGGATCCTTATACAGTGCTATTCAGCCCGCAGGATTATGGTCAATTTTCAAATACCCTTGAGAACAGTTTTGAAGGCATAGGCTGTGTGATTGGGCTCGATGATAAAGGCGTATATGTGTCGAAACCAATCCCAGGTTCTCCAGCAGCGATTGCTGGCTTACAGAAGGATGATTATATACGTGCTGTGGATGGCGTTCCTGCCTCTACGACGTCAATTGACGAAGTTCGGAACAAAATCATCGGTGTTGCTGGGACGAAAGTGAAGGTTACCGTTTTGCGCGGAGATAAAGAATTAACGTTCGAGATTACACGCCAAGCTGTGAACTCCCCTGAAGTCTACAGCAGCTCCTTTACCAATGGTGTTGGGTATATTCAAATTACGGACTTTTCCGATGAAGCTGACGAGGAATTTGACAAAGAACTAAGTGCGCTCCAGGAAAAAGGATTGAAGTCGTTAATCTTAGATGTGCGTGACAATCCCGGTGGTTATCTGGAAACAGCGAGGAATATTGCGAAGCATTTTGTAAAAGACGGCGTCCTCATTCATACGAAAGATCGGGATGGTGTCGATGATCCTGTTAACATTACCGGGGGTAATCCACTAGGGATTCCTGTTTATATTTTAGCTAATGAAAATAGTGCCAGTGCTTCTGAAGTGCTCTCAGGCGCTCTTCAGGATTATGGGGTTGCGGAAGTAATCGGAATGCAAACCTATGGGAAAGGAAGCGTGCAGCAACTATTTGAGTTTCCGGATCATAGTGTTTTGAAGGTTACGGTAGAAGAATACCTAACACCCAAAATGCGGAAAGTGAACAAAGAAGGCATTGCACCAGACCTACAAGTTGATGGTGTATCTGCACAATTTATCACAGCTCTTCATGAATCTGGCATATCGGATATTCAAGTTATGATCAAGAAACATGGTGCTACTTATAATGGGGTTGATGTCGGCTTTGGCTTTGGCAGCTTCCAAGAGAATGGCAAGTTTTATGCTTCTGCAAGAGGACTTGCTGCTTTAATCGGAGCAAAGATTTCATGGAATAATGCGGATCGAACCGTTGATATCACAGATAACAAAGGAACGCATGCATTTCCAATTGAAGTGGATAAATTGATGATTGTAAACGATGTGAGTTATATCAATGTCGATCTCTTCGATGATTATTTCCCACAGCTGAAGGTTAACGTTCAAGGGGATACGGTTTCAATTCAAGGTACAAAGGGGAACTAAATCAATGGGCAAAATTCAGCTCTTAAGCGAGCATATTGCGAACCAAATTGCAGCAGGTGAAGTGGTGGAACGACCTTCATCGGTCGTGAAAGAGCTGGTTGAAAACTCGGTTGATGCGGGAAGTACCCGTGTTGATGTCACGATTGAAGAAGGTGGATTGAGCCTTATTCGGGTGTCGGATAATGGCTCAGGCATGGCGCTTGAGGATTGTGAATTAGCCTTTCAGCGGCATGCGACGAGTAAAATCGCGACGAGCAAGGATCTATTCTCCATCCGCACGCTGGGCTTTCGAGGCGAGGCTTTGCCCAGTATTGCTTCAGTCTCCAGATTGGAGTGTGTGACAAGCGCGACTACGGATGGACTAGGCCGGAAAATCGTCATCGAAGGCGGCACGATTCGCAGTGTGGAAGAAACCGCAGCTTCGCGCGGTACGGAAGTGACGGTACGGGATTTATTTTATAACACGCCAGCTAGATTGAAATATATGAAAACGATCCAGACGGAGCTTGGGCACATCTCTGATTATTTATATCGTCTTTCATTGGCTCATCCGGGGATTGCTTTCATGTTAAAGCATAACGGAAATGTGCTGCTCCAAACGTTAGGCAACGGGGATCTGCTGCAAGTCATTGCCGGTATCTACGGCACGGCGATTGCCAAACAAATGCTTCCTCTCCAAGTGGAAAGCTTGGATTATACCATCACGGGCTTCGTAGCGAAGCCCGAAATGACGCGCGCGAATCGCGGCGGCATCTCGACCATTGTCAATGGTCGGTATGTGCGCAACTTCGCGCTGAATCAAGCACTGCTGCAGGGGTATCACACCCTGCTGCCGATCAACCGCTATCCCGTTGCTGCGCTGCATATCGGGATGGATCCTGCGCTTGTGGATGTCAACGTGCATCCATCCAAGCTCGAAGTCCGCTTCAGTAAGGAAGCGGAGCTAACGGCACTGATCGAAGCCGAGGTGAAGCGGCTATTTGGGCGACAAGTCTTGATCCCTACGGGAGTCAAGGCGGCAGCCGCTCCGAAGGGCGCTTACGTCCAGGAGCAATTGGAGCTTACTCGCACGGTGGAGCCTCCGAAGGAAACACGCAGCACATCCATGGATTTGGATGCGGAGTTTTTTAAAGACCATAAGGATCCAGATGATACGAATAAGCTGAATTTGAAGGAACCAAGAGTTGCGCAAAGCACGGAGAAATCTTGGATGCCACCGCTGCCACAGATAAAGGAAACGGCACCAGCATATCAGCAGCATGCATCATCTCCAGTGACGCCTGCGCCATCTCCAGTGACGCAAGTGACAACCACAGAGGCACCAGTGGCCTCACGGCCGCCATCCACTAATCAAGGATACACGTCCTCCAGTAATGCACCTTATCGCAATACCTCTATTCAGCAGCAACGACGCACGAATGAGGCGTTTATGGATTTGATGCCTTCCAATGAGGATAGCGACGCGCCTAAGCTGCCGACGTTTCCGAGGTTGGACCCGATAGGACAAATGCATGGCACTTATTTGATCGCTCAGAATGAAACGGGCTTGTACCTCATTGATCAACATGCGGCACATGAGCGCATCAATTATGAATATTTTTATGAGCGTTTTGGCAATCCTGCTGAGGCGAGCCAAGAATTACTCGTTCCAATTACATTGGAATTTACACCATCTGAGGCGGGTGTCATTGCAGATAGGCTTGCCCTATTTGAGCAAGTAGGCGTGTTTATGGAAGCTTTTGGCGGCAATACGTTCCTGGTGCGTGCGCATCCACATTGGTTCCCATCTGGCGAGGAGAAGTCCATTGTCGAAGAGATGTGCGAACTAATCATTTCGGACCGCAAGGCGTTGGATATTGCTAAACTGCGTGAAAAGGCGGCGATCATGTGCTCCTGCAAGGCTTCTATTAAGGCTAATCAAAGTCTTAGCGTTGTCGAGATGGAGATGCTCATTGATCGACTTGCTGGCTGTAGAAACCCTTACACGTGTCCACATGGACGACCAATCGTAGTAAGTTTTACAACGTATGAGTTAGAAAAAATGTTTAAGCGAGTGATGTAACCCTGTGCTAGTGACAACTTCGTATAACCCGTCTGCCGAATTGGCAGCGGAAGCCGCACGATTATCAGCTTTATATGGTGGCCGAATCGTGCCCCGGAAGAAGTATTCTTTGGAACTTCTTAGGAGAAATTATAAGGATAGTTCCGTTCTGCTTGTGACAAGAGAAGAGATCAGGTACTATGAAGAAGACCACCCTGCAACTTTTTTCCATCCTAGCATGTCCCTCGTACGTGTCAAACGGATGCAGCGAGGCGAGCCTGATTTACTCATTGAGGCATCAGGAGCAAGTCCAGGAGACCATATCGTGGATTGTACAGCGGGATTGGCGTCAGATGCGATCGTCTTCTCTTATGTTGTTGGTGAGGAAGGGCGAGTTACAGCTCTGGAAAGTGAAGCGATACCGGCCATGCTCATCCAAGAAGGATTGGCTCAGTATCAGTCAGAAATACCGGAGTTGAATGCAGCGATGAGACGCATTGAGGTTAGGCGGACAGATCACCTTTCTTATTTGCAAAAGTTAGAGACGCAGAGTGTGGATGTTGTTTATTTTGATCCTATGTTTCGCAGTCCGATTGAGGAATCGCACGCGATATCCCCACTTCGGCATCGTGCGAACGATGAAGCTGTTCGTTTGGCTTCGATCGCAGAAGCAAGACGCGTCGCGCGCAAAAGTATTGTGCTTAAGGAAAACAGAGAAAGTTCGGAGTTTGCCCGGCTCGGGTTCGAGCATGTGTTACGATCAACAACGAAAACAACGTATGGAGTGATTCGATTGTGTTAGCCCCATCTCCCAAGCCGAAATTACTCGTGCTACTTGGTCCCACCGCAGTTGGCAAAACCAAGCTCAGCTTGGAGATTGCGCAGCGCTTCAATTGTGAAATTATTTCTGGTGATTCGATGCAGGTTTATCGCGGCATGGATATCGGTACCGCCAAAGCGAGTGAAGCGGAGCAGCAGATCGTTCCGCATCATTTGATTGACATTCATGATCCGTCGTACTCCTTTTCTGCAGCCGAATTCCAAGAGCGGGTCAAAGGTTTAATCCATGACATCCACTCGCGTGGCAAGCTGCCTTTTATCGTAGGTGGCACAGGATTATATATCGAATCGGTTTGTTACGATTATCAATTTACCGATGTCAGCATGGATGAGGAATTTCGGCAAGCCCAGGAAGCCTTTGCGAATACGCATGGGGAAGAGGCCCTGCATGCCAAGCTGCGGGAGATCGATCCTGAGAGTGCAGAACGTCTGCATGCGAACGATCGAAGACGCGTCATTCGAGCGCTTGAGATTTTTCATATCTCTGGTGAAACGATGACCGCTCATTTGGCCTCCCAGAAAAAAGAATCCCCTTACGAACTATGTATTATTGGGCTAACGATGGATCGAGCTCTTCTTTATCAGCGCATTGAAGAACGCATCGATGCGATGATTGGGGAGGGATTGGTCGAAGAAGTTCAAGCGCTTCTATCTGCTGGCACCCCAAAGTCAGCGATTTCGATGCAAGCACTTGGCTACAAAGAGATCGTTAGCTATCTGGAGCATGAGCTAAGTTTCGAGGATGCCGTGACCCTGCTTAAGCGGGATACACGTCGATTTGCGAAGCGTCAATTGTCTTGGTTTCGGCATATGAAAGACATTGATTGGGTTGATGTGACGGACATAGCAAATTTTTCTGCCCATTTCGAAATGATTAGTGATATACTAGCAGGAAAGTTTGTACATAAAATAGAATATAATTAACAAATATCACCATTAGAAAATAGCGCCGTGAAGGCGAAAGTTTCTTTCCATTAAGGGGGACCTACTGATGAATCGATCCATTAATATTCAGGACAATTTTCTAAATCAGCTGCGTAAAGAAAGCATTCCTGTTACTGTTTATTTAACGAATGGCTTTCAAATTAGAGGACTTATTCGTGCATTTGATAACTTCACCATCATTATTGACAGCGAAGGACGTCAACAAATGGTGTACAAGCATGCCATCTCTACCTTCACACCACAGCGTGCTGTTTCGTTAATGGCAGCTGCAGAAGCATCGGAATAATTGGGTTTTCGCTTCAATTTGCAACTTTTTAATGGACTGAAACGTCTAACCGAATAGAAACTTTTGGGAGCAACCTTGTATAAAGGTTGTTCTTTTGTTGGTTTCATCTTCTAAATAGAGAGAAACGAAACGTAAGGGAGTTGGTGAATATGGATAAACCTACGAGACGTCCATCCACGCCGCAAACCAAGCCAAGGGAGTCCAAACAGAGCAATAGTAAGGGATCCAAGAAAAAGCGATTTAGTGCACGTAAGTTCATTATGGGTACCATCATTGCAGCAATCGTTGCTGTCATCTGTGCGACAGGCATCTATATTGTTGTCATTATGAGCGGCTTCAAAATTTTGGATGCAAATATTGATAAAATTATTTCCACGACAGAGTCGACACTTATTTATGCACAAGAGGAAGGCAAAGATAAGGATGGGAAAGACAAACCTGCAACAGAGATCTCAAAAATTTATCGCGGTGAAAATCGGGAAAGCGTCAATATCAAAGACGTTCCAGAACGACTGCAGCAAGCTTTTATCGCCACAGAGGATCGTCGCTTCAATGAACATTCCGGGGTAGATCTACGGGCGATCGGCCGCGCATTGGCAACGGATATTATACACATGAGCTATGTGGAAGGTGGAAGTACCATCACACAGCAGCTTGCCAAAAACGTATTCTTAAGCTCTGAGAAAACCGCATTCCGGAAAGGTACGGAAATGTCGATCGCCTTTGCGCTCGATGAACGGTTTACGAAGGATGAGATTTTAGAAAAATATTTGAATCGTATTTTCTTCGGGAGTAACGCTTACGGTATTAAAGCAGCAGCCAAGGTGTACTTTGGCAAATCCAATTTGAATGACTTGGAAGTATGGGAAATGGCGACTCTTGCCGCGTTACCCAAAGCACCTTCGAGATACTCACCATTAACACATCCTGATTTATCCAAGGAACGTCGAGCTGTTGTTCTAAGGCTGATGACGGATCAGGGTTACATTACAGAGGCTGAGCGTGCGAAAGCCGCTGCTGTTGATTATGTACCGCCTGTCACTGGAAACACGGGGACCAAAGAGTATGCTTCTTTCGTTGACTATGTTGTTAATGAAGCAGAAGACATGTACGGTATTGAAGAAGATGAATTGTTGACCAAAGGTTATCGCATTTACACAACGATGAATATTAAAGCGCAGCAAAACATTGAGAAAACTTATGCGAATCCGAGTTTCTTCCAAAAGGACGCAGCTGATGGTCAAAAAATTCAGAGTTCGATGGTCATTTTGGATAATAAAACCGGTGGTATCATGGGTTTAATTGGTGGACGCGATTATAAAACCAAAGGGTTCAGTCGTGTGTACTCGAAAAGACAGCCAGGATCTTCATTTAAACCAATTGCGGTGTACGCTCCTGCTTTAGAAAGTGGGAAATATACGCCATATTCGTTACTTGATGATACGCAGACTTCTTTCGGCTCGTATACACCACAAAACTATGACCGCCAAACACATGGGCAAGTGACGATGTTCGAAGCCGTCAAGAAATCCTACAATCTAGCACCTGTCTGGTTATTAAATAAAATAGGTGTTCGGACGGGGATTGATTTTGCTAATAAGTTAGGTACGACCTTAAACGCTCAGAAGGATCAGAATTTAGCGGTTGCGCTAGGCGGTCTTACGGATGGCGTATCGCCATTGCAAATGGCGACAGCTTACACGGCCTTTGCCAATCAAGGGGTTCAAAACAAAACGCATGCGATTCTACGTATAACCGATTCACAAGGTAAAGAAGTTGCGGCATACAAGCCGGAGAAAAAGCAAGTCATGCAGCCAAAAACTGCCTACTACATGACCTTGTTGTTGCAAGGTGTAGTAGAAACGGGTGGTACGGGTGTCAAAGCGAAGTTGAATCGGCCAGTCGCTGGGAAGACGGGATCTACAGGACTTGATATTAAAGGCATTGAACAGTACGATCGAGATGTCTGGTTCGTGGGCTATACGCCTGAATGGACTGCGGCCGTGTGGGAAGGCTTTGATAAAGTCGATTCCAAGCATTATGTGTCGGTAGGAAGCGGCAGCACAGCTGCTATTTTCAAGGAAGTCATGACGCTGTCGTTAGCGGGTAAGACAGTTACAAACTTTGTTAAGCCTGCAAATGTCGATGATTTGAAAGAACCGCCGACGGGGATTGCCGATGTATCAGCCGTTTACGTGCCAGAAACGAAGCAAGTGAAAATAGCATGGACTTCGCTAGGCGATAAAGTTAGCTACCAATTGTTCCGTAAAAGCTCAACTGAGGCCGAAGCGCAAATGATTATTCAAACACCTAAATCGCAAATTGAAGATACGACGATAAACAGTGGAGAAACCTATCAATACTACGTCGTTCCGATGGAAACAAGTTCGAATACGCCAGGGGCGAAGTCGAATGTAGTTACCGTCGAAATTCCAAAGGATGATTCGTTGCCGAATGGAGGGCTTCCATCTCCAACACCATCGATATCACCTTCACCTTCGCCAGGGAGTGGGACCAGTCCATCTCCGTCACCTTCTGGGAAGCCAGGTCCTTCACAGACGCCGGTGCCGACGATTAAGCCAGGTAATGGGAATGAAACAGGGCCTAGCCCGACGCCTAGTCCATCTATGAGTCCGAAGCCGACACCAACGCCGACACCTTCTCCCGGTAAGCCAACGGATGACAAGCCGAAGAGTGGGACTTAGTTGGCAAAGTGAGCCTGATAAGGCCCCAAAAGGGCCTTATATCTCAGGCGAGCCGAGGCGGACAAGCAAATAACGCCCAAAAGGGGCGTTAAAAGGCAGCCTGCTCGCCGCAAAGCGGTTGCTCGAGCATGATAAGGCCCCAAAAGGGCCTTATCTCTCTAGCGAGCCGAGGCGGACAAGCAAGTAACGCCCAAAAGGGTCGTTAAAAGGCAGCTTGCTCGCCGCAAAGCGGTTGCTCGAGCCTGACTCGCCGCCATGCAGTCGCTCAACTGGCACTTACGTCCTGCAATGCCAATCTAATTAACTGGAGGATCCATCAATGAAATTTGCCACCAAGTCAATGAATTACAAAATGTTAATCACTGCTTCCTTGCTTACGCTGACGCTACTCGCTTCAGCATGCGGGAACAAACCAACAGAAACGACTGGCGGGACTTCATCGCCGAGCACATCCTCTCCAACTGCAGCAGCATCGCCGGCGACATCACCTGCTGGAGCGAAGCAGTGGAGCAAAGCTCCTGATATGATCATTGATTCGAACAAAACATATCAAGCTGAAGTGACTACTTCCAAAGGGACGTTCACCATTGATCTTTACGCGAAAGAAGCGCCAAAGACGGTAAACAACTTCGTCTTCTTATCCAAAGAAGGCTTCTATAACAACGTAACGTTTCACCGGATTATCAAAGCCTTCATGATTCAAACGGGAGATCCCCAAGGAACTGGCAGAGGGGGGCCAGGTTATAAATTTGCGGATGAGTTGAAGACGACTCATAAATATGAACCAGGTACTGTGGCAATGGCTAATTCAGGTCCGAACACGAATGGCAGCCAATTTTTCATTTGTTCGGGTGCGGATTGCTCTAATTTGAACAGTGCGCCGAATTATTCGATTTTCGGAAAAGTCACAGCAGACAGTATGGCCACAATTTTGAAAATCGCAGAAACACCAGTAGAAATGGGTGGAGAGTCCACGCCAAGTAAGCCAAAAGAAAAGGTCACGATTAACACCATTACCATCAAAGAAAAATAAACTAACATAAACAACGCTTTCATGCTGGATAGGAGTGGATCTCATGAAACAACCGTGCTTATTGTTCCATGGATTTACAGGTGGACCTTATGAGGTTGAGCCGTTAGCTCGGCATTTACGAGAACGTGGTCAGCTATGTGAGGTACCGATCCTACCCTGGAATGGAGAGAGCCGACATCAGCTTCACGCGTCGCGTTGGGAAGATTGGGTGCAGGCTGCCGAGAGGCATGCGGACAGAATGACAGAAACCTATGGGTCCTTTGATATGGTGGGATTTTCAATGGGGGGTCTTCTAGCTGCTTATTTATCCGTTCGGTACCCTGTGCGCAAACTTATTTTGTTAAACACAGCTGTCATCTATGTTAGCCCAGGCAGACTGCTGAACGTCCTCCGTGATGAATGGAAGTATCAGCGGAAAATTACTTTAATAAAGGGGAAATCAACCCCACTCGTTGCCACTTGGCAATTCACGAGACTTGTTCGACATCTGAAGCCAGAGCTGAGTCAAGTGAATAAACCTACACTCATCGCGCAGTCGGAAAGAGACCAAGTGATCCATCCGCAAAGTGCGCGATACATTTATAGCAAGCTGAGAGGGCAGCGAGAGCTGCATTGGCACGCTAAATCGGATCATTTGATCTGTTTGAGCGAGGATGCACCAGCCTTATTTCGGCAAGTAAGTGCATTTTTGGATAAGGAGTAGGTTGGATGCCGGTAAAGCCTAGCATGAACAAGAAACAAAGCGCTATCAATCCCGCGCCAACGAAGAGGAAAGCCAATACGAGTAAAAGCAAACGGCCATCGAAGTTGTATCGTTTATTTGTAAGGACATTTCAAATTACATTGATCTCCTTTACACTACTGGTGGCCTGGCTTGTTTTTATCCAGTGGAAGGTGCAAGTAGGGCCGCAACAGACTTTGCCGAAGCAGGTCGATGTCGGAATTGTATTAGGTGCTTCTTTACGCAATGATACACCGAGCCCAGGTCTGCAAGAACGGCTAGACTTAGCCGTGGATTTGTACAACCAAGGGCGTTTCAAACAACTTATCGTTACCGGTGGATTGGATCACAATGGCTCCAAGCTAACAGAAGCTGAGGGGATGCGGGACTATTTGGTGAAAAAAGGGGTGCCGAAAACAGGCATTTTAATCGAGCCTAATGCAACGAGCACCTATGAGAATTTACTGTTCAGCAAACAAATGATGGATGAAAAATCACTTGTGAGTTCAATTATCGTTACCCATAAGTTTCATGGCTCACGGTCACTTGATATTGCCAAAACACTGGGCTACATAGATCCGTTTGTCTCCACAACAAAATCAGAAGTACTTTTTATGCCTTATCATGATACGAGAGAAACGTTGGCTTACACGAACTGGTACTTAACCAAATTGCAATTGAAGCTTGGGTTAAAATAAAGAAAGCATGACAGGAAAGCGGAGAACCGCTGTCTGTCATGCTTTTTCTCATCTAGCCATTCACGATAGTGCCACCGTTAATATGAAGAATTTGCCCTGCCATATACGAGGAATCCTCGCTGGCTAAGAATACATAGCTCGGAGCCAATTCACTAGGCTGACCTGCTCGTTTCATTGGTGTCGTAGAGCCAAAGACCTCAACTTCCTGTGCTGTAAACGTAGAAGGGATCAGAGGCGTCCAGATCGGCCCAGGAGCGACCCCATTCACTCGAATGCCTTTAGCATTCAACTGGAGGGAGAGTGAACGTGTGAAGGTGACGATGGCGCCTTTCGTTGATGAATAATCAATTAATTGCTCGTGTCCGTGGTAGGCAGTAATGGAAGCAGTGTTAATGATAGCACTGCCAGACTTCAAATGAGGAAGCGCGGCTTGCGTCATATAGAAGTAGGAGAAAATATTCGTACGAAACGTTCGCTCCAGTTGAGCGGATGTAATATCTGTAATGCTTTGCTTAGGATGTTGTTCGGCTGCATTATTCACCAAGATGTCGAGCTTCCCGAACTCCTTGATAACTTGGGAGATGACTTGTTTGCAAAAGCTCTCTTCACCAATGTCACCTGCGATGTGCAGACACTTCCGGCCAGCTTGCTCTACGTGTTGATGTGTTTCTTCCGCGTCCTTATGTTCATTCAGGTAAACGATGACAACATCTGCACCTTCTTTCGCATAAGCAACAGCAATGGCGCGACCGATTCCACTATCACCTCCCGTGATGATGGCCACCTTATCCTTGAGTTTACCTGCGGGTTGATAACTAGCCTTCTCAAATTCGGGAAGCGGCGTCATGTCAGATTCGATGCCAGGCTGGTGGTTCTGGTGCTGTGGTGGGAATACGGGTTTCTCCTTCGTGGCAGTCATGTAATCGGCTCCTTTCATCCAACGAAATTCTTTGTTAGGATGATACAAGAGCAGCCAAATCATACTTCACACGGTAATGATAGCCATATTTCGTTTGATATCCCAGGTTCTCATATAAAGAAACGGCTGGTGAGTTGTCAGTAATAACTTGTAAATATTGCTGTGTAGCGCCTTGAGTAATACTCCAAGCTGTCATGGCATGAAGGATGGCGTATCCGTAGCCTTTGCCGCGATGCTCTTCGTGCACAATCACATTGACGAAACCAGCCCATTTGCCCTCTACGATGGCTGTGCCAAGTGCAACGATTTGCCCTTGTTCCTTCAGTGTGATAAAAGCCTTAGGTGATGGCATCCGATCACATAACCCTTGATAGAAGCTCCTACGTTCTTCTGGGTACTTTTCAAGGTATAGGAAGGCATCCAACCACTCTGGAGTTAACGTTTCTGAAATCATTACATCAAGTGACAAGGAGTTAGGATACTTTTTCTGCATGCACGTTAGTGCTGTAGCAGCTACGCATGCACTCTCAGCCGTCATCATTAAACAAGGCGTATCGAGTTCATAACCTTGATCTTGCAACAGGCGATCCAAATGCTCAGGTGATGCATGACTGATATGGAAAATAGCAGGTAGCCCGTGACTATGGTAAAATTGTTCAACACGTGAAAGCCAATTATCCTCACGCGGGTAAGAACCAACTGCAAAAACGCTGTTTGCCCGTTTGGTTATACCCTTTGAAGCTCTGACATGCCAGTGATCCACCATGGAACTAGTTTCTGCAGGCCAAGTATTGGCTGCTATGCGATCAATAAATTCGAAAAAATCTCTTTCTGTTTGCATGAAATGTAACCTCCATCCCCATAAACTATTACATAAATATACATTTTAATGCATAAAAATTCAATGATGAAAAATCAAATGTACCTACATTAGACGATTGGATTTCATTTTCGGAGGTAAACAAGAATGGAACTATTATTGCGATCGGCGACGTTGGAAGACTTCAATGCGGTGAACGCCATCATTCGAGAAGGTCAGGAAGAACATGCGGAGGCATTGCCAGATCGATTTACCCGACTTGATCATGTTGTAGCAATGGGATGGTACAGGAGCTTCTCGGCGAAGTCGGACAAGGAGATCATTGTAGCGGTACTTGGTTCTGACGTGATCGGTGTGGCTATGCTGGAGATGAAACAGAGTCCGAACTATGAAGCGTTAGTTCCACGCAAGTATGCCTACTTAAATGAACTTGCAGTAGCTTCCACGCACCAGCGGCAAGGTGTTGGCAGGAAGCTCTATGAGGCTGCTACCCGATGGGCGCGAGAACGCGAAGCTGCATCTCTTGAGTTAAATGTTTGGGAATTTAATGAGCGAGCAATGTGCTTCTATGCATCCCTTGGTATGCTGACCTTAAATCGCACCCTTACGACAAAACTAATGGATTAGAATAAAGGAGAATAAGTATGCTTTTTATTGATAATGAAGGAATTACAGATCCGAGGATCAATCTGGCTATTGAAGAATTTGCCCTGCGACAGCTCCCAGCTGGCGAAAGTTATTTGCTTTTTTATATTAACGAACCCTCCATCATCATCGGTAAAAATCAAAACACGTTAGAAGAAATTAATCCTGAATATGTCAAAGCGAATAACCTGCACGTTGTCCGTCGTTTGTCTGGCGGAGGCGCGGTATACCACGATCTGGGCAACTTGAATTTTAGTTTTATTACCCAAGATGATGGGAACTCTTTTCACAATTTTCAAAAGTTTACGGCACCTGTGGTTGAAGCACTGCATGGACTTGGTATCGAAGCGGAATTAACTGGTCGCAATGATATTCAAGTAGGGGAGCGCAAAATTTCGGGTAATGCGCAATTTTCAACGAAGGGGAGAATGTTTAGTCATGGCACGCTTCTGTTCGATTCGGAGGTAGAGAATGTCGTGTCAGCCCTTCGTGTTGATCCGGATAAAATTCAATCGAAAGGGATTAAATCTATCCGCAGCCGGGTTGCGAATATCGTTGAATTTCTGAAAGAACCTCTGACGATGGAGGAGTTCCGAGTGAAGCTTCTTACCTCTATTTTCGGAGTGAATGAAGCATCTGTGCCAACGTACACGCTTACTGAAGAAGACTGGAATCAGATTCATCTCATCTCAGAAGAGCGTTATCAGAATTGGGATTGGAATTATGGCAAGTCACCCAAAAGTACGGTTCAACATGCGAAAAGAATTGAAGGCATTGGTCGCATCGATATTCGGCTAGCCATTGAAGAAGGACATATTCAGCAAGTTAAAATATTTGGTGATTTCTTTGGTGCACATGATGTGGCTGAGTTGGAAGAGAAGCTAGCTGGTACACGGTATGAGGAAAAAGCAGTGCTTGAACGCTTGTCAGATGTGGAGTTAAAACGATACTTCGGCGCGTTGGATAAGGAGATATTCATAGATTTGCTTATGTTAACCTAAGTATAAAAGGAACAAGTAACAGCTAACCGTGTATAACTATGCTGGCTACGGTCTAAAATGATGTTTCCAAGCGTAGGATGGTGGATACGAACTAATAAACCATCATGTAAACGAGGTGATCCTCATGAGTGGTAGAAGCTTGCCATCCAGACAAATCAACATCGTTTTACGGCAGCCGGAACCAGGCAGTCAGCGGCGTACTGTTGAGGGATCGGGTGGGCAGTCAGGAGCTGTACCCCTTGCCGACGCCGAGCCAATGATTTCTGGCAAAAGGACGCCAATGGAGGGGCCGCTATCCGATATTTTCAAAGAGCTGAATCAGCTAATAGGCTTAGAAAATGTCAAAGAGCTGGTACATGAAATTTATGCGCTCCTCCAGATTTCACAATTTCGTGTTGAAGCTGGACTTATGAGCAATGCTCATGTGTACCATATGATTTTCAAGGGTGCTCCTGGAACTGGGAAAACGACAGTAGCACGGCTTCTAGGCCGCATGTTTCATGCTATGGGCGTACTGAGTAAGGGACATTTCATTGAAGTGGAACGAGCAGACCTTGTAGGTGAATACATCGGGCATACCGCATTGAAAACACGCGAACTGATGAAAAAAGCGATGGGCGGCGTCCTATTTATTGATGAGGCATACAGCTTGGCACGTGGCGGCGAGAAGGATTTTGGCAAGGAATCCATTGATGCGCTAGTCAAAGGCATGGAAGACAAGAAAAATGAATTTATCCTGATTTTGGCTGGCTATAGTGATGAAATGGAGCAATTCTTAGCGACAAATCCTGGACTTCCTTCGCGCTTTCCCATTCAAATTGAATTCGAGGATTATGCCATTGATCAACTGATCCAAATCACGGAGTTGATGGCGAAGGATCGGGAGTATGTGCTCTTGCCGCAAACCCTTGCGAAATTAAAGCAGCATCTCGCTGAGGAGAAAGCGATGACCTGGCGGGCGTTCAGTAATGCGAGGTATGTTAGAAACATTTTGGAGAAAGCGATGCGGCATCAAGCAGTTCGGTTGCTTAGTCAGTATGTGAACACACCCTCCAAAATCGAACTGATGTCGATTCGTCCGGAAGATGTGAAATTTAAATAAGGATCGTGGAACCATTTAACTGTGAAGGTTAGATGGTTTTTCTTGTTGTTTTTAGGCAATACCAATTTATGGATCGAAGCTCGAGGAGGAAGTCCGTTATAATCGAATTTTCCTGAGAGGCAAATTGACTTTCCTAATCATTTCCTACACAATAATGAAGGAATAGGCCAGTAGGGCCTTATTTCAGTCATTTTAAGTCATTTGCAGGAAGTTAAAGGAGACGACTATGAAAACAACTTCACATATGGTAGAGAAAGACATCGATGACAGAGCTGTGCTCGTCAGTTTGATTACACAGAAACAGAAGAAAAATGAGCTTTTGGCAGAATATTCATTGCAAGAGTTAGTGAAGTTGGCAGAAACTGCTGGCGTTCAGGTGCTGGAGACAATGACACAGAATAAAGAAGCCAAGGATACCAAGTGGTTTATTGGAAAAGGAAAGGTCGAAGAATTAAAGCTGATGTTAGAAGAGCTTGGCGGAAATACAGCGATATTCGACCAGGAACTGTCAGGTGCACAGGTACGTAATTTGGAAGCAGCACTTGATGTGAAAATTATTGATCGTACGCAGTTGATTTTGGATATCTTTGCCCAACGTGCCAAAACACGTGAAGGGATTATTCAGGTTGAATTAGCGCAGCTAAGCTATCTGTTGCCGAGACTTTCAGGGCAAGGTAAAAACCTGTCTCGTCTAGGCGGTGGTATCGGAACGAGAGGTCCCGGTGAATCGAAGCTGGAAACCGATCGCCGGCACATCCGTGGGCGCATTGACGAGCTAAAGGCACAGCTGGAGGAAGTTGTTCGTCACCGTACACTGCACCGAGAACGTCGTAAGAAGAGCGGTGTATTCCAAGTCGCTTTAGTGGGGTATACCAATGCAGGGAAATCTACGTTGTTGAAACAACTAACGCAGGCGGATGTCTATATTGAGAATCAACTTTTCGCTACCCTAGATCCAACATCACGCACAATGGTATTACCAAGCGGGAAGGAAATCGTTCTTACAGATACAGTAGGTTTTATTCAAAATCTTCCCCATGATCTTGTCGCTTCGTTCCGCGCCACGTTGGAGGAGGCGAATGAGGCTGATTTGATTCTTCATGTGGTAGATAGCTCGACGGATATGCGTGTCGAGCAAATGCGTGTCGTGCAGGAAGTGTTGGAAGAGCTTGGCGCTCATCAGAAAGAACAAATCACCATTTTTAATAAAATTGATCTTTGTCCTGCGGAAGATCGGGAAATGCTTACAACGGAAGGCGAATTCATGAAAATGAGTGCCTACACGCCTGACGATCTAGAGCGTCTTCGTAATACGATTGAAGATAAGCTGATGGGCGATAGCAAGGAATTCCGCATTCCAGCTAATAAAGGGGATATCATTGCCCTCATGTATCGCATTGGCGAGGTACTTGAGACCGATGTGGATGGGGAAGACATGATCTTCAAGGTTCGAGTGAACAAGGAGGATTATGTCAAACAGGCCTATCTGCTGGTAGATTACGATCAATCGGTAGAGAAAAAGTCAGAGCAGGATGAGAACGAGGGAGAGAGCAACTAAGATGCATTTCGGGGAAAAAGTACTAGCAAGAATGGAAAAGGCGGAACAACGCGTAGAGAGCGCTTTTCGTCAAATCGAGAAAACCATTGATCGTAATCAATGGAAGGTCATTGAAGCCTTTCAAAAACATAAAGTAAGTGATTATCATTTTGCTTCATCGACGGGGTACGGGTATAATGACCGCGGCCGAGAAGTTCTTGATCTTGTCTATGCGGATGCGATGGGAGCGGAAGCGGCACTTGTGCGTCCTCACTTTGTATCAGGCACGCATACGATTGGTACGGCTTTGTTTGGCGTGCTTCGACCTGGCGAACATCTACTTTACATCACGGGTAAGCCTTATGATACGTTGCACAAGGTCATTGGTAAGCCTGGCGATGGCACAGGCTCTCTCCAAGACTTCGGCATCGGCTATGACGAAGTCGAGCTCTTGGAGGACGGCTCTCCGGACTGGTCCGCCATCACTGCAGCCATTCAGCCGAACACGAAGGTGATCGGCATCCAGCGTTCACGCGGCTACTCGTGGCGGCCGTCGTTCACGGTCGAACAAATCGGCGAAATGGTCCGATTTGTTAAAGAGATCAACCCAGAGCTGATTGTCTTCGTGGACAATTGCTATGGCGAATTCACAGAGCCGCAGGAGCCGACGCAGGTTGGCGTCGATCTCATGGCTGGCTCGCTGATCAAGAACCCCGGCGGCGGCATCGCCCCTTCGGGCGGCTACATCGCCGGGCGAGCTGACCTCGTCGAGCTCGCCGCATACAGACTGACCGCCCCCGGTATTGGGGGCGAGGTCGGTGCCATGCTCGGCGCGACGCGAGCTATGTTTCAAGGGCTATTTCTTGCCCCGCATTTGGTGGGGCAAGCCGTCAAAGGCTCGGTCTTCGCGGCAGCGATCTTCGAAGACCTCGGCTTTGTTAGCTCTCCGCGTTGGGACGCGCCGCGGACGGATTTGATTCAAGCGATCCGCTTCACGTCGGCGGAGCACTTGATCACTTTCGTCCAAGGCATCCAGAAGGCGTCTGCTGTCGATTCGCATGTCGTGCCAGAGCCTTGGGACATGCCTGGCTACGAGCATCCGGTCATCATGGCTGCAGGCACATTCATTCAAGGTGGCAGCTTGGAGCTGTCCGCAGATGCGCCAATTCGAGAGCCATACATCGCATATATGCAGGGCGGCTTGACCTACTCACATTGTAAGTTAGGTGTACTAACGGCTATCCAACATATGGAAGACAAGGGATTACTGTGAAAATTTAAACTGTGAACAAACCTGACACTCCTTGACACGTTTTTGTTAGGAAGGTACAATGAGAGAGAGGTACTTACTGACCAGGAGTGATTAGCATGAGTGATGAAATACGTAGAAATATGGCGTTATTCCCTATCGGAATCGTCATGAAGCTGACTGATTTGACAGCAAGACAAATTCGGTACTATGAGCAACACGAACTGATCATCCCGGCACGTACTGCTGGTAATCAACGGCTCTATTCGTTTAATGACGTGGAACGTCTTCTTGAGATTAAAGATTTGATTGAAAAAGGTGTCAACATTGCAGGTATCAAGCAGGTTCTTATCCCTGTGGATAAGGATTCTGAGGATGCAACCATCCTTAACGAGCACACGGAAGTGAAACGGAAAGAATTAACCGACTCTCAATTGCACAAAATGCTGAAGCAGCAATTGATTGGCGGGGGTAAACGTCCGGATCAAGTGTCTTTGATTCAGGGGCAGTTGTCCAGATTTTACAAATAAAATCAGTTGTCCAATCGCTTAACATTTGAGAGGAGAATGCACACGTGAGTTATAACATTAACTATTCCAAAGAAGATATTCTTCGTATTGCCAAAGCAGAAAACGTTCGTTTCATCCGTTTGCAATTCACAGACTTGATGGGAAGTATTAAGAACGTAGAAATTCCTCTAAGCCAACTTGAGAAAGCGCTTGATAATAAAATGATGTTCGATGGATCTTCTATCGAAGGTTACGTTCGTATTGAAGAGTCGGATATGTATTTGTATCCGGATTTGGATACATGGGTTATTTTCCCATGGGTTACGGAAAGCAAAGTTGCACGTTTAATCTGTGACATTTATATGCCGGATGGCACGCCATTCCCTGGGGATCCGCGCGCTATTTTGAAAAACGCATTAAAGCAAGCAGAAGAAATGGGTTACACGGCGATGAATGTTGGACCGGAACCGGAATTCTTCCTTTTCAAAACAGATGAAAAAGGTAACCCAACTACAGAGTTGAATGACCAAGGTGGTTACTTTGATTTGGCACCAATGGATCTAGGTGAGAACTGCCGCCGTGATATCGTGCTAACTTTGGAAGAAATGGGCTTCGAGATTGAAGCTTCTCATCACGAAGTAGCGCCTGGCCAACACGAAATCGATTTTAAATATGCAGATGCGATCAAAGCAGCTGACCAAATCCAGACTTTTAAGCTTGTTGTCAAAACAGTAGCTAGACAGCATGGCTTGCACGCAACGTTTATGCCGAAGCCATTGTTCGGAATGAACGGATCAGGGATGCATTGTCACCAATCCTTGTTCAAGGGTGAGACGAATGCGTTCTATGATGAAAGCGATAAATTAGGTTTGAGCACAGTAGCAAGACAATATATGGCGGGCGTACTTCGTCATGCGCGTTCTTTTGCAGCGATTACGAACCCAACGGTTAACTCCTATAAACGTCTAGTTCCTGGTTATGAAGCCCCTTGTTATGTAGCATGGTCAGCTAGTAACCGCAGCCCTATGATTCGGATTCCAGCTTCCCGTGGCCTAAGCACGCGTGTTGAAGTTCGTAACCCGGATCCAGCGGCAAATCCATACTTGGCATTGGCAGTTATGCTGGCAGCAGGTTTGGATGGCATCAAGAACAAAATGCAGCTTCCTCCGCCAACCGATCGTAACATTTATGTGATGACGGAAGAAGAGCGTGAAGCTGAAGGTATTCCTAGCTTACCGCTTAACTTGAAACAAGCTCTAGATGAGTTGCTACGTGATGATGTTGTTTGCGATACACTAGGCGAACACGCGCTGGCGCATTTCTATGAGCTGAAGGAAATTGAGTGGGATATGTATCGCACACAAGTTCACCAATGGGAAAGAGATCAATATCTATCCCTGTACTAGGATTTGATTCTTACAATTAGATAATTAGAGCCCGTCAGCCTCGTTTATGAGAGCTGGTGGGCTTTTTAATGCGAAGGAGAATAATTGAACAATGGACAATTTTAATAGAAATTTAGAGAAGTATGCAGAGTTAGTGATCCGCATTGGGGTTAATTTGAATAAAGGTCAAGACCTCTTGGTAGAAGCGCCTATTGAGACACTTGATTTAACAAGGCTTATTGTCCAGAAAGCATATGAAGCAGGGGCAAATTATGTGCATGTGCATTGGCAAGACGATGTTGTAACACGAAGCAAATTTGATCATGCGCAGGATGAATCGATGGATTATTACCCGGAGTGGTACACGACGATGTTGGAGCGTTTTGTAGAAAATGGCGGCGCATTGTTGAATATCAAGGTTCCGAATCCTAACTTGTATGACGGGATTGATGCTAGTTTAATTTCGCGTGCATCAAAAGCTGCATCAACGGCGAGAGCCAAGTACCAACAGTATGTACGAACAGGCCAGTTCAGCTGGTGTCTGATCAAAGCGCCTACAGAAGCCTGGGCGAACATGGTGTATGCGGATTTGCCTATAGAGGAGCGTATTCCTGCGATGTGGGATGCTGTTTTTCAGTTCAATCGTGTATATGAAGATGATCCTATTGCGGCATGGCAGACACATTTGGATACGCTAAAGGCCACGCATAGCTTGTTGAATGAAAGAAGTTATAAAGCGCTGCGTTATCGGGCTTCAGGGACTGATCTACGAGTTGAGCTGCCTGAGGGACATATTTGGCTAGGCGGGGATAATGAGAACGCTCGGGGCATCCGTTATGTGGCGAATATGCCGACGGAAGAAGTGTTTACCATTCCAAACCGAACAGGGGTAAGTGGAACTGTAGCGAGTACGATGCCGTTAAATATCAATGGGGCATTAGTAGATCGGTTTTCATTTACGTTCGAAGCAGGTAAGGTTGTAGATTTCCAAGCTGAAGTGGGTTATGACCATTTGGCTCGTTTATTGGATATGGATGAAGGTGCACGCTATCTAGGAGAGGTTGCACTTGTGCCATTTGATTCTCCGATTTCCAATGTTAATCGTATTTTCTATAACACGGGTATTGATGAGAATGCATCATGCCATCTGGCCTTAGGCAGCTGTTATCCGATCAATTTGAAGGAAGGGACTACGCTGTCTAATGCGGAGTTGAAATCTCGAGGAGGGAATAGCTCCTTGATCCATGTGGATTTTATGATAGGTTCTGCGGAACTTGAGATCGATGGGGAACTAGCAGATGGGACGATCGAGCCGATTTTCCGTGCGGGGAACTGGGTATTAACTTTTTAGTAGGATGAAAAAAAGCAGGCTCTCAAGTGAAATATCACTTTGAGGGCCTGCTTTTTTGCGGTATTGGTGTCTTACATATCCCGGAACAAACCGATAACGCGCCCTAGGATCGTTACATTCTTCAAGAGAATAGGCTGCAAAGCGGAGTTCTCAGGTTGAAGGCGAATGTGATCCTTCTCCTTGTAGAAACGCTTAACGGTAGCTTCATCATCTTCGGTCATGGCGACAACGATATCGCCGTTGTTCGCTGTTTGTTGTTGTTTAACGATGACATAGTCGCCATTATGAATGCCAGCTTCGATCATACTGTCACCCATAATGCTGAGCATGAACACGTTGTTGTCGCCAACCATGCTAGTAGGAAGCGGGAAGTAATCTTCGATATTCTCAGTGGCTGTAATAGGTACACCTGCTGTTACTTTACCAACGAGGGGAACACGAGCGACGGAAACTGCGAATTGGGATTCGGCACCATCAAGCCCTAGAATTTCGATTGCACGCGGTTTAGTAGGATCTCGACGAATCATGCCTTTTTTCTCAAGACGCTCCAAATGTCCATGTACAGTTGAACTGGAAGCTAGTCCAACAGCTTCGCCTATTTCTCTAACGGAAGGCGGGTAGCCCTTATCTTTCACTTCGTTCTTAATGAATTCCATGATTGCTTGTTGACGCTGCGAAATTTTACTCATAAGATATCACTCCAATACTGGGAATCATTACCCAAAGTATAACATAGAACCCGAGTTCGTACAAACATAAGTTCGAGAAATGGTTGACTCAAACATGTGTTCGTGTTATTCTGATATCAGAACAAATGTTTGGGGGATGATTTTATGTATATGGCTTATTCACAATCGAACGGAAGAACAACAATACTTCAAGGTACTGCTCAAGCATCCAAAGGGATGACGACTAAACGGGGTCATGCGAAACTACTACTTCGTTTCTTGCTGATAGCAGTAATTCTTGGAACTGTGTTTTCGTTTGGTGCGATTGTACAAGCCTATGCAGGTGATAGTACGGTTACATCGTCTACATCAACTGCTTCCATTCAACCATCCGCACAACCGATTCAACACGAGAAGATAGTTATTCAAAGTGGTGATACACTCTGGGAAATCGCTGACTCTCACAAAAAGAAGGGTGAGAACACACGTTCTTATGTCGAACGATTGAAATCATTTAATCATTTATCGAGCAGTTCACTACAAGCGGGTCAGGTTCTATTACTTCCTTAATACGTACATTTTTAGTTATCTATATAGATGAAAGTTTGAGCTATGGACCCTAAGGTCTATGGCTCTTTATGATGTATCCTTGACAATCACAAACGGTGATGGCAAAGTAGTACTCATATTGAAATTTTGACTGGGAGGATTACAATGAGTGACAGCATGGATAAAACGATTGAGCGCATCAATGAATTAGCTCGCAAAGCGAAGACAGTTGGCCTAACAGATGCAGAACTGGATGAGCGCAACGAGCTGAGAAAGAAGTATATTGATGCATTCAGAGGGAACCTGAAAGTCCAACTGGATTCGATTAAGTTCACTGACGAAGAGAATTAAGCTTACACATAGATACTACATTCAAAGGGGAAATGAATGATGACGTTGAAAGCTGTGCTTTTTGATTTGGATGATACGCTATTATGGGATGATCGTAGTGTGGAGGAAGCCTTTACTGCAACTTGTGAAGAAGCAGCGAAGCATGTCGATGTCAAACCTGAGGAATTAGAAGCTTCTGTTCGTAAAGAAGCAAGAAGTTTATATGAATCCTTCGAGACGTTCCCATTTACGAAAATGATTGGGATTAATCCATTTGAAGGACTATGGGCTAACTTCACGCAAGGTGAAGATGAGAACTTCCGTAAGTTAGAGAAGCTAGCGCCAGGCTACCGCACGGAATCTTGGACAAGAGGTTTAGCTGCACTTGGAATCGAGAATCGTGAGCTTGGCTACAAGCTAGGTGAGTTGTTTGCAACTGAGCGTCGCAGTCGTCCCTATGTATATGAAGAAACGTTCCGCGTGTTAGATGCGTTGAAGGGTAACTACAAGCTGCTCCTTCTAACAAACGGTTCACCAGATCTTCAAAAGGAGAAATTAGCAGGTGTTCCTGCGATTGCTTCCTACTTTGATCATATCGTAATTTCAGGTGAATTCGGTCAAGGGAAGCCAGCTGCGGCAATTTTCAACTATGCATTAGGGCTGCTTGATATCAATGCTGACGAAGGCATTATGATTGGGGACAAGCTAACAACAGATATTTTGGGATCGGGAAGCATCGGTATGCGTAATATCTGGATTAATCATCACGGACTACAAAGTGGCGATGAAATCGTACCCGCTTACGAAGTAAGCCGTCTTCAAGAAGTATTGCCGATTATTGCGAACGGTTAGGTCATAAGGTTTATGAATAGAAAAGCCCAGCAGCGAAGCAAGACGTAATGTCCTGTGCTGTTGGGCTATTTTTTACGAAGTTAAGATTAAGCTTTACTGAATTGTGGATCATCGACATTGTAAGCAACCCAACCATCTTTTTCGATGAAAAGGCGAACAGCAACGATCTCACGGTTATCCATCAAAGTGAAGAAGTGGTTCGTGTTCTCTGGAACGGAGATGACATCTCCTGGCTCAAGTTCGACATCGAAATAGCCGTGTTCTTCGGATTTGATAATGAAAATTCCTTTACCTGACACGATGGCACGAATCTCATCTTCTGTGTGCGTATGCACTTGCTCGAACTTCTTCAAAAGCTCTTCGATATTCGGAGTTACATCAGAAAGGGAAATAACATCCCAAATTTCATAACCGCGTCTAGCGGCTAGATCTTTGATTTCTGGTTCATACATGGAAATGATTTCTGCTTTTTCTTCATCACTTAGGGTGAATTTCTCGCGTAGTGCGACAGGAAGCTTGTTTGCGTCCCAGTGTTCATAGACAACTTCTTGACTATCCAAGAAGGCTTTAACTTCATTTTCGCCTTCGATGCGTTCATTTGTATTACGAATTCTAATTTGTGCCACGCTACATCCCTCTTTCTTCAATAAATATATACATATTATAGTGGAAATCATGGTAACTGTCGATGGAAGGAAATAAATATTTCCGATAAAACCCATAGGAATTTATGATAATTCAAAATCTTTTCATAAAGGCCTTATTCTGTTACACTAAATCTTAACATAATTTGTCGTTTTTTTTATTACGGTTTAGGAAAAGTTGAAAGGGAGTCTAGTCATGAAGAAACCACCGATTCAAGAACAACTAAAGAAAAAGATTATGATCCTAGATGGTGCCATGGGTACGATGATCCAGCAGGAGAATTTGACGGCTGATGATTTCGGAAGTGATGACTTAGATGGATGTAATGAAATCCTATGTGTGACACGCCCAGATGTCATTCAAAAAATTCATGAAGCTTATTTCGCCGCTGGCGCTGATATGATAGAAACGAATACGTTCGGAACGACGAGTGTCGTTTTGGCGGAGTATGACTTGCAAGATCGTCATCGGGAGTTGAATATCGCCGCTGCCAAATTGGCGATTGCGGCTGCTGAGAAATATTCGACACCAGAATGGCCGAGATACGTTGTGGGGGCTATGGGTCCGACAACCAAAACCTTATCCGTAACGGGTGGTGTGACTTTCGAGCAACTGGAAGAAAGCTACTACGAACAAGCGCTTGCACTCATTGAGGCAGGCGTAGATGCGATGCTGCTAGAGACTTCCCAAGATACACTCAACGTGAAAGCAGGAAGTATTGGGATTCGCAGAGCTTTTGAAACTTTAGGTGTAGAGCTGCCCATCATGATCTCCGGAACTATCGAGCCAATGGGTACAACACTTGCTGGACAAAATATTGAATCCTTCTATATTTCACTTGAGCATTTGAAGCCGATTTCGATGGGTTTGAACTGTGCAACAGGACCAGAATTCATGAGAGATCACATCCGTACATTAGCCGGTATTGCAGATACAGCGATCAGCTGTTATCCGAACGCAGGGTTGCCGGATGAGAATGGTCACTACCACGAATCACCAGAATCTTTGGCGAAGAAAATGGCTGGATTTGCAGAGCAAGGCTGGATCAATATTGCCGGCGGCTGTTGCGGAACGACGCCTGAGCACATTCGTGCGATGGCTGAAACGTTAGCCAATTACAAGCCAAGATCAGAATATGGCTCCCATCCACCTGCGATTTCCGGTATTGAGACTGTTTATATTGAGCCAGAAAACCGTCCTATCATGGTTGGTGAGCGGACGAATATTTCCGGATCCAGAAAGTTTAAGCGTCTGATCAAAGAGGGTAAATTTGAAGAGGGCTCTGAAATTGCTCGGAACCAAGTGAAAAACGGCGCACATGTCATCGATATTAATCTACAAGATACGGATATTGACGAAGCCTACGCAGTAGAGGAATTCATGCAAGAGGTTGTCAAAAAAGTCAAAGTGCCATTAATGATTGACTCGACGTATGATCACATCATTGAGCTTGGACTCAAATATTCACAAGGTAAAGCGATTATCAACTCGATTAACTTAGAAGATGGAGAGACGAAATTCGCAGGGATTTTACCATTGATTCACCGTTACGGAGCATCTGTCGTATGTATTCTGATTGACGAGCGCGGCCAAGCGGTGTCCCGTCAAGCGAAAATCGAAGTGGCAACACGTTCCTATGAGCTTCTTACTGGCAAGTATGGGATGAATCCGGAAGATATTATTTTTGATCCGAACATGTTCCCTGTTGGTTCAGGAGATCCGCAATACATTGGTTCTGCCGTGGAAACCATTGAAGGGATCAAGCTGATTAAAGAGAAATATCCGCTTGCCAAAACGATTCTAGGACTAAGTAATATCTCATTCGGTTTACCGGATGCAGGTCGTGAAGTTCTGAACTCGGTTTATCTGTACCACTGTACGAAAGCTGGACTTGATTATGCGATCGTAAATACGGAGAAACTAGAGCGGTATGCATCGATTCCGGAAACAGAGCGTCAACTAGCAGAAGAACTCATTTATAATACAACGGATGAGACTTTGGCGAATTTTGTCGCTCACTTCCGTGAGAAAAAAGTCGAAAAGAAAGAGAAGATTTCCAATCTATCTCTGGAAGAAAGACTGGGTTCCTATGTTGTTGAAGGTACAAAAGAAGGTTTAATACCTGACTTAGAAATCGCACTTCAAACCTATTCCCCGCTAGAGGTCATTAATGGGCCACTCATGAAAGGAATGGAGGAAGTTGGGCGTCTCTTTAATGGGAACGAACTTATCGTTGCTGAGGTGTTGCAAAGCGCTGAGGTCATGAAGGCATCCGTTAATTATCTAGAGCCATTTATGGAGAAATCCGAAACCGCAGTCAAGGGTAAAATTATTTTGGCAACTGTCAAAGGTGATGTTCACGATATTGGTAAAAATCTCGTAGAAATCATCCTTTCCAATAATGGTTATAAGATTGTGAATCTAGGGATCAAGGTACCGCCAGAACAAATTATCGAAGCCTACCGCAGAGAGCAAGCGGATGCGATCGGATTGTCGGGCTTACTTGTGAAATCGGCACAGCAAATGGTTATCACTGCGCAGGATTTACGTACAGCGGGTGTTGACGTACCGATTCTCGTTGGTGGTGCTGCACTGACCCGCAAATTCACCAAAACTCGGATTCAACCAGAGTACGAAGGTGTTGTTCTTTACGCGAAAGATGCGATGGATGGACTAGATATTGCGAATCGTTTGAGTGATCCTGAGCAGCGGAAACGTTTGATCCAAGAGCTTCGTGAAAGTCTAGAGTCCGATGTCATGGATACGGGCAAAAAAGAAGAGAAGTTGCCGCAGCTTACACGCGTGAGTTCGTCAGCTGTCTCCAAAGATCTGCCAGTTCAAGTGCCGCAGGATACGGATCGTCATATCTTGCGTGACTATCCGATCAGCCATTTGATGCCTTATGTGAACATGCAAATGCTGTTAGGTCATCACCTTGGTTTGAAGGGGAAAGTCGAGCAGTTGTTGAGTGATAAAGATACGAAAGCGATGCAATTGAAAGACACCGTTGACTCGATTCTCCATGCTGCTCAGCATAATGGTATTATTAAGGCTCACGGTATGTATCGCTTCTTCCCAGCACAATCCAGTGGGAATGATGTCATCATTTATGATCCGTCAGATACAAGCAAGGTGCTCGAGACGTTTACATTCCCTCGACAAGACAAGGAACCTTACCTATGTTTAGCTGATTATTTGAAATCGGTTGATAGTGGCGAAATGGATTATGTAGGTTTCTTACTCGTGACAGCTGGCCATGATATTAATGAGTTAGCGAAGGAATGGCGCGATAAAGGGGATTATTTGAAATCTCATGCTTTGCAAGCGACAGCTTTAGAAGTAGCAGAAGGATTTGCTGAGCGCGTTCATCACATTATGCGTGATGTTGTTGGGATTGCAGATCGCGTGGACATGACCATGCAAGAAAGATTCGGGGCCAAATATATCGGTCAACGCTTCTCATTCGGTTACCCAGCATGCCCTAATCTCGAAGATCAGGCGAAGCTGTTTAATTTGTTGAAGCCTGAGGATATTGGCGTTGAGCTGACGGAGTCGTTCATGATGGAGCCGGAAGCTTCTGTCTCCGCGATTGTTTTTGCACATAAAGAAGCACGTTACTTTAACGTAGGATAAGTAGGGAGAGAGCGAGGCAGCCAGTGTGAACTGTTCAGGTTCCGCGGTATCCTCGCTTTCGGTTTTACCACCGATGTGATATTGAAACAGAATGGGGTTTGGCTTGTGGATTTGTATTTTCTTGGAACGGGGGCAGGTATGCCCTCCAAGCAGCGGAATGTAACCTCAATCGCCTTGAATTTATTGGATGAGAGGGGAACATACTGGCTAGTTGATTGCGGGGAAGGTACGCAGCAGCAGATATTGAATTCTCCTGTGAAACTTGGGCGTACAGAGAAACTGTTCATCACGCATTTGCATGGCGATCACTTGTACGGACTTCCCGGGTTGTTGACGAGTCGCTCCTATCTAGGAGGCGATACGCCCTTGACGCTCTATGGGCCACGTGGGCTCAAGAAATTTGTGGAGACAGCGCTAGAGGTCAGCGGTGCCCATCTAACATATACGCTTCATCTTGTTGAGCTTGATGAGGAAGGCGTTATTTTCGAAGATGAAAGCTTTCTTGTGGAAACTGCGCGCTTAGAGCATCGCATTGAATGTTTCGGTTTTCGAATTGTAGAGAAAGATCAACCTGGCAAGCTGCTGAGTGACAAGCTGCAAGAGCTTGGCGTACCCTCAGGTCCGCTCTATGGTCAATTAAAGCTAGGTCACTCCGTGAAGCTGGAAGATGGTCGAACGATCCATGGGCAAGATTTCTTAGGTGCTCCAGTTCCTGGTCGCATCGTTGTTATTCTAGGGGATACTCGCTATTGTGAGGGTGCCAAGCGGTTGGCCCGCGGCGCTGATGTACTGGTGCATGAAGCGACGTTCGCGATGGATAAGCAAGAGCTTGCGTATGCCTTTGATCATGCGACTTCAACCGACGCGGCAAGGACGGCTCAGGAGGCTGGAGCCGATGCGTTGATCATGACGCATCTTAGCTCTCGCTATCAGGGAGAAAGCATCAATGTGCTTCTCCATGAAGCGCAGCAAATTCACGCCAACAGTTACTTGGCGAAAGATTTTTGGAGCTTTGACGTGCCACGCAAAGGTTAAAATAAATAAGCTTCTTCCGATGGTAACATGCGGAGGAAGCTTATTTTTTGTGTTCTTTCGTCAATTTTGTGCGGTTGCCTCATACACTAAACAAAACCGATGGAATTTGAGGTGAAGGTATGGCAATTACACTTGGTGAAGTGCTGCTTTCTATCTTTATATCCTCGATCTTTTTCATCATGATAAAGGAAATTAGGAAGTCTTACAAAGATTCAGAATAGTTAAATAATTAGCCTAGAGGCCCTATACGGAATGCTAGGGCTTCTGATAAAATAAGTGTAAACGCTTTATTAATGGGGGTGGACATGACGTATCCGGTTTACAGATGGACTGTATACCCTATCACGATTTTCTTTTTTCTATGCGCTTTAGTTGGATTAGTATGTCTATCCAAAGATGCATATGCCTCTGAGATTCCGGTTTCTCAAGGTAAATCTACTGTTGCATCAACGGTTACAGGAGTTACATACAGTGCAAGTCAAGCAGTTGATGGATTTATTCATACGAAATGGGTGGCAAGCAACGCGCAACTCCCGCAATGGTTAACCGTAGATCTTGCACAAAATGTGCATGTTGCGCGGGTTGAAACTGTATTTGAACATGTCAATAGTTCTTATGCTTATAAGATTGAAACCTCGATCGATGGCATCAATTGGCATGTTTTTGCTGATCGATCCTCAAATTCATCTATTAACTTTCCCTTTTACTCGGACAGCGGGGATATGACGGCGAGATTCGTCCGATTACAAGTGCTAGGCGTTGGTTCGCCTGGAGATCAAGCTAGTGTGTATGATTTTCGTGTTTATTCATCGAATGATGCGCTAGCGCTTCTATCACAAAATAAGACTACGGCAGCGTTTACTAGTTTTTCAGGTTCATGGGGCTCTGATAAGGCTGTGGATGGTCAATTGTTATCGAGCTGGGCACCAAGCAGCCCTTCCTTGCCACAATGGCTTGTGGTGGATCTTGGGCAGCTGAATCAAGTACAGCGTTTTGAGACGACGTATACAAATCCGCAAGATGTGTATGGGTACAAGATTGATTTTTCAATAGATGGTCTGAGTTGGTATACCTTTACGGATCGGACGGGAAATACACAGGCGGCTGAGCCGCGATATGTGGATGAAGGGAATGTTACGGCACGTTATTTTCGCTTAACAACAACACGAGCAGCGTCTGGGGGTTATGCCAGTGTCGCCGAGTTTCAAATCTATGGGCCAGATGGCGGCTCAACCAACCTTCCTCCTTCACAGACACCAACAAGAGTTTATTTGGATGAAGAGGGGTATCAACTGCAGCCTAGTGAGACGATAGCTAGTTATTTGACCGCGGTCTATGCAAATGGACAAACGACGAATATTCAATCCGGTGCCACCTACAGAATAGCTAATACGGCTGTCGCAACGGTCAATGCAAGCGGAGTAATAACGGGAGTAGCTGCGGGTTCTACAACTTTGACGGTTACCTATAACGGGAGAACGACTTCAGCAAGCATTACGGTAGCTTCCCTAGTGCCAAACTTGAATCGCATAGCCTTAGACTCCTATACGTATTCGCTTCAAATTGGTGCAACACGATCTCTTTATGTGACGGGATATAAATATGATAGCAGCACACAAACATTGACAAGTGGACTAACATTTGCGAGCTCTAATCCATCAGTAGCAAGTGTGAATGTCAGTGGGGTAGTGACAGGGATTTCGCCGGGTTCATCGACAATTACCGCTTATTATGGGAATTTTACAGCATCTGCGAGCCTACAAGTTACAGCTGCGGTGAGCCGAATTGAAGCTGATGAAAGCTCCTTATTTTTAGACGTAAACGACACCCGGTATATAACTATTCATGCGTATGATTCACAATATATAGCAACGGAAGTAACGGCGAATACGAGCTTCACGAGTTCAAATTCATCCGTTGTCACAATTAGCAGCGGCGGCTATCTGACAGCTATAAGCGCAGGGAGTGCTATTATTACGGCAACTTATAGCGGCATCTCTACAACGGTGTATGTTACTGTAGCACTGAAAGATCTAGTAGCTCCAACTTGGAACTACGGCTCTACAATTACCGTTACACCGAGTTCGGTATCTGCGGTTACTTTGACCTGGACTGCAGCTACGGACAATGTTGGCGTAACTTCATATCGGGTGTATAAGGACTCAGAGTTGGTAACGACTGTGAGCGGAAGTGAACTAACGACCGAAATGTCGGGGTTAACGCAAGGCACACCGATGAACTTTAAAGTAGAAGCGGGAGATTTGGCGAATAACTGGTCATCATCTGGGCCAAGTGCAGCGTACACATTAGCTGGAGGTCCAAGGGTGATCGCTTCTTCGACGGTACTTCTTACGAGTGAGCGAGTGCGTGAATCGGCACCTGACGGCAGTATGCTATCCAGAATCCGAATTGATGAAGCTGAACTGAATGATGCGATCAATGCAATAAATAATGGATCAGCCACAACCCTTTCGATGCAAATTCAAGATGATCATGATACGACTATAGTAGAATTCTCATCTGGTATGTTGAGTAGCTTACAGGAGACAGGGGCAAATGCAAGCCTCCAACTGGATATGAGCACTATTCAGTTTACAATTCCTCTGATGCTTTTCAAAAATCATGTTAGTGATGCCAATCGAACAAATGGGTTATTCGCCGTTCTCATCCGACATGAAGCCGGTCACCTAGCGGAAATGCTGAAGGAGCAAGCAGCCTCAGAGCAAGCGATTTTGCAAGTGACCAATCCGATTGAATTTGAAATTCAAGCAGGAGGTGTTTCAATACCGCATTATGAGAACATTCATGTCGAGCGATCCATCAAGCTTCCAGGAGCTTCGTATACCCCTAATGTGACGGCAGTTCGACTTGATACTGAAACAGGCAAGATGGCTTTCGTCCCGTCTCTCCTAACAGGTGGGGATAACGCCTGGAATATGGTTATTAAAGACCAGTATGGCGGGTTGTACACCATTATCCAAAAAAATAAGCAATTTGAGGATATGGTCGCACATTGGGCCAAAGAAGATGTTGAAAAATTAGCCTCTAAAAATATCATTACAGGGGTTGATGAACGCAACTTCGCGCCTGAGAAGGAAATTTCCCGGGCTGAGTTTGCCACATTGCTCATTCGTGCCCTGGGTATGCGTGGCAACAATTCGGCGGCCGGTCCCTCGCAATTCAAAGATATCCACGAGACAGATTGGTATGCACAAATGGTAAATACAGCGGCAAGCGCAGGCCTAATCGAGGGATACGATGATGGGACTTTTCGACCTCTTCAGCAAGTAACACGTGAGCAGATGGCGGCTATGATTAATCGTACGGTTCAAATCACAGGTGATCAACAAGAAAGTTATGCGCAAGATACGATTCTAAATCCATTTACAGACCAACATGCCATTGATAACTGGGCAAGGAATGCCATGGCATTTACCTTGCAACGAGGCTTGATCCAAGGTGTTACGGAAACACAGTTAAATCCGAATGCCTATGCAACTCGAGCGCAAGCGGCCGTCATGTTGAAGCGTTTACTCATTTATTTGCAATTCATGAACTAACGTGTCTAGGACGCAATTCGCTATTAAGCGATTGCGTTCTTTTTTTTGTGCTCAACCTTACAAATTCTTCATAACACGCAAATAAATCGGAAATATTGCTCTGGTAATCTAGAGTTATAAAACTCTAGTGAAGGGCGTGAGGACGAATGAGTGGAGTACCTCTACAATTGGCGCCGCAACCTGCGAAACTGATGATGAAGCTGGCTAGTAATTCACAAGAAATCGAACAAGCGATGCGATTGCGTTATCAGATTTTCGTGGAGGAAGAGAAGAATTTGCGTCTGCGAAATGAGAGTGGGTTAGAAATGGATGCCTACGACGAATATTGTGATCACCTCATTGTCAAAGAGCTAGAGTCAGATCAAGTGATAGGTACGTATCGTCTACTTCCAGGGGATCGAGCATTGGATGCAATCGGCTTTTATTCAGAGACCGAATTTGATTTGGATAGTTACAGCAGTTTGAAAAAGCAGTCCTTAGAGTTAGGACGCAGCTGTATTGCACCTGAGCATCGCGGTGGAAGAGCGATTGGTATGCTTTGGGAAGGGATTGCAGGTTATATACACAATAGTCCGTATACACATTTAATTGGTTGTGCAAGTGTACACATCCCAAAGATAGAGGAATTGAATGAAATTTACACGCTTCTTCATAAAAAAGAAGTTTTGACGGACCGCTACGGGGTCAAGCCACTCGAGACGCATCGGATCTCTGGTTTAGCTCAAATTGAACTTGCTGGTAACGACAAGGAAATGTTTCGCAAACTCCCTCCCTTAATGAAAGGTTATCAGTGGCTGGGAGCAGAAATCGGTGGAGATCCTGCCTATGATGCGTTATTTGGTACGGTTGATTTTTTCATTGTTTTCCAAAAAGATAAAATTACGAGTCGGTACAAACGACACTTTTTGCCTGCAGATTGAGATGAGGGGGACTTGCCTTGTACGAATGGATTGCCAAACTAACTTTGAATGTTGGTAAACAAAGCCGTTTGGCGCGCGTGTTGCCCATTTTTCCATTGTGGTTAATGTCATGCCTATGTGCTGTGTTGGCCGCATTATTGTGTGTGGTATCGCGCAAGGGGTTTCTAAAGCGTGTGGAACATAATCTGGCTGATCTCTTATCCCCGATTTCCAAACGTAAGCTAAGGTCGCTAAGAAGACGATATGTGCGGAATGTTGTGTACTCGCTTTGTGAGATTTTGCTTTTGTCTGATCGCATGCAGGAGAAGAATTTTCAACTTCAGGGTGAAGCGTATTTGCATGAAGCGCAGCAATTGGCCAAAGGAAAAGGTTTTATCATCTATGCGCCGCATGTAGGTAATTTCTTCAGTTATTATTGGTATTTCTCAAAAAGGTATGATTGTCTTACAGTGGCTTCGGCTGGCAGTCCGGAATTGTTGCCTTTGTACATGAAATTCGCTGAATTAGGATGTAAAGGCTTGGATTACGATCGTGTTCCGCCACTTGAATTATATCGGACCTTGAAAAATCATGTACTGTCTGGTGGTGTCGTCTTCCTTTTGGGTGATTTCTGGAGATCCTCATTTCCCTTATCCAAATTATTCGGTCGAGTTACCCGGACACCTGAAGGAGCTGCGATGCTAGCGCTTGAGCAGCAAGTACCGATTATTCCTTTTTACGGATATCGCAAGCGAAATTTTAAGCATCAACTTATCGTTGGCCCCCCATTAAACCTACACTCCCAATCAGCACGAGTTTCGCGATCTGCTAGAGCAGATACGAATCTTATTCTTAATAACTTTATCGAACGGGTTATTCGTGAGCAGCCGGCTTCTTGGTTTTATTGGTTTAACGCCCATGAGAGATGGGAGAACGCGCATCAGCAAGTAAGAGCATAAGGATGGAGGGGTTCAATATGGATTCAGCTAGCCACTTATTGTTTGGGGTAAGTCTTGCAGGACTGGCCTGTTTGGCACCAGGTGTTGTTCAAGAGCCAACGGTAGTTCAGGCAATATTAGCGGGGACATTGATAGGGTCTTATGCGCCGGATTTTGATACGGTAGCCCGCTTGCGAGGATATGGAAGCTATGTTCGCATCCACCGAGGTGTGACACATTCATTGCCAGCGTTATTCATATGGCCGCTATTGATTAGTTTACCACTCGCCGCGGTGTTTGGTGTGTGGGAGCATTATTTTAGCTTATTCCTGTGGACGTTTTTAGCTGTCGTCTGTCATGTTGGTCTAGATGCGTTGAATGTCTATGGTGTGCAATGCTTGCGGCCTTTTACGAAAAAATGGATTCATCTGGATACACTCTGTCTCTATGATCCTTTCCTATTTGTACTTCACGGGGCAGGCGCGATATTATGGTTTGTCGTTTGGCGAGGCGAGGCGGGCAGTCACATTGGTGAAATGTATGCGCTGATTTTTGCGGCTACGCTATTGTATATTGGCACACAAGCCTCTCAGCGGAAAGCCTTGATGAAGCTTGTTGAGAAGGAGATAAAGCTAACTACAGGCGTTTGTCGTCTTGTGCCTAGTTTAAGCTGGTTTTACTGGCAGTTTATTTATGAAAGTGAGACTAGTTTTTATCTGGGAGAAATTCGTTCTGGGAAGGTAGTTGTCCTTGAGCAATATAGCCGCAAGAATTACAATTCGGAGGGCTCACATCCCATTGTGAAAGCAACGATGGGTACAGAAGGGGTACGATCTTTTCTGCACTATGCTCAGAATATTTATGTATGTTGGAACGTGAAGAATGGCGGTTATGAGGTGCAGTGGCGAGATATGCGCTTCTGGTACAAACGGAAATTTTCCTTCGGTGTGGACGTGCAGCTGGATGGCAATATGAACGTAGTGAGTGATCGAATCGGGATGGACAAAAAGGCATGGGATCCCCCTTACGTGTAAATTAGGTTGTGAAGAGTCTCACTCCATTGTGGAGTGAGATTTTTTATTATTGGTTGAGCATATGAAGTGTGACCAAATTGTCATTTTATAAGGAGGAGGCATGGCAGTATTTGTTGAAAATATGGTACAATAGTCCTAGGTATATAGTTGTGGATATTCGATGAAATAATAAATGGGAGTCCGATAGAGATGAGTAAACGAAAAGAGCGAGATGAGGGTTTCACACTTATTGAAGTGTTAGCTGCAACGGTCATTTTATCGGTGGCTTCATTAGCCATGATGACTTTTTTCATCAACGCCATGTCGTATAACAAAGGGAATCAGAATAAAACGGTAATGGTTAATTTGGCGCGTAATGCTTTATTTTATATGGAGAAGCAGCGCTTTAATGATGTGAAGAATTATTTTGCGAATGTGGACGAAGTGGAAGGCGAGAATCCGGTTATTACGTTTGCTGGTTGCTCCTATGACAAGGTATCAGAGGCTTTAAATTGCCCCCAGAATAAATTGCCGTATCTAATTAACTTCTCTGGCATACAGAACATTTTGTCACCGAATATTAATGGACGTGATTATGAAATTACCATTACTTATCAGAATGATTTGAAAAAGGGTCAAGAAAATGTTGATAAATATTTGATCCCGATACGCGTTAACGTTAAGTCAGGGTCAGATCCCAATCGGAGAAATCAAACATTCGTAGAGGGGTATGTCATCAATGAGCAAATTCGCTAGCTTTATCAAAAATGAGCAAGGTATGACCTTGGTTGAGCTAATTGCTACTTTAACGATACTGTCTCTGGTCATGGGGTCTATTTATGGTGTGATTACTTTTGGATTTACAGCGTACAACAAGGTGACAGTTGAGAATTCCTTGCGTGACGAGGCTGACATCCTGATGTCGACGATCATGTCAGAGTTATACACATATGGTCCTACTTCAGTTCGAAGTCTTGTGAATGAAAATGGCTTAACGTTAGAACGTAAAGGGGCATTCGTTACTGGAACCGTGCCTAATAAACAAATTAATATCAAAAATGGGACACTCTTTATCAAAAATGATACGGATGCAGAGGGTATTGGGGCTATTTCAGATCTGAAGTCACGCTTGTTAGCGGGGTCCAAAATAGTATTGGATTGCGGTACCGCTACCTCGTGTTCGGATGGACTGATTAATATTGTTCTTGTACTTCAACAGAGTGACCAGAAGCAACAGCTACATCAAATTACGACGGAGAGTAGATTTGGATTCTAGGAGGGGAACTCGTGAACCGTTGGAAAGATGACCAAGGAGCGGCGCTGTTAATCGTTCTTTTTATGATTATTGTATTTACTATGCTGGGTATGGCTGTTCTTAGCGCAAGTTTAGGGGGAGCTGTGAGAACGGAAACAAAGCAAAGAGATGTGCAAAGTCTACATCTTGCTGAAAAAGCTTTAAATGAAGCAGTAGCGATTCTTAAAGCTAATTTGGATGGTAAGGATATTAGTGCAGATGCGATTTCGGATCAAATTAGAGATGAAATTCTGCCTAAAATTAAAGGGAATATTGTGGAGACGGAATATCAAGAGAAACCTGTGATTAATGCAAGTGTCAGCGGTAATCCTCCTGTCGTCAATGTTGAAGCTATAGCTACCGTGGATGGTGTGAAAAGGAAACTTCAACAGCAAATAACCATTAATACCTATCCGGATATGTTAAATTACGCAGCTGGTTCGGAAGGGAATCTCATCATTAATGGTTCACCATATTTTTTGAATGGTGATTTGTACGCGGGCGATAAATTGAAAATTAAAAATGAGGCTAACTACTTTTACAACGATCCGAATGAAAAAAGTGAAGCTGCAAGGTTTCCGTTTTTAAATGGTAAAGCCTTTGTACAATCCTTTGATAAATTTACCTACTGCGATAAAAAAAATGGTGCCAATGATTGCTCTAGTAATAGCAATTATGTGCCCATAAGTGAAAACGCGGATTTGGGTGAATCGGCTATACGCCTTGTTTTGAATACAAAAAAAGAAAATGTGCAATTTAAGTCGCAAGAAAGCTTTGTTCAGTTGAATATGGACGAATCATTTATTGATAAGGTAACAGAAGCTCTACACGGGGATAGTGCTTTGCGATCACTTGTACAAACCAAGTATTATGAAAGTATTCCTAATTTAATAAGTTACATAGAAGACAGTTTACCTGATCCACAGAAGTTACCAACTTTACCACTTAATTCAGAAGATGATGATGTAAATTATAATAATAAACTCCAAACGTTTATCGATGCGATAAACACCTTCCAGCTTGGTGGAATCACTGTGCTCCATAAAGGTAATTTTAATATGGGCGTAGGTGGAAGCTATTCACAACTTGTATATACCACGGGTGCTAAAGGGAGTAGGACAGGACATTTATCGAATACTGCTCCTTGTCAAGAAACCTATTGTAATAGCAATTGGTTCATTATTGATGGTGACTTAAATGTCGAGACTTTACCTAATGCAGAGCCAATAAAAATTAGAGGGAATATTTTAGTTACAGGGAATGTGAATATACAAGGGAACGTGGATATTGACGCTACGATATTTTCATTAGGTAATTATCAAGCGACGAAATCAAATAGTAAAGCAGGTATTGTGGCTTCAAAAATTGCTACTGGTGTAGAGATCAGTGATGCGAGTATTAAAGGACTTGATGGGAAACAACTGCTATTAATGTCCAAGGGGAAAATATTAATTACTCGCGTGAATTCGTTTAAAAATCTTCCCACATCAGGATATCCTAGTATAAATAGTGATATTGCTAGGCTAGATGCTTTTTTTTATACAGAGGATGACGCTGAATTGTATGGCGTAGGTTCTGTATTTTGGATTAAAGGGGGATTCTTTGCAAGGGGAGATTTAACTATTAACGCTTTAAGAGGGAATACACAAGAATTTGTTGATTCAAATGGTCAATCTTTGATTGAGTTTGCTTTTGGACAATCCAATATAGATAAAGAGTTTTCACGCTTTGTTATTGAATACGATCCCACGATTTTCACGAACCAAAATGTGGGCCTTCCGCGAGTAAGAGGAATAAACCTAAAAACAAGTAAGAAGGTTCAAACACACTAGAACTAATCGAATGATAAAAAAGGCTATACCGAGTTTTCTCGGTATAGCCTTTTCTGTGTGGCGAAATCGGTCTTAATACCGATTATCAAACTGCTTTTGAACAATAACACGAACCGTACCGAATATCTGGTTGTCATCGATATATCTAAGGGTAACAGTCGTTGTACCTGCTTTAGTCCCCGTAACAACACCGTTGCTTAATGAAACGATAGTGGGGTCATCGATGATCCATTCTAATCGATCTTTGAGTTCATCGCGCCATTTCGTTGGCATAACGACGGTCTGAGACCAGATGTCGAAGGTGTTTTTATCCGTATTAAGGACTAAACGAATTGGCCCGTCAGGTAATTTGATGCTAGTTAATCCTTGTTTGATTGTCACGTTTCTAATATCTTCTTTACCGCCAACGAGGACTCTTACTTTGATGGTTCCTTTCGTTTCGCCCGTAAGAGTAACGTTCTGGGAACTGTCTGTATTTAATGTGGCGGAGCCAGTGGAACCAGCTTCTTTAATGATGTACCATTTGAAACCGGTGTGAACAGCATCTGGACGCTGAATTAGGGCCGTAAGATTGACAGATGAGCCTTTGTCCACAGAAATTGTGCTTTGAGAGTTATCAGTCTCGTCAGGTTCGCCATTGACTTGGCGTCTAATGGAAACGGATTTAACGGGGTTTTCCACAGTTACTCGAAAGTTTGCCGAGTACTCCTTACCCTCATTGGTTTCGAGCGTCACTGTCCCTGTTACAGTACCTACTTTAGCGCCGGTTATGGATCTTGAAAGAATGTCGTTTCCTGTAAACACAACAATAGACTGATTAACATCATCAAGTTTCCAAGTGCTCTTACTAGGAACCTGATGAATGAAATTTGTGGATACCTGTAACGTTACAGGCGTATCCGCTACGTTGATTTGTACAGGGGTATTAATTGTAATAGCTGGATTAATCACTGTGATCGTGAGTTGGTCGGATAGATTACTTCCATCGCGAGAGCTTACAGTAATCGTTGCTTCTCCAGCTGCCTTAGCTTTGATGGTTGCGAGCCCTTCATTTGAGCTTGCATTCGTACTTGTCTGCAAAATTTCAATCACATTTGAATTCGATGAATGCCAGTCCAAGGATGGATTGGTTGCATAACCAGGCTGATAGTAAGCGTGTAAGGTGGATGTGTCACCAACCTCATACCTCGTCTCACCATCAAGATCTAAGGATGTGAGTGGAGCTAAGACGGTTACGCTATACGTTTGATTATAAGTCTTTCCTTTATCTGTTGTTATCGTGAGATGGACAACGACTTGTCCAGGTGATTTGCCCCACAGCACACCATTAGTCAGGGTATTCGTACTCTCACTGAATTTGGCAATGGAGTCATTTGATGATCTCCAGTAAATTGTATTTATGCGTTCATTTGCGGTAACAAATACAGATCTTAATTCAATGGGTTGATCGACATTCACAACAGAAGGGCCAGTAATATTTAAGCCAGGTATAATGACTGTTACTTGGGCTGTGGCACTCAATCCACTTCCATCTTTCGAAGTCGCTGTGACATTGGCAACACCGGCTTGTTTACCTAACACGACGCCAGTATCATCGACGCTTACGATAGATGGTGCATCTGATGACCACGTAAAATCGGTATCTCTAACAAATGTGGCATCATCAGGCTGATATTTTGGAATTAACTTCGTTTTGTCGTCCTTCGCGATGGTTACGTTATCTAAGGCTAGACTTGTTAGTTTGGTGAAAGCTGTCAGTAATTGGTCAGTAAAAAGAATAGATTGAGGTGCTGCCGTGCTGTAATCCTTGAAGCTCAATGTGGCATTGGTTAAAGAGTAGTCACCATTGTACAAAGGTTTTACACGAATGGAGAAGAAGCTGTTGTTCCCAATAAATTTATTACCGACTTGATGATAAGGGATGTCTGCTAAGGCTCCTTCGATCGTATATCCTGCTGCTACAGTGCCTGTTTTGGAGAATCCTGCAGGCATGTCTATGATTTCTAAATTTGCCGGAAGCTTTTCTTTGAAATGGATGTTTTTAATTGTGAGATCATCTACATTAATGGCAGCATTGTAATCCATCGCAATCGGCGTAATCGCATACTGTATCGTTACTGGCGTGTTTTTCTCAACACGAGCACTAGACAGGGTACGAGTTGGATCCAATCCTGTTGAGGTAATGATCTTGACTAACACACTTTTTGTTTCTTTTGCACCACTGGGGTCGACGGTAGAAACCGTAATTGTCAGGTCTCCGCCTCGAGTAGCTAGTGGATTTGTAAAAGTCCTTGTGATTGTTTCTCCTTTAGGTTTTTCTAAATTGGAGAGAACGGTGTCGACTTGCGTTGTTCCATTCGCCTTTTGGTAAGTAAACGTTACGGTAGACGTGACCGTCTTATCATCTAAGTCCAAATCATCAGGTTTGAAGCTGACGGAAATATTGCTATTCGCTGAGATGTAGTTTTTAGACGTCGCATTAAAAGCAGCTGGTGATAATATGTCCAAAGTAGGCTTATGGTTAGAGCCGATAAATGCACGATACATGGTGTTGACGAACAGCTTCTGTTCCCAATCGGGGAAGGTGCTATTTGTTGTTGTATTTACAAAGTTATGTCCTGTTCCTGAGTAGGTAACGTTACCTTTGGAATAGGTGTAGTAATGATTCCAGCTATCTTCGATATCGCGGGCGTCCCCTTTTATGTTGTACCAAGGAATGACAGTTGGATCGTCCAAGTTAAGTCGGAAATATTGATCATGTGTGGTTGCTACCGCGGTCGGCAAATCGCTAATAAAGAAAGGGAACTGTGTAAGAAGACCCTCATTTACTTTGACCGTGGTCGTAGACGTATGGGGTGCATTTAGCCCCATGTTCGTCATGGGCCCAATTTGACCTGTAGCTGCTTGAAAATAGTTGATCCATGTCTGATTCCCCTGATAAACCGTATCATGCGTGAACATGACCCCTTGCTTTGTAGCAATGAAAGATTTAACAGCCTCAGCAGCGGTGTTAGAAATATCGCCCGTTCCATTATAGGAATCATTGAATCCGAAAATGACCATATCGTATCTGCTATTTAGTGTACTGTGGATCGTTGAATTGAAGGTACTGAAATCAGTCACGGTAAGATTAATATCATAATCACTGGCGTGTAAGTAAGTTTGGTTCATGTTGGTATTTTTGAGTAAACTGCTTGTTAATGCTGAAGATTGTGAGTTCGGTAACACTTGTAGCACATTAATTGTTGGTTTTTGATCCTTGTAACGGAATACACCAGAAGCCGTATCTTTTAACAATCCTGTGCTAGTCTGGTCTACAAGTTCTAGTCGCCAGTAGTACAAGCCTGAATAACCTTTAGGAAGTGTAAAACTAATCGTGTTGTTCGTTAAAGAAGTAACAGGAACAGTTTGAACAATGTTCGTTGCACTGAATCTTAATACACTGTCCGTACCCAAATACAGATTCGCTACGAGATTGCGTTGCGCAAGATTACGTACATTGGATACATCAAACATGTATGTTAAAGTGTCGCCTGCTTTATATGCTGATTCTCTATTCGTGCTTACCGTATAGTCCGTAGGCTTGGTTATTATATTGAGCTGAGGTCTAACATTTGCGTTCACGAGCAGATTCGTTTTGGTCATAAAGGCACTGATTGATGCTAAATCGGATCTGTTAACGAAAATAACGTTGCTTTTGGGTGTTGTATTATACGGGTTAAATAAGGCATACAGCTTTCCACTATTGCTTATCCATTTGCCATTAGCATCCAAATAGCCTTGATAAAGGGCTCCTCGATTTTGTTTGGTATCACTTGAGGAATCACTGAAAACGATAACGGGGAGTCCCTTATTAATGTATTTCTCGGTAATTTCAGTCGCCTTCAGTGTGGTAATGTCATTTTCTTCGTAGCGCGTATTATGATTATTACCTTTTTCAGAAGTGGGATTGAACAAACTCTTGCCAAAATAAATGGCATCATATTTCCCATCCAGCTCATCACGAAGGGCAACAAATTTTTTGATACTCATCGTTTCAAGCTGAAAGCTGGTGTTCGTGCCAAGGACCGAGGATAGATCGGAAATAACTGTATTTGCGTCTCCGTTAGCAGGTTTATCCAAATCTTTGATTTCAAGAACCTTTAACGGCTTGGTGAGATCAAAATAAGTTACTTTGAATTTGGCACTATCATTCACAGTTTCTTGGTCAGCTATTAAATATGAACTATTTGCATCGTATCTGACGAATTTATTCGTTGAAGTCGATTTAAATGAGGTGAAAGAATTATCGTAATTCGTCATCGTAAAAATTTCTTCATCAGTAGGAGACGAGGAATTTGCTGAAAGAACCTTCGTACTGTTGTTGTTTAGGTTAGTGACTCTAACAAACTTAGCATTCGTTCTTGATTTCAGTTTAACTTGCCCATTTCCTTGCTCAATGACATCGAATAATTCACTAAACCATGGATTAGTTTGACTCCCTTTTAGTTTAGAGCTATCACTTGTATCCACCGAAACAAACTTGTTATTGGAAGCCTGCAAAGCAATCGTAACCGAATCTCCCGTTGCCGCAACTGCTTCATGTGTAAATGGCCCTTGATACAAACTGAACATCGAAGCGAGTAAAGCGGCAATTAGTACAAGACTTATTCTCTTATGTATGGTCCTCAATCGATCATCTCCTCTATTATTTCATACGAATTAAAGTATATGAGACTATTTTACTACTTTTGACAATAAAAAATATACAGTTTGTGCACGTAATATCGAAAAATTTTTGTGATTTTATTTGTTTTATGAGTTAAAATACCTATTTACTCGTCGTTATTCGAGAAAATTTTCAGGAAAACACTGAAAAACGTATTCACTATGTGACTTCGATGTTGTATAATGAGTCTTGAAATTGAATTATAGGTACATAGACCTATTTTGTTTGGGTAAATGACAACTCTATTTACCTCGTTAATCAGGGATGGAGCTGAATGGGTATGGCACTACTTAGAAAAAGATTAGGTGATTTGCTAGTCGATAGTGGAATTATTTCGGAGGCTCAACTACAAGAAGCGCTTCAAGAACAGCGGAAAACGAAACAAAAACTAGGTGATTTGCTGATCACGCAAGGCTATATCACCGAGCAACAATTAATTGAAGTTCTTGAATTTCAACTTGGTATCCCCCATGTGAGCTTATTCAAATATCAGATTGACCCTGAGATTACAAAAATCATTCCAGAAAGCATGGCTAGACGTTACCAAGCAATTCCACTAACAAAAGATGGTGGAAAGCTCATGGTCGCGATGGCTGACCCGCTTGATTATTTTGCAATTGAAGAAATGCGCATGAGTACAGGCTATCGCATTGAACCGGCAATCACGAGCCGGGATGAGTTGCAGCGTGCTATTGCGCGACATTATGGTCTTCAAGATTCGATGAGTCAAATGTTGACGGATATGCCTACGTCGGAAGATATCAAAGAAACAGAAATCACTGACGAGGATTCTCCAATTGTTCGACTTGTGAATCAGATGATTCAGCAAGCCGTGCAACTGAAAGTATCTGATATTCATGTGGATCCAGGTGAAACCAGCCTTATGATCCGATATCGGGTCGATGGACACCTCCGAACAGAACGGGTTATTCCTAAGCAAATGCAAGGCTTTATTACCGCAAGGTTGAAAATTATGGCCAAACTGAACATCGCCGAACGAAGATTGCCTCAGGATGGTCGCATTAAAATGCAAGTGGATTTTAAACATGTCGATATTCGTGTTTCCTCATTACCAACCATTCATGGTGAGAAAATTGTACTTCGGTTACTCGATCTGTCTACAGGTGTTAAACCGATTGACCAGCTTGGCTTTGGTGAGCGTAACATGGGTGTTTTCAGAGAGATGATTGAGCAGCCCTATGGTATCTTGCTAATTACGGGCCCAACCGGAAGTGGGAAGACGACAACGCTGTATTCTGCGCTTAGTCACTTGAATCGAGAAAATGCCAACATTATTACGATTGAAGATCCTGTCGAATATCAATTGCAAGGCATTAACCAGGTGCATGTGAATCCGACCATAGGTTTAAGCTTCGCAGCAGGGCTGCGTTCGATCCTTCGGCAAGATCCGAATATTGTGATGGTCGGAGAGATTCGTGATTCAGAAACAGCAGAAATCGCCATTCGAGCTTCATTGACAGGTCATTTGGTCCTATCCACCCTGCATACGAATGATTCTGTAAGTACAATAACACGTTTCAGAGATATGGGAATTGAACCGTATTTAATTGCTTCTTCCTTGATTGGCGTTGTCGCGCAGCGTTTGGTTCGAAGAATTTGCGCAGAGTGCAAAGTAGCTTATGTACCAACGGAACAAGAAGCTATTTTTATGAAAAATAAAGGCATCCATGTGGAAAAATTGCACAAAGGTGCTGGTTGCGGCAACTGTAACCGAACCGGATATCGAGGCCGATTCGCCATCCATGAAATTCTCGTGATTAACGAAGAACTCCGTCAATTAATCAGTAATAAGGCAACCGTTCAGGAAATGAGAGCAATAGCACAAGCACATGGCTTGATTCAATTGATGGATGATGGCATAGAGAAAGTGAGAATCGGTATCACAACTTTGCAAGAAGTTATTCGTGAGACTGTCGCTTATTAAAGAGAAGGGAGGTGGTCATCATGTCTAATTCGTTAGTACTTATGTTGGATTTACTGAAGCAAGCTCATGAGTCAAAAGCATCGGACTTGCATTTATCCGTTGGGTCTCCGCCAGTATTGCGTGTGCATGGCACATTACAACTGCTCGGACAAACGCCTTTAACAGCGGATGAGACGCGGTCGATGGCAGAGTCGTTATTAAGTGCCGCACAAATTGAGCGATTTCAAGAAGCAGGTGAAATTGACTTTTCGTACGAGTTAGAAGGTTGTTCGAGATTTCGGATCAATGCCTATCGCCAAAGAGGACGAGTAAGTGTCGCGATTCGTACAATTCCCACTGCGATACCATCTCTAGAACAACTGCAGCTGCCTGCCATTATTGCTACATTGGCTTTAAAACCACAAGGCTTAGTGCTTGTAACAGGACCAACAGGAAGCGGGAAATCTTCAACATTAGCGGCCATGATCAATTACATCAATCACAAAGAGAAAAAGCATATTGTCACGCTCGAAGATCCTATCGAATTTCTTCATACACACGCCTCATCGATCATTGATCAAAGGGAAGTTGGTAGTGATACCCAATCATTTTCGAATGGCTTGCGAGCTGCGCTGCGTCAAGATCCAGATGTTATTTTGGTTGGGGAGATGCGAGATCTCGAGACCATTGCTGCAGCGGTTACAGCAGCTGAGACAGGGCATCTGGTTTTTGCAACCTTACATACCTCTGATGCGCCACAAACCATTGACCGTATTATTGATGCGTTCCCAGCTCATCAGCAAGGGCAAATCCGCGTTCAGTTAGCTGCTGTTCTCGTTGCCGTCATTTCGCAACGATTATTTCCAAAGCCAGGTGGTCAAGGACGTTCCTGTGCGACGGAGATTATGATTAATACGCCTGCTGTAGGTAACTTGATTCGTTCGGAAAAAATTCATCAGATCAAGAGCGTTATGCAAACGGGTAAAAATCAAGGCATGCATACGTTAGAGATGGCAATAAAAGAACAAATGCAGCAGGGACTCATAGATCCGATTGCAGCAAGAGCGTATCTTGCTGAAGGTGGTGTCTTGTAATGTCCGAGTATGTGTACGAAGTAAGAGGTCATAGCGGTAAGCAGCATAAAGGTAAAATAACGGCTTCTGATAAGCCTGCAGCCGTGGATGAGCTTCGTAAAAAAGGCTACATCGTTCTCTCCGTAAAAGAAGAGCAATTCAAAGCATTAAAGACGGAGATTTACATCGGAAATCCCGTCAAAACGATTCATTTTATCGTCTATTGCCGCCAATTTGCCACGTTGATCCGGGCGGGTGTGAATATCGTTGAGGCTACGAGTATTTTGGCGGCTCAAACTGAAAGTAAAGCACTGAAAAAGGCGTTAATTGATGTAGCTTCAAGTATATCGAAGGGGGTTTCATTCTCCCAATCGATTTCGGAGCACAAAAGGATTTTCCCTGCGATGTTTATCAACATGGTGCGAGCAGGTGAGGAGACAGGGGATTTGGATGGGACGCTAGATCGTTTAGCCAAATTCTTTGAGAAAGAGCATGTGACCCGAGAGAAAATAAAATCAGCGATGACGTATCCAGCTACAGTCGGCGGGTTATCCATTGTTGCCGTTATCTATCTCTTGAAGTCAGTCGTGCCACAGTTTGTGAGTACGTTTGAATCTTTGCACGCTGAGTTGCCTCTGATCACACGGATTGTACTGTCGCTAAGTAACAGCATTCAGAATCAGTGGCTGATGTGGTTAATTGCGATCCTTGCCATTGTTCTCGTCTATCAAGTTGCCAAACGAAACGTTAAAGGGGCTTATGCAATTGATTACTTGAAGCTGAAGGTTCCAGTTTTTGGAAAGTTGAAACAGAAAGGCTCTGTAGCGGTAATGACCCGAACCTTAGCTTCGCTATATGCGAGTGCTGTGCCCGTGTTACAGTCGTTAGCCATCGTTGAAGAAGTGGTAGACAACAAGGTAATCGGTGGTTTTATTCGCAAATCAGCGGAATCCTTGCGTCAAGGGAATCCACTTTCTGAACCACTCAAACAAGCATGGGTATTTCCACCTTTGGTCACGCAGATGATTGCGATTGGCGAAGAAACAGGCTCTTTGGATCAAATGCTCGAAAAGATAGCAGATTTCTATGAAATGGACGTCGAGAATACGGTAGATCGTTTGAAGTCGTTATTGGAGCCGTTGTTGTTAGTTCTTTTGGCAGGCTTGGTAGGTGGGATCGTAGCAGCGATTATGCTGCCGATGTTCAGTATGTATTCGAATTTAAGCTAGATAAAATATGGAGGTAATGACGATGTTAATTAAAATGATGAATCGTTTGAAAAAAGAAGAGAAGGGCTTTACTTTGATTGAGTTATTGGCAGTTATCGTTATTTTGGCGGTTATTGCGGCGATTGCGGTGCCTTATATTTTGAACGTAATTAATAAGTCGAAGACTGATGCTGACGCTGCACTTTTTAATCAGGTTTATGAGGCGGCTAGATTATACAATACTGCTGAAAATGGTGGTACACCTACAGCATCTGTACTTGTGACAACTAATTTAATTGGTAAAGGTTATTTAGCAAAAGGAATAGTGATGCCGAGTACTAAAATTGCTATCTCTGGCGGAGAACTAACGTACGAAACTGCTGCTGGTGTTGATTTTGGACAATTAAAGAAAATAACACTAACAACAGGTTCAGGGAATGATTTGGTTACCTATACTGTTGATCCCGCTAATGTAATTGCAGGTAAAGGGCCTGTAGCTACATCAACTCCAGCGCCACCGTCAGGAAGCCAATAATATCTATTAAAAAAAGGAATCGGTCCATTCCGATTCCTTTTTTAAAATCTAACGAAAGCGACCCTACCACATGACGATATTAATCGCTATTTATGTTTTCATCCTTGGTCTTGTTCTAGGTTCGTTCTATAACGTAGTTGCTTTACGCGTGCCTGCGAAACAGTCCATCGTCAAGCCGCCTTCTGCGTGCCCATCCTGTGGGACGGAATTGAAAACGAAGGATCTGATCCCGGTGATCAGCTATCTTTTAAGCCGTGGAAAATGTCAGTACTGCCAGGCGAAGGTTTCCATTTTATATCCAATCGGAGAGTTTGCAACGGGGTTATTGTTCCTCTGGGTGTATGTGCATGTGGGAATGACGGCGGAAGCGCTAGTAGCATTAGTACTGGTAAGTTTATTAGTTATTATTACGATTTCGGATATAACGGTTATGCGAATACCGAATCAGGTTTTACTCTTTTTCTTTCCGATATGTGTGGTTGTAAGAATTGCTGTTCCAGATGGACAGGCTTGGTGGAGTTATGTGCTTGGAGCTGTAATTGGTTGTGGGATTATCGTCATGATTTCCCTATTAACGCGCGGTGGAATGGGAATGGGAGATGCCAAGCTCCTGTTGGTTTGCGGCTTTGTCGTAGGGCTGACTCATATCCTAGTGGCTTTCGTTTTGGCATGTCTATTCGGTAGTCTGATCGGTGGATTGCTGCTGCTGTTAAAACTCATCAAGAGAAAACAACCGGTACCATTTGGCCCCTATTTGGCAGTGGGCATTCTTATTTCATATGGATATGGATCGGATCTCATACAAGCGTACCTCAATTTAATCGGATAGCAGGATGTGATGGGCATGTTCGGTCTAGGTAATAAACGAATCGGGATCACAATTGATCAAACAGGTGTCCGATATGTAACGATCAAGAAGAAAAAGTCGTGGGAGATCGGGTCTAGCGGCTATTTGCCAATCCCACCTGGCATTATTGTTGAAGATCATATTATGAATACAGAGTCACTCAGTCTGCAAGTTAAACACTGGGTCAAAACAGAGAAACTTCGGGGTGCTTCTGCAACCGTCGCTATCCCAACTTCGCAAATTATTATTCGTAAAATGCGCATACCGAGTATTAAGGCTGCTGAACTTAGTCAACTCGTGGAGCTAGAGGTAGAAACGGCACTTCGTTTACCTTTTGAGGATCCTGTTTATGATTTCATTAAAGTTGGACATGACGATGAGAGTACACAAGTCCTGGTCTTTGCTGCGCCTAAGAAATTAATTCAGAGCTATGTCAACATTTTTGAAGATGCGGGCATTCATGTTAGAGCCGTAGAAATATCAGCAACAGCACTTGCCAGAGCGATCGCTGCGCAGCAGAATGATTTTGTCCAAGAATCAATGCTCATTTCACTAGATAAAAATGCACTTGAAGTGTATATGATGCAAAATGGAAATCCCATCTTTATGCGAACGATCACGTTTGTAGATCATGATACGAATGATGTAGAAGCATTGACTTCCGATCAGGTTGCCGAAATTATTGCCGAGATTTCAAGGATGTTGAGCTTTTATCAATACAGCATTCAAGAAGGGGCAAGCCGAATCTCACATATTATCGTAACGGGGGCAAATGAAACTAGAATTCAACTGCATCGAGAATTGCAACTGGGACTTACAGAACTTCATGTAGAGACGCTGGATTTTGATATCTTTACCAAAAGTAGATCCAAAGATTTCAATGCCAACGCGTTTCGCGTAACTGCTGGTGTTGCGATGTTCTCGAAGCGAAATGCATGTATCAATCTGCAGCCGCATCGAAAAGCAGAGACCAAGATTAAGATGTTTATCTTATGGACATTTGTCATCGCATGGATAGCTTGCATGGGAATTAGTGGTTATACGTATTGGGGTAATAGCAAAGAAATCACACAAAACACGTCCAAACTCCAACAATTAAATCAGAATAAAGCGATTCTAGAGGCCAAATTATTGGTGAAACCTGAACTTTCTTCTGACCCAGCTAATTTCATTACAACAATGAAGGCTTCTCGCAAAGATGTCGTCGTCATAGCCAATGATCTGATGAAACCATTACCAGTAGATGGGCGCATCACTACGATGGCCTACTCGGCAGATTCACAGATCTCCTTAACTGTACTTTTTGCTAAAATGGAAGATTCAGCGCGCTATTTGTATGATCTTCGCAAACTTACTTTTGGGGAGAATGCCTTGCTACAATCCATCACAGAATCGACGAATGGGAAAACAACGCTGAATGGCACTGCGGACAGCAGCTCCTCAGATGACACTGTAACTGACATGAATGCGAATATAGCAGCAACGAAGCAATATGTGGTGAATTATGCAATTTCTCTGAAGAAGGAAGCGGCCAAGGATGCTGCGAATAAGGCTGCGACGACGGAAGTGAAGGGGGCTGCGACAACGAATGTCCAACAAAAATAATCAGCAAACACTGCTTTTGTTCGTCGCTGTGCTGCTTTTTTTAGGGCTATTCGCCTTCTATTACTTTGTGCAAATTCCTTCCTCAACCAAAGTGAAGAATCAAGCGGATGAGGTTAGCGCTCTTGATAAGCAAATTCAACTCCTCACGCAAAAAGTGAGTGAAAAGCAAAAATCAAACCCAGGTCCATCGATGAAAGATGTACAGGCTGCACTTCCTCTGTGGGATAATACAGAACAGTTAACGCTCGATTTAAATAAGATTCGAACAGAGCAAAATGTTACTTTCAGCAGTATAGCTTACAGTATGAATGATAAAACGGCACAGCCAGCAGACGCGACGAAAAAGAATGCCTTTCCGAATGTTCGTGAGATCAAAGTAACAACAACGTTAAATGGCACATTCAAAGAAGTTTCGGCTGCGCTAACACAATTGCAATCGCTGCCGCGTTTGATCAATGTAGATGCTGTTAACTATGGTAATCTACCGAAAGAGGCAAACAAGAAAATCACAGTAAATCTAAGTTTTACAGCCTATTTTGATCCTTCTTATAAGTCGAAAGTGGACAAGATCGAGTCACCGTATTAAATGAAAAAACAGGACGCCACTTTACATAAAGTGATGTCCTGTTTTTTGGTGAACGGCTACCATTTATTCAAATTGTCCTGCGTAAATAAACTCACTCACTTCACGTCTTCCTGATGGAATTTCGCGTTCTTGCAAGTTCTCTGGGAGAGCTTCGACAGGGCCACGATGTCCAATAGCAATAACCGCATGAAGTTGATAATCAGCTGGGATTTGAAGGGTTTCACGCGCTTTGTCGGCATCGAATCCACCCATGGCATGCGTGACGAGTCCTTGATTGTTTGCCTCAAGCGCTAAGTAACCCCAAGCTGTGCCAGCGTCGAACGCATGACTAGGGTTATCTGTCCCTTTTGGTGTTTTGGTATGTGAGAAAATGAGCGTAAGAACGGGGGCTTTTTCGCACCAAACAAGATTAAATGGATTTATAAATGTATGGAATTTGGCTAGCTGCTCTGGTGTGCGAGCGACAATGAAGCGCCATGGTTGGTTGTTACTTCCTGATGGTGCCCATCTAGCTGCTTCAAATAAGCTAAGCAAAACGTCTTCCGTTACTTCTTGATCCGAGAAGGAGCGCGGCGACCATCTTTCAAGGAATTGTGGGTTGATCTCGTGTTCCGGCTGGCGGTGTGCTTCGATTTCTGCAGGTAATGATGCGGACATTAGTAATTCCTCCTTATTTAGAATTCAACCTAATTTTACCTTATTCTACGCTGGTTTACGAATTTCTTAATTTTTAGTTGGTTTGTATGGGCTTGGAGCAATTTGGCAAAGCTAATTGTTATGAAATGATGGACTAAGAAGAGGTGCGAGAAGCCGTGAATTTCACAAGTCATGATGTCATTATCATTGAAAGAGCTTTAAGAACTGCCATGAAGCATGATAGAGAAGAGCACCGAACTAGAGACTATCAAGAAGTATTGTATAAAATGCAAGAAAGTGCAAATCAAGCATTATCAGTTACAGCTCAGATGACAAGCGATGATCTTGACGGTTTTCGATACGATTATGATGATTCAGCTGATTTAATGTAGACATACGAACGTATATTCTGTAAAATGGAAGAAACGAAATGGGTAAGGAGATTCGGTTTATGAATCCTTTCACAGGTAAGGTTTCTTCAATGATAGAGATGATTGCAGGGCTGCGCCAAACGCCCGAAATCATGGCACAAGTGACATATTGGCACACAATACCCCCACGTGATCCGAAGCTGGCTAATTTTCCAGAAGGATTGCATGAGGGTATTTGTTCTGCACTTCAACATAAAAACATTGGGCAATTATATACGCATCAAGCGGAGTCTTTTCGTCAGGTGACTGCGGGGAATCATGTTGTAACGGTTACGCCGACAGCCTCAGGCAAGACGCTTTGTTACAATCTGCCAGTTCTGCAGAAGATTTTGGAGAACGATGCCTCGCGAGCACTGTATTTATTTCCGACGAAAGCATTAGCACAGGATCAAGTTGCTGAACTTCAGGAAATGATTGAATTTATGGACGTTGATATCAAAACGCATACGTATGATGGCGATACGCCGCCGACGGTTCGGCAAGCCATTCGAAATGCCGGGCACATTGTCGTCACGAATCCAGACATGCTGCATTCTGCCATTCTCCCGCATCACACCAAATGGGTGAAGTTATTTGAGAATTTGAATTATATCGTCATCGATGAGGTCCATTCCTATCGGGGTGTTTTTGGGAGTCACGTGGCTAATGTGATCCGCAGGTTGAAACGGATTTGCCGTTTCTACGGGTCGAATCCACAGTTTATTTGTGCATCCGCAACGATTGATAACCCGAAGGAGCATGCGGAGCGACTAATCGGTGAATCCGTTGCGTTGATTGATAATAACGGTGCACCAGCTGGCGAGAAGCACTTTGTTTTTTATAATCCTCCGGTCGTTAATCAACAACTGGGGATTCGTAAAAGCTCCGTCTTGGAGACGCGCAAGCTAGCGGGAACGCTGCTGCGGAGCGGGATACAGACGATTGTTTTTGCGCGAAGCCGCGTGCGCGTAGAGATTTTGCTGACGTATCTACAGGAGCTCGTGAGTCACGAGTTGGGCAGCAAATCGATCCGCGGCTATCGCGGCGGGTATCTCCCGAAGCTGCGCCGGGAGATCGAAAGAGGCTTACGCAGCGGCGAGATACGCGGCGTCGTGAGCACGAACGCATTGGAGCTGGGCATCGACATTGGCCAGCTCCAAGCGTGTGTCCTTAATGGCTATCCAGGCACGATAGCCAGCACTTGGCAGCAGTCCGGGCGTGCCGGACGGCGGCAGGAAACATCGCTGACGATCCTCGTCGCGAGCAGCAACCCCCTGGATCAGTATTTGATCCAGAATCCGCGGTATTTCTTCGAGCGCCCTCCTGAGCAGGCGCGGATTCATCCCGACAACTTGATCATACTTGTGGATCATGTGAAGTGTGCAGCGTATGAGCTGCCTTTTGAAGCGAATGAGAAGTTCGGCGAGGAGTCGCTCACGGATGTGCTTGAATATTTAACCGAGGAACAAGTGCTTCATCATGTCAACGATCGTTGGTACTGGATGGAGCAGTCTTTCCCCGCACATAACATCTCGCTGCGCTCTGCGGCGCAAGAGAATTTCATCATTATCGATATGACGAATGGTCATCGCGTGATTGGGGAATGTGATCGTTTTAGCGCGCCAACGTTGATTCACGAAGAAGCCATTTACATCCATGAGGGTATACAATTCCAAGTGGAAAAGTTGGATTATGAAGAAAAGAAAGCCTTCGTACGACAAGTCAGTGTGGATTACTTCACGGATGCGAGTATGGCGGTTCAATTGAAGGTGCTGCATGTGAATAGAGAAGGACGCGTAGGCGGTCTTCTTCGCCAATTAGGTGAGGTCACGGTGAATGCGCAGCCAACGATTTTTAAGAAAATTCGTTTACGTACGCATGAGAATATCGGCTCGGGGCCGATCCGATTGCCAGAAGAGGAGCTTCATACGAGCTCCTACTGGTTTACTTTTGACGAGGCGATGGCTGCGGGACGATCGGCCAATGACATGCAGCATGCGCTGCTTGGCATTGCCAATGTCCTGTCTCATCTGGCGCCGCTGTATTTGATGTGCGACCCAATGGATATTCGGGTCGTACCGCAAGTGAAGGCGGTGCATAACAAGCTGCCGACCGTGTTTTTCTACGACCGCTATCCGGGCGGCGTAGGCCTTAGTGATCGGCTGTACGAGGTCCACGGACAGCTGATGGATCAGGCGCGCAGCCTGATTCAGGACTGCGGCTGTATCAGCGGCTGCCCAGCCTGTGTCGGGCCGATCGAAGAGGTCGGCCTGCTAGGCAAGAAGCTCGCGCTGGAGCTGCTCGCAGAGCTTGAAGGCGGTGCCCAATGAGCGGGCTCCGCGAAAGGCTCGGCCGGCTGCGGGGACCCGCAGCCGCTGGGGTAACACCGCCGCCCCCGCCGGAGGCAGGGGGCGAGTGGGCGCAGCTCGGCGCCCATATCACGACGAGCCCAGCGGGCTCGTTCATCATGCGGCGCCGTGTGTACGGCGCGGACAGCGCGCACGGCAAATATCGGCTGCGAGAGCTTGCCGATGTTGCGCCTGAGCTGTCCAGCTTTCACGGCGGGGACGCCGTCGTCCGGCTCGAAGAGCTGCTCTTCTTCGATACCGAGACAACCGGACTCGGCGTCGGTGCAGGTAATGTGCCGTTCATGGTCGGCATCGGCTTCTACACGGGTGAGCTGTTCACGGTTGAACAGCTCATGATTCGTAACCCAGCAGAGGAACATGCGATGCTGGTATATTTGAAAGAACTGCTAGAACGATATACGCATATCGTTTCGTATAACGGCCGAACGTTTGATTGGCCGATACTTAAGAATCGGTTTGTTTTGAATCGTCTTAGCCTGGACGATTCAGAGCTCGTACAGCTCGATCTACTATATCCTTCAAGGAGTCTATGGCGGAACACGCTGCCTTCTTGTCGGCTCAGCAAGGTGGAGGAGAGCCGCTTAGGGTTTGAGCGCGTGGATGATGTACCGGGATCAATGGCACCGACGCTATATTTTCAATACTTGGCTGAGAAGGACCCATCCGTACTTGAAGGTGTTTTTATCCATAATGAACATGATATTGTGACATTGGCTGCATTGACGATTCATTTTGGAAAACTACTGAGGCCAGATGCTGGACTTAGTGATTCTGATCTTGATATTGATCTTGATCCTGATCTTGATCCTGATCTTGATCTTGATCTTGATCTTAATCCTGATCTTAATCTTGAACTACTTGGTCTCGAACTAGAAGAGCTTTTCCGCACGGGCCTATGGCTTGAGAAAATGACACGACCTGCCAAAGCGAAGCGTTATTTTGACGAGTTATATGAGAGATTAACGTTAGATGTTGCCACGACACCGCCAATCGAACGCGAAACGGCTTTGCTTCAATTAGCAAGCTATTACAAGAAATGCGGTCAATACGACCGTGCAACGATACTGTGGAAACATGCGATCTTACTTAAGCCTGCGAGCATTTCCTTGCAGTTAGAGCCGTATTTAGAGCTTGCGATGTATTTTGAGCATCGTGAGAAGAATTTGTCTCAAGCCATTTTTTATGCAGAGGAAGCGTGGGCGAGACTTTGGCGAAGACGTGCATTGCACCGTGGTGATCGTAAAATTAATGAGATCGAGGAAGCTTGGGAGAAACGACTTGGCCGTTTGCAAGATAAAATGCGCAAAAATGAGAGGAATTCTCAGTCTCAAGGAGACCCTTCTTCGTTAGACAAAGTGTTGCCAAAAAGAAAGAGAAGAAAAACGATGAAGCCGGCATACGCCAGTGAAGGGTTAATATAATGACCATTTCTCTTTGATATGAACTTTACTATTCTCGAAGGGGTATTACGCTTTCTAATCTCCTTAACTCTTGCGTATATTTTTAGCTCATATGAGGGTGTTTACACGAGCCGCCATTTGGATATACAAGGTATAAAAACGGCAAGGAGTGAGCGTCGTGCCCGAGCTTCCGGAAATGGAGACGTATCGTCAGCAATTGTCGAGATTCATACTAGGTGTATCGATTACGGGAGCCGAAGTAACACGGCCCAAATCATTAAATATAGACCCGGATGAGTTTATCAGAAAGCTTACGGGTAACCGAATTGCACGGATTGAGCGCAGGGCGAAGCATTTGCTTTTTCACCTAGCTGCTGGAGACGTATTAGTGTTGCACCTCATGCTTGGTGGCTGGATTTTTTACGGCACGCAGGAAGAAAAGCCCGACAGAACGGTTCAGGTAGAAATCCACTTCGGTGAGCATCATCTATCTTTTATTGGACTACGATTAGGGTATTTACACTATCATACGTCAACGGAAGTTGATCACATATTACAAAAGCTAGGGCCTGAACCACTTGGATTGGACTTGATTCAATTTCGTCGTGTTTTACGCTCAAAAAAAGGGAATCTAAAAGTGTCCCTAGTAGATCAAAGTTTTTTATCTGGCATTGGGAATTGTTATTCAGATGAAATTTGTTTTGAAGCGAGGATTTTGCCCTTGCGTAAAGTACCTTCGCTCTCCGAGAATGAGCAAATGATGCTCTTTCAAGCGATGCAAGCGTTGCTTCGAGAAGCGATTCAATTCGGCGGCTACATGGAGGAACCATTATTCGTTGGGGATCGGTTGACGGGACAGTACAATCCAAGATGTCGTGTTTACGATCGGGGTAATGAGCCTTGTCCGCGTTGTGGTCATCCCGTGGTTCATACGGAAGTATCGAGTCGGAAATGCTTCTATTGTGCCCATTGCCAAGTGTGAAAGGTAGGATAGAACCATGTATGTTGGTGCACATGTAAGTACCCGAGGCAGTTATCTGAACGCAGCCAAGACAGCTATCTCAATTGGAGCAACTGCTTTTCAATATTTCCCTATGAATCCTCGAAGTCTTGTAACGAAAGCAGTCAACGCCAAAGACACAAGCGCTTGTTCAGTGCTATGCAAAGAGCAGGGCATTGTTTCTATTGGTCATGCGCCTTATGCCTTGAATCCTGCGGTGGATGAACCTGATCGTGAAGTCATGGTTAAGCTATTGAAGAATGGTTTGGACATTGTGAATGCCTGTGGTTCAGTCGGGCTTGTGGTACATTTTGGCAAATATGCAGGAAAAGACCCGTTACAAGGTTACAAAAATATTATACAATGTTTGAATAGCGCTACGGAGGATTACACGGGTGCTTCTTTCATTTTGCTTGAAAATCAAGCAGGAGAAGGGGCTCAGTTAGGTCTGACCATGGAAGAGATGGTACAGGTACGGTTGCTGTGTAATCAACCTGAGAAAATCGGTTTTTGTCTCGATACTTGCCACGCATTTGCTAGTCGTCTATGGCAGGGAACAGATTGGCATGAGCTGGAATTGAAAGGGACAAAGCTAGATTATCTGCCACATGTAAAAGCAGTTCATCTGAACGATTCTGTCTACACGTACGGATCACGTCGTGATCGGCATGCGAATATCGGGGCAGGTCATATCGGATCAGCGGGTTTTCAAACCATGTTAGCTTCCCCCTACTTGCAGGGGATTCCTGTGGTTTTGGAAACATCTAGCGGACCAGATGGCACGCACCGGCAAGAAATTTCGTTCGTAAATTCGTTGCTGGAAAGGAAATGAGAGGATGATTCATGTATACTTAGATGATTCGCGTCCTTGTCCTCAAGGATTTGTTTTAGCCAAAGATGCTGTAGAATGTATCACTTTACTTGAAGAATATGAAGTTGATATTTTATCGCTGGATCATGACTTGGGTTGGATGTCGAAGCAGACAGGCATGGATGTCGTTCATTGGTTGATTCGTGGACGTAAGTTTCCCAAAACGATTTATATTCACACGTCCAGCCATTCCGCATGTACACAGATGTATCAAATGCTATATGCTGCTAAGCCAGAGGACATGGGATTATTTGCGCATCGCATGCCTGATGAAATACTGTTACAAGTTGCTCAAGAAAAACCAAGAAAACCGTAACGTGAAAGGAAACTGAACTTATGATTCATTTATCAGGCATACATTTTATTCGTGGCGAACGCCATATTTTAGATGATGTGAATGTACATATCGAATCCGGTGAACACTGGGTATTGCTGGGCCGTAATGGTTCAGGTAAAACAACGCTGCTAGAGATGATGAATGGCTATGAATTTCCAACGAGAGGCACAGTTGATGTACTTGGCAATCGCTATGGTCAATGTGACGTTCGTGAAGTACGTAAGAAAATCGGCTACATTTCCCAATCGTTATTTGAAAAATTGAACCTAAATGACTTAGTCATCGAGATTGTAGCGACGGGTGAATATGCATACCTCCGCTTTTATCAAGAGATTCCACAGGACGTGAAAGATCGCGCATTAGCAATGCTAGAACGTGTGAGACTTCCACATCTCGCTGGCCAACCGCTGGGCACGCTCTCGCAAGGTGAACGGAAAAAGGTCATGCTGGCCAGATCCTTGATGATGAAGCCAGATATTCTTATTATGGACGAGCCAGCTGCTGGATTGGATCTGTTCGAGAGAGAGCTCCTTTTAGCTGACGTGAACGATTTAAGTAAACAAGACATTACGGTTGTTTATGTGACACATCACATTGAGGAGATCGTTCCTTTATTTACGCATGTCGCCATTATCGAACAAGGTAAATTGATTGCTGCTGGGCGCAAAGAAGATGTATTAACACCAGAGAACATACGTCAAGCGTTCGCCATCGATATTTCATTGGAATGGTACCAAGATCGTCCGTGGATTAAAGTCATTGGTGGTAAATAAGCAAAGCAGATAAGTAACGAAAGCAAGAACGTAAATTACATTAAGGATGCGGCTATGACACAATTAACGACCTATATAGGTACTTCGAATCATGGATTTGCGCAATATGCACAAGACGAAATCCGCAAGTTGTTTCCAATGACCAAATTTACTTTGTTGATACCAACAGAGGTATTTTATTTCCAAGTTCCTGATGATGCCAATCAAGTGATTTCGGCTCTACAAGAGCAAGAACCTATTTTCCTACGACATGTGCAGCCTGTTCATCAAGAATGGGAGCTATCCCGAACGGATGCGGATATTGCCCATGTAAAAGCTTGGATTCGCGAAGCCTATGCTTCAGGACTTTTTGTTTTCGGTGAGAAAATAGCTACGCAAATTCGCAAAGAAGAGCGGGCCGATGTGCCGTATGCTCCTTTTGCTATTAAAGCTGCGATCGATGAAATTCTTACCGCGGAGTGTGGAACTGACCCCGTAGTTCGCTATGCGGATCATATTATTTCGGTTTATATCAGCGCGAAGAAGCTATTCATTGGTATTTCCAAACCGGAAGAAAACTTGTCGGACTGGTCAGGTGGCGCAATTCGCTTCATAAAGGAAGAGGATCAGATTTCACGGGCAAAGTTTAAGCTTTTGGAAGCAGAACAGCGGTTTGGTATTGATTTTAGCGTTGCACGCAAAGCGATTGATATTGGAGCTGCACCTGGTGGATGGACGTCATTGCTGTTAGAACGTGGCTTGAAAGTTACAGCTATCGATCCAGCAGCCATGAATCCTAGACTTCTCGGTAACCCACTGTTGACGTTCTTAAAGAAAAATGCCGGAGATGTGAAGCTTCGCGAAAATGAGTTTGATTTACTTGTGTGTGACATGAGTTGGGACCCGCGGCAAATGGGACGTCTCGTGGCGGATCTGCTTTTCTCTTTACAAAGTGGAGGTACTGCGATCATTACAGTGAAACTCATGCACAAAAAACCGTTCCAAACCGTGCGTGATATCTTACGTATTTTTGAGGACTCCTTATTCCTCTTAAAAGCGAAGCAGTTATTTCATAATCGGGAAGAACTGACTCTTTATTTGCAAAAGATATAAAATTTGGGAAATGTGCTGGATTTTCTAACCACCCTCCCTTATAATCAAGTGCATTATGGCTTGTTTATAAGAGGGGGTTTTTAGTTATCGAGATGCACACACCGCAGTGGCAGGGCACGCTGATCGGAGGAAGATACCGACTTATCTCTATGCTTGGACAAGGGGGTATGAGTCAAGTGTATCTTGCCGAGGATGAGAAGCTAAGAGGAAAGCGCTGGGCTGTAAAGGAAATCTTGTTTTCAGATACAGATACGAACATATTTTTGGAAGAAGCAGAAATGCTCGCCAAACTTGGACATGCGCAGCTGCCTCAATTAGTGGACTATTTTATCACAGATGAGAACAAAGGGTATCTTGTGATGGATTACATCGAGGGTCCCACGTTACAAGATTTATTCGAACAGCATCATCGTGGCATGCCAACCATACAAATTATTCAAATTGCTTTTCAACTCATTGATATTTTCCACTATTTGCACACCTTTCAGCCACGACCGATTATTTACCGCGATCTCAAACCTTCCAATGTGATGCTCAATGAACATAACCAAGTGCGATTAATTGATTTCGGCGTAGCCAGGCAATTCATGCAAGGACAAGCATCGGATACCATGCAAATGGGAACTATTGGATTCGCAGCTCCTGAACAGTATTTAGGTCTACAAACCGATGCACGTAGCGATCTATACACGCTGGGATCCTTACTCTTTTACTTATTATCTGGCGGCCACTACGCGTATCTCACTCCTAAGCCTTTGGCACAGCTGAAATCAGGGATTCCTGAAGATTTACTCACAACTGTTCATCTACTTCTGCAAGATCAGCCCCAGAATCGCTGCCAAACGGCGATGGAAGTGAGGCTTAGACTTCGTTCTATGTACCCCGACGAGCCTTCTAGCGATACAAAACAAAAGCACACGGCCCCAATAAAAGTTACAGACCAATTAATCGTCGTAGGCGGACTCTTTGCAGGTATTGGTGCAACATTTACTGCAGTCACGATAGCAAGGATCTTGCATGCGCTGCAAATTCCCAACGCGTTAGTCGAACAACCCACGATTGATCCTGATTTATACATGCTGCTCTACGGTGATCGGCACGCCCCTGATACGTATAAATTCCCTTCACAGCTCCTACAAGACCCAACACTTATGCATACTTCTACGGTTTGGACAAATGGTTTTACCACATGGGTACCCACAGACCCTGATGCCATGACAGCCAATTGGCAATCGACAGATTCATTTAAGTTGCTGCACATGATCAAAAAGCCGATCGTCCTATGGGACGTATCGACTCAGTGGGAGCACCCTGCTGTTAAGGAGCTTTGCAATTGTGCGGATTCGATTATTGTCATGATAGATGCTTCGCCGGGCAAATGTACACGACCAAGCTCACGTAAGTATATCACTCTTTTTGAATCGTATCAGAAGCGTGGTATACCTGTGCATTATATCGCTAGAGGACATATTCCTACGCAATTCCGAAAAGAATGGGAAGGTTCTTTACCAGCGGTTCCGTTGTGTACAATGCCAGAAATTCCTAGAGACGATGTGTTGAACGCGATTTGGAAAGGGGAGTGCGTCCAGGATTCACCTGCTTATTTACCTGCTTTTTCCGAAGCGCTGGGGCCATTTCTACGTGAAATGCTCCCCAAAGTAAGTCTAAAATCGTTGGAGCGACCCCGAAGGAAATCTTTATTTTCTAAATTTAATAAGCAAGGTTAGGTTTTTTATTCAGTTGATAAATTGTCCAGGCCAGTAGGGTAGCGAAGCATGACCACAATAAATAGGGAACTAATAACCAAGCTGCCAGTTTGGAATATGGAATAGTTGCATAAATTAACATAAACGTTGTGATTGTGACTAACACTGTGTCCAGAAAAGCTAAACGTACATTTTTTAATTTGAATTCGAAAAAGGTAAAAGCTTGATTAGCTACATAATTGATAAGCAATATCAACACATAACTAGTGGAAGCCTGCTGAAACCCGTCTGTTGAGATGTAGACGATGGCAACTGAGGCTGAGATGAGTGCGTAAATAACGGCCCAAACGATTCCAAACAACTTGGCTGGGGGGTTCCAACTTGGTTTTTTCAGCGTAGCGTAGTAAGCGAGATCTGTGGGGAAAAGTACGCCTGAAATCGAGAAAAGAGCATAAGTAATCAAGAAAACGATGATAAACGTGAACACATGGAAGCACCTCCTGTGAATTGTATAGCTTGTTTTAATATATTCCACAATAAGGATTAGTTATAACCAAATCCAACCAAAAGTGTGGTATGATGAGTCATATTTTGTAGAGGAAATGAGGGGGAACAGTCATGGAACAGAGATATTCGAGAGAATCCAGATGTTTCAAAACATCGCGCATTTTTCCGACAGACGTGAACAATCACAATACGCTATTTGGTGGTAAGCTGATGTCCTACATTGATGACATTGCTTCCATTGCTGCACATAAACATTGTCGCAGATCAGTCGTTACAGCATCAACGGATTCAGTTGACTTTTTATACCCAATTCATACGTCAGATTCAGTCTGTTTAGAGTCATTCGTAACTTGGACAGGCAAAAGCTCCATGGAAGTTTTCGTAAAGGTCGTAACTGAAGATTTAAAATCTGGTGCGAGAAAAATAGCTGCAACTTCCTTTTTGACTTTTGTAGCCTTAGATGAGAATAAGGTGCCTGTGGAGGTACCCGATGTCATTCCAGAGACAGAAGAGGAAAAAAAGCTGCATGAATCCGCACCTCATCGTGCGGAGATGAGAAGGATTCGCCGCGTGGAAAGTAAAAAGTTGGCGAGCTTTTTCACAATGAAGTATCCCTGGGAATAAAGGGATTGATTTATTAGGGGAATGTGGTACAATTTGGGTAATTGAATATCGGACAAGCGGAAGCACCGCTGATGATGGAGTTATTCTCTCTCATCGGCGCGTGCTTTTTTGTTGTTCCGAAATGGGAAGGAGGACGTTAATGAAAGCCGAAACGACCACACGTGTGGCTATTGTACTTGCCATTATGAGTTGTGTTCTCATTGGAAGTGGTGTGTACGCCAAGCTTTCGGGATAATTTCATATAGGAAAAAGGAGATGCTTAAGTGAACAAACTGCAACTATACGTCTTAGATGACGACACGTCTTATGCGGAACGATTAGCCTTATTTATTCGATCTACGGATGCTGCTACGCAGCTGCAAGTAAAACTTTTTACACATCCAGATGTGTTGCTGCAAGAGCTGCATAAGCCCAATCTCACTGGTGTCTTGCTTCTCTCAGAAACCTATTATCCGTTATTGCAACATCATCGAACGCCTTTATACAAGATGTTTTTAAGCGCGAATATCATGAATTCAAATGGAGCAGAGAAAGTGCTTCCGTTCTTATTTCGATTTCAACCTCTGTATCAACTCATATCGCGTATTCAAGCCTTATATGCGGAGGGCATTCAGGTAGATCATCGTCATTCACCTGGTGTAAACAGGACACGTGTAATTTCACTCTACAGCAGCAGCGGGTATTCCGGGAAATCGGTTACGGCCGTCCATGTGGCTAAGCAATTGGCATTTCGCGGGGAACGTGTTTTCTATTTGAGCTTGGAGACGATAAGTGCTGCTTCACGATGGTTACAGGGTGAAACCGCAGGATTATCGCAACTGCTGTATTATTTGAAGAGCTCACCAGAGCAATTCGGTTCCAAACTAGCTTTACTGAAATCACATGATGCAAAGCTGCGCTTTGATTATTTGATACCGAAAGAACAAATAAGGGAAATGCACGAAATGAGTGGGGATATTGTTCGTCAACTCATCACGTCCATTGTCGAGCTATCGGTGTATGATACGCTCATCATTGATCTGGAATCATCCGTACATCCTCGTATTGTGACAAGTTTGGAGATGAGTGACGAAATTATTTGGCTAGTCAGGGATGATTGTAACGATGCTTTCAAAACAGAGTCGTTATATACACAAATGAGTCATTTCCAGCACATTCATTTTGTTATGGCGTGTTACAGGGGCAGTCAAACCAATTCCTACGATTTTCTTGGAAAAGAAATGAGTTACAGACTTCCTTATATTCCGGAGTGGAAGGTAATCAATCGTCCAGAACAAATCTGGCATTCTGAGCTTTTTTCAGAGCAAGTATATGGGATGCTGGCGAATGTTCTGCAAAGGAAACTTTCAACACCGAATCTGATAGAAGGGGCTGGTTCCTTCGTTGAATCAACAGCTGTTTAATGAGTTAAAGCGGGAGATAAAAGAAAACCTCGATCTATCTAATGAAGTCAGCGATGCGCAATTACAGGGTCACATTGAAGAGTCTATCATTCGTATTGCGACTGGGCAAGGATGGACTTCGAGTGAAATTCAGACAGGCGTCAAGCGTATATTTGACAGCTTTCGTGGACTCGACATCCTCCAGCCACTGTTAGATGATCCAACTGTGACAGAGATTATGGTCAATGGTCACACCTGCATTTTCTTTGAACGAATGGGTACCGTGGAACGTTATCCTCTTGAATTGGAAAGTGAGGAGAAACTGGAAGATCTAATCCAGATGATTGTTTCAAAAGTGAATCGAATCGTAAATCAATCTACCCCGATCGTAGACGCTCGTCTAAAAGACGGTTCACGGGTCAATATCGTACTTCCTCCAGCTTCACTCAGTGGTCCCACCTTAACGATTCGCAAGTTTCCAGCGAAACCAATGGACATGTCAGATTTGATTCGGATGGGAAGTATCTCAGAGGAAGCGGCAGACCTGCTGCGGATTATGGTTGAAGCGGGTTTTAATCTATTTGTTGGCGGGGGGACGGGGTCAGGCAAAACAACGTTTCTCAATGCGTTGAGTGCTTGGATTCCCGAGCATGAACGGGTAATAACGATCGAAGATTCAGCAGAGCTTCAGATCCAATCTGTGCCTAATCTCGTTCGACTTGAAACTAGGAATGCCAATACGGAAGGGAAAGGAGCGATCACTATGAGAGAGCTGATCCGTTCTTCGCTGCGAATGCGTCCCAATCGGATCATCGTCGGGGAGGTGCGGGGGGCAGAAGCTTTAGATATGCTGGCAGCTATGAATACGGGGCATGATGGTTCACTTAGTACCGGTCACGCAAATACCTCCTTGGATATGCTAAGCAGGCTGGAAACGATGGTCTTGAGTGCAGCTCCACTGCCTATCGAAGTCATAAGGAAACAAATTGCCTCCGCATTAGATGTTGTAATCCATATTGCAAGAATGCGTGATCGATCACGTAAAGTCACGGAAATTCATCAAGTCATTGGAGTTATGGATGGCGAAGTGAAGCTTCAGCCTCTCTTTTTATTCGAAGAGAACGGAGAGACGCCAGAAGGCAAAATCATGGGCTCATTGCGTTATACAGGGCAAGCACTTTTCAATTTGGATAAAATCACAATGGCTGGCAAGACGCTGCCGGATTGGTTTATTCCAACCGTTAATTCGTGTGAAGCATCATGATGGTGTGGTTATTGCTTCTTATTATAGGTGGTGGCAGTTGGCTGCTTTTGTTATATATGGAACGCCGGAAAACTATGCGAACTACTCAACCCATTGAACCATCCCCCATTCACAGATCATCTGCACTAGTTCCCTTCATTGATTACAACCACTATGACTTAACGTCCAAAGAGAAAGCCTATGCTATTCTTTTGCTTGCGGTACCTGCTTTCGTAATTGGATATATTTTCTACCAAAATGTCATGTTATCCCTCGCCTTTTCAGCAACTGGTTTCTTATTTCCAAAGATTCGTCGACAACAGTTGATTCACAAACGCAAACATATGCTGTATGTACAATTTAAGCAAGCGCTCAGTTGTCTTTCCTCTTCGATGACAGTGGGGAAGTCGATTGAGACTGCGTTTCGAGAGGCTTGGGAAGATCTCAAACTTTTGTATCCCGATCCTGCTTGTCTGATTGTTATTGAGTTCGGCATGATCTGCCGTAAAGTTGATAATGGCGAGCCCATCGAGTCTGCTTTAAAGCATTTTGCTGATCGCAGCCATTTGGAGGACGTTCAGAGCTTTACAGATGTATTTCTAACATGTAAACGAGCAGGTGGGAATCTGGTAGAAGTCATGAAGCGAACAGCCACAGTGATTACTGAAAAATTAGAAATTACACAAGAAATTTCCGTGATGATTGCGCAAAAACGTTTTGAATCTAGAGTGCTTGTTATTGCTCCCATTGCAATTGTTGCTGTATTGGCCTTTTCTTCGCCAGATTACATGGAACCGCTCTATAAAGGGAGCGGAATTCTCATCATGACAGTGTGCTTGTTGCTACTTGGAGCCTGTTATGCCCTTACTCAAAAAATTATGGATATCAAGGTGTAGCATGTGGATGTGGATCCTAGGAATCATTCAAATTGTCATGGGTATGACCTTATATATGCTCGGTCGGCGGAAATATGGTGCACAACTTCATTCCCATGCTTATCCATTCCGACTGAAGTTGTTTCTCCCTTTTAGCTACTATTTGATTGATAAATTTCAATTGTTGGAGAAAATGCCTGAGTTCACTTCGAAAATCCATCATAAATGTATGACCTTATACGGGAGAAGCTTGTCGTCACAAGGCAGTAAATGGTTCTTGGCGGAGCTCATTTCAGCAGGGAGCTTGTGTTTATGTATGGTTACCTTTCTCGCCATTCTTGCAGGTGAAGATAGCTCATTATTCGTTTGTGGTGTAATTGCTGCTTGTGTGACACCGATGCTGATGGTCCGTGATTTGGATACGAAAATACGAAAAAAACAGCAGCAAATGATACTAGCGCTGCCTGAGTTTCTGAGCACGATTGTCCTCTTGGTCAATGCTGGTGAAACGGTGAATCGTGCGTGGATACGTTGCGTGCAGGCGAAACCTCATTTAGCTGATTCACCGCTTTTCAAAGAGCTGCTTGTCGCCGTACATGAGCTTGAAATGAACATCTCTTTCACCAAAGTGTTAGAGGATTTCAGTAAGCGATGTGCCTTACATGAAGTCTCTTTATTCACATCAACGCTTGGGCTGAATTATAAAAGGGGAGGAAATGACTTCGCTGTCGCCCTGCAATCGCTGTCTCTCGAGCTGTGGCAGCGGAGGAAAATGGTATCTCGAACCTTAGGCGAGGAAGCATCTTCCAAGATGGTATTTCCAATGGTACTTATTTTTGTGGTGGTTATGGTGATCGTCGCTGCACCTGCGCTACTAATGATGAAACAATAAAGGAGAAATGTGGATATGAAGACTGTAATTGAATGCTTCAAGCGAGTATGGAAAGAAGAAGATGGTCTAGGTACATTGGAGATTCTATTGATTGTTGCTGTGCTTGTCGCGATTGCCATTATTTTCAGAAAATGGATCGTCTCGTGGTTTCAAAAGCTGATTGGTGATGCAAACACAGACCTCAAGGATAATAGCGTGGTTGCACCGTGTGCGCCTAGCCCAACAACAAGCTGTGCGCCATAAACGGTTACTCGGCTTTACGAGAAGCGAACAGGGAAGTTTCACGTTAGAAGCCTCCCTGGTGTTTCCAATGATCTTGATTTGTACGGTGTCTCTCTTATTTGTGGGTTTATATGCGTACCAACATGTGTATATCAAACAGCTAGCACGTACAGCGGCGGAACGGCTAGCCTTCACTTGGACGAATAGCTATAAAAATTTGAATCCGGGAAGTTTTAACCCGCAGGAAACAGATGGTCTGTATTGGCGTTTGACGCAGGATCACGCGACTGATTTATTTGGCATCCTGAGCGGGAACGGGGGCGCAAGTATAGCACTGCCAACACATCAAAGTGATGGCCTTGTGGAACGAAAGCTGGCAAGAGCCTCAGGTTTACTCCCCAATGGCGTTACTGGAACGGCAAGTTACAGGAATTATGTACTCGATCACCAGGTTGAGGTGGATGTAAACAAGTCCTTTTTAATGCCTTCGTTCATGCGAAAATGGTTGCAAACACATACAACAAGTGGGAGAGCAATTGCCCATGTCGTCGATTCCGTTGAACTAATTCGCATGACAGATCTAACCCGCACTTATGTCCCTACATTGGTAGGCCGAATTTCTCCAGAGAAAGCAAAGGCCGCCCTTATCGAGCCCGAGAAAAGTAATTTGTCAGGCCCCAAAGTTACTATTCAATCCGAGAGACAAGCCTCTACCTATTTACGATCTCTTGTGGGAGGCAAAGAGGTAGTTCGAACAACCGCATCGGGGAAAAGTAGACTGATCGACGCGCTAGATGCTCGTGGCATTGCCCATCAAGCCTTCTACAGTTTGACGGAAACTCAGCTGCGTACGGAGCAGTTGCCGAAGGATGTTGAGCTGCTCCAACAAGATCCAACGGTGAAAGGTGTCGTATGGCACTTTTTCAAAAAAGATGCCAGTGGCAAAGGGATGCCAACAGATGCATTCCGTAAAGAGCTCGAAAGCAAGGGGATCGTTGTTGTGATTCACAATTAAGAAGAGTGAGAGAGGAGATGACCTTGAGAAGATTTCTATATGCAGAAAATGGCGCAGTATCGGTATATTTAATACTTATTATCGTGCCGATTTTCTTATTTCAAGCCGTGTTAATCGATTTTGCCCGGATTAAAGCAGCCGAGAAAGAATCGGAATCAGCGGTTCAGGCTGCGTCCCGTTCTGTCATGTCATCCTTCGATTCAGATCTTCAAAAGAGAGGTCTCTATGGGATGATTCTTTCACAGGAAAATTCTGAACAGCTATTTAGCGAAGTTTTTGCAAAAAACCTATCTAGTGGCGTTACCTCCAATGCCTTTCATTTTATTGACACCAAAGCGGTAGACGGAGGCATGCGGGTTACTCCTGTGTATGCACTCGCTAGTCATGCCATTTTTGAGGGTCAGCTTCTCGAAGATATGAAGTTAAAAGGTCCTATTGAATTCTCTCTGGAAATTGCAGATAAATTTCAAAAAAGCGGAGTGAAAGGGCCATTTCAGATGGGATCACAATTTGCGAAAAATGCTGCGGAAGTTGAGAAACTTATCGAGCAACGGGAAGATGCACTTGATGAAGCGTGGCACAGTACGGAAGCGATGCAAGCTCGAATAACTACTTTTCACCTTTACTATCAGAAAAGAATTTCGGATTTAGATGCAATGGCAAACCGCATTGGACTCCATACGATTGATGAACTGAGAATCGAGATCATTCAAGTAAAAGATCAACTGCAATCACTTTCGAACGCGATACATAATATGGATCTCTCGATGAGCTCAATGATGACAGCGAGTCCGCAAAGTATTCAAGCGGCACTTTCCGCTAGAAGCAACCTTGAACAGCAGTATAGTACACTATCCCAGAAATTGAATGACCTTGAAGCTCTCGTACAATTAATTATTCAGTACACAGCTCTTATCGTCAGCACGAAGTTAGAGGTTGCAGTAAATGAGAGAGACATCTTACAACTTCAGCAAAGTATAGAGCCTGTTTTGAGACTGGCTAAGCAAAAAAATGACGATATTCGGGCAAAGTTAACAGCGATTGGTGGATCTTCTACTTCTACTACGAGTGCTAGTCAAGGTGTGAATGATGTATTTCAGCATGTTTCACTCATAGGTGATAATTATTTTTATGACTATCAGATCTCAGTGGCGAGTATTGCTTCTTTATTTACCGCATTTCATTTGAAAATTGAAAGTATCGCTTTATACACGGCTGCGAACACGAATCAGGCAAATGCAGCGAATGATGCGTATTGGACATTAGCTAATGATTTTTACAGTAAAAAAAGCCCAATTGAAAAAGCTAGAATGGATGCGAACGATGGGACAAAGGCGAAAAAACAAACGGAAAGAAATAAGATTCAAGCTGTTTTGGATAAAGCCAAACAAGCAATTGGCGGCTGCAGCCTCATTCAATCACAATCCAATGATGAGGCATTATATAACAAACTGCAGGGTGATACAAGTAATCTCGAATCAGCGAATGTACAAGGTTTCTATCAGAAATATCGTCAAGTTAATGCGCAAGATTTATTGGTCGGGAACGAAGTTGCCTATGATTTGGATAAAGCGGAATCAACGAGCTTAAGAGCAATGGATATACTGGGAGTGATCACCCAAGCATCAGAAATGCTTCGGGACGAGTTGTATGTGAATGAATATGCCCTGACAAAGTTCAACTATCGTACTTATGGACTTGAGAAAGATCGGAATGGTCAAGCGAAATTGTCAAATGAATTGATCGATCTCGGTTCGCACCCATTAGCAAATCAAGAAGCTGAGTATCTCTTATATGGATTCTCCTCGTGCGCCGCGAACATCTCAGCCGCCTATGCAGAAATGTTTTCTTTGCGACTTGCTATTCGAACGGTAGAAAATTTATTGGATCCCGAAAAAGAATTGCTTAACGTAGGTTCGCCTTTACTCGTATTATTAGTCGCTGCTGCGCAAGGTGCAGTAGAAGCTTTTGCAGATATGAACGCATTAGTAAAGGGGGAGTCCGTTGAATTATCTTCGAAGCTTTCAGCGGCTGTCTTAAAGTTAACGTACAAAGATTATTTGCGTTTATTTCTGATGCTGCACAGCGATAATACGAAGCTAATGGCGAGAATGCAAGCACTAATTGAATTAGAAACAGGTAAGGATCTTACGCAAGCAGCATCATATATCCAGACCAATGCCACTAGTGAAATTAGATTGTGGTTCGTTCCACAGATGATGAAGCTACTTAATGGATCAGATCTTCTTGGATGTAAAGTGGTTGGGACACAATGTCAATTTAATAGGACAGCGATTGTATCTTATTAAAGTGGGGGGGAATGGTATTGCTTCGAAAAATGTACAAGGATCAAGAAGGGGGGATCGTGCTAGAGGCAGCTCTTATTTTGCCTTTGTTCCTATCTTTTGTAGTTGGTCTGATTCTCTTCATTCAAATAGCCATAGCGGAAATGGCTTTACAAGCTGGTGTTTCTGAAGCGACGAAGTCGATTGCTGGTCAAGTATACCCAGTCCAACTGCTAGTACAGGAAGCGAAATCGAAATATGATCAAAGCTCCGCTGCAAATGTGATGAATACGGTGGTAGATCATGTTCAGACGGCACGGAGCCAGGTAGTCAATGCTGAGAATTTTGTGGATCAATATGCGGCCTATATACCTGATTCCGTTCTAGCGCTTGTTCGTTGGGAGCAGGAAAAAAGAGAACTTGGTGAAGGAATGGCAGAAGATGAGTTGGATGCCATGTATGAGTCACAGGTGAAACCGCGTATCCTCGCTGCATTTACGCCGGTCGTATTCGCTTTTTGTGATGCGAAAATCTTACAAAGAGGAAACTTTAAAGTCACTGCGGTGACACTTCCAAGCATGGTGCAGAATGAAGATTCATACTTTGGCGTGGAAGCTCAACTTACGTATAAACTGCCGATCCCTTTTATAAGCCATACCATCGTGTTAAAGAAAAGGGCCTTTGAACGCGCGTGGGTAGGTTCGTCATCCATGTAAAACTGCTGTAACTGAATGCAAGAATGAATTTCGAATGAGGAGTGAAATACCATTTTATTGATCCATGGCATTTTTCTGATTTTTATTACTGTGGCCTTTGTTATTGATGTTCGACTTGCTAAACTGCCCAATAAGTTGACTATGAGCGGAACTGTGCTCGGCGTAGTGTTCCACACAATGAACGAAGGTTGGGAAGGGCTGGTTTTTGCATTCCTCGGTTCTGGGACAGGCCTTGTTATCGTACTTTTCCTCTATGTTATTGGCGCTTTGGGAGCGGGAGATGTCAAGCTATTTGCAGCCATTGGGGCGTTTATGGGGGTTGCATTTGTCATGCAAACGCTCGTGTACGCGATTTTATGTGCCGGGATAATTGGACTTATTCTCTTACTCATGCAGAAGCAAATGAGAACGACAAGCGAGAAACTAAAGGGCTGGCTCATCTCGATATGTGCTTATCGTCAATTAGACACATTATTCGAACTGAAACATCAGAACAACATCAAGTTTCCATTTATGTACGCAGTTGCACCTAGTGTAGCTGTCACTTGGTACTATTCCTTGCTATGAAATGAGGTGGTCGAATGACGGAAGAGGTATTTGGACTCTGTTACGAATTTGTATATCGGCATGGTCATTATATGGAGCTTTATAAAGAAGAAGGACTTTCCAACAGTGAGTTATCGGCCTTGCAAATCCGCATGCTGGAGGCGAACCAAGTGCCTAGATTGCTTCCACTCGACATCCTGGAGGTGGACGCTAAACTTCGTTTGCAATATAAACTATCTTCAAAACGCATGCTGACGCATGTACTAAAAGTTGAATCATTCTCCGTGCATCAATTTGCTAAGCTCATGTACGCTATTGTGAGTACGCTGGATGAGAGTAACAATTACATGCTGTATGAAATCAATTATGTGCTAAAGGAAAATTTTATTTTCATTGGCCAGGATTGGTCGGATATTTATTTGACCTATGTACCGATAGATACACAGCACGTTGAAGAGGATGTATTTCCTTCGATAGCTAAGCTGATGTGTAAGCTTGCTTCCCATATTTCAGAGGAAGAGCAGGATCAGGCCAATGCCTGGATCTCCATGACGTCCAATTTGAAAAGCATGCAGGCCTATAAAGATTTATTATTAAAGCTAATGGACGAGCCAATTCGTACCAACATACCTATAGAATCCCATGTACATGAGTTGCCAAAAGTAGAAGTGGAAGCCGGGCTGCCTAAAGCACACTGGAAACGGGATGAAATGACTCCAAATGAGCATGCAATCCCTGAATCAATTACATATTCGACTAAACAAACTACCACACCAAATGTCGCCTCACTATCAGCAAAAAATCAGAATGCAATGCCGATCATCCCTACTACTGAAAGCGCCATAAGTAAGAATTCTATTGGATTTGCATGGCTTCCACTACCACAACGCGCAAAATGGTTTGCCATTGCAGTACTCATCACTACTACAGCCTTCCTCTGGCAATATTACGCCGCGGATCCCTCAACGAGTTCATTTCAACTAATAGCAGGCATAACTTTGCTTTTAGGTGACGTAGGATTCATTTTGCTTGCATGGGGCTTTCCAGTCTTTTCAAAAGGGAAAACTGCACAAGTTCCATCCATACCTCATGAAGAAGCTGCTACTTTCGATACTACTTCAGAGCCCATGGATATTCAGGCCTACTATCAGAATCTTCCTATGCATACCACGATACTTAACCCTCCGAAACATAATGCGACTGTTTTATTAAGCAAATTACCTATCCAAAAGAGCGGTCCTAGGTTGGAATATGAAGCTGATGGTACTAGTAAAATAGTTCCCATTGATACGAATCTTTTTATAATTGGGCGAGGAGATACTAGCATTCAAGTGAATTGTGAGCTGGAAGTAGCTGGTGTTTCTAGAATCCATGCAGAAATTGTTCAAACGAGCCAAGGTTACCAGCTTCGAGATGCAGGCTCTACGAATGGGACGTACTTGAATGATCAACCACTGGTCATCTATCAAGTATATCCGCTAAAAGATGGGGATATTGTGCGAATTATTCGTCAAGAACTGATATTTCGACTCTAATACAAATAGTTCTACTTCCTGTCTGCCATGAGCAATGGTATAATAAGAAGTCGCGAGGAAAAACGTGATTATCTTAGAACTAGACAGGGGTTTGGTTTTTACAATATGAGTCTTTTAACAATTGAAGATTTAAGCCACAGCTTTGGTGACCGTACATTGTTCAAAAATGTATCGTTTCGTTTGTTAGCTGGTGAACGTGTTGGTATCGTAGGAGCGAATGGCGTGGGGAAATCCACGTTGATGAATATATTAACGGGCAAGCTTTTGAAGGATACAGGCAAGGTAGAATGGACGCCAAGAGTCCACTATGGATATTTGGACCAGCATTCTGTGTTGGCAGCAGGTAGAACGATTCGTGATATTTTGCGAGATGCGTTCCTGCCTTTGTATGAAGAAGAGAAAAGAATGATGGCGATAACTGACAAAATGGGAGACGCTACACCAGAGGAACTTGAGGTTCTGCTGGAGGAAATGGGCGAAATTCAAGAGCGCTTGGAGATTGGTGATTTCTATCTGCTCGATGTAAAAATTGAAGAGATGGGTAATGGCCTTGGCTTGAATGCAATTGGATTGGACCGGGATGTAACATCGCTTAGTGGTGGACAAAGAACGAAAGTTCTTCTAGCGAAGTTATTATTAGAAAAACCAACTGTCCTTCTGCTGGATGAGCCTACCAACTATTTGGATGTTGAGCACATTGAGTGGTTGAAAATGTACTTGAAGGACTACCCATATGCATTCATGTTAATTTCACATGATACGGAATTTATGAATGAAGTCGTCAATGTTGTCTATCATCTGGAGTTTTCCAAATTGACAAGATACACAGCCAACTATGAAAAATTCCTGGATATGGCTGAAATGAACAAGGCACAGCACATTGATGCTTATGAGAAGCAGCAGGAGTACATCAAAAAGCAAGAAGATTTCATCGCGCGCAACAAAGCGCGGGCTTCAACGTCAACGCGTGCGAAGAGCCGTGAGAAGCAGTTAGATCGCATTGACCGTATAGAACGTCCAGAAACAGCTATGAAGCCAACGTTCGTATTCAAAGAATCACGCTCAAGTGGTAGAATCGTATTTGAGGCGCAAGATTTGGAAATTGGTTATGATCGTGCTTTGCTTCCTAGAATGAATGTGACGATTGAACGCGGTGAGAAAATTGCGATCGTCGGCTGCAATGGGGTCGGTAAATCCACGCTTTTGAAGACGATACTTGGCAAAATCGAGCCATTCAGCGGTAAAACGTATCGCGGCGATTACTTAAGTCCTGCGTACTTCGAACAAGAAGTCAAAGCGCCTAGCATGACACCAATTGATGATGTGTGGAATTCTTTCTCTTCCATGACACAGAATGAAGTCAGAGGAGCTCTTGCACGAGTTGGACTGAAGAATGAGCATATCACCCGTGCGATGAGCATGTTAAGTGGTGGTGAGCAAGCGAAAGTTCGTTTGTGCAAACTGCTCATGCAAGAAAGCAACTGGTTGCTATTCGATGAGCCTACGAACCATTTGGACGTCATAGCCAAAGAAGAACTTCAAAGAGCTTTAAAAGAGTATAAGGGTACTGTGCTTCTCGTCTGCCATGAGCCTGAATTTTATGAAGGCTGGGTAACACGTGTGTGGGACGTGGAAGAATGGTCTGCCAAAGTAACGAATTAACTAATACGAATGATCGAATCGGAGGAGATAACAATGTTAACGCATGTTGTGTTTTTTAAACTCAAAGATCGCAGTCCTGAAGCCGTGGAAGTAACCAAAGCCGTTCTTACGAATATGGAAGGTAAAATCCCGGTATTACGACACATTGAGGTTGGGACAGACATTCTGCATTTGGAGCGTTCTTACGATATCGCACTGATCACGAAATTTGATTCACTAGATGATTTGAAGGTTTACGATACTCACCCTCTGCATGAAGAAGTTAAAGCTCACATGAAAACAGTTCTTGATGGAACGTCCATCTGTGTTGATTTTGTAAGCTAACCTACGTTTGAAAAACATAGGAGAACAGTGTAGTATCCTTAGAAGAGGCTCGCTCCTGACAGTGTCAGGGGTTAGCAATGTTCTGAGGCTGCACTGTTTTTTGTGTGTTTAGCGCAATACATACTTACATATAAAAAAGGAGGAATCCGAGTTGAAGTCCCAATTAAATAGAGCTTATATGACGGAAGTTCTTGAAATGCTGCTGCGGACTCCTAGTCCAACAGGCTATACACATCACATCATGCAAAAGGTAGAGCTAGAAGTGAGTAAGCTTGGCTTCGAGCTTTCTTATACGAATAAAGGCTGCGGCATTGTTACCATTCCCGGGGCGAGTTCTGATCGCGTTATTGGGATATCTGCACATGTGGATACGCTTGGTGCTATGGTTCGTTCTATTAAAGAGAATGGCACACTGAAAATCACATCGCTTGGCGGCTTCATGATGGGCGCGATCGAGAATGAATATGTTCAAATTCACACACGCGATGAGCGAGTGTACGATGGGACGATTCTGACTTCTAGACCTTCCGTGCATGTGTACGAGGATGCGAGAGAGTACAAGCGTGATGAAGCGAATATGGAAGTTCGTATTGATGAACTGGTGAAATCCAAAAAAGATGTGCAAGCTCTCGGCATCCGCGTAGGCGATTACATTTCTTTCGATCCTCGTGTACAGGTGAAGGATAATGGTTATGTGAAATCACGTCATCTGGATGACAAAGCGAGTGTGGCTTCTTTGTTTGGCCTTCTCAAACTATTGAAAGAACAAGGGATTCAACCATTCTACACCATCAAGTTGTTCTTCTCTAACTATGAAGAAGTTGGTCATGGCTCCTCATTTATCCCTTCAGATATTACTGATTTTATTGCGGTTGATATGGGAGCGCTTGGGGATGATTTGAGCGGCAGTGAACGCGATGTTTCGATCTGCGCGAAGGATTCGTCTGGTCCTTACGACTATGCGATGACGTCGAAAATGATTGAGCATGCCGAGAAGCTGGAGATCGGCTATGCCGTAGATATTTATCCGCGCTACGGATCGGATGCATCAGCAGCGTTAAGGGGCGGCCGCGACATTCGCGCAGCGCTCATAGGACCTGGTGTTCATGCGTCACATAGCATGGAGCGCACGCATATGGATGCTGTAGTAAACACGGCAGCCCTTCTTGCCGCGTACATCTTGGAGCCGGTACAAGGATGAATATACTTAGCGCAGCTGATATAACCAAAACTTACGGCGACAAGGTGCTCTTCGATGACATCTCGTTCACCCTGAACGAGAAGCAGCGTATTGGCCTCATCGGCGTGAACGGCACAGGCAAGTCCACGCTGCTGAAGATGCTGGCGGGTCTGGAAACACCCGATCGCGGCAAGCTCGTGCACGCGAACCATTTCCGCGTGGAATACTTGCCGCAAAACCCGGAGTTCGATCCGAACTCCACGGTGCTTGAGCAAGTATTCCACGGAGATTCGCCGCTCATGAAGACGCTTCGCGACTATGAGCTGGCACTTGCTGAACTGGAGCTAGACGCCTCCAATGAGAAAAAGCAAGCGCGACTCTATAGCGCCCAGTCGCGCATGGATGAACAAGGTGCCTGGGAAGCCAGCACCTTGGCCAAAACCGTGCTGACGAAGCTCGGCATCAGCGAATTCGACAAACCCGTCGGCCTGCTATCCGGCGGTCAGCGCAAACGCGTTGCCATGGCGCGCGTGCTCATTCAACCGGCCGATCTGCTCATCCTTGATGAGCCGACGAACCATATTGATAACGAGACGGCCATCTGGCTCGAGGAGTTCCTCAGCAAGTGGCGCGGCGCTTTGCTGCTCGTTACCCATGACCGGTACTTCCTAGAGCGGGTCACTACCCGAATTCTGGAGCTGGACCGGGGCAAGATCTATAGCTATGAGGGGAACTACGAGTGGTTCCTCGAGAAAAAGGCGGAGCGGATGGATTCCGAAGCCGCTAGTGAAGATAAGCGGCAGAATCTCCTCCGCCGCGAGCTGGCCTGGCTCCGTCGCGGCGCGAAGGCGCGCACGACGAAACAAAAGGCGCGTATCAACCGCGCCGAGGAATTACGGGACCGCAAAGTGGACGGTCCCGCTGACAAGCTAGACATGGCGCTGGCTGGCAGCCGCCTTGGCAAAAAGGTGATGGAGCTCGACGACATCTCCAAGTCTTTCACAAGCGGGAAGCAGCTGCTCAGCGGCTTCAGCTATATTGTGATGCCGAAGGACCGTCTCGGCATCATTGGTCCGAACGGCAGCGGTAAGTCGACGCTGCTCAATATGCTGGCCGGGCGCATTCAGCCCGACAGCGGCACGATAGAGACAGGTACGACGGTGAAATTGGCGTACTACACGCAAGAGAACGTCGAAATGGACGAGAAAATGCGTGTGATCGAATACATTAAAGAAGCTGCAGAGCAGATTCGCACGTCGGATGGTGAAACCATTTCGGCCGCGCAGATGCTGGAGCGCTTCATGTTCTCTCCTAACCTGCAATGGTCGCCAATTGGCAAGCTTTCAGGTGGAGAGCGTCGCAGACTTTATTTATTACGCACCCTAATGGGTGAGCCGAACGTTTTGCTGCTCGATGAGCCGACGAATGACTTGGACATCCAAACTTTGACGATACTGGAAGATTATCTAGATCAATTCACAGGGGCTGTTATTACCGTCTCCCATGATCGATACTTCTTGGATCGAACAGTTACCCATTTATTTGCATTCGATGGCAGTGGCGGGATTGAGCCTTTCATCGGGACGTATTCCGATTATTTGGAAGATAAGCGTGAACAAGAAGAAGCTGAGCAAGCGAGGAAAGAAGTCATTCGCCAAGCGAGCGCGAAGTCGAGTAGCGGCAGTCCTGCTTCTACGTCATCAAGTGCAAATACAGCTCCAGCCGCGAATCGTCCGAAGAAACTTTCGTTTAAAGATCAGAAAGAATGGGATGAAATCGAGAATACGATTGCTGCTTTGGAGGACAAAGTCGATAGTTTGAAAAAGCAAATTGAAAACTCTGGAAGTAACTTTGATCTCGCTCGTGATCTCTATGAACAGGAGCAACAAACGACTGCAGAGCTAGAAGCTGCAATGGAAAGATGGACTTATTTATCAGAGTTAGTAGAAGAAATAGAACGAAATAAGTTATGATAGAAGAATATACAATAAAAATATTATAAAGGCAGGTATATACACCACATGATTAATGTAAATAACGTGACGCTTCGTTACGGCAAGAGAGCCCTATTCGAAGATGCCAATATTAAATTCACACCAGGAAATTGCTATGGCTTGATCGGAGCAAATGGTGCAGGTAAATCCACATTCCTCAAAATTCTTTCTGGTGAGATCGAGCCGAACACAGGTGAAGTTAGCATCACACCAGGCGAGCGTATGGCTGTCCTGAAACAGAACCATTATGAATTTGATGAAATCGAAGTTTTGAAAACAGTTGTAATGGGGCACTCCCGGTTGTACAAAATCATGGAAGAGAAAGATGCTTTGTATGCAAAAGCAGATTTCTCTGAAGAAGATGGCATGAGAGCCGCTGAGCTCGAAGGCGAATTCCAAGATCTTGACGGCTGGCAAGCAGAATCCGACGCAGCAGAGCTTCTAATCGGTCTTGGCATCCCAACATCCCTGCATGACACCAAAATGAAGGATTTAGATGGTAACGAGAAAGTTCGCGTGCTCTTAGCGCAAGCACTTTTCGGTAACCCGAACATTCTTTTACTCGATGAGCCTACCAACCATTTGAACATGGAGTCCATTAAATGGCTGGAGCACTTCTTGTCCCGATTTGAAGGCACCGTTATCGTGGTATCACATGACCGTCACTTCTTGAACCAAGTGTGTACGCATATCGCAGATATTGACTTTGGTAAAATCCAAATGTATGTCGGTAACTATGATTGGTGGTATGAGTCCAGTCAATTGGCACTTCGTTTGCAACGTGATGCGAATAAGAAAACGGAAGAAAAACGTAAAGAACTTGAAGCGTTTATCGCGCGCTTTAGTGCAAATGCGTCCAAATCCAAGCAAGCGACTTCCCGTAAAAAGCAATTGGAGAAGCTTACGCTTGAGGATATTCGTCCGTCCTCCCGTAAATATCCGTTCATTCACTTCAAAGGTGAGCGTGAAGCAGGTAAGCAATTGCTTGCTGTTGAAGGCCTTACGAAAACCGTTGATGGCGTTAAAGTTTTGAACAACGTCTCGTTCACACTTAACAAAGGCGATAAAGTTGCTTTCGTGGGACTAGATGGAATTGCCAAAACGACACTTTTCAAAATTTTGATGGGTGAATTGGAAGCAGATAGTGGCACGTTCTCATGGGGTATCACGACTTCACAAGCGTATTTCCCAAAAGACAGCCAAGATTACTTCAACTCCGAACTTACGTTAGTGGATTGGTTGCGTCAATACTCCAAAGATCCGGATGAGTCATTCCTTCGTGGATTCTTAGGCCGCATGCTGTTCTCTGGTGAAGAAGCACTGAAAAAAGCGAATGTCCTTTCCGGAGGAGAAAAAGTTCGTTGTATGTTCTCCAAAATGATGTTGAGCGGTGCGAACGTGCTTATTCTTGATGAGCCAACGAACCACTTGGATTTGGAATCCATCACAGCACTTAATAATGGTCTTGTTGATTCTGACTGTACGATGTTGTTCGTCTCGCATGACCATCAGTTCATTCAAACGATTGCAAATCGCGTTATGGAGTTGACACCGAAAGGTATCATCGACAAAATGGTGACGTACGATGAGTATTTGGAAAGCGAAGATGTGAAAAAACAAAAGGAAATTCACTACGCATAAAGAGTAAAAATGAAAAGCGCCCTGAAGTGTTACTCTCAGGGCGCTTTTAGCTACACAAAGTTGTCTAGCTTCCGCCAGTACGACGGCGTTGATTATTTACTTTTTTGGTCATTTGGCTTTTCGCTGTTTGATTGCTATTTCCATTTGCTTTTGGGTTAGCGCGCGCTGCGGCTTGATCCGCTTGCTTCTGAGCTAGTTTGGCTTTGATCGCGTCAGCTAAACTTACTTTTTTGACACCTTGTTGCTCGACCTGGTCGGCTTGCTGATCTTGAGGCTTGTCTGACATAAGAACACCTTCTTTACGTGGTATATCCATAGTATAATCGAATCAAAGAAAAGATGAAAGAAGGTGTGTGGGGATGTTTGATCCAACGATCTATGACAATATCAAAGTCGTGCTCGAAGGAGCCGTCTACGATTTGGATTTGGAAGGTAAAATCATCATAACACGAAGAGAAGATCTGATTGACTTGTCGTCGATGTCTCGCACATTTGCCATTGAGTTTGCAAGGAAATTAGGACTTCCTAGCCAAGCTGAAATCTACTTGCATGTTCATTTAAGTGACTTGGCAGCTGAAATTCTAGAGAATCCTACGGCTAAGCCAGGTTGTACACTGTTAATTAAACTTCACACGATCGTGAATGATCCTGAACTGGATTGCCCAATGATCGAAGCGCAATTGAATGCGATTTGGGAGCAGCGCCCGCGAATTACACAGCAAATTTCCTATTTATATGGGGAACAACCGGAGGAATATCGCAATCTGATTACGTTATCTTTTGGTCGCAAAATTGATGAGAGCCACCTCGATGACTTTTCTGATTTGATCGATTATGCCTTCGAAAGCTTGGTGTGGTTGGATGGAAGAGGGTCATTATAAGCCATGCAAGAATTAAACCAGCAAGAATTGTTAAGCAAAGTACATCAAGTTAACGAGAAACCCTTCGCTGTTTTTATGTATACGCCGCTTTGTGGGACATGCAAAGTAACGGAGCGAATGCTGGATATTATTCTGGCGATGAAGCCAGAGCTGCCGCTTGTCAAATGCAACATTAATTTCCTTCCACAGGTCAGTCAAGAATGGCGAATCGCTAGTGTCCCGTGTGTTGTCATCATTGAACAAGGGAAAGAAAAAGAAATGATCTATCGGATGCAATCCGTGGATGAGATATACCGCAAACTAATGCCATTAATAGAACAAGAATAGGAGTTGTGTATATCATGAGTTTTCAAGTCGGAGACCGTGTTGTTGCAGAATATAAAACAGGGGTTTATTTCGGTGAAGTTGTTGAGATAACCTCCAGTATGAAAGCGGCAGTCCGCATTCTAGCTGTGAAGGATCATCCTACACAAGGAGATTTACATAATCCGATGGATCCAAGTGTTGCTTTTTTTCATCAAAGAAGGGCATTGTCCCATCAAGAGATTGCATTAATGCCAATGGCAACGATTCGTCCTTATGCGGGTGAGGTACCAGATTACCAAGTGTCTCTGAAGAGAGCGCTAATGGCTCAGATCGATAAGTTGTCGGACATGGAAGCGTGGGCCCGACGCTCTCTGCAGGAGCTTGATCAGCTGAGTAAAGAATATTTTCCACCGTCCAATTAGGAAACTTCTAGGTACAGCTTGGTGCCATCATTGTATTTAAAAATGGCTACATCACCAATGATCTCGATCATCGAGATCATTTTTAATTTTCTACGAAATTCAAAATGCAATTCATATTCCTTTAATTTCGTTGAAAGTAACTCCATTTGGGAACGTTTATGAGTAAAATTCATCACAGGGATCGATTTATTTTTGAATCGGATCGTGTTTGCTTGCATGTTCAAGCCCTCCTTTACACGAATACTTCTGAATACTTACGACTTACTTGTTCTAGGATACATTTCAAATGTTAAATATGTTTGCGTGCAACTATTAAAAAAGTTTTAGCAATTTATTATATGTGAATAATAGCGCTACAGGGCTAGTTCCGATAAGATAAATTTTTGCGGGTCAGATTCGTGGTTGCGGGGAAAGTTAACCCCATTTATAATAGATAAGATTGTATTCTAACAGGTTCTGGAGGGTCATAGAAATGACAGAAGCAAAACCAACTCGCATAGGCATTATTGGAGCCGGAAACATCGGAAATGTGCATATGGGGACGTTCAAAAACATAGCTGGGGCTCAACTTGCAGGAGTAACGGATGCTTATTTGCCGCTTGCTGAAACAAGAGCAAAAGAACACAACATTGAGCAGGTATATGCGAATTCAGATAAATTGTTAGATGACCCTACGATAGATGCAGTTGTCATTGCTGTATCGAATGAGTGGCATGCGCCACTTGCCGTGCAAGCGTTAGAAGCTGGTAAACATGTCATGCTTGAGAAGCCGATGGCTATTGATTTGGCGTCAGCACGTCAGATTGTTGAAGCGGAGCGTAAGGCAGGAAAGATTCTCATGATCCCGCATCAAATGCGCTGGGAAGCATCCTCGATTGCGGTTAAAGAGCAGGTCGAGAAAGGCGCACTTGGACACATTTATCATGCAAAAGCGAGCTATCTCAGACGTAAAGGCATTCCAGGCTGGGGAACATGGTTTACCCAAATGGACAAATCAGGCGGCGGTCCTCTGATTGATTTAGGTGTACATATGTTAGATTTAACGCTGTATTTGATGGGGAATCCCAAACCGGTTTCCGTATATGGATCAACGTATGCAGAGTTCGGACCACGTAAGCAAGGGATTGGCACTTGGGGGGCGCCGAATTGGCAAGGTACATTTGATGTTGAGGATTTAGCTACTGCCTTAATTAAGTTTGAAAATGGGGCAACACTTTCCTTGGATGTTAGTTGGGCGGGGCTCCTTGAGACGGATAATTTACCTGTTGTCCAATTGCTGGGCTCAGAAGGCGGAGCCTATTTAAAAGGTGCGAAAGGTAAGCTTTTTGCAGAAAAATTCGATCGCATCGTAGAGACAGAGCTTTCAGCACCAGCTGCGAATGATGATCCACGTGCACGTATGGTACAGCATTTCTTGTCCAGTATCGCAAGCGGCTCTCAGCCGATAACGTCTGTGATGACGGGCTACACGAATAATTTGATCCTAGATGCGATTTACCGTTCGTCGCAAACAGGCGATGAAGTGAAATTGAACTGGGACATCGAGTAGACAGGGGCTGCAAAGCAAGTGAACTGGGAGTTATTTAGTATCATCGGTACGATTGCCTTCGCAGTTAGTGGTGCGATTGTCGCGATGGAAGAGGAATACGATATTCTAGGTGTATATGTACTTGGTCTTGTGACCGCATTTGGTGGAGGGATCATCCGTAACTTGTTGATTGGGAAACCAATCGTACTGTTATGGGAGCAAGGCATGTATTTTCAAATCGCTTTGTTTGCCATGACGGTTGTTTTCTTGATGCCAGTGAAATATATTCGAATGTGGAAGACGTGGGAAGCTTTCTTCGATGCGATTGGTCTTGCAGCCTTTGCAATCCAAGGAGCGCTCTATGCCACGAATATGGGGCACCCATTAAGCGCAATTATCGTCGCGGCGGTCCTAACAGGCATTGGCGGAGGGATGGTCCGCGATGTGCTGGCAGGTCGGAAGCCGCTCGTGCTCAAAGATGAAATTTATGCGGTCTGGGGTATGTTAGCGGGAGCATTAGTTGGGCTAGGTTGGTCACAGGGCACATGGCAGTTAGCCATTCTATTTGCACTTATCATCATTCTGCGCATGTTCTCAGTTAACTACAAATGGAAACTGCCTAAACGCTCTTTGCGTGATACCTTAGTGGAATCCACTCGAAGATCAGATTCGTAGTCCAATACACCTGCACGGTAATCGCTTCAAGATAGGAGGTGGGTCAAATGGAAGCATCTTTAACACAGCAGCAGAAAATTTCAGCAGAGACACTAGCAGCACGAATTATTTCTGTGAAGGAGCTGCTTCAAACGGAGTTAGATCTGTATGAAGTATCCAAGGATTCAGAGACCGGGGAACATTATTTGCATTACGCCTACATGCATCGTGATTTCTCGAATACGGGAGTGCCGGAATCTTTTCACTATTTAATGCCTATTGAAAACGATGATGTGCTTGGCATGATTTTTGGCGAGCAAGGATATGCCTACCCCGAACATTGGAAAGCTTCCTTTTTACGAAATGGTCCCGAGGGCTTCTACATCTGGTTTGATCCTTCTCATGAAGCTCAACAAACCGAAGATGAGGCTATAGCAGCAGATTTGCTTAAGAAACTTCGAGCTTTTCATGATCAAGGAAATGTGGATCCGGAAGCTGTTCGTAAATTGTTAGAAGAAATGGATGAGACACGTAAGAAAAGCGAATAAAACGTTGCTCCATAAAAACTGCGATTGTGCAGCTTTTGTGGAGTTTTTTCATTTGTAATGGGGAAAAATGTGGAAAACCGCGGAATAACCGCATTTTTCCAACGAGTTTCGGGCATAAAGGGGATAGCAGCTAAGATCTTTCACGTTATGTTTAGTAAAAATAAGGCAATTGGTCCATATTAACACTAGTGTCAATAGCTGATTAGAAAGGGGGACTAAACATGGGTATGGCCTCGTATCATTTTGCAAATTTGGACATTCATGAAGAATTGATGCAAGAACTTCGCAATCTGGAATCTCGTATGAAAGAGGAATTAGGGTACGAAATTGCGCTAATTGCGTATACAAAGGAAGCAGATGGACTTCCAAATAACTAGTACATGATAGAGAAAAAAATAGGGGGAATGACGATGAAAGCTGTGAAAATGTCAGTCATCATGACGGCTGCACTCGTCGGTTTAACAGGGTGTTCAGCGGCACCTTCAAATCAACTAGAGAAGGCATCGGTGTCGATTCAAAGCGTTGGTTTATCAGATTCCGGCAGTGGCAAGTTGAAGATGAATTCGTCGGATGTCATTAGCGGTAGTCAAGCGGAGCAATTGACAGAAACTCAATTGGGCAAAGCAGACAACCCACAACACCAGAACACGTATCTTTCCATGAACAGAGAATTGGCAGATCAGTTGATGCAGGAGACACATCTTGGCGGGGCCTCCATTGCAATGACGGATACGAATATTTATGTGGCTGTTGATCTAGGGGAGCGGCAGGATAAACGTGATAACGAGAAAGCCAAGGAGTTAAGCAAAAATAATGATCCATCAACAGAAGCTGGATTGTTCGGATCAGGCGTTGGTGCGCAGATGGACTGGGTCACAGCGAAACCCATGTCTTCGGAGAACATGAATGCCATTCGACATGTGATTAAGAGGGTTTATCCGGATTCGAAGGTGTATATCTCCTCGAATGAGCTTTTCGTCAATCGGATGATGTACTATGACAGGCAACAGCAAACAAATAAACGTATGGATACGTACCTATATGAGTTTAATACGATGGTGCATTATACGTTTAATAGCAGCTCATGAGTAATAAATATAAGGTTCGTGCCTACTGCAGCTCGCGAATTTGCGAGTATGTACATAAAGAGGATGTGATGGTCGCAATCAATTATGAAACGGCCTATAGTCTGGCACAGCTATACAACGATTTTCCTTCCAAACCAAGTTGTCCTTCTTGTGGTGAAGCCATTTCATTTTACGCACATGCGGTTATCGAGGAGCTTTGGCACACTTGAGAAGCTTGACAATTCGCGGTTTCCTGATAATAGTTAGAGAATATGCACTCAGGAAAGGATAATTACGCGATGATGTCAGGAGTATTGAAGATAGATGGGTTACCACATGAAGTTCACTCCCACTTGGGAGAGCTTAACCGGATAGTACATACAACAGAGGATCATAAATTGATTGGCTCAGCTGCCTATGAAGCACCGTCAGAGGAGCTGCTTACGGATGCCATTCTTTCACTTTTCTTAGGCAAAAATGTGCTGCTGAAGGGACCGACAGGCTCGGGTAAAACGAAACTAGCTGAGCATGTTTCATCCGTGTTTAACCTACCCATGCACAGTGTGAATTGTTCCACGGATTTAGATGCAGAGGCTTTGTTAGGCTTTAAAACATTGACACATGATGAACAGGGCAGAAGTGGAATTGCGTTCATCCCAGGGCCCATTATGAAAGCAATGACGAAGGGACACCTGCTCTATATTGACGAAATCAATATGGCCAAGCCAGAGACACTCCCACTAATCAATGGCGTATTAGATCACCGTCGATCGATTACCAATCCCTTTACAGGCGAAGTGATTACGGCACATCCGAATTTTAGAGTCGTTGCAGCAATTAATGAGGGATACATTGGTACAGTGCCTTTAAATGAAGCGTTGAAAAATCGTTTCGTCACCATTGATGTCCCCTATCTGCAAGGCGAGCTCTTGTTCCAGTTATTAAAAAGTCGTTCTGTTTTACGTGATGAGAAGCTGATCCGCACCTTCGTTCAGCTCTCAGCTGATCTGCTTTCTCTTATTGAGATGGGACAGTTGCCGGATGAAGCGGGATCAATCCGTGCACTGTTAGATGCCTGTGATTTGGCAGCATATATTCCTCCTATGCGAGCAGTAACCCGCGCAATCGCAGATAAGTTAGAGGATGAAAGGGAACGTGCAGCCGTACTCAATACAGCTGAAACGTTGCTGTAACACCATGTTCGTAGGAAGCCTAAGCCGTCTGGATGATAAAATCGATGCCATGCTGCACATGCAGTTAGTGGATTTGGCACGGTTATTTACGAAACGCGGTAAGCTCGAAGTGGAGGCAGCTTATCACGCCCATTATGATGAGTCAGCTAGCCAGATGACAGTGAGTCAATTCTGGTGGGATTATCCGCTACGGGACAAAACAGCAGGCATGAAAAGCGATGTGTATCTGCGTTGTCTAGGCAGTGCCTGGTTTACAGGGAGTGAGGCTGTCACTGCTTACCTTCACTATTGTGCACAGGCTAAGTTCCCCAAGCTGGCCAATAGCTTATTTGCCCTTTGTGAGGATATGCGCTTAGAGCGGATTTGTCGTAGTCAGCGTCCAGGTACGGGAGCTGTTTTCATACATCGGCATCGCATCTTAAGTGGTTATTTCCAACATAAGCTCCGAACGCATTTGACTAAGAATGAGTTGTCAGATGCTGTTCTTTTATTCGTCTATGGTTGGTTTACTGGAAAGTCGTGGCAGCAAGAGCTGCCAGCTTCTTCAATCGGGAGCGAGTTTTCCAGCCGTCTAGCTGGGCTTTATGATTTGCTCGAACAAGTGGAAGCGGCAGCGCATACGGCTGATGTTGCAGCTTTATGTGAACGGATGCACAACATTCTGTCTGAGTGGCTAGAACGAGATGCTGCGACAGCGTATTTTTGGACGCAGCAGGGAAGCGGAATCGCGACGCCCTTGCCTGCGGATTACAAAGGCGAGCTAAGGCGCGCGAAGCGGCTCGCGAATGAGGATGTGCTCCCCAAGCAAGAGGGGGAGCGTCAATTACCCGGCCAAGAGCGGCTGCCGACTTGGCACCGCGAGAGCAGCGACCGCAGCCCTGGGCTGCTGCGGTTCGAGCTTGAGCGCGGCGCACGCACCGCCGCGCAGGGCTCTGCGCCCCGTGAGGGCGATGCCGCCGACCAGGCGCTCGCCATCACCCAGGGGCGCTCGCAGCGCGCCCAGCGCACCGGCGCCGCCGCTGAGCGGCGCCAAGGCACTTCCGTGCCCGCGTCCGCGGGGCACGGGGAAGCCGAGGTCGCCGCGTATGCGACGGCGACCTGGCTGGCGCCTGAACGTCCTACTGCTGCGCAGGAGGACGGGTTCAGGCGCCTGAGCGAGCGCGCAGCGCCGCTCGCGAAGCCTTTGCAGCGTGCGATACGGCGCACGCTGGAGCAGAAGCGGATCGCCCCGCGCGGCGATCGCCTGTTCGGGCGGCTCGACAAGCGGCTTACGCGAGCCGTCACGCAAGAGCAGCCGCGCCTCTTCTATAAGAAGCGCGCGCCAGTCCCACAGCTCGACGCAGCGTTCGCGCTGCTCGTCGACTGCTCAGCGTCCATGTATGACAAAATGGACGAAACCAAGCTCGGTCTCGTGTTATTCCACGAGACGCTCCAAAATCTCAGAATCCCCCATGAAATTGTGGGATTCTGGGAGGACGCAGACCGCGTCACAGAGCAGGAGGCACCGAACCTGTTCCAGGTTGCGCTGGACTTCGACTCCTGCCTCGCGGCCACTAGCGGTGCGGCTCTCATGCAGCTAGAGCCGCAGCAGGACAATCGCGATGGCTTTGCCATTCGCGAGATGACGAAGCGGCTGCTGCGGCGCACAGAGAGGCAACGCATCCTCCTCGTTTTCTCGGATGGGGAGCCTTCGGCAGCCAATTACAATGACGTCGGCATCCTAGATACACATGAAGCCGTCCTCCAAGCTAGACGCTTAGGCGTCGAGGTGATCAGTGTGTTTCTAGCCAATGGCACCGTGCATGAGACACAGCGGAACGCAATGCGCAATATGTATGGGCGCAGCAGCATCGTTGTGCCACATGTCGAGGAGCTGTATGAACAGCTCGTGCCGATATTACGCAAGCTTTTGCTGAAGTCAATCAGTACTTGATCTTGCACTTGATCTTGCACTTGATCTTGCACTTGATCTTGCACTTAATCTGCATCTTTAATTGGAAAACTCCAGTTAATTAATCGGATTTATTGCTTTTCTCTCCTAAATCCCTGAATTAACTGGAGAAAATCCATAGATGTATGTTTTCCATGTATCCCTACTCATTGAAGGTGTCTGAGCCATTCTAAACGTGTCGCATATGAAACTTTCAGTCGATCTTATCAAGCTTTTGCCACGATCTCATCTATCTTTTGCCCTCAAAATCCAGTACAATAGATCAGGGTCATTCTAGGTAAATTTCGCCATACTCCGACAATTATCGGAGGTATTACATACACAATTATCAAGTTTTTATGAAACTCATCATACCTTTAGGAGGCTTTTCATCTTATGTACGGTGCACCTTTATCAAACAAGTCCAAAAAAATCATGCTGCTTGGCTCAGGTGAGCTGGGTAAAGAAGTCATCATTGAAGCACAGCGTCTTGGTATTGAGACAATTGCTGTTGACCGTTATGCGAATGCGCCAGCTATGCAGGTTGCTCATCGCAGCCATGTCATTTCTATGTTGGATGGCGAGCAGCTTCGTGCGATTATCGAAAAAGAACGCCCTGATCTTATCGTGCCTGAGATTGAAGCGATTGCGACTTCCGTTCTAGTTGACTTAGAGAAGGAAGGCTACCGTGTAATCCCGACAGCGACCGCTTCTCGTTTGACGATGGACAGAGAAGGGATTCGTCGACTGGCTTCCGAAACATTGGGCTTGCGCACGGCTAAATATGAATTTGCCAACAGTCTTGAAGAGCTGCACGCAGCTGTTGCAGTAATTGGGACGCCTTGCGTGATCAAGCCGATCATGAGCTCGTCCGGTAAAGGACAAAGCGTTTGTCGCACGCCCGAGGGTGTAGAAGCTTCGTGGAACATCGCGATGGAAGGCGGACGTGCCAAAAACGCTCGTGTTATCGTCGAGGAATTTATCCATTTCGAATCTGAAATTACGTTGTTGACGGTTCGTTCCGTATCTGGGACAACCTACTGCGAGCCTATCGGTCACATTCAAAAGGATGGCGACTACATCGAATCTTGGCAGCCGCACACGATGTCGGAGCAGCAAATCATAGATGCTAAGCACATGGCCAAAACGATTACGGACGCACTCGGCGGACATGGGTTATATGGTGTTGAACTATTCCTGACGGCAGATGGCGTGTACTTCAGTGAAGTATCACCGCGTCCACATGATACAGGAATGGTAACGATGGCTACGCAAGATCTTAGTGAGTTTGCCCTACATGCAAGAGCTATTCTTGGGTTCCCAATCACAGGCGTTCGCCTATTAACACCAGGAGCCAGCTACACACTTAAGGCAGATCGCGAGCAAGTTGAATACACTATTAGCGGGATTGATGAAGCGTTATCTGTGCCTAATACGCAAGTCAGAGTGTTTGGCAAGCCAGAAACCAAAGTTGGTCGTCGTATGGCAGTTGCACTAAGTTCAGGACAAACGGTGGAAGAAGCGCGGAGCCTGGCGAAAGAAGCCGCAAGTAAGCTTACATTAAACTATAACTAAAAAATAGTATGACTGCAGTAGCCCTACCTGTCTGAGGTCATCATCCGGAGGCAACCACTATGGAACCCAAAGCAGCAAGACTGTCTCGAACCGTGTTGACAGAAATTATTTTACCAGCGGACACGAACTACCATAACACCGTGTTTGGTGGTCGTGTTATGCAGTATATAGATAAAGTAGCAACAATTGCTTCTATGCGTCATTGTCGGAAGAGCGTCGTCACCGCGTCGAGTGACAGTTTGGATTTCTTTGCCCCAGTGAAGCTTGGTGAAGCGATTCAGTTGGAAGCGTTCGTAACGTGGACGCATCGCAGTTCGATGGAGGTCTACGTGAAGATTGAGTCGGAGAACTTATTGACCGGTGAGAAGAAACACACAGCTACCTCGTTCCTTACATTTGTCGCTTTAGACGAGCAAGGGCAGCCGTGTCCCGTGCCTGGCATTATTGCGGAATCGGATGAAGAGAAGCGATTGTTCGAATCAGCGGAAGCGCGTTTTACTGCCCGCAAGCTACGAAAAGAAAACCGTTTATAAGATGTTCATCTAAACGATTATGCTAGCAGCTCCCATTGAAGGGGCTGCTTTTTTCATTTGGAAAAGGAAGGAATACTTGGGCAGATATTGAATAGTAGTGAAGAAGGACAGACAATTAAGAGCTGACATTGACCAGAAGGAGACTACGATGAAAACGCATATCTACTTGGTCAGACACGCAGAATCTCTCTATATCGCAAATATGGACAGGGAGAGAGGCCTTACGAACAAGGGGCAAGGGGATGCATTAACTGTTAAAGCGATTTTGGATAAGGTGGACGTGGATATATTCATATCGAGTCCATATAAGCGTGCTATTCAAACGATTAAAGCAGCTGCCGGTAATAGAGAAATTCGTACCTATGAGGATTTGAGAGAACGAACTATGGGTGATTTTCAAGAGATCGATTTTAAGTTAGCCAAGCAACAAGTCTATGATGACTTTCAGTTCTCCTATATAGAGGGGGAGTCGAGCCAAGAGGCACAAGACAGAGCAATCAACGTTTTCAAACATATTTTGACGGTACATAAAGGGTCAAACGTGGTAATTGGCACGCACGGCGACATCATGACTTTAATCATGAATTACTTTGATCCAAGTTATGATTATAAGTTCTGGGAGACAACTTCGATGCCGGATATTTATCGGATGGAATTTCATGATCTTACTTTAGTGGGTGTTAAGAGGCTTTGGGAACGAAAAGATTTGTAACACTAGAACTTTTTGGTTCGATAGAAAGTCAAATGGAAGAGGAAAAGCTTCCTACATGTCATTGTCATAGATAAGGATGAATAAATCGTGGATTTGGTTACGATGAAACAACGAATAGGCAAGCAGTTTCCATACTTATACCGGCTCCGAGTTAAACAGCTGATCCTCAAAAGACACATGAAGAATTGGAACCCGAGAATCACATTTGTATCCGGTAGCAGTTCTCAGAGGCTTACTTATACACTGAAGAAGCATAAATCGATTTTACGTCGTGTTCTCGGGCATACGGATCCTATTTTACAAGAAAATAAAATCGTGAATTTGAAAATCGCATTGCAGCACGTAGATGGGGTAGTGATACATCCTGGGGAAACGTTCTCTTTCTGGAAGCTTATCGGTGTGACTAGCAAGGAGAAAGGCTATATTGAAGGCCTTATGCTGTCATATGGTGAGGTGCGTGTAGGAACCGGGGGAGGGCTGTGTCAGTTAGCTAATATGCTGTATTGGTTAGCCTTACATACGCCGCTGGATATTAAGGAGAGACATCATCATAGTTTTGATCTATTCCCGGATGATCGCAGGGTAATTCCATTCGGTACGGGGACGAGTGTGTTCTATAACTACCTAGATTTGCAATTTTATAATCCTACTCCTTACCGGTTTCAATTTCATCTTCGTGTATCGGAAGAGTACTTAGAAGGTGCAATATACAGCGATTCGGAGCTGACTTTTAGCTATCGAGTGAAAGAGAAAAATCATGAATTCTATCAAAAGGATAATAAATGGTACAGAGGCAATGAGATTTGGCGGCAAAAGATAAACAAACAGGATGACTCTCTTGTGGACGAAGCGTTGGTTAATGTGAATCATTCTGAGGTCAAATATATGAAATCCAATGAGTCACAGGAGACAGAATGAAGAGAGAGCATGTGAAGGATTTTCTCCTATTCGGTTGGAAGCAAGCGTTATGCTGTATTTTCCCGGTTGTCATATTTTTGACATTGGCAGTATCTAAAGTTCTAACGTTACCATTCTTGCATCGCTATGATTTCATTTTACTCGTATGCATTCTTGCCCAAGTTGTACTCGTGTGGACGAAATTGGAAAGTGTGGATGAACTCAAGGTTATCACGGTGTTTCACATTATTGGACTCGGGCTTGAGTTATATAAAGTGCACATGGGTTCGTGGTCATATCCGGAGGAAGGCTGGACCAAAATAGGGGGAGTCCCCTTGTACAGCGGCTTCATGTATGCCAGCGTCTCCAGTTATGTGTGTCAGGCCTGGAAACGATTTGATTTGCATCTAATCCATTGGCCTAGAACTTCGATAGCGATTATCATGTCGGTAAGTATTTATGCCAATTTTTTTACTCATCATTTTGCCTATGATATTCGATGGATTCTAATCGCCTTGATTGTGATTCTGTTTTACAAATCGCATATTCGCTTTACGGTTACAACCACAACGTATCGGTTGCACACCATCCTTTCGTTTATGTTAGTTGCTTTTTTTATTTGGCTGGCAGAAAATATTTCGACTTTTCTTGGTGCTTGGCGCTATCCAGATCAAGAAATTTCCTGGCGAATTGTCCATTGGGGTAAAATTAGCTCTTGGTTTATGCTCGTAATTATTACGATCATTATTGTGGCGGAGTTGAAGCGGATTAAATATCCGGAGCAAGTCAAAGGTGCGAAGTAGCCCGTGTTTTAAAAAAAAGAAGACCCCAGAGCAGCTCTGAGGGTCTTCTTTTATTGCAATGAATAGATTACTTAGCTCCGCCTTCAGCGAGAATGGTTTCCCAAATTGCGCCTTTACCATAAAGCTCTTTGTTCACTTTATCCCAACCGCCAAGGTATTCGATATTGAATAGTCCAGCTGGTGTTGTGTAATTTTTCTCATATTGCTTAGCGACTTCAGGAAGCACAGAGCGGAAGCCTTTGTCAGCAAAAACTTTTTGAGCATCAGCAGAGAACAGGTAATTATAGAACGCTTGAACAGCTTCGCGGTTACCGTGCTTATCTACATATTTATCGATAATGGCAACTGGATTCTCAATGGAAGTCGTGTATTGTGGAATCACTTCTACATATTTTTTTCCAGTTTGGATACGAGCAACAAGCTCATTCTCATAAGTGATGATCGCGTCGCCAACACCTTTATCGAACGTAGTTAGGGAATCAGCACCACTCTTATCGAGAACTTTAATATTTTTGTAGATTTTAGCTACAAGATCTTTTGCTGCGGCAGGATCTTGTTTACCAGCAGCTTCAGAGATTTTGAGACCAGCTCCATAAACCGCATTAATGTCCCATTTCGCACCACCAGATGTGCTTGGGTTCGGGATCAGAACTTCAACGCCTGGCTTTGTCAGATCAGACCAATCCTTAATACCTTTTGGATTTCCTTCACGAACACCAATAGCGGCGATAGAAGTCGTTACGAATCCTTTTTGCGGCGTGTTTTTCCAGTCATGTGTGATTAGACCTTTTTCCACGATTTTTTGAATATCTCCTTCGAGAGAGAGAGGAGCGATGTCCGCTTCAAAGCCTTGAATGATAGCTGTTGCTTGTGAACCAGAAGCGACATAGGATTCTTGGAATTCAACAGTCGTACCTGTTTTCTTTTTATAATCTTCTTTAAATTTAGGCAGGATCACTTCAAAAGAATCTTTTAGGATGGAGTAGGCTCCAATTGTGATGGTTACTTTACCGCCTTCGGTTTTGGGTGCTGAACTTGCAGCGGTCGTTGCAGCGGCTGTCGGAGCGCTTGTGCTAGCCGGTTTCGTTGTGCCTGATCCGCAAGCTGTCAGGGTAATACTTGCTGTGAATAAGGCTGCAGTAACGAGTCCAAGTGATTTAAATTTTTTCATGGTTAACAACTCCCCTTCTTGTCTAAAGCTTATTTTTTCGAAAATTATATGAAGACAGGCTGCGGATCTTGTTTCGCCTGATTATCAATCCAGGTTGTACCTGATTGGGTGAATACAGAAATCTGATGGATCAGGATGTTGACTTCATCGCCAACTTGATAGATGCGTTCTTTCACGGGCTGATAAGCGAAAAGCTTAAATTGACCGGTATCCATTTCCAAATACCAGGAATCTCCGCGGAAGTGAACATGTGTGACTTTGCCTTTTTCGCCAGCCGTCGCCAAATGACTGACGTTGTGTGGACGAACTTCGATATTCTCTGGTCGAATAAGTACATTCACATCAGCCTGCCATTTGCCGTCTTGTTGAAGATCAGCAAGAGTTGGGAATCCGACAAGCGGCGAATAGGAGGAGAGCACATTAGATTCGCCAATAAAGGAAGCGGCGAAAGGGGAAGCGGGCTTCGTGTAAATCTCCCATGGACTTCCTTGCTGTTCAATTTTGCCGCCTTGGACCAAAATGATTTCATCAGCAACTTCGATCGCCTCATCCTGATCATGCGTAACGAAAAGCGTCGTAACTTTAAATTCGCTGATGAGATTTCGCAGCCAGACGCGAAGTTCTTTACGGATCTTGGCGTCAATCGCGGCGAATGGTTCGTCAAGAAGGAGCAGCCGCGGTTCAGGTGCTAATGCTCTAGCGAAAGCAACACGTTGGCGTTGGCCGCCAGACAGCTGGTGCGGATATTTGCGCTCATGACCAGCGAGACCCATTAAGTTCAACAGATAAGAAACACGGTCTTGAATCTCAGCTTTCGATTTCTTAAGCACTTTGAGCCCATAAGCGACGTTATCAAATACAGTCATATGCTTGAAGAGCGCGTAGCTTTGAAATACGAAGCCAATGCCTCTTTCCTGAACAGGGAGATGAGTCGCAAGCTTGCCATCGAAATAAATATCGCCGCCAGTTGGACTTTCAAGTCCTGACAACATCCGCAGGATGGAGGTTTTACCGCCACCGCTCGGTCCAATCAATCCAACAAGATGCCCTTCTTGTATTTTGAAATTAACATCTTTGATCGCATGAAATTCACCGTAATGTTTATTTAAGTTGGTCACTTCAATGTGCATGTGGGGATCCTCCTCCATGAGTTCTCGTTGCTTCGCTTCTGCGTTTCAACCACTCTAACGCTAACAAAATCGTGATGGATATGAGACCTAATACGAAAGCTACGCTATTAGCAGCAATGAGCTGGAACTGCTCAGCATCTTGATACACGAGTGTCGTAGCTGTTTGAGTTTGATTAATAATGTTGCCTGAGACAACAAGGATAGATCCGAACTCACCAAGTGAGCGAGCGATGGTTAAAATTAACCCATACACGACACCCCATCGAATACTCGGCCATGTGACTTGGAAGAACGTGCGAAAAGGGCCTGCGCCTAAAGTTGCCGAAGCTTCCTCGGACTGCGTTCCGATCTCCTCAAGTAAAGGTACTACTTCACGTACCATGAGAGGGAAGGTGATGAACATGGTCGCAATCACCATACCTGGAATCGCATAAACAATTTTCATGTTATGGTCTTCAAGGAATGTGCCTAATGCTGTGTTTGGACCGAAGATTAAAATAACCATTAAACCTACAATGATAGGCGATACAGCAAACGGCAGATCGATTAGAGCATTAATGATTGGTTTCAACCAACGTGAAATCCATGAGCCTCTAACAATTTCTAAAGAAATATAAATGCCTATAATTGCATTAAGAATAGTTACGATGGCGACAATGATGGCGGATATCTTCAGTGCGTGAAGTGCTTCAGGGCGTGTAAGTGCATCTAGGAAAGCGCGTGGACCATCTTCAAATGCGCCAAATGTTATCCCTAAGAAAGGCAATATGATTAGTAGGAATATAACCAAAAAAGAAATGCCGATCAGTAATCTTCTCATGCTATCCGCCCCTTTCCGCGTGTCCCGATATGGACTGCCCATAGAATCAGGACGGAAAGTGTGAGGAGGACTAACGAGATAGCAGCTGCGCCTTCTGGATTGTAGTTCTGCGTTTCACCATATATATAGACCGATGCCACCATCGTTTTCCCGGGTAAATTACCTGAGATTAAAGCAATGGCACCAAATTCTGCAAGTGATCGAGAAAAAGCGAGCATGCTGCCAGCAATCGTACCAGGTAATAGCGCTGGTAATACGATGCGATAGAACGTATAGAACCTGTTTGCTCCTAATGTAAAGCTTGCTTGTTCTTCAGCTGGATCAATCTGCTCCAATAGCGGTTGAACCGTTCGAACCACAAAGGGAAAAGTAACGAAGATAAGACCGATCACAATGGCAGTTTGATTATAGAGAAGTTTAATCCCTACAGAGTCTAGCCAAGATCCTAGTGGACTTTGTGGACCTAGTAACGTTAGAAACATTAATCCAGCAACAGAGGTTGGGAGTGCGAAAGGGAGGTCGACCATGCTGTTCAAGATACTCTGTCCTCGGAAACGGTATCTGACAAGTACATAGGCGATAATCGTTCCTATTATGGCTTGGATGACTGTTGCTATAATGCTGAGCTTAACTGTTAATACAATTGACTTCCATGCTAAAGGTCCTGTGACTTCTTTCCAAAACGGCTCCCATCCTAACGAAAATCCTTTGACGTAGATGGTGGCAATGGGGATAAGAAGAAACACAATTAAGTAGCCTATAAGCACGGATCGAACCGTCGCCTTGAAAACCTTGTTCTGCATGGAACACCACCTATTCTCATAAAGCATACCAACTTACTTGGTTTTATTAAAATGAATATAACAGTGGCAGGATTATTCTGTCAATAACTAATTTAGGAAAAAATAAGTGAGGTCAAGTTATTGTGGGATATATAGTAGTAAGAAAAAATAAGAAGAAAATGAAACATAAATTTCTCCAACTTTAGGAATGATACAGGAACAAGTTGTATTTTAAAAATGCTTGGATAATTATGTGAATTGAGCATTGACACCAATATTTTGCCATGCTAAGATATGTTTACATTCTAATTCCGAGTAAATTTATAAGAATAATATGAGTAAAGAAAGGGAGTTACCAGCATGGAGCATGCCATCACGATTCAATGCGAAGATGTCGAATTAGCCGCAACATTACATTACCCTACACAGCAACCCACAGCGGTTAAAGCCGATTGTCAGCGTTGGCCCTTAATTATCATTTGTCACGGATTTATTGGGAGTCGAATCGGTGTGGACCGGCTTTTTGTTAAGGCGGCTCGTTATTTTAGTGCGCAAGGTTATCTAGTTCTTCGTTTTGATTACGGCGGATGTGGTGAGAGTACTGGGGATTATGGCGCAGGTGGCCTAGATGTCCTCATTGAGCAGACTCGCCGAGTCATTGATTATGGTGTTTCCATAGATTGTGTAGATCTGAGTCGAGTTATTCTACTTGGACACAGCTTAGGTGGAGCCGCGGCAGTTCTAACGGCAGCGAAGGATCATCGCGTTAAAACCTTAGTTCTATGGTCAGCTGTTGCACATCCACACAACGATATTATGCGAATCGTCGGCAAAAACGAATATGAGAAACTGCCTATGGGTGGTTCGATCGATCATCATGGATATAAACTAACAAGTCGATTCTTCGAATCTTTATCTCAGCATCAACCTTTTGAGCAATTACGTAAGTTTACAGGCGATGTTTTTGTTGTCCATGGCACGGCTGATGAAACGATACCCGTTGATTATGCGCCTTTATATCAGAAGATGTTTTGGCTGCGTCAAGAAGGTCAATGCGACTTAGAACTCGTGTATCAAGCAAATCATACGTACTCGACGACACCCTCAACGACAGAATTGCTGGAGAAAACAGGAGATTGGCTGAATTATATGTATAAACGAAACAATGAGTGGAATGATTGGACAATTTAATTTGACTTGGAGGCATGAGGATGGCGAAACCACTGGAGCTGGATGAAATATGGGTAGAGCGAATTAAGCAAATATTAGAAGGTTTAGAATACGGATCTGTGCAAATTGTTGTCCACGATGGCAAGATTACACAAATCGACAAAACGGAACGAAAAAGGTTTGAAACACCGGCAAGCCCACAGGCTCAAACGCCTTTGCAGGCTGTGAAATCGAACAAACAAAAGAGTAAAGTATAAGTTCATAACGCACTTATTCAGGTAGCCCTCATTCCTTCGGAATGGGGGCTGTTATCATTTCTAAGAAAGCGTATACTAAAGAGGGAGAACAGCGGATTTGGAAGGAGAATCTTATGCGTAAAGGGCACTTTATTTGGGAAGATGCGCAGGGAAACAAGCACTATGTGTACGAGTGGCTTCCTTCGGCAGATGTGGCCATAAAGGGGTTTGTACAAATTGCTCATGGAATGGCAGAAACGGCTGCCAGATATGAACGCTTAGCTGTAGTGTTAACACAGAATGGCTACGCCGTTTATGCGAATGATCACTTGGGTCATGGACAAACGGCAGGCTCTCTCGATGCTGTTGGCAAGTTTGGCAAGGACAGCTTCCATGCGATGGCTGATATCATGGGGCAAATTACGATGCAGATTCGGAATCGCTATGAACCTAACAGCGAGTTACTTATACAGGATCATAAACGAGATCACCTGCCACTTTTCATTCTAGGGCATAGTATGGGGTCATTTTTAACCCAGTATTATATGGTGTCCTATATGGAACGTTATCCGGCTCACGTGCAGGGGATTATATTGTCAGGCTCAAATGGAAAAGAAGGCGCAGCGCTTCATGCAGGGATTGCGATAGCGACTGTTGAAGCGGCGATTCGCGGGGATCATTTTAGAAGCTTAATGCTGACTGCGCTGTCTTTCGGAAACTTTAACGCTAGATTCAAGCCGAATCGTACGGCCTTTGATTGGTTGAGTCGAGATGAACATGAAGTTGATGCTTATATGAAGGACCCTTATTGCGGCGGTATCTTCACTTCTGGTTATTTCCGAGATTTCTTTAAAGGTCTGAAAGAAATTCATCAACCGCAGCATGCAAATCGTATTCGTAAGGATGTCCCTATCTATATTTTTTCAGGGGAGGAAGACCCGGTTGGTGGACAGGGAAAAGGTGTGCGCAGACTCATTCGCGGCTACGAAAAGCTTGGGATTCAAGATATCAGCTATAAGCTGTACCCAGGTGGAAGACATGAGATGTTGAATGAAATCAACCGCGATGAGGTGATGCGGGACATTGTTGCGAGGTTGGATAGTTGGATTGCCAAATAGGTCTAAGCATGAAAGTGTTGTGTACATGCGTAATAAAATGGTGAGAAGCTGTTCCGATTATTGGCCAAAAATAGCCAGTTCGGAGCAGCTTCTTTTACATGCTTATAACGATGCATTTCGCTCAAGTTGTCTGCGAATGCCTTCACGATCGATTTGAATCCAATATTCTACGATTCTTTCATTCTCAACACGATAAACGGCGCTAGCGATTTCGATAATCGTGTGCCCCGTTGGTGCGTAGCCATCAACCTCTCCGATATGCGTACCGGTCTGCTTCCATCGCACATAGACACGATTCTCTTGAGCTAGGAGTTCCTGAATTTCTAATTGAAAAGCGCCATAGGCGGTGAGCATCTCACGCACATGATCCGCATAATTCGCTGGTGTGCGATGAACAGTCGTTTCATTTTCAGCGGTCATTTGATGGGCTAGCACTTGTTCAGCCATGAAGTCATGAGCCGCATCGGGCTGCTTGCCAGAACGAACGAGTTGGAAGAACTGTTGGACGAGATCTTTTGGGGATATAGGCATCTGTGTTGGCTCCTTCAGCTAGAATGGAATAATGATAAGTATTGAAAGTATAGGGGAATGTTGTTCGAAGTACAAGTGGCAGATCTGCTTGGTGAGAGTTTTGCTAGGGTTGAAACATTTAGGGAAACATGCACGTTTATGTAATAGGTAAGTAACTAATGTTGTATGCGGGGTTAGAAAAGGAAGGGGGAGTCATGTTGCGCAAATTACTAAGTTTGATTGTGATGATGGTTATTGGTTTAACGATCATGACAGGATTCCATTCATCGACAGCTTATGCTTGTTCATGTGCCCAACCGCAAACGGTCGAAGAACAATTGAGCCATTCGGAAGCTGTTTTTGCTGGACGTGTTCTTGAAGTGAAGGCGCAAAGTAACGCAAAGAGCGGTTCGACGAAAGCAGCGGTATTCGAAGTTAGCCGTATATGGAAAGGCGGCACGGAATCTCAGATCACTGTTCATACGGGAAGTGGTGGTGGAGATTGTGGTTTTAATTTTGAAAAAGGGAAGGAATATTTGGTCTATGCGCATCCCTCAACGATGTACGGCGATAAAGAGTTGCTGGTAACTATCATTTGTGATCGGACAAAAAGCTTAGATCAAGCACAAGAAGATCTTGCTGCTTTAGGCGTGGGAAAAATTCCGACGGAACAAGCTCGGATTGATGGAGAAGATTCGGGTCAGATAGACCCAACGATCTGGATCGCGCTGACTGGCGTTGTAGTCGTCGGAATTATTGGAGCGACGATTCTCATTGTTCGGCGTAAAATGAGATAAAAGCAGCCCCCTTCGCCTTGCGCAAAGGGGGCTAATTATGTCTGCTGTTCTACGCTAGCAGCTTCTTAAACTCCGCGGTCAGCAGCGGCACGACCTCGAATAGATCGCCGACGATGCCGTAGTCGGCCACTTTGAAGATCGGCGCCTCCGCATCCTTGTTGATGGCGATGATGACGCGCGAAGAACTCATCCCCGCCAAATGTTGAATGGCGCCGCTAATGCCGCACGCGATGTATATTTCCGGCGTCACGACCTTGCCGGTCTGGCCGATCTGCATCGCGTATTCGCAGTAACCCGCGTCGCAGGCTCCGCGGGAAGCCCCAACAGCGCCGCCTAAGACGGCAGCTAGCTCTTCGAGCGGCTGGAAGCCATCGGCGCTGCGCACGCCCCGTCCGCCGGAGACCACGATCTTGGCTTCAGCCAAGTCGATGGCGCCGGACGTTTTCTTGACGACCTCCCGGATGATGCTGCGCAGGGAGGGAGCGGGGTAAGCAACATCGATAAGCTGTGCTTGACGCGAAGCGTCAGGCTCAGTGGCTGCGATGTTGTTCGGTCTTATCGTGACGACCCATGGCGCGTCAGGGTCGGTAAACGCTTTCTTTTCGACTGCTTTGCCAGCGTAAAGCGGTCGGGTGAACAGCACGTTATCGCCGCTGCGCTCGATGCCGGTAACGTCGGAGATTTGGCCAGCAGAGAGGGACGCTGCAGCCAAAGGAGCAAGATCACGGCCGATAGCCGTGTGGCCGAAGTATAGTGCTTGCGGTCCTGCGATAGCAGTAACAGCAAGCAATGCGCTTAGATAAGCTTCCGAGCTATAGCTCTCAAGCTGCGGATCTTCAACGACATAGATGGCTTCTGCGCCATAAGCGGCAAGTTCGCCAGCTAATGCTTTCGTATCTGCACCGCCAATCAAGAGGGCAGCCAGTGTATCGCCATCAGCAGCGGATAGCTGCGCTGAGCGTAACGCCTCAAAGGATACTTGACGAAGCTTGCCACTGCGAGCTTCTGCAACTACGAGAAATTGTTTTGCCATCGTTGTAGCCTCCCAATAAATAAATAGTTAGATCACTTTGGATTCGTTACGCAGTGCTTGAACAAGTTCAGTCACTTGGTGAGGGAGTTCGCCCTTGAGGATGCGACCCGCTTGACGTTCGGGTGGAAGAGATAGAGCCAGTCGAGCTGTTTTGGCCAGGATCGCATCTGAACCTGGGATATCATCAAGGGTTAAGTGCTGGAATGGTTTCTTCTTCGCCTTCATAATGCCAGGAAGAGAAGGATATCTAGGTTCATTTAAGCCTTGTTGCGCCGTAAATAGTGCAGGGAGAGGGACCTCGATCACTTCGATATCGCCTTCAGCATCACGGTGAACGACAGCTTCATTACCGGAAATATCCAGTTTTGTGATCGACGCTACATGGGGGAGTCCGAGCAATGTAGCAAGTCGAATGGCGACTTGGCCAGCACCGTTATCGACAGAGAAATTACCACCAAGCAAGAGGTCGACGGATTGTTCTCGCAAATACGCGGCCAAAATCTCAGCAATTTCAAATTCATCGCCCAAAATCCGATCGTCCGTAATCAAGACAGCCTCATCCGCGCCCATCGCAAGAGCAGTTCGAAGTGCTTCCGCTGTGCGATCAGGTCCGATCGATAGAAGCGTAACTTTACCGCCATGCTCATCGCGAAGCTGAATAGCTTGCTCGACAGCATACTCGTCGTAGGGATTAATGACGAATTTCGCGCCATCCTCTTGAATGACGCCACCTTGCAAGACAATTTTCTCTTCCGTATCAAACGTTTGCTTCACTAATACAAAAATGTCCATAGTGGGGCTCCCTCCTGAATATACATGAAATAAGAACTTGAAATGGTGGACTTTGAAGCCAGATTTGAAGCCATGCTTACGTCTCAATGCCTCTCAAGAAAAAATCAAGGGTTGGGCCAACCTGTGCGGTTAACGAATATTTCTGGCCAGAAATCAGCCAAGAGGTAACGACTTCATCCATGCCTCCAAAAATCAGGAGTCGCACAAGCTTAACATCCAGATTGGAACGGAAGCTGCCGTCATTCTTTCCTTTTTCTAATATATTTTCAATGAGGATAATATATCTCTTTAGGGCAAGACCAATCTCTTGGCGAAGCTCCAAATCACTTTGACGAAGCTCAATTTGCGTGAGGTAGGCCATATGAATGTTATTTTCCAGCTCGCTAAAATGAATTTCACAAATTTTGCGCAACGCATCCTTCGCACTCGTGCTTTCACGAACCGCCTGATTAAATTTCTCTACAAGCTCGCCTAACTTCTCTTGAAAAAGACTAGTTAAGATATCCTCCTTCTTCTTGAAGTAGAGATAAATGGTGCCATCCGCGACGCCAGCTTCTTTCGCAATACGCGAAACTTGGGATTTATGAAACCCATTTTCCGCAAATACCTTTAACGCGCCTTCGAGAATCGCATAATACTTGTCTGGTTTTTTGCCACTTGTCAAGGAGATCACCTCGGTGTTAGAATACAAATATCGGTGAATGAATACTCATTCATTTTTGTAATTTCATCATAAAATACGCAGTACGCCTTGTCAACGACTTATTCCGCTTAACCAAGCAAGTAGGGAGGTTTGTCGGCTTACTCTTCACATGGAAGCAGGTTTCTACTCTTATTTTAAAAGGGACGAATGGAATTTGCTTTTTTACGAACGAGGAATGTAAGCGTTAACAAAAAACGTCTATAAACAAATTAAATAAAAGGAGGGTCCTCCATGACCGGTACGCTGATTCAGTTTCTCCTTTTTCTGGCGGTTACGGGTTTGGCACTCTACGGGTTCGGCCGGGTTGTGTATCACCGATACTTATACATTCAGTTGGGGAAATCAGTGGATTTGAAGAAGGAAGCTAGCTTAAGGCTCAAGGGGTTTGCGGTTCAAGTGTTTGGCCAGACGAAGTTATTGAAGGATAAAAAAAGCGGCATTATGCATATCGTGATTTTTTATGGCTTCATTATTCTACAGCTAGGCGCCTTGGACCTTATTTTAAAAGGATTAATTGACCGAGGGTTACCTGTCCCAGGTTATGACTACTTCACCCTCATGCAGGAAGTGACGGTCGGGTTGATCGTGCTGGCCATGGCCTATGCGACTTATCGACGCTATGTAGAGAAGCTTAAACGCCTTAAGCGAGGCTGGAAGCCAAGTATTGTTCTGTTTTTTATCATGTTCCTGATGTTATCTGTTGTGATTAGCGGTGGCTTTGAACGAGTACGTGAGGGACTTCCGGCATCTGGTTTCGCACCACTCACATCTGCATGGGCGGCTATGTTCGAAGGGATGTCGACTTCGGCGGCAACGGCGGGCTTCTATATTGGCTGGTGGATGCATCTGCTGATATTGTTGGCTTTCCTCATATATGTGCCGCAGTCCAAGCATTTTCACATCATAACCGCTCCAATCAACATCTTGCTGCGACGCACAGAGCCGACAGGGAAGCTTGCTTCACTGAATTTGGAAGATGAAAATGCGGAGACATTCGGAGTTGGCAAGATTGAGGAGTTTACGCAAAAGCAGATGCTGGATCTTTACTCCTGTGTAGAATGTGGTCGCTGTACGAGCGTATGTCCTGCTAACACGACTGGAAAACTGCTATCTCCGATGCATCTGATTACGAAGTTGCGCGATCATTTGACAGAGAAGGGTGCCGCCATTACATCGAAGTCGCCTTGGGTGCCGGCCATGGTGTTTGCACCAGAGTCGCAGGGGAATCCACTGGAAGTAGAACTTATCGGAGGCGTGATCACCGAGGAAGAGCTGTGGGCTTGTACAACCTGTCGAAACTGTGAGGATCAATGTCCAGTAGCGAATGAGCATGTGGATAAAATTATTGATATGCGCAGGCACTTGGTGCTGACGCAAGGCAGTATGCCGCATGATGGGCAGCGAGCGCTTCAAAATATCGAAAGACAAGGCAATCCTTGGGGGATTTCCCGCAATGATCGTGTGAAATGGGTCAAAGAGGTTGATCCGGAAGATGCGCTTGAAGTGCGAACGGTTAAGGAGAATCCAACGTTTGAGTATCTGTTCTTCTTGGGCTCCATGGGTGCCTATGACAATCGCAGTCGCAAAATAACACATGCATTCGTGAAATTAATGAAGGAGGCTGGTATCTCTTTTGCCATATTAGGAAACGAGGAAAAAAATTCAGGCGACACACCGCGTCGGATGGGGAATGAATTCCTGTTCCAACAGCTGTGTGCGGATAATATCGCTACTTTTCAAAAGTACAAGGTCAAGAAAATCGTCACGACATGCCCTCATACGTACCACACGTTCAAAAACGAGTATCCCGAATTTGGCTTAACGGCAGAGGTTTTTCATCATACAGAACTGCTGGATTTATGGGTGAAAGAAGGACGCTTGACTCCGCAATATGAGGTTAATGAACGCATAACGTACCACGATTCCTGTTACTTAGGCCGTTATAACGAGGTGTATGAAGAGCCACGCAACGTGTTGCGGGCGATTCCTGGTGTGGAACTTGTGGAACAAGCACGTTCTCGTGAGAACAGCATGTGCTGTGGAGCGGGCGGAGGCATGATGTGGATGGAGGAAACGGCGGGTACTCGTGTAAATGTGGCGCGTACGGAGCAACTTCTGAGTGTCAAACCAACGGTGATCTCCTCGGCGTGTCCTTATTGTTTGACGATGGTGGAAGATGGTACGAAGCTGAAAGAAGTCGAGGAGCAGGTAAAAGCAAGGGATATCGCAGAGATTCTGGCACAATCGGTGTTTGGTCTTTAGAAAACGAAAACTTTTAGGAGATGATCTCATGACAACTATTCGTACGGCAGCAGTAATCGGTTCGGGTGTAATGGGTTCCGGTATTGCTGCGCATTTGGCCAACGTAGGTATTCCTGTCTTATTGCTGGATCGTGTGCCAGATCAATTGACGCCGCAAGAAGAAGCAGCAGGACTTACGCTAGATCATCCTAAAGTACGAAATCGGTTTGCAGTCGGTGCCTTGGAGAAGCTTGGAAAGACCAATCCGGCGCCCTTGTATAGTGAAACTTTTGCCTCGCGCATCACACCAGGGAATATTGAAGATGATTTGTCAAAGCTAAGCCAAGTGGACTGGATCGTTGAAGTCATTATCGAAAATTTACAGGCTAAACAAGAGCTTATTGCTCGTATTGAAAAAGTGTGGAAGCCTGGAACGATCGTCTCATCGAATACGTCGGGGATCTCAATTAATGCCATGGTTGCAAATGCGGGTACTGCATTTAAAAAGAATTTCCTAGGGACTCATTTCTTCAATCCTCCACGGTATATGAAATTATTGGAAATTATTCCGAATGAACAAACAGATCCAGCAATTATATCTTTCATGTATGATTTTTGTGAGAAAAAACTTGGAAAAGGCGTTGTGCAAGCGAAAGACACACCTAATTTTATAAGTAATCGAATTGGTACTTACGGTTTGCTCATTACTTTACGGGAAATGTTGGCTAAAGGTTATACAGTTGAAGAAGTTGACGCAGTTACAGGACCTGCTATGGGTCGCCCGAAAAGTGCGACTTTCCGCACATTGGATCTCGTTGGTCTGGATACATTCCTGCATGTGGCGAACAATGTGTTTGATCTTGTGACGGATCCAGTAGAGAAGGATGTCTTCGATACGCCTGAGATTTTGAAACAGATGGTGGCCAAAGGCTGGATTGGTGAGAAGCAGGGTCAAGGCTTTTATAAGAAAGTGAAGTCGGCCGAAGGCAAAGAAATTCAAGCTTTGAACTTGGAAACGATGGAATACGCGGTAGGTCGCAAAATTAGCTCGGCATCGTTGGAGGCAGCCAAACAGGCAAAAGGGACTGCTCAGAAGCTGAAAGCCTTGCTGGGTGCGAAGGATCGGTATTCGGATCTGGCGTGGAACATTTTGAAGCCAGTATTGCTATACGCAGCTGACAAACGCGACGAAATTGCGGATAACATCGTGGACATCGATAATGCGCTCAAGTGGGGCTTTAATTGGGAGTTGGGTCCTTTTGAAACATGGGACGCAATTGGACTGAAACGTTCGGTGGAACGCATGGAAGCGGAAGGCAGCACCGTGCCGGAGTGGGTGAAAGCGTGGATTGACGCGGGTCATGACAGCTTCTATGAGCGAAAAGAGGGTCGCACGTTCGCGATCTTGAATGGGGAACTGCGTGAGGTGGAGTCGCGGCCAGAAATCATCTCATTGGCGTCTCTTAAGCAGCAAAACAAAGTCATCCGCTCGAACAGCGGAGCGAGCTTAATTGATATTGGTGACGACGTAGCTTGCTTGGAGTTCAACTCACCGAATAATGCAATTGGGGCTGATATTCTCACGATGATTCAGCAGAGTGTGGATGAGGTGCGTAGTAATTATCGAGGGCTAGTTGTGGCCAATGAAGGTAAAAACTTCTGTGTTGGCGCTAATCTGATGCTCTTGTTGATGGAAGCGCAGGATGGCGAGTGGGATGAAGTGGATGGCATCATTCGGTTATTCCAGAACGCGATGTTGAAGTTGAAAAGACTGGATAGACCGGTTGTTGCTGCTCCTCATAAAATGACGCTCGGCGGAGGCGTGGAGGCTTGCATGCCGGCGGATCAAACGATTTTCTCAGCCGAGACGTATTACGGACTCGTTGAGACGGGAGTAGGACTTATTCCTGCGGGTGGCGGCTGTAAAGAATTAGCACTGCTGGCTAGTCAGCAAGTGAGAGATCCGGAAGTTGATCTACAGCCGTGGATCAATGCAGCGTTCGAGACGGTGGCAATGGCGAAAGTATCCACGAGCGGCCATGATACGAAACGTCTCGGGTATATGCGAGCGCAAGATTCCGTCGTCGTGAATCCAGATCATCGAATTTATGAAGCGAAGCAAGCTGTGCTTCGGATGGATGCGGCTGGTTATACAGCTCCAGCGGTGGAGAAAATTCGCGTGGTTGGCGAGAATGGAAAGGCCGTTATGCAGGTTGGTGCCTACTCGATGCTGAAAGGCGGCTACATTAGTGCGCATGATCAGCTCATTGCGAATAAGCTCGCTCATGTGTTGGCTGGAGGGAATGTGCCTGCGGGGACATTGGTGACGGAGCAATATATGCTCGATTTGGAGCGCGAAGCTTTCTTGAGTCTATGTGGTGAGTTGAAGACGCAGCAGCGGATGCAGTTTATGCTCTCGAAGGGGAAGGCGTTGAGAAATTAAGTAGCTGGCGTTGACACACGTCAAAATGAGCTCAGGATGAGAATACAATTTGTGAAGTATGATCCCCAACTATTCCTAATGAGGTGAGTTCGATGAAGGAAGCCGTCATTGTATCCATAACACGTACCGCCGTAGGGCGAGCAAAAAAAGGCAGTTTTGCGCAAACGCGCGCGGAAGATCTAGGTAAAGCCGTACTCGAAGAGGCTGTACGGCGCGTTCCTGGGCTCGACAAAGGTGATGTCGAGGACATCATCATCGGGTGCGCGATGCCCGAAGGCGAGCAAGGGCTGAACTTCGCCCGCACGATGTCGCTGTATGCGGGCTTTCCCGTGACCGTGCCGGCCATCACGGTCAATCGCTTCTGTTCCTCCGGCTTGCAAGCCATCGCCTATGCGGCGGAGCGCATTATGCTCGGCCACGCCGAGGTGGTCATCGCCGGAGGCGTTGAGAGCATGAGCCACGTCCCGATGACGGGCTTCAAGCTCTCGCCGCATCCGCGGCTGGTCGAGACCATGCCCGAGGTGTACATGGGCATGGGGCATACGGCTGAAGCTGTCGCGACGCGCTTCGGTATCTCGCGCGAAGCGCAGGATGGCTTCGCGACGCGCAGCCATCAGAAGGCAGCGGCGGCCATCGCAGCGGGCCGCTTCACAGACGAGATCGTGCCGGTGAGCACGAGCGTGAAGGGCGTTGACGAACGAGGCAAAGCCTACGTTCGTGAGTACGTGTTTGCCACGGATGAGGGCGTTCGCCCCGATACATCCGTGGAAGGTCTGAGCAAGCTGAAGCCTGCGTTCAGCTTGGGGGGCTCTGTGACGGCGGGCAACGCGTCACAGACGTCGGACGGCGCAGCGGCGGCCGTGCTGATGAGCCGAGAGCGCGCGGAAGCGCTCGGGCTGAAGCCGATGGCGACGTTCCTGTCCTTCGCGCTTTCCGGTGTGGAGCCGGAAATTATGGGCGTTGGGCCCGTCAAAGCGATCCCGAAAGCGCTCCAGATGGCTGGCATTACCCAAGATCAAGTTGATCTTTTTGAGATAAATGAAGCTTTTGCTTCACAGTGCGTGCATATAGTCCGCGAACTGGGTATAGATGAAGAGAAGGTTAATGTCAACGGGGGAGCGATTGCACTGGGCCATCCACTTGGCTGCACAGGTGCAAAGCTTTCAACAAGTTTAATTTATGAACTGCAGCGCCGAGGCGGCGGGTATGGTGTTGTGTCGATGTGTATTGGCGGCGGCATGGGAGCGGCTGGTGTGTTTCAAGTTCATGCAGTGGAATAATCACAAAAACATCTTATCTTTCATATGTGTTCCTACTCATTATCCCAAATCATAAGGAGAGTTGACTCATGACGAACAAAATCGTAGGCGGAAGCTTTGTTATATCGGATCTTGATTTTCATGCCATCGTAACACCGGAGGATTTCACGGAAGAACATCGCATGATTGCAGAAACAACACGTGACTACGTGAATGGGGAAGTTATGCCGAATGATGAGCACTTGGAGAAGCTGGATTATGATTTGACCGTTAAACTCATGCGTAGTGCAGGTGACTTAGGATTGCTTGGGGCGGATGTGCCTGAAATATATGGTGGCCTAGGTTTGGATAAGGTCAGCTCCACGATTATCAGTGAAAACTTAGCGCGTGCTTCTTCCTTTGCCTTATCCATTGGCGCGCATGTCGGGATCGGAACATTGCCAATCGTGTTCTTTGGAACGCCGGAGCAGAAGAAAAAGTATCTGCCTGATTTAGCCACTGGAGCGAGAATCGCCGCCTATTGCTTAACGGAGCCAACTTCTGGATCAGATGCCCTTGGTGCCAAAACGACGGCTCGACTATCGGAAGAGGGAAAACATTACCTTTTAAACGGTTCAAAACTTTATATCACAAATGCTGGATTCGCTGATATTTTCATCGTCTATGCGAAGATTAATGGAACAGACTTTACTGCTTTTATCGTGGAAAAAGGTGATCCAGGCTTTACCATGGGACCTGAAGAGAAGAAGATGGGGATTAAAGGCTCATCGACTCGTCCCTTATTTTTTGAAGATGTAAAGGTACCTGTAGAAAACCTGCTTGGCGAAATTGGCAAAGGTCATCTGATTGCTTTTAACATTCTGAATATCGGCCGTTACAAGTTGGCTGTTGGTTGTCTAGGTGCATCTAAGGAGACGATTGAGCTCGCATCCAAATATGCCAATACGCGCCAACAATTCCAAACACCGATATCGCGATTTCCTTTAATTGGTAAAAAATTGGCAGAAATGAACATTCAAACCTATATCCTAGAGAGTATGGTGTACCGGACGACTGGTTTATTTGATACGATTCTCAAGGATATTGACCATTCGAGTCCAGAGGCAGGCAAAATCTCGGCGAAGGGTATCTCTGAGTATGCATTGGAATGCTCGATCAATAAGGTCTTTGCTTCGGAAGTTCTAGACTTTGTTGCTGATGAGGGGCTGCAAATTCATGGCGGTTATGGCTTCATTCAAGAGTATAAAGTGGAACGGATCTACCGAGACTCGCGGATTAATCGTATTTTTGAAGGGACGAATGAAATTAATCGCTTGCTCATTCCGGGTACATTAGTGAAGAAAGCCATGAAAGGCGAGTTGCCTTTATTGCAAAAAGCTCAAGAGCTGCAAGGCGACTTGCTTGGTTACATGCCAGGCCAAACGTTCGAAGGGACGTTAGAAGAAGAAGCTCATCTTGTGAGCATGGCGAAGAAAGTATTCCTTATGGTAGGCGGGCTTGCCGTACAGAAATACGGGATGGCTCTTGAGAAGAATCAAGAGGTGCTTAGCAACCTAGCGGATATCATGATTCAAATTTTTGCTGCAGAAAGTGGACTGCTTCGTACCCAAAAACTCATTGACAAACAAGGCGAAAGTAAGGCGAAAAACGCCATTCAGATCACGACGGTATTTATTCATGAGGCTTTTGACAAAATTGAGGCATATGCGAAAGAAGCACTCAGTACGATGGAAGAAGGAGATGTGCTTCGGACTCAACTATCTATACTCAAGAAGCTTTCTAGACGCAGCAGTGTCAATACGGTGGGGTTGAAGCGCGACATCGCCGCACGTGTAATTCAGGGTGAGAAATTCATCGGATGAGTCTTGGGAGTCAAGAACCTGAAGGGGATGGTTTTGTATGAGGGAGACAAAGCCTTGGCTGCGTCATTATCCAGCGGAAGTGGCGCCGACTTACGAGTACCCGAAACATAATCTAGCACGTCTGTTGGTTGATTCAGCACATCAATTTCCCGAACGGCCTGCCTTGTATTTCTTGGGGAAAAAGCTATCGTATCGCGAATTGCTACATGCGTCTTATCAATTTGCTCACGTGTTATTGGATCTTGGGGTACGCCCAGGGGAACGGGTGTCGATTATGCTGCCCAATTGTCCTTCGGCGATCATTGCGTATTTCGGCACGTTAATGATGGGTGGAATTGTCGTGATGACGAATCCGCTTTATGTGGAGAGAGAGCTGATTCATCAGCTCTCTGATTCAGAAGCTGTCGTCATCATCACCTTGGATCTGCTATTTGATCGCGTTCAGAAGGCGAAATCACGGACATTTTTGCGCCATGTTATCGTAACTTCAATTAAGGATTACTTACCGTTTCCTAAGAATCTTCTATATCCGATTAAAATGAAAAAGGATGGCGCCAAGCTCGATGTGACTTATGGAGACGGCGTTTATGCATTCAAGAAGTTATTGCGAGGGGCTTCGGCTGCGCCGATTTGTGTGGATGTCAACGCGGATGAAGACATTGCCTTACTTCAATATACCGGTGGAACAACGGGGCTCTCTAAGGGTGTCATGCTGACACACACCAATTTAATTTCAAATACGTATCAGACGAGTCATTGGTGTTATCAAGTTGAACCTGGCGGAGATCGTTACTTAGGTGCCATTCCGTGCTTCCATGTCTTTGGTTTGACGGTTCTTCTAAACCAAGCCATGTATCGCGCAGGCATGCTGATTCTCATTCCTAAGTTCGATATTGATATGATTCTAGATACCATTCACAAATTAAGGCCGACCATTTTTCCAGGTGCGCCTACCATGTACGTCGCGTTAATCAATCATAAACGGGTGAAGGAAGTTGATATTTCTTCCATTAATGTTTGTGTAAGCGGTTCAGCGCCATTGCCCTTGGAGGTTCAAGAGCGTTTTGAAGCATTGACCGGAGGTAGATTAATTGAAGGGTACGGGCTGACAGAGGCTTCGCCTGTTACCCATGCCAATCCAATCTGGGGATTCCGTAAAATTATGTCTATCGGTGTTCCTTTTCCGGATACCGTAACAAAAGTCGTGGATTCCGACTCCGGGGAGGAAATGCCGATTGGTGAGATCGGTGAAATTATTATCAAAGGCCCTCAAATTATGAAGGGGTACTGGAAACGGGAGCAAGAAACGGCCAAGACGATCAAAGATGGCTGGTTATATACCGGAGATATGGGACGTATGGATGAGGATGGTTTCTTTTCGATTGTTGACCGGAAAAAGGATTTGATTATTGCAGGTGGCTTTAATATTTATCCGCGTGATATTGAAGAAGTGCTCTACGAGCATCCAGCGATTCTGGAAGCGGCTGTCGCAGGTGTTCCTGATGAATACCGTGGGGAAACCGTGAAAGCTTTTATCGTTCTTAGAGAAGGGATGACACTCTCGGAGAAAGAGCTCGATGTTTGGTGCAGAGAACGGTTGGCTGCTTATAAAGTGCCTCGTAAAGTTGAGTTTCGGAAGTCTTTGCCTAAAACGATGATTGGGAAGGTCCTCCGTCGGCAATTACTAGAGGAAGAAGTCAAGCAGTAAATAGCAGGGCTATCATACGTAGGGCAGCCCTTACAAAGAAGGAGGGAGTCCAATGGATGATGGAAATGATCATGTCGTAAGAAAATTGCAGCAGCTCGCCGCAGCAGCGGAGCCCACCTTCTGGGGCTATCTGGGTTGTGAATTTGTCGGTATAACGAATGGTATCATCACAATCGCATTGGATGCGAAGCCGCATCATTTAAACCCCATTGGCATGGTTCATGGCGGTGTCACATCTTCGTTGTTGGATACTGCAATGGGAATAATCGCCATGATCGCGAGGCCAGAGGAGAAAGTTGTTACAACAAACTTGAATGTGCATTTTGTGTCTCCCCTCTATGCAGGAAGGCTGCTTGTGACAGCGGAACTTGTCCATCAATCACGTAAAATGATTACAGCTCAAGGTCGCGTTGAGGACAGTGAAGGCAATTTGGGGACGATCGGGACAGGAACGTTTCGTGTGATTTAGTTGAAGCTTCAGCATAAGGAGCCTTCATTACTACGGAGATCGTGGTTGTGAGGGTTCTTTTTATTAATTATATGTCATATAACCTTACATATAATTAATAATTTTCATGAAAAATTCATAAATTTTTATTTGATGTCATGTTTTATGACGTAAATGCATTGACGGGTACCGTTTGATCATCCTATAATCGATTAAAAGGCATAGGGGGGAAGCACGATGCATCTTACCATTCGTGAAGCGTTGGCGATATATCCTTTAACGGAAGCAAAGTTAGTCGCCGGAAAACAAGGGGAATCCCGTATTGTTAAATCAGTCAATGTCATGGATGCACCTGATATTGCTGATTGGACAAAATCAGGTGAAATGCTGTTTACTACAGCCTTCGCGATGAAAGACAGCCCGCAAGAAACCGTGAACCTCCTGCGCAAATTAAATGACCGCGGAGCTGCAGGTCTAGGGATTAAGCTCGGGAGATTTTGGACGGAGCTGCCGCAAATCGTTATGGACGAAGCGGATCGATTACATTTTCCAATTATTGAAATGCCATTTCAGTTCACGTTCTCGGATCAGATGAATGCGCTGTTTAATGCGGAATATCGCCGGAATACAGAGTTGCTGCAAACGGTGCTCGAAAAGCAGAAGAAGCTGATGCAGTTTGGACTGAAACAAGATAACATGAACGACATGTTTCAGCTTGTCAGCGACATTCTAGGGTATCCGATGGCAGTTATTGGAGCAAGAGGTCGGGTCTTATTTAACACAAGTACATGGCATGCCGAGCAACTTGCTCAGGACTGGCCGAAAAAGAGAAAATCAGGCTGGGTCTATGCAGGAAAAGATAGAGCATATCGCGTTAGTTTACAGCAACAAGATGATGAGCCATTAGGGCAATTATTAATCATTCCAGATGTTGTTCTACTGGCTACTGTTGAGGAAGGTTTGTTTCAACAAGCCGCAGATATTCTCTCGTTCCATATGAGCTATACGTTCCGTTCCCATGTTGAAGCTTCAGCTGAGCGGGATTTGCAAAATAACCTCATCCGCTACTTGGATAAAGGAACGTCCCTTGAGGGGTTTATGGAGCAAGCGGAAGCGAGAGGTGTATTCATTTTTACAGGTGCTTACCAATGTGTCATTGGAAAGAGTAAGAATCCATCATTGAGTCAGGATGCTGGGAGTGAGAAGCTCAAGGAAGTTAAGCAATATTTGGAGAGTCAAACGAAATCTAACAATGTGCGAGGGCATCATTTTATCCTGAAAGATCATCTGTTTTCTATCTATTCCACGACGCAAGCGGATGGATTTCCTGAGGAAGAGCTGTCACAGCTATTAGGTAAGTTTGAACGGGAAGCTGGACATGTGTCTGAGCGAGAGGGCATGGTGTTCTATACCTCATCACTGAAAGTGAAGCCTACTGCACTTCGCGAAGCTTACTTGGAATGTGGTGAGACTGGGCGAATGGCAGAGAAACTCTGTTTGCCAGATCGCGTCCTTCATTATGAAACGATTGAATTCGCTCATCTTTTTCAGCACTTGTCTTCTCCTATGATGGAAGATTACTGTGCGAAGATTCTGCGTCCTCTCTTAGAGAAGGATCCGGAGTATTCCCAAGAAATGATTCGTACGCTTGAAGTATTTATTCGAAACGACGGTCAAGTCAGTGAGGCTGCTAAGCAATTATTCATTCATCGTAATACCGTTACGTATCGGTTGGAGAAAATTAGTGATTTGCTGCAAGTTGATTTCAAAAAAGTCAATGATCTCTTGAAGTTGAAGGCGGTTTTCTTATTCCGTCAATTCTTGCAAGTGAGATCTTAAGCGAACAGAACCCTAAGCAGCCAGTTGCCGCTTAGGGTTTTTCGAGTTACAGAACGAAAAAGAGGCGCCGCAGCTCCCGTAACTCGAAAAATTCGAGTTACGGCACGAAAAAGAGGCGCCGCAGCTCCCGTAACTCGAAAAATTCGAGTTATGGTACGAAAAAGAGGCGCCTTAGCTCCCTTAACTCGAAAAATTCGAGTTACAGCCCGAGAAAGAGGCGCCTTAGCTCCCGTAACTCGAAAAATTCGAGTTACAGCCCAAAAAAGAGGCGCCTTAGCTCCCGTAACTCGAAAAATTCGAGTTATGGTACGAAAAAGAGGCGCCTTAGCTCCCGTAACTCGAAAAATTCGAGTTATAGCCCAAGAAAGAGGCGCCTTAGCTCCCGTAACTCGAAAAATTCGAGTTATAGCCCAAGAAAGAGGCGCCTTAGCTCCCGTAACTCGAAAAATTCGAGTTACAGCCCAAAAAAGAGGCGCCTTAGCTCCCGTAACTCGAAAAATTCGAGTTACAGCCCAAAAAAGAGGCGCCTTAGCTCCCGTAACTCGAAAAATTCGAGTTACGGCACGAGAAAGAGGCGCCAAAGCTCCCGTAACTCGAAAAATTCGAGTTACAGTATGATAAAGAGGCGCCAAAGCTCCCGCAACTCGAAAAATCCTGAGGGAATTAACTACATTTTTTCCATTTAATTTAAGTTTATGGTGATATTCTTTCTATATAGATGTGCAATTTCCAGTTATTTCTTATTGCGCGATAAACCAAGCACTGGAAGCCTAAACAGTGCCACAATCAGAATCGCTAGAAGCCCGGGAGGGTTGACTTGTAAGCGAACAAGTTGCATATGCGAAGTGGTTATCTTATAATTTTGAGGAGAAAGTAGAGAAAGGAGATGTGAAACATGTCTGCATGGAAAGAGTTAACGACGTTATCGGAGTGGCAGGAAGTGCTTGATCGTTCTGAGGAAAAGCCAGCTGTTATTCTAAAGCACAGTACAACATGTCCAGTAAGTGCGAGTGCACTTGATGAATATGAACAATACTTATCTGGCACACACAATGAGGCTGTGGATTATTTCTTGGTGAAGGTGATTGAGTCCCGTCCTGTTTCGAATCAAATCGCAGAGGACCTCGGTATCAAGCATGCATCCCCACAAATTCTTTATTTCAAAAATAAAGAATCTATCTGGAATACATCCCACTGGTCCGTAACGAATAAGCATATGTCCGCAGTATTAGATTAATTATTTAACGTATATACAGCCCTTCGTTTTATCTACGTGATGTAGGTGGGACGGAGGGCTTTTTTATGCCTGTGTTTAATTGAACATCGTTTAAAAAAGATTGGCAAGCCGAACATCCTCCTATATACTTATTTGGCGACAACATGACAGTAATTTTCAGCTAAGGAGTTCGTTATTCATGAATGCAATGAACAAAACAAAAATTCCCATCCCGATTTTTCTAATAATCGGTATTATTGCTATATCTTTTTCCTCCATATTTGTAAAATGGTCTGATGCATCAGCAGCGGTCATCGCGATGTACAGACTTTTTATGACGAATGTCTTAATGCTGCCATTCCTATGGAATTACCGCAAAGAGTTTCAGAGAATTCAAATGAAAGATTGGCTTCGCACGGCTATATCTGGCATTGCGCTTGGCTTGCACTTTTTATTTTGGATGGATTCGCTGCGATATACGACGGTTGCAAGCTCGACTGCGATTTTAACGCTTGAGCCGATTTTTGTGCTGGTTGGTGCCTTCTTGCTTTATGGTGTTCGGACAAGCCGTACCGCAATTATAGCCATGTGTATTGCAATTCTAGGAGCTATTTGTATCGGTTGGGGCGATTTTCAATTCTCAGGTGAAGCGCTAAAAGGCGATGTGCTGTCCTTCGTTGGGACGATTGCTGTTGCTTTTCATATGTTACTTGGCAAAAGCTTGAGAGAGCGTATTTCTGCTTATGTGTACAGCTTTCTTGTATTCTTGTTTGCGGGACTAACGCTCGCGGTGACGAATATTTACTCAGGTGAAGCATTTACGGGCTATCCGATGAAGGAATGGGGAATCTTTTTCCTGCTAGCATTCGTCTCCACGATATTCGGACACTATGTGTTTAATTGGCTGCTAAAATATATGAAAGCTTCATCGGTATCGATGACGGTACTAGGGGAACCGCTGGGTGCGTCGATATTGGCCTATTTCCTATTAGGTGAAACGATTACGACGATGCAGCTTTTGGCTGGTTGTTTGCTGCTGGTTGGTGTAGCTTTGTTCTTGCGAAGCAATGAGAAACCGTAAGGGTTTCTTGTACTCTTTTATTGAACGAAGGTTAATAATGGTGTGAGATGGAGGCAGGAGAAGCATGAGGTTTCGAGATTTTCATCGCAATGTAAAATTAAGAATAGGCTTATCCTTTCTATCGGGCACTGCGAATAATATGGTGCTGCCATTTATGTCGATCTATTTCTCAGGTAAATTAGGGGATACACTTGCTGGTTTGGTTGTTATTCTTGGTATTTTGGCAGGTGTCGTCGCTGGTATCATCGGCGGGTATTATTCAGATCGATTTGGCAGGAAGAAGCTGATGCTCGCTGCAGAAATAGGCTGGATGCTCTGTTTCCTACTTATGGCAGCTGCGAATTCGCTGTGGTGGGAGTCACCAATCGCAACCTTTATCCTAATGATTGTCGTGAGTGTATGCTGGGGGATTCATGGGCCAGCTAATGAGGCTATGCTGCTGGATGCCACGCAGCCTGAGGAACGTAAATTCATGTATGCGATCATGTATTGGATGAATAATTTATCTTTTGCCATCGCAGGTATGGCGGGCGCATTTTTATTTAAATCCTATTTATTTGAATTGTTTATAGCGTTGTCCGTAATTGGTTTGGTTACCAGCATCATTACCTATGTATGTATTCAGGATGACTATAGGGCTCAAATGATGGCGAAAAGTAATAAAACGAAGGAGAAGCGTCCTTCAATTTGGACGAATTACCGGATGGTACTGCGTGACAAAACGTTTCTGATTTTCACAATTGCTTCTTTATTGTTGGTATCCGTGGAGTTTCATTTGGGTAACTATGTCGCTGTTCGTTTGGGGAAAGAGATGATAGATACGCCGTTTCTTCCGTGGCTGACGGATGCCTGGCGCATTGATGGCTTCCAAATGCTGGGGTTTATACGTACGGAGAATACGGTACTTGTGGTTGTTCTCTCGGTGTTTATGGGGGTGCTGATGCGTCGATTTACGGATCGTAATGTGCTCTTTATCGGCTATGCTTGCTATATTGCTGGGTATAGCTATCTGGCTTACAGTAATCACCCTGAATTACTCTTACTTTCGATGCTGATCGCTACCGTAGGTGAACTGATGTACGTGCCAATAAAGCAAGCCTACCTCGGTAACATGGCTCCCGACCATTCACGCAGCTCCTATATGGCCTTGTATGGCATGGTATATAGAGGAGCTACGTTTCTGGGCGGTCTAGGGGTAATTCTAGGCGGGATGCTGTCGTCCTGGCTCATGGCCTCATTAATTGCCATCAGTGGTGTGATCGGTATGGTGATGTTCTATTCGATACTGTCACAGCTGGAAGAGCGGAAACAGGGTTACTTTGCCGCTGCAAATTCCTCTTTTATGGAAGCCAATAAAGCAGGTTTAGACAGCACTTCATAAGCGGTGTAAGCTAGTGCCTTCGCCGTGAAGAGCATACTGTCAAGTGCAGGCTCAGTCATAGCGAGATCACGGAATTCCTTCGTATGGAGCAAATGTCGCTCACCCACCACCTTCACGAAAGGGTGAATGGTAGGGCATTGTGTGGAGACATTGCCGAGATCCAAGGATCCGTGGTCTTTGCCGATTTCAATTTCTTTCGGGTTGATACCCAGCTCGAACAATTGGTCTGTGAAAACGTTGGATAAGATCTCATTTGTGCGCAGCTCATCGTACGAGTATTCGTAGAAGGATGTTTTCAGCGTGCAGCCGGTTTGAAGGGCAGCGCCTTCTGCACAGTGAAGAACCTTCTGAACGAGCTCATTCGTGTACGTACGTGTCGCTGAGCGGACGTAAAATCTTGCAACCGCATAGTCCGGAATAATGTTGGGCGCTTTACCGCCTTCACTGATGATGCCATGAATGCGAGCATCTGATTTGAGCTGTTGGCGCAGCGCATTGATGCTGTTGAACAGTTGCAGGACTGCATCAAGCGCATTAATGCCTTCATAGGGTTGTGCCGCGGCGTGTGCTGAGCGGCCGAAGAATTCATATTCGATGGCATCCATGGCCAGCGATTCGCCTGATTTTTCATACGTATAATAAGGATGGGCCATGAGTGCGATGTCGACGTCGTGAAAAAGCCCGGCTGCCGCCATAGGAACTTTGGCGCCCTTGGTTTCTTCGGCAGGCGTACCGTAGACGCGAATGCTGCCACCAGTTTCTGCTAAAGCTGCTTGGAGGCCGATTGCAGCCCCGATGCTCATCATGCAGATGAGATGATGACCACAAGCATGACCGAGCTCAGGGAGCGCATCGTACTCAGCCATGAAGGCAACGATGGGGCCGGGTTTGCCTGAGTCGTAAGTTGCGATGAATGCGGTAGGAATATCTAAAACACCACGTTCAATTGTAAAGCCATGGTAGGAGAGTTCTTCGGTTAAACGTGCGAATGCAAGGAATTCTTCATGCCCAAGTTCCGGGTTTGCCCCAATGAAGCGGGAAATATCTTTGAATCTTGCGGCATTGGTTTCTATTGTTTGATCGATTATTGATTTCATAAGAAGTTGGCTCCTTTGTTGAATGGTTCTTCACTCCATTGTAGTATATAGAAGCAAGAACTACCAAATGCAATGTCATAATGGCTGAAAACTAGATCATGGATGCAAAAGAAAGTGGAGGGATCGACTATGATGAAATATGGAGCAGAGCATGAAGAACACCAATTTAGCTTATGCTTTCTTGAAACGGAGAGCCGGGGGCAGTGGCAGGATGTGTACCTTGGCATCCAATTGGCAGAAGGTGAAGATTTTCCTGAAGGGCTGATTGATCCATCAATCCTTGTCATTTGTAATACCGATGGAGACATTGTACAGATTGTCCTTCATGATGAAGGCTGTGATAGTGAATTCCAATTCACTTTTTCAGAGAAAGCGCAAATCGAAGATTACGTAAATCAGCATGTAAGCGTAAAAAAAACGACGAATGAACCCCTGTAGGTATCCCTTCCCAAACTGGGCGGTGGCGCATATAGTAATATACGTCACGCTTTAGGGGAGAGGATAGCGATGGAAAAAAGAATACAATACTTGGCGTTTGGTGATTCTTTAACCGTTGGTTATGGTGCTGAAGAAGGTCAAGGCTTCGTTTCGGTGTATCGACAAAGGTTGGAATGTCTGCTGAATGTACCTGTTACCTTGCGTCATGCCGGCACGAATGGTGCCACGACAGCGCAGTTGCTTGAGACTATCGAGTCTGATCAAGAGCTTCAGAAGGATATTCAAGAAGCGACTCTCATTACAATTACAGCTGGCGGTAACGATCTCATTCAAGCGGCTATTCCCTTCTTTTATGACGGCGATAACTCGGTACTCAAAACTGCTTTACAAACGTATGAGTCCAACTATCGTAAACTTATCGCACAAATTGAAAAGCTGCGGCAAGGTATACAAACTCCCTACCTACTGGCCTTAATCGGTTTATATAATCCCTTACCGCAAATACCGGATGCTGCCTATTGGGTACAACGGTTTAATCTTTTTCTGCGCAAATTAGAGCAGCCGCATATACAAGTCGTGCAGGTTTACGATGCTTTTGTCGGTCAAGCGGCACTTTTTCTAGCTGAGGATGCCATCCATCCCAATGAATTAGGCTATGAGAAGGTAGCGAACCAATTAGAGGTCGCTGTAACCTTGCAGCAGCTGCAGCAGTTGTTTATCTAAATGAAACTATCTCACATACCCGAAAATGGAAATGAAATGACAGGCGCTGCCAGCCAGCACGAATAAGTGCCATATGGCATGGTGATAGGGAATGCGCCTCCATACATAGAAGATCGAGCCGAGTGTGTAGAGAAGACCGCCGACAATTAGCCATACAATGCCGCCTAGCGGCAATTGCGCATAGAGCGGTTTGAACGCGATCACGATCAACCACCCCATGAAGATATAACACAGGGTTGAAACGAGAACGAACCTTTTTACGAAAAATAACTTTAACACGATGCCAATGAGGGCTAAGCCCCATATGACACCGAAAAACGACCACCCTAGTGTCCCTCGCAACGTAACGAGTAGATAAGGGGTGTAGGTTCCGGCGATTAAGATATAGATGGCGGAGTGATCCAGGACTTCAAAAATATCTTTTATTTTCGTCTGAGTAACGCTGTGTAACAGTGTGGAACATGTATACAGAAGAACCAGCGCTGTACCGAAAATGCTGAAGCTGACGATATGCCAGGCGTTTCCATGCGTGCAAGCTTGTACGATGAGCAGAATGAGTGCGGCTATGCTGAGGATGACACCAATCCCATGCGTGAGCGCATTCGCTTTCTCTTCTTTGACTGAATATTGCATAGTTAACCCTTCTTTCTTATTGGTGAATAGAGAATCCCTATATAGATTGGACGATGAATCGATGTATTTACCTTCATTTCAACTGAATAATAAAGTTGCCCTAGTGACCGGAGCCGGCAGAGGTATTGGTAGAGCTCTGGCGATTGGTTTAGCAGAGGCTGGCGCGGATGTCGCTATTTTTGCAAGAACGGCAGCGGATTTAGACAATGTTGCTGAAGAAATTCGCGCATTAGGTAGACAAGCTTATCCATATGCCGTGGACGTTACGAATCGGGAGCAAATTGAAGAGGCTGTCGCCGCTATTATTGCTCAGACGGATCGTATTGATATCCTTATTAATAATGCTGGCATGAACATCCGCAGTCAAGCTTTGGCAGTAACGGACGAAGAATGGGATACGATCATGCAGACGAACTTAAAATCAGCGTTTCTGTGCTCACAGATTGTAGGTCGTCACATGCAGCAGCGTGAATATGGGCGAATCATCAATATTGCGTCAGTTGCGGGTCAGGTGGCTTTGCGTACAGGTGTCGTATACGCTGCAACAAAAGCGGCGATGATCCAGATGACCAAAGTGCTTGCACTGGAGTGGGGGAAATATGGCATCCTGGTGAATGGGATCGGACCTTGGTATTTCAAAACTCCCCTGACTGAGAAGATTTTGAATCAGCCCGATTATTTAGCAGAAATTATCGCTCGCACGCCGCTGCGCCGTGTTGGTGAATTAGAGGAGCTAGTCGGACCTGCGGTATTCTTGGCATCTGATGCGGCTAACTATGTCACTGGCCAGACACTTTTTGTGGATGGTGGTATGACAATATACGGATTTTAGCGAAATTTGTCTAAATATGTAGAATTAGGGTCGTAAATTCACGAAACCTATCACCATTTATGTCGTACTACTAGATAAGCTAAAAAATAAGAAATGAGTGGACCCCATGACGACAATCAAGATTATCACCGACAGCAGCTGCGACCTCCCTAGAACGACTGTTAACGAAATAGGAGTAGGGATCGTTCCCTTATCTGTGCAATTTGGCGAGGAATGTATGCCGACAGATATGGATCTTGCTGATTTCTATGCAAGGATGAAGCGAGAGAGCGCGTTGCCTAAGACCTCAAGCCCCTCACCTGGACATTTCCTAAGTGAGTATCAGAAGGGTGGGTCGGATCAAGATATTCTTGTCATATGTCTATCATCGGCTTTAAGCTCTACGTATCATCACGCGGTTATGGCGAAAGAGATGCTGCAGGAGGAAGGTTATACTGGCCGCATCGAAGTCATCGATTCAAAGACAACTTCGCTAGGATTGGGTGTACTTGTGTATCAAGCAGCCAAGATGGTGGAGAGTGGACATGCTTATGAAACGATAGTAGCTGCGATTCAACAAGCCGTTACGAGTTCGGGTACGTTCTTTTTCTTAGATACGCTAGAGAATGTTATTAAAGGCGGAAGACTCGACAGAGTGCGCGGTGCGGTAGCTTCCGTCTTGAATATTAAGCTGCTCATGAAAGCTAGTGAGGAAGGCGCGATTGAGGTTGTTGAGAAGATTCGCGGCTCACAGAATGCCTTGAAGCGATTAATTTCATTCCTTGGTGATAAAGAGCATGATTATGAGAAGGACGTTATTGCTATCGCCCATAGTAACTGTGAACCAAGAGCTCGTGAGTTCATGGTTCAGCTGTTGGAGAAGCATCCGTTTCGCAATGTACTGTTCGCCAATATGGGTACTGTGATCGGTACCTATGCTGGTGAAGGCGGGGTATTAGTCGCCTATTAAGAGAAAAAGACACCTATTGCTCGATCGGAATGATCGGAAGCGTAGGTGTCTTTTGCTGTTCTTAGAGTTCGGATGGTTGAACGTTGAGCACAAGTCGTTTATTTACAACGGCAACTCTGTTGTCGTGATGTCCGCTTGATCCGTTGTAACTAGCGGCGACATTTCTCCGGTCACGAGCAGCCAAAGCTCATGTAGCGCACGTGTACAGCCGACATAAAGCAGCTTGGCATCCATAAGCGTCGCTTCATAGTGCTCCGCGGTCACATCCATCAGGAGAACGGCGTCAAATTCTAATCCCTTTGTCAGATAAACGGGCAACACGGAAATTCCACCTCGATAGACACGTTGCTTGGAGGTGATGAGATTGGTTGCTATCCCAGCAAGGGTCAAAGCGTCGTGCAACTCTTGTGCCTGTTGCTCTGTTCGCGCAACGACAGCAATGGTGCTGGACGTGCCCGTTTGTAAGAGTTGAATCGCTTGCTGCAAGAGCGGCAGTCGATCTTTCAGAGACGTTTGCAGCACGCGAACTTTATTTCCGCTGCGGAAGACGGGAACAGCTAGCAGCGGGTTGCTTACGCCGCGTTGAAGGACAGAATTCGCAAACTGGATGATTTCCATTGTGGAACGATAGCTTCGTTCCAGTTCGAAGTATCCTGTTTCTTCTTCTTTGAACAAACTGGAAAATTCCTTCCATTCCTGAATGCCTTGATAGGCATGTATTCCTTGTGATAAATCACCAAGAATCGTGAAGGAGCTGTTACGTGTGTACGAATCCAACACGGCGACTTGGAAAGGTGAGAAGTCTTGTGCTTCATCAATGACAACATGATCGAATAATCGGTCCGACGTAATACCATGGAGTCGTGTATGGATGTAGAGTAGAGGAGCTAGATCCTCGAGTTGGACTTCCTTCTTTTTGAAAAGCTTTGCAGATGCCGTTACGATTGACTCTGGGATCTCCTGGAGCAGATTAGCCGGTAAGCTGTCTGGTCGTCCTTTGTCGGTGAACAGCATTTTGTAGAACGTGAATGCTGTATATTCAGGCCACGCCGTTAGGTAGGTGCGGAGCTTCTGTGCGGATTTCTTTTTCAACTCTTTTTTCAAGCTTTGCTCCCAAACCTTCTCAAGCTGGATTTCCATCCATCGCTTGATCCGTGCAACGACGCGCTCACGACGTTTGATCAGTGGGTAATGTTTGTTTTCAACAAAAAACCACTCGCGAATGGTGGCGATGGGCAGCTTTACACCATCCCATGGCGAGAAGTCCGCGGTAGGTACATAGGTTGTTTCAAGGCGATTGAGACAATCGTCTAAGTAGTCTTTAAAAGCGACGGCACCTTTGAAGCGTCCTGGCGCTTGGTCGTCGACAGGAGGCCTTTTGCTGCCCAGAGCAAACCAACGCTGTAGCGTCAGCTCTTGGTCTGCGATTTGTACTTCATGGTCGAGCACTTCGAGCGCCCAATCGGTAAAGGTACTCTGCTGAATGTTGCCGACACCGAGTTCAGGTAAGACACCTGAAATATAGTCCAAGAACATGGAGTTGGGCGCGAAAATGATCATGCGCTCAGCCCGTACCTGTTCACGGTATTGATAGAGAAGGAATGCGAGTCGGTGCAAGGCAACGGTCGTTTTACCACTTCCTGCGACACCTTGAATAATAAGTGCGGTGTTCTTAGCGGCACGAATAATGCGATCTTGTTCCGCTTGAATCGTGGAGACGATATCGCGTAGTTTGTTATCTTTATTTTCGCCCAATCGGTAGAGCAAGAACTCATCACCGACAGAGAGGGAGTCTTCATTGCGGTCGTAGGTATCGACAACACGCTGGAGAATTTGCTTGCGCACAACGAGATTTCGCTTCAAATAGACTAAGCCGTTGATAAGTCCGTCAGGTGAATCATACGAAGCAGCGTCCAAGCCGCCTGTGAAGGAATAGAATAGGCTGGCTACTGGAGCGCGCCAATCAATGACCAGAAGTCGACCTGTTCGCTCGTCTTCAACGCCGGCTTTGCCGATGTAAAGCGGAACGGGTGAAACTGTGCCTGTTTCTTCAAAGTCCAGGCGGCCGAAATAAGGTTCATCAATAGCTTTGGATAAATTGTGCCTGCCATTCTCACGCAAAACTTCAAGAGCTTGCTCAGTTAAATCGGGACCATAATAAACCGGAGTAGCGCGAAGCCGTTCCAGTTGTTTATCGATTTCCTTATTCGTCTGTTCGAGCCTTTGCAGTTCTTCTTGATAGGCACTTTGAGTCTTTGTGTCCAAGATCAGTTACCTCCTAAGATCAGATGTTGTCTATGGATTTATCATAAACAGGTAAACACTATAACACACCTGACTGGAGATAGAAAGCGAATCTGGGAAAATCTTCGCCTTACCATTTGGGCTTCTGTGGAAAGGAATGGTATACTCAGGAGGTACGTAAATTAATTAATGGAGGCGAAGAGATTCATGTCGATTTATGATATCGAGGTCCAAACGATTACAGGGGAAACACAAACACTTTCAACATATAAAGGAAAGGCGCTCCTTATTGTGAATACCGCGAGTGCTTGCGGACTTACCCCGCACTACAAGGGTCTTCAAGCTCTTTATGAGCAATATCAGGATAAAGGACTCGTTGTACTTGGGTTTCCGTGTAACCAATTCGCTGGGCAAGAGCCTGGCACGAATGAAGAAATTCAAGCTTTTTGCGAGTTAAACTACAAAGTAACCTTCCCATTGTTCGATAAGATCGATGTTAAAGGTGAGCACGCTCATCCGTTGTATACCTATTTGCTTAGCCATACGCCGGAACCTTACCGTACGGGCGAAATCGAATGGAATTTCGTGAAATTCTTAGTAGATCCGAGTGGTCAAGTGGTTAAACAATACGGTGCACGTACAGAACCAGCAGATATTAGTTCAGATATCGAAGCTGTTTTAGCATAACTAATTGAGAAAAGAGGTGGACGAGCAGTGGGGTCCCGAAACGGGTTTATTTATGCCCATCCCGATGATGAAACATTCTTAAGCGGATGCCTGATTCGCCGTCTAGCTGATGAAGGAGAAGAAGTTGTCTTACTTCTTGCCACACGTGGCGATGCAGGGAGACAAGGGTTAGAACGCGCGAAGAATCGGCAGGAATTAGCCGAATTACGTGAGCAAGAAATGTTAGTAGCAGCGGAAATCCTAGGGATTTCTGAGGTTGAGCACCTAGGCTGGCCTGACGGTCAGCTGGATGAAGTAGATTTCCAAACATTAGTGGGACAGATTATTACATTTATTCAGCATCATGAAGTGGAGAATGTCTATACGTTTGCGGAAGATGGCGGTAATGGTCATCGTGACCACGTGGCTATCTCTAAGGCGACTACGGCAGCCGTACACAGTGGAGAATGTCCGAGTGTAAAGAAATTATATTACGGATTTTCGCCACTCATGCGGACCCTAGGACATCAACCATCCATTCTAATTGATACGGAGACGATGTGGACTGTGAAGGCCGCTGCGCTTAAAGCTCATCATACCCAGCATGTCACGGTTGGTAGACACTTTGGCAACCTTATTGATTTTCCAGCGGAAAGAAGATGGGAAGCCTTTGTGCTCGGTTGGCAGGATGGTGTTTATTGGCCATAGCAAGACACAGAATCAAGGTAGTTTATCAATGAAGGAATGAGAGGAAGGTGAAGGGGATGCCTCTTCATGCACGAATTGAAGCGATTCTTATCGCTGACGATCCTGCGACATTCGTGACGAGAGAACTTGAACGTGTAGAGCTCCAATTTGGCGGAATCGAAGGTGATCGTCATTTTGGCATTTTAGCGAAAGCGAATGTTCGTCAACCCATGTACAAGCGTGGTCAAGAGATCATGAATCGACGTCAGCTGAGTATCGTTTCTGTGGAGGAGCTGCAGGGAATTGCTGAGCGGATTGGCGTGAAAGAGATCCAACCGGCATGGCTGGGTGCGAATATCGTCATTAGCGGTGTACCCGAGTTAACCAAGCTGCCAATGGGAATTCGGATGATGCTCCCTAGTGGTGGTGGACTTGTATGTGAAGGGGAGAATGAGCCGTGTTCGGGTCCAGGACGTATCATTGCTGAACATTATCAAGACCCCTTGCTTACGAAGCTTTTTATTCAGAGGGCACAGCAAGCTAGAGGGATTGTTGCCTATGTGGAGCGTCCAGGTGAGCTCAAAGTGGGGGATCTCGTCCAAATTTATAATTAATTGCTGATGTACCCCCAGAAACGGAGCAACTGTTACGAATGAGCTTGAAGAGTAAGTCATTCATCGGTTCTAGGGGAGTGTAAGCATGTCTCTTTGTAATTGTATCAAATGTGGACGCGTCTTCATCTCGAAGTGGGAAACTAGATGTACAAGTTGTTTGCAGCTTGGTCTAGTGGATTCGAATAAAGTGAAAGATTTTGTGCGAACAAATCCGCGCGCGACACTTATTGAAGTATATCATCAAACAGGGGTCTCCCTGCAGACCATAAAGGAATTAATGAGAGCTTAACCGCTTGAGCTAATAAAGGAGCTTGCACGTATGCCTCATATGATTATTAGAGGAATCAGCGTTTCGCACATCCAGTCCATAAGCACGGCGCTTATTACGGAGTTAGCAGAGGTCTGTTCCTGTGGCATTGACAACTTCATGTTGGAATGTCTGCCAACTGTCTCCATCTTTCAAGGTGAGGTTTGTGATACCTATCCCTTTATCGAAGTAGGCTGGTTTGAGCGCGGGCAAGAAATTCGTGATGCCTATGCCGAGGTCCTGACGAGGCATGTGATGTCACTTGGCATACCCGAGGTAGAAATTGCTTTCAAGGTATACCGAGAAGATAGTTATTATTGGAATGGCAAGTTAATCTAACACATTCATCCTTCTTAGGCAGTGATTGTGCGCAAAAGAACCCGTTAAACCTCTTATTCCGCTTAAAAAGTGGGGTGAGAGGTTTTTTGGTGTGTAGATTTCCGCTAGGCATGTGCTGTCTTTACAGAACGTTTTCAACCCGTAGGACATAAAAATGAATAAGGATGAAAGGGCGACGCCACACACCATGCACAAGGAAATCCAGTGAAAAGAAGGAGGCCATAAGGTGATTTCGATTAGTCTCTGTATGATTGTTAAAAATGAAGAACAATCGCTTGGGCGATGCCTGCACTCGGTACGAGAGGTTGCAGACGAAATCGTCATCGTAGATACGGGGTCGACGGATCGGACGAAAGAGATTGCGGCTTCGTTTGGGGCCAAAATCTACGATTTTACATGGATCGATGATTTTGGAGCTGCACGTAATTTCTCATTTTCGAAAGCTACGCAAACCTATATCATGTGGCTGGATGCGGATGATGAATTTGAAGAAGTGGATCGCTTGAAATTATTGCAATTAAAAGCTGATCTTGATCCGAAGATTGATAGTGTGACCATGAATTATCATTTGAGCTTTAATGAAGCGGGGCAAGTGACATCAAGTTTGAGACGCAATCGCTTAGTTCGCCGAGATCGAGGCTTTCAGTGGGAAGGGCCTGTGCATGAAGTTCTGATTGTCGGTGGTCAAATTTTCGCAGCTGATGTTGCAGTAACGCATAAAAAAGATAAAGAACATACCGATCGCAACTTGCGGATCTATCGCAAACGGGAAGCTGCTAACGAGGACTTCTCTCCACGCGATCTCTATTATTTTGCCAATGAATTACGAGATCATGGGCTTCATAAAGAAGCGATTGCCTACTATGAACGGTTCTTGGATACGAAGAAGGGATGGATTGAGGATGTCTATTCTACCTGTCTGAAATTGGGAGATAGTCATGGCGTGCTAAAAGAGAAAGATCAGCAAATTCGGGCCTATTTCCGAGCACTAAGTTACGATAAGCCACGTGCAGAAATGTGTTGCCGGGTAGGCGCTTACTTTTTCAATAACAATGCGATCCCATTAGCTGTCTACTGGTACGAAACGGCAACAACCCTTGGGAATCCGCAAGGTTTGATGGGGAAAGTGGATCATGCGGCATGGACATGGCTGCCTCATCTTCAATTATGTCTCTGTTATGATCGATTAGGTGACAAGGTAAAAGCAAATGAGCATAACGAGAAGGCTTATCACATACACCCGACGCATCCAAGTATGCTTCATAATCGTGCCTATTTTGCGAAAGTGCTCAACAAGGAGAGCGCGACATGAGGGTATTTTTCGACAATCCGGAATAGGGGGAATTGACGTGTATAAGCGAACGAATAAAACAGGTAAAGCAGGTAATCGTAAATTTACGATTAGCTTATGCATGATTGTGAAAAACGAAGAGAACGCGCTGCCTGCGTGTTTAAAATCGGTGGCTGGCATTCCAGATGAGATTATCATCGTGGATACGGGCTCAACAGATCGAACGAAAGAACTGGCGGCAACATTTACGGATAAGATCTATGATTTCCAGTGGATTGATCATTTTGCGGCAGCGCGGAATTTCGCCTTCTCCAAAGCGACCAAGGACTATATCCTATGGTTGGATGCGGATGATGTTGTCTTGGAGCGAGATCGCAAGCTCTTTTTAGACCTGATCCGTACAATGAATCCGCTAGTCGATCGTGTAACGATGCCATACAATCTTGGCTTTGATGCGAATGGCAATGTCTCGACCTCACTTCGTCGTAATCGTTTGGTTCGACGTGATCGTCATTTTCAGTGGATTGGCCCTGTCCATGAGTACTTAGCAGCTTCTGGCAGTTTTCTTGATAGTGATGTAGCGATTACGCACAAGAAAGATAAAGAATATACCGATAGGAATTTACGTATTTACCGCAAACGTTTGGAGCAAGGGGAAAAATTCGGTGAGCGTGATTTATTTTATTTCGCTAATGAGCTGCGGGATCATGCCCAGTATGAGGAAGCAACTACCTACTATCTGGAGTTTCTTGCAACCAATGGCTGGGTAGAGGATAAAATAAATGCCACACTGAATTTGGCGGATTGTTACGCTCATTTGAATGATCGAGATGCCCAGATGATGTCTTTATTACGTGCGTTTGAATTAGACCAGCCAAGGGCAGTGACTTGTTGCCGGATCGGCGCAATTTTTATTAACGAAAGAAGCTACGAACAAGCCGTTTATTGGTATGAGAAAGCTTATCAAACGCCTGGAAAGGATAGTGTGGCGTTAACAGACCATAGCGCATGGACATGGTTGCCGCACGTCCAATTATGTTTGTGCTATGATAGGCTTGGAGATGTGAATAAAGCTAAACAGCATAATGAAATCGCTTATTCCTATCACCCTACACATCCTGCCATTCTTCATAATCGCGCATATTTTGCCAAGGTATTGACGAATCCATCGTGATGGTTGAGTAGATTATTTAAGCCCTTTATGGGTTTTTTTTTATGCCAAAAGTCATATTTCACGCGATCGATATTGCAGGCGCTTATAAAGTGGGATACACTAAATCGACAGAATCTGATTTCCAGCATTGCTTTGGGAATCTTAGGTTAGGAGCGATTTGTGGTTGAAGACACTAATTATTGCGGAAAAACCCGATATGGGGCGAAACATAGCTGCCGCAATAGAACCAAAAGCCAAAAATATGAGGTCCCATCTTGAAGGTGAGCAATATATCATCACGTGGGCAATCGGACATTTGATTGAATTGGCTGAACCAGATCAGTATGATGACAAATATAAAAAGTGGAATATTAATCACCTTCCCATCATTCCTGCTGAGTTTAAATTGATTCCTAACCCGCGTACCTATGATCAACTTAAGGTAATTGCGGAGTTGGCGAAGAAGTGTAATCAATTGGTTAACGCTTGCGATGCGGGGCGAGAAGGGCAGCACATTTTCTCTCTGATTCAACGTCATCTTGGGCTAAATCAGCCAGTAAAACGGCTTTGGATCTCCGATTTAACCTCGGAAACCATTCGTAATGGCTTCGCCACTTTAAAAGACGGGGCGGAATACGAGAATCTGACGCGTGCCGCGCGCTCTCGCAGCGAAGCGGATTGGTTAATCGGCATGAATGGTTCACGAGCGTTCACGACGAAGCATAATGTGCTGTTGTCCGTGGGACGCGTTCAAACACCGGTTCTTGCACTTATCTATGATCGTCAGAAGCAAATTGAGGCGTTCTCTTCGCTTAAATTTTATGAATTGGAAGGACATTTTGCGCAAGGAGACACGGCCTATCGCGGCATGTGGCAAGGTGAGCGGTTCACAGATGGTGAGAAAGCGCAGGCGCTTGCAGCGAAAGTGAAAGGGAAGGCAGCTCGCATCCAATCCTATGAAGTCAAGGAAACGAAAGAATTCCCATTTAAATTATATGATTTAACTTTACTGCAGCGTGAAGCGAACGGGAAATATGCCTTCTCAGCCAAGAAGACCTTGGATACTGCACAAGCTTTGTACGAAAAGCATAAAGTAATTTCTTACCCGAGAACCAATTCCAACTATGTGACCGAGCAAAATATTCCTGACATGCATAAGGCGCTTAATGCGTTGCAAGGAACGGCTTATCATGAACTCGTTCAAGGTGCGAATCGCAATCTTGTTCATATTAATAACAAATTTATTTGTAATCCAAGTAAGGTAGAAGATCACCACGCCATTTTGCCTACCAATAAGAAAGCATCTGGACTTAGTCCAGACGAGCAAAAATTGTACGATCTCATCGTCAGACGATTCCTTTCGCAATTTTACCCGCCAGCTGCCTACAAGGTTCATACGGTTATGACAGAAGTGGAGCAAGAGCTGTTCAAGACGACTGTCAAAGAACTATTGTCTCTCGGCTGGAAAGTGATTTATGCCGATCAGAAGAAGGAAAAGGCGAAGGCAACGAAAGGGAAAGAGAAGGAAGAGGAAGAAGACGAAGAGGTCGAAGTCAATGAGCCTTTCTCGATAGATGCCAATGGAGACGTCACATGTACAGATGCGATTGTAAAGGAAAAAGACACGCAACCACCCAAACATTTTAATGAGGGAACTTTGCTGAAGGCAATGGAGAGCGCGGGCAAACAGATTGAAGATGAAGAGCTCCGCGATGCGATGAAAGACTCCGGTTTGGGCACACCTGCGACACGGGCAGCGACCATCGAGCGTTTGAAGAAGGTTGGCTACATCGATATGCAAGGGAAGAAAATCATTTTGACCCAGAAGGGCAGAATGGTTGTCGAGTTGATTCGCGGAGCGGGAATCGAGCTGTTGACTTCCCCGGAAATGACAGGACAATGGGAGCGCCGATTGAATGAGATCTCCCGTGGTACAGCGTCGGACGAGCAGTTTATGCATAATGTGAAAAGATTCGCGACGCTGATTGTGGATAAAGTGCGAAAGCAAGCAAGGGCTTCGAAAACGGATTTCGAAGGTGACAACGCGCCAGAGGCAACTGGTAAACGAGGCTCAGCTTCAGGGAAGCCAACATCTCGCGGTGAAGGTGGAACGAAATCGCCAACCAAGAAGAAGGCGCCAGCTGAGAAATCGACAGGCGACGGAGCGAGTACGTTTATCGCCACTTGTCCACGACCTGGTTGCGGTGGCTCGCTCTTTATGGGACGCAAAGGTTATGGCTGCTCTCATTACAAAGAAGGTTGCAGCTTCGTCATTTGGAAGGAAAGCTTCGGACGAAGCTTAACAGACACGCAGGTGCAAGCGCTCGTTCAAAAAGGAAAAACGACAAAACTAAAGTTAGTCCTGGCTGACGGCACAGAAACGGATGGGAAAATCGTGCTGAAAGATGTTGCGACTGGTGCATTAGGCACGGAATGAACAGATGGGGGAACTACGGCGTGAGGTCTTTAACGAACGATTGGTTGACGATTTTGGCTGAGGAGATTCAAGCACCGTACTTTCAGGAATTACAGCAGTTTCTGAATGAGGAGTATGCGCAGCAGACGATTTATCCACCTCAAGATGAAGTGTTTTGTGCATTGGAGTGGACCTCCTTTACGGATACGAAAGTCGTCATACTCGGGCAAGACCCTTATCATGGCAGCGGCCAAGCTCATGGTCTTAGCTTTTCTGTGAAACCAGGGACGGTGATCCCACCTTCTCTACGTAATATGTATAAAGAATTAGCGGCAGATCTTGACTGCCCCATCCCGGATCATGGATATTTGAAGACGTGGGCGGAACAAGGCGTTCTCTTATTAAATGCCGTATTAACAGTACGTGAGGCGCAACCTAATTCACATAAGGGAAAAGGATGGGAACGATTCACGGATCAAATAATCCGAGCATTAAATGCGCGTGAGAAGCCTGTCATTTTTGTGTTATGGGGAAGCCATGCGCAGGCGAAGGCTGCTTTAATCGATGCAACGAGACATGTGATCCTATCTTCTGCCCATCCGAGCCCGCTATCTGCGTATCGCGGATTTTTTGGCAGCAAGCCTTTTTCTAATGTGAATGCGGTTCTGAAACGACTTGAAATGACAACAATCGACTGGCATATCCCGAATATGTAGACAAGAAAAACCATGAATGACAGCATTCATGGTTTTTTTACATATATAGACTTAAACCGCAGTTTGGTATCGAATACTATATGCAAGTTCTGTAAATGTGTGAGGACTCTTTATAAAATGGGCTGTACGTGAGTAATTGGCAAGCGTAAGTCGCAATCTTTACCTGTTTCATAGGAGCGGTTACCAAGGACGCCCCGTAAAGCGTCACAATCTGCTTCCGTGCCTCGTTGCAACACCTGGATAGCAGCTTGAAGCACAAGAATGGCGTCGTTCATTGCTGTTTCCAACAGCTCCCATACACTAAAAGAGTAAGTTTCATCTAGATCTGTGGGGCAGTTCCAAGTCGCTTTAGCTTCATTGAAATAATCGAGCGGAGCCGGGTTCTTCGTAAATACCAAAGGCGATATTTGACCAAATGTCAATATTCGCTTGATTCCGTTAGGATCATGGAATAGACGTTGTGCACGAATCATATCCAAATAGGCGATATCCCAGTCGTTAGCGTCGTTCATCTGAGATGCAATTTCAGGATAATGAATGGCAGTTGCAGCGGAAAGTGCTGGAACAATGCCAAGTGGGAATTTTTCACCTACATATATTTCTTTCCAGACTGGCGTTTTCCACGTTAGAATATTTCGTTCATGCTTTGCGTAGATGGTATCCATAATAATTTCAAAACGTTGATGGTCCCATTTCTTGAAGCCTGACTTATAGAATACATAAGGGTGTAAATTACGATCTAACACATGGTGAGTTATAAAACCGAGCACGAACAGAACGGCCGGATTATAGATGCCTCTGCCTTGTACCTGACGAATCAGATCAAGCAAAAAGGGGCCGCACGATTCTTTATGCATGAGACTGCCGAGCTCATTTAAAGTTTTATCTTTTTTCCAAGGTAGGAAGTTGTGGTAAAAAAGAAAATCAGGTCCTTGGCAGCCTAACGAAAAAATGTTCCGCTGTTGTTTATCGTTCAGAATCGATGAATGACCTAATTGGTTCAACGCTTTTTGTCCGAAAATGAGATGTGTCCAAATATTAGGCAAGGGAGCATCCTCCTAAAGTATGAGCTAATGATTTTTATATTCTAACATACGGATGAAACCCAAGGGCACATTTCGCGAACAATTTCGCTGTAAAGGGGTAAAAAGGCAGGATTAGTGCGGGTATTGTCGAATCTATCAAGCGATGATGGGGCAACATCAAAGCCTGTACCATGGGGGATAAAAATATGACTAAGCAATCGGAAATGGAGCCTTCGTTCGATACGATTTTTGAATTTATAACAATGGGAATGGCTCTGATTTCGCTTGATGGTCAGTGGTTGAGGTTGAACCGCAGTCTGTGCGATATGCTTGGATATTCCGAGACAGAGCTTCTTACAACAAATATAAAGGCATTATTAGAGCCTGCTCAACAAGGGCATTTCTTGAGTGCTTATGAAAAACTACAATTGGGAACGTTGACAGATTATCAATTGAACATGCGCATACAACATAAGCATTTATCGATGATGTGTGTAGATTGGCGGATGTCTGTGGTAAGAGATTCAGACAATGAGCCCCAAGCCTTCCTTGTTCAAGTGAAAGAAACCTCAGAACAGTCAGAGATGGAACGAAAATTGGCCGAAAGCGAACAGCGTTATAAGTCATTAATCGAACATAATCCTGCGGGTATTCTTACTTGTGACATACAGGGACGTATTCTAGGTGCCAATCCAGCCATTGAGCGGATCTTAGGCTACTCAAAAGATGAATTGCGCTTACGATTGATCCATCATATATTTCAACCTAAGGACCCGAACCTGGTTCAAGCAGAAGGCATGCACCTGCGAAATGATAACTATATGTTGAAATTTCAACAAGCGAATGGAGAAATCATTGAATTAGGCGTGAAAAATGTACCCATTATTGTAAATGGTGAATGGGATGGTGTGTATTTAATTGCGAAAGATATCACACAGTTCAACCGTGACCGGGAATCGCTGCGTATCGCACAACAAGATCTTCATGACACGGTGAGAAGACAACAAGGAATGACGTTGAAGTTCCGGAAAATCAATGGAAATTACGTTCATACCTTGTGTGACGGTGAGCTGTTGTATCGGTTGGGCTATAAGCCATCTCACATACTGGGGAAAACGTTATATGAAATCTGGCCAACAATGTTGGCGACTTCCATAGAGGCCTATTACCACCGTGCATGGAACGGTGAGGAAAATGTCATGTTTGAGTCGACATTTCGGGGGATTACGTATATCACCTCCTTGCGACCGATCATGGAGAATGAACGCATGATTGAGGTTATTGGCTCGTGTGTGAATATTACGGAACGGAAACAGATGGAAATAGAGCTTCGCGAGACGAAAGAACTGCTGGAGTCTGTTATTAATAACACGTCTGACGCGATTAGTGTGTTGGATTTGAATGCGAGAGTTATTTCCGTTAATGCGGCGCATGAACATATTTTTGGCTGGAGTCAAGAAGAATTAATGGGTCGTACATTACCGATTTATCCGAGCTATCTGGAAAATGAACGCAAAGAAATGTACGAGCAGCTTCGATTAGGGAAGCAGATATCGGGGAAAGAGTCTGTTCGTCTTCGCAAAGATGGCCGACTTATCCATGTAAGCATTACAAAAACGCCGATCAAGAATGAAAAGGGTGAGATTTTCGGGTTTGCAGCAATTACTCGAGATATCACAGAGCGCAATCAAACGGAAGAACTACTTCGTAAGTCAGACAAGCTTGCCGTTGCTGGTCAGCTCGCGGCAGGACTTGCACATGAAATTCGAAATCCGCTGACTTCGCTCCGTGGCTTTTTACAGTTGCTGCAGCATGATATGAAAGACAAGAAACATTATTTTGACATTATGTTATCCGAACTGGATCGTATTAATTTTATTGTAAGTGAATTTCTTGTGATCGCGAAGCCGGAGGCAATCACCTATAAGAAAAGTAGTTTAGAGACGATTTTGCAATCCGTCATTGCGCTGTTGGATACACAGGCCGTCCTTTGCAATGTAGAATTGTTGTTGGAATTTCAATCCGAAATCCCTGAAATTACTTGTTCGGAAATGCATTTGAAGCAATTATTCATTAATCTAATCAAAAATGCGATGGAAGCCATCTCGAAAGATGGACAGATTAAAATGATCGTTTCGTTACATGGCGAAGATTTGATCCGAGTGCGGACACAAGACAATGGGAGCGGGATTCCAGAGGATCGAATGAAACAGCTGGGCGAGCCTTTCTATACGACGAAGGAAAAAGGGACTGGATTAGGTTTAATGATGTGCTTCAAGATTGTAGAAGCGCACAGAGGAACGATGAGCATAGAGAGTCAAGTAGGCTATGGGACTACGATTGATGTCTACTTGCCTACGGATAAGAACGAGCCCAATTTGGAGACTTAAGTTGACTACATAAAAAACCGCCGACCGAAGGATACGGAAACGGCGGTTTTCCTATGTTTTAGAATGCAATACTAAACTCGGATGTTTCTCTTGAGTACCAAGTGGATACTTCGGGGTTATTTTCAGTGTAAACTTGTACGTGATCAGGCGTGTATTTATTGATAATCCCTGTATTAACCTGGTAATACACGCCTAGCTGATCGAGTGACCATACAAATACAGGCGTTTTCGTTAGAGCCGCGGCAAATAATTCTGAATCCGTATCTAGTAATTTAGTCCCGTAAATCATCGATACACCTCTGTCTTATGGATAGGATTGTAAGTCACTTATTAATAGAGACAGCATGGCAAATGAAATCGTCACACTGTGTTTTTAATTTTTTGTATCATCATCAGGCTTCATTTGCTCACTACTTTGAGGATTGCCAAAAATTTGTAAAATATAAGTAATCGTGAAGGAAAAAAAAGAGGGTTCCCTCCCGTTTGAATTCCTTGTATAATAGGTAAGCTTTGCTGAATTGACAGTAGGTAAATTATGATTGGGTAGAAGGAGAAAGGGGTCAATGGCAGTGATTGTGGTTGGGGGAATGATCGGTCTTGGTAAGACATCTGTATCCACTTTGCTTGGGCAAGAATTAAATTCGAATGTTTTTTATGAGAGTGTCGATGATAATCCGATTTTACCGCTTTTTTACACAGCGTCACCGGAGGAGATCGAGAAACATCGTTATCCTTTTCTCCTGCAATTACACTTTTTAAATACGAGATTTAAGGCCATTAAACAGGCGTTAGTACATAATCGCAATGTACTGGATAGAAGTATTTATGAGGATTGGTATTTTGCGAAAGTGAATCGCGAACTTGGACGTATTTCTCAGTTGGAGTTCGATGTATACGAAGGTTTAGCAGACAATATGATGTCGGAGTTGGCAGAACTTCCAAAGAAAGCACCTGATTTAATGGTGTATTTAAAAGCTTCCTTCGAGACGGTTATGCACCGTATCGGACTTCGTGGCCGGAGCTTTGAACAGGATCAATCGTTGGTTGATTATTACCGTCAGCTTTGGTCAGGTTATGATGATTGGGTCATGAATCATTATCATGCCTCCGAGGTTCTGATCGTTGATATGGACCACATCGATGTTGTTAATCGTAAGGCAGATGCTATTCAACTCGTAGAAGAAGTTAAAGCGAAATTATCGGATTTGGCCATCGTTTAGAAGATAAAAGCGAAATTTGTCGAATTGTCGAAAAGACCCCCTCAAACCTGAGGGGGTCTTTCGAATCTTATAGGTAACAAAGCCAACCAAACCAAAAGTTATAATCCGAGAAAGCGAAGGTGATGAAATTGTTGTTTATCGTATGTTACAAAGGCAAGCCTATGAGTGCACCATTGCCGAAATTAGCAGCAACGGAGAAAATGTTGAAGCTTAGTCGATCATTTGCCAATTTGGAGCTTGTCGAAGTGCAACAACAACAATGGCAGAAAGCTTCGAATATCTAGGACCCTACATAAGACGAACGAACATGACAACTCCTTAATCTCCAATTAGGGAGTTTTTTGTGTTGCCCCATCTATGATAGAGTGAGTATACATGCATATACATTGATGTGGAGGTTATTCCAACTATGTTATTAGAAGTTATTGCAACTTCACTCTTAGATGCCAAGCGAGCAGAGGCCGGCGGCGCAGATCGGATTGAACTCGTTGCAGATTTGCAGCAAGGTGGATTAACACCTGAATTAGCACTTGTTAATCAAATTACTTCCTCTGTCTCCATACCTGTGAACGTAATGATCCGCCCGCATGCCCGCTCGTTTCAAATGTCAGAAGAAGATATAGCCACTATGCTTGACTCGATCCAACACGTTGAGCAAGCAGGTGCCAATGCCCTCGTATTCGGCGTGCTTACACCCGAATTAATGATTGATATATATAATCTTAACTTGCTACTAAAGGCTACTTCTTTGCCCGTTACCTTCCATCGTGCTTTCGATGAAGTGCCGCAACAAGCAGAAGCATTACAGTTGCTGCTTGCTAATAAACAAATTCATAATGTACTAACATCGGGAGGTGCCTCGAGTGCGCTTCAAGCGGTGGAGCAGATTCGCTTACTAAACGACATGACTAGCGGAAGCCATTTAAACATCTTGCCAGGTGGTGGACTTACGCTTGAAACTCTTGCTTCATTCGTTCGTGCAACAGGGGTGCGAAGTGTTCACCTAGGTACTGCAGTTAGAGAAAATGGCAGTGTGAGCGATCCCGTTGATGACAATAAGGTGCGGATAGCAAGATCGCTTTTAGATGAAATCATCCAACATTCGAATCTTAAGGAGGAACGCTAGTGAACATTCTAATTCTTGGCGGAACCAAATTCCTAGGAAGGGCACTGGCGGAAGAAGCACTCGCGAAAGGGCACGAAGTGACCTTATTCCATCGCGGTTTGCATGATGCGCATGCCCTCCCGCAAGCTCGACACATCCTAGGAGATCGGAATGACGATTTATCCAAATTGAGTGGCTATGAGTGGGACGCGGTGATTGATACGAGTGGTTATCAGCCTGAATCAGTAACAGCCTCTACCGAGATATTGAAACATCTTGCGAAACAGTATACGTTCATTTCAACCATTTCTGCCTATGCGGATTTAAAGAAGGCTGATTTGGATGAAACCGCTGATGTGTTGCGCGTGGAGGACGCGGCAGATCCAGGGCAGCGTTATGGCGCGCTAAAAGCAGCGTGTGAAAAAGTCGTTGAAGAGGCATTTCCACAGAGAGCGCTCATTATTCGGCCAGGTCTCATTGTGGGTCCGAACGACGCTTCAGACCGATTCACGTACTGGCCAGCTCGCTTGAAGCGAGGAGGGCACGTAGTCGTTCCACTGCCGCGAGAAAGAAAACTGCAGTTCATCGATGTGCGGGATCTTGCAGCGTGGACATTGGCGTTGATTGAGCAAGGCGTCACAGGAACTTTTCATGCTAGTGGCCGTGATTACACGATGGAAGAGCTCGTGAACGCTTGTTGGTCTAGAGACATCGAGACGAAGATAATTTGGGTGACGGAAGAATTCTTAGTCGCACAAGAAGTGGGTCCATGGATGGAGCTGCCGCTTTGGCTGCCAAGCGATAGCTTAATCGGCATGTTACAGCTAAACAACTCGAAAGCGTTCCAAGCGGGATTAAAAACTAGGCCGCTGGGCGAAACCGTTAGAGATACACTGGCGTGGGACCAGAGTCGTGATCCGGCGGCGGCTAGACTTGCTGGATTGAAGCCTGAGCGTGAGGAGCAATTACTGCGGGATTGGGAAGCTTTCTCAGGAGCAAAGATTTGAGCATTATCCACCGAAGGTCAATTTCGTGAGGCGAAAATAATTTGAGTTTTGTCCAAAAGGGTAGTGAATAGCTGCTGGTTTCTGAATATAATGGAAGAGTAAACTCTGAGAAGATGAGGTGCTGTCCATGTACGATTCCACAGATATTCAAAGTAACAAGGGAATGGCTATTCTTGCGTACATTTTGTTTTTCATCCCATTAATCGCTGCAAAAGAATCTAAGTACGCTGGCTACCATGCTAATCAAGGTCTTACTTTGTTCCTAGCATGGGTCATTGTGAATGTCGTACTCGGCATTATTCCGTTTATTGGTTGGATCCTACAGCCGATTGCGAACTTGGCTCTGGTCGTTCTGGCTATTCTGGGCATTGTCGCGGCAGCCCAAGGTCAAGTCAAGCCACTTCCCATTATCGGCAGCTATACACTTCTGAAGTAGATCATACATAACAGTAAGGGCTGACTATCCGTAGAGCATCTACGAAGGTCAGCCCTTTTTCGTTTTTTTAGAAATTTGCATGCGAAAGTCACTAATATGGAATGATAAGAGTGAAAGGGGATTGAAATGTCCTATCGATTGCCTTGTTTAATCAAGTAACTTCAATTGCCGATAAAATTTTGTCCAAATTTTGATCATCGTGTGAATAAAATATGAACAAAATTAAGATTTTGTGTTATACTATTTATGAAGCACTTACAATTAAGTCAGGAGTTGTGATGACAATGTCAAATAGAGCCGTTTCCGTAAAATCAGTTGAACGTGTTGAACGAGATGTAATGCCATTAGTGAAATTAATGACGTTTGCTGCGTGGGCGTTGCTTGCTATAGGTTTGGTTCTTAGCTTGGTTAGTTTAGAGAGCTTCAGTGATACCAACACGACATTAATGGTTGGCATTGGGTTCATGGTAGGTAGTGTCCACATTTATGTGATTCGTACAGCGATTCATTTGGTTCATTCTCGCAATATTGCCAAAGGTGAATGAGAACGAGGGTTCGGTGGAATACTAGGCAAGCCTTTCAAGTCTAAAACTTGGAAGGCTTTTTGCTGTTCATATTTTTCCAGCAGAGTCAACAAACGTTCTGTGACATTTGTTTTACATTACTACGTCGAACCGTTGACGTATTTGTTAAGTTGACATTGTGATGGTGAACTTTGATGAACAAGATGATATGTTGATAACAGGTAGGATTTGTTGATTGGGAGGTTAAAGTGGATGAAGAAGAGAAAGCTTGTACAAGCAGGGATGCTCTTCATGATGGTCGCCATCATCGTAGTACTTTCTGGCTGCAGCCAAGCTATGGTGTTGGATCCTAAAGGACCCGTAGGTGCTGAGCAAAGAGATTTGATTGTGATTGCAACCATTTTATGCGGGGTAATCCTCGTTCCAGTTCTTGCACTAACAGCTTGGATTGTATGGCGATATCGCGATAGCAAAAGTAATAAGGCATCGTATAAACCCAATTGGTCTCACAGCACCTCACTCGAAATTGTATGGTGGACTGTGCCGATCATCATTATTGTCACATTGGCTGTTGTTACGTTGAAGTACACGTACGCATTAGAGCCTTCAAAGCCTTTGAAGTCGGATAAAGAACCAATCACTATTCAAGTGACTTCACTTGATTGGAAGTGGCTGTTTACCTATCCTGAGCAAGGAATTGCCACAGTGAATTACTTGCAAATTCCTGAAGATACACCGATTAAGTTTGAGCTTACATCTGATGCGCCAATGAACTCCTTCTGGATTCCACAGTTAGGTGGGCAAATTTATACCATGTCTGGTATGGCAATGACACTCTACCTGCAAGCAGATGAGATTGGACATTATTTCGGTACAGGAGCGAATTTCAGTGGAGAGCACTTCGCTGATATGACATTCGATGTAAATGCAACTTCGAAAGAAGATTTTGATTCCTTTATTGAGAAGACGAAGAAAGTACCTACGAAATTAACCAAAGAAGGTTACGAGGAGCTAGCAATGCCGGGGAAATCTGGCGTGAAGTATTTCTCTTCGGTTCCAGAGGGGCTTTTTGAACAAATCGTAAACAAATATACGAATGGTCAGTCCGTTCACAATGGTCACGGTGCTGGTGGTCATGACACGAAAGATACGAAAGACTCGAAGGACACGAAAAAAGAAAGCTCTATGGACCATAGCCAAATGAATATGGATCATAGTCAGATGAATATGTCGAAGTAATTGGATATCGATCAAAGTTCCATGAAAGGGAGATCTGCTCATGCTGGATAAAATAAAAGATTTTGCATCCGAGTTTTTCGTAACGGGCGATCCAATGATTCTAGGAGCTCAGGTTAGTATCGGGCTCTCCTTAGTAGCCATAGTATTCGTACTCACCTTTTTCCGAAAATGGGGTTGGCTGTGGCGTGAATGGTTAACAAGCGTTGACCACAAGCGAATCGGGATCATGTATATTATCTGTTCGTTGTTAATGTTATTCCGCGGCGGTGTAGATGCGCTTCTAATGAGGTTGCAGCTAGCGATTCCGGATAGCCAGTTCCTACAACCAGATCACTATAATCAAGTGTTCACAACGCATGGTGTCATCATGATTTTGTTCATGGCGATGCCGCTCATGTTTGGTTTATTCAACATTGTTGTTCCTTTGCAAATCGGAGCGCGCGATGTCGCCTACCCATTCTTGAACTCACTAAGTTTCTGGATGTTCTTCTGGGGTGCCATGCTATTCAACGTTTCATTCGTAATAGGTGGTTCACCAGACGCAGGATGGCTCAGTTATCCGCCACTTTCCGAGTTGTCACATAGCCCAGGTGTGGGCCAGAACTTCTATATTTGGGGCATTCAAATTTCAGGTATCGGGAGTTTGGCAACAGGGATTAACTTCATTGTAACTATTTTGAAAATGCGTACACCAGGCATGAAGTTAATGAAAATGCCAATGTTTACGTGGTCTGTATTTTCAAGCTGTATCATGATTATCTTTGCTTTTCCAATCTTAACAGTGACTCTTGCCTTACTATTCTTAGACCGCTTCTTCGGTGCTCATTTTTTCACCTTGGACGGCGGCGGAAATCCGATGATGTATATCAACTTAATCTGGATGTGGGGACACCCTGAGGTATATATCGTGGTGATTCCAGCCTTCGGGATTTTCTCCGAAATTGTATCAACGTTCTCAAAGAAGAAGCTGTTCGGTTATAAATCGATGGTATTCGCGATGTTAATCATCAGCTTGCTGTCCTTCTTTACCTGGGCGCATCATTTCTTCACGATGGGATCCGGCGCGGACGTGAATGCTTTCTTCGCGATAAGTACGATGCTCATTGCCATACCAACCGGGGCAAAAGTATTTAATTGGCTCTTCACCATGTTCCGAGGGAAAATTCGCTTTACAACACCAATGATGTGGACGATTGCTTTTATCCCATGTTTTGTTGTTGGGGGAATGACAGGGGTCTTGCTATCAGTTGCTCCTGCTGATTTTCAATTCCACAATAGCTATTTCTTGATCGCGCATTTCCATCAAGTATTAATTGGTGGGGTAGCGTTTGGATATTTCGCGGGACTTTATTACTGGTGGCCGAAAATGTTCGGCTTCAAGCTGAACGAGCATTTAGGCAAATGGGCGTTCTGGGTGTGGAACATCGGTTTCTATGTATGTTTCATGCCGCAATACTTCCTAGGTCTAGACGGAATGACGCGTCGTACCTACACGTATAGCTGGGATATGGGCTGGGGCCCGCTTAACGTAGTTTCAACTGTCGGCGGTTTCTTAATGGGTCTTGGTTTCATTTTCCAAGTATGGCAAATCGCTCACTCCATTAAGTTCAGAGAACAAGATGTTACCGGCGACCCTTGGGATGCACGTACACTGGAATGGTCCATTCCTTCACCAGCACCACTTTACAACTTTGCAGTATTGCCTAAAGCAGAAGTCGCTGACGCATGGTGGGAAGCGAAGCAAGGTAAGAAACAACCGAAACCAACTACGTATGAACCGATTCATATGCCTAAAAACTCAGCAATTCCGTTTATTATATCGTTGTTATGGTTTTTTGCAGGCTTCGGATTCGTCTGGGATTGGATGTGGCTAACCATTCCATCGCTAATTGGTGTTGCCATCTGTATGATTGCTCGTTCCTTCAGCTATGATACGGATTACTATATTCCAGCGGATGAAGTGAAGAAGACAGAAGACGCCGCTTGGAAAGGAGTGAAGGTGTAATGGCACACACAGCTGCACATGGTGCACACGACCATGAACACGATCATGAGCAAGCGCATGAAGAGCTCAAAACGTTCGGCTTTTGGATATTTCTAATCACAGACGTTATTTTATTCGGCTCGCTATTTGCGACATATATCGTCCTTCACCAAAATACGAATGGCGGACCAACACCAGAAGAGTTATTCAAGATGCCAGGAATCATCGCGGAAACCTTCATCTTGCTGACAAGTAGTTTCACAAGCGGTTTGGCTGTACTGGGTATGCACAAAGGAAATCTGAAGCAATTAATCGGTTGGTTGATCGTGACCGTGATATTAGGAGCCTCATTCGTAGGATTAGAGGTTTCCGAATTTATTACCATGGTTAACCATGAAGGTGCAACAATCAGTACGAGTGCGTTCCTATCGGCTTTCTTCACCTTAGTAGGGACACACGGTTTGCACGTTTCTGTTGGTTTGCTTTGGATGATTGGTTTAATTTTTCAATTAAAACGCCGCGGGATTACAACCGTTACGAAACGTAAAGTAGCGATCATTTCCTTGTATTGGCATTTCCTTGATGTCGTTTGGATCTTCGTATTTACGGTCGTTTATCTCATGGGGGTGATGTAAGTGAGCCAACCACATACACAATCTCATAACAATCACGAGTCGCATGGAACATTGAAATCGTATATTATCGGTTTTGCGCTATCGATCATTCTGACCATCATTCCTCTTGTTGTTGTCATGAACCATATGCTTGGGAAAACAGGTACATTAGTTTTGATTTTAGTCATGGCTGTTTTGCAATTTGCTGTGCAATTGTTCTTCTTCATGCATCTCAAAGAAGGCGAGAATGCACGGTGGAACATCATGGCGCTGCTATTTGGTCTAGTTATTCTAGTAACCATCGTTGCCGGTTCCATCTGGATCATGACCTATAATACAGTCGCGCATTAAATTGTTAATAGCATGAAGGATTAGACGTTCTCAACCACCTGTTTAGAGGTGGCTGCGGGCGTCTTTTCTGTTCTCAACACACGGAGAGCCCACGATGAGTTAAAGGGGTTGTCTTTTTAATCTATTATATGATACATTATGTATCAGAGATACTAAATGTATCAAGCATCATGAAAGACAAGCTATATTTATGAACGGAGAGGAGCCAAATGATCCGACGAAACCAACGATTTCGTAATCAACTCGACGATCACCTCGTTCATTTGCACAAGAATTTGTTCATTAGTCATGCTGATCCACAGTATCATGAGAAGGTCATTCGTTATTTGGATGCGAATTCACCAGAATCGCATTTCAATCTCGGGCAGAAGTTTCGTGAGAGAGGGAATTTGAAGAGAGCTAGGTTTCACTATACGGAAGTGCTCAAAACCTATCCTTCGCCATTTTATTCGGCTGCAAATCGTGCGATTCATCTCTTAGATGAGCAGCAGGCTGCTCACCTTGCGAATCTAGAGATGACATTGCCCGTGAAGCCCAAGCCCTTATTGCCCCCTTTTATGAAAATGCTGTTGCTTGTCCTTCTGATTCTCAATGTAATCTTGGTAACGTTCTTTGCGGGTAATCAAACAATTTCTAGGACGATTAGCAAAATGAAGGTATGGGGAGTAGGCACGCAGGTGACCTACGAAACGGTGGACAAGCCGTTTATCCTATATCTCTCGCCAGACGCTTCACATGCTGAAATCGAGAATAAGCTTCATGATCAAGCCTTGGTTTTAGCAAAAGAAATACCGAAAGCTGCGATTCTGATCTATGGCATAGTCACAGCAGATAACAGGGACCAAGGGAAAACCATGCTGCTGACCAATGAGGAGGATATGAAGCGTGCGAGTGTCCTTGCTACTTATCAGCCTGAGGCAGATGGCTTGGTTCACATCCGGTTTTTGAACCCTGAATTTGAAGAGCACCAACCGCTTAGCGCGTTTGGTGCTAATTTAGTTCGAACAGCTTTGGAATCGTATCGTAACGATATCGGACACACTCCCGCTCACATAGATGAACTCTTACAGGCTTATCCCCACAATTATTTGAGCTTTATCCCCATCGAAGCGGCTTCTGGATCGAATGAAATCAAAGCCAACTACGATGGTGAAGGGGGATGGGTGTATGACCCTAAGTCACCAGATATTGCGCATATGTTTTATGCGAATGCAATTAACGGGGCAAGCGTTCCCTATGATCCTGTCCATCTCGAGATAGATAAAGCCGCGTATCATCTGAAGCTCGTAAGCGGACCTTATCTACTCTGGGATAAAGAAATTGGACTTGGTGCCAACGGAAGCACGCCAGATGGCGAATTTCGGGTCGTAGACCGCGTGAAACAGCCTCAAGGGAAGACAAGTCAAAGTTATGGTGAAGCAGGCTTAGGACTAGGCGCAATCGCTTTACATGGCACGTACGATGAGAGTTCGATCGGCGGAAATAAATCGTTAGGTTGTATTCGTTTAACGAATGAGGACATTCAGCAGGTATTTCCATTCGTCCCCAAAGGGGCCGAGGTGCGCATACAATCCAACGGGAGTACGCCAAACCTAATTGGTTTAGTGAAACAAACCTCGCTTCTTATTCCGTTACAAGCGCATGCTCATAATGAATCTGCGGCGAACGTTATTTTCCACTGGCTAGGATAAAAAGCAGTTGAAGCTTACCGAGAGAATGCGCTCGGAAGACTCAACTGCTTTTTTAATATGCTGTAGGTGATTAACTACATTAAATTTTCTGGGTTTAGTTTTTCCAACTCTGGAATAACGAATCGACCGTCTTTACGAATAAGCACATCGTCGAAATAAATTTCGCCGCCGCCGTATTCAGGACGTTGAATTAATACCATGTCCCAGTGAACGGAAGAACGGTTCGTATTGTCTGCCGTTTCATAAGCTTGACCTGGCGTAAAGTGGATACTTCCGTCAATTTTCTCATCAAATAAGATATCTTTCATCGGATGTTGGATGTAGGGGTTCACGCCAATCGCGAATTCGCCAATGTAACGGGCGCCGTCATCTGTATCCAAAATCTCATTCAACTTCTTCGTATCATTACTTGTTGCGTTAATGATGCGGCCATTCTCGAAAGTCAGCACAATATTCTCAAAAGAAGTTCCGGAGTAGATCGTGGGTGTGTTGTAACTAATAACACCGTTCACGGAATCTTTCACAGGGGCGGTGTAAACTTCGCCATCTGGAATATTACGACGCCCGGAGCAAGGTACAGCACCGATATCTTTTATCGAGAAGCTGAGGTCCGTGTTCTTAGCGACCAAACGCACACGATCGGTTCGGTTCATCAGATCAACTAGTGATTCCATGGCCTTCGCCATTTTGCTGTAATCGAGGTTGCAGACGTTAAAGTAGAAATCTTCAAATGCTTCTGTGCTTTTACCCGCTAGCTGAGCCATGGACGGATTCGGGTAGCGCATAACGACCCATTTGGTGTTATTTATCCGCTCATCGAAGATTGGACGTTGGAAGTACTTCAGGAACAGCTTCATTTGTTCATCAGGCACATCCGATGATTCTGTAATGTTATCGCCGCTGCGAACAGCCACATAAGCATCCATTTGTTTCATGCGAGCAAGCTCAATGTCTGACCATGCGCTGAATTGGGCTTGTGTTCCTTTCATTTGCAGGCTCCGTGTAATCGCTGGATCACGTAATTCGATGAATGGATTACCTCCAGCAGCATAAACTTCCTCGATCAAACATTTCGCAAGCTCAGGATCTTTTACACCAATCATTTCAATCAATATGTTCTCACCGGGCTGCAGGCTCACGGAATACCGAATAATGTTTCGGGCAAAAATTTGAAGTCTCGGATCTCTCATACGGTAGGTCTCCCTTAATTAAAAATATGTACTTATAAAGTATAACGCAACGCGTTGGCGTAATCCAATCGAGGGCATGGCTTCACGGAGTTGGAAGGGGTATACTACGTATAGGAGTTTGGAATTTGTAAAAAGTCATCAAGATGTAAGGACAACTAGAGGAGGTAGCTATGGCACGAGATCAAATCAAAGTACCCTTTGGGTACGAACCCCCAGCCGAATCCGAGAAAGGTACCGTCCTCGTATTTGAAACGTTCGAAGACTGGACAGCACACGAGATCAGCGCGTGTATCGCCTGGGCGGAAGAAAGAAAGTTCGTACGTGCAATCTTTTATCCACAACATGAGGAAACCCTGCGTAGGATGGAGATTCGGACAGAAATGCCATATTATGCTCGTGTGAAACAGTTGGAGCAATTGTTAGAAGATGTAGATTCCACCCTGCAGATTGAATTGGACAAATGGGAAGGCAAACGCAAGAAGTACACGCCGCTGGACACGTCGTTAAGTTTTTTAACTGAGAAATCGCCGGGTCCTCACTTTATTTGTATGAGTGATCGCTATGCGAATCTTTTCGTTACCTACCCATCCTTCAAAGAGTGGATTAAAAAAGCAAGACTCGTCATATTTACGCAGTTCCGTGTGCCCCTTCATGGCAAGCTACATGACTATGCCGAGAGATGGGAAACGGTGGATTTCGGGAATGGTTCTTAAATTCTGGAAGTCTAATTATCAATTAACGACATTAATAATGGTGATTATCGTGGCAGGAATGAGCCAAGGGATGCTTCTGCCACTTCTCACGATTTTACTTGATCGCGCTGGTGTTTCAACGGATACGAATGGTTTAAATGCTGCGGCTTTATATATAGGAATCTTCGCGACGATGTTCGTCATCGAGAAGCCGGTACGAAGATATGGTTATAAACCGGTTATTATGATCGGTATGAGCTTAATCATCATCGCGAATTGTTTGTTCCCCGTATGGCAGCATGTTGGTTTTTGGTTCGTCCTGCGGCTGCTTGTAGGAATTGGCGATAGCGCCTTACATTTTGCAACACAGCTCTGGATTGTTGCGTCTAGTCCGAAAGAGAAGAGAGGACGCAATATCTCCTTGTATGGCATGGCATATGGGGTAGGCTTTAGTATAGGGCCTTTAGGTATCACGTTATTAAAAGCGGGTATTTGGATGCCTTTCCTTGTGACAACCTGCTTCTTTCTTTTGATCTTAATCTTGCTAACGAAGCTAAAGAATGAAAAGCCTGAACGTTCAGAACGTGCAGAAGCCGCCCATAAACGAGCAACGACCGTCATTTCATTAGCATGGTTTCCACTTATAACCTCTTTGCTCTTTGGCTATATGGAAGCCGCAATGAATAGCAACTTTCCTCTCTACGGTCTGCGAATCGGGATATCGGAGTCTACGATTGGGCTCTTACTTCCTGTCACGGGAATTGGTGGACTCATTATGCAGCTGCCTCTTGGGATATGGAGCGATCGTGTAGGGAGAAAGCCCATTCTAATGGGCACAGCTATCGTAGGGGCTTTGGCGTTCGCTTGCGTACCCTTCGTAGGGACAAACTTATGGGGACTTGGGATTTGTTTAGGTGTAGCAGGCGGCATGGTGGGGTCATTTTTCTCGCTTGGTCTTGCTTACGCGGCCGATATTTTACCAAGGCATTTACTGCCAACAGCCAATATCATTGCCTCGATTCAATATAGCGTAGGAAGCATCATCGGTCCCTTAGTTGGCGGAATGGCGTTGCACTATTTGAACGTATCCAGTATTTTTTACTTTCTTGCCCTGGTCTACTTGCTATTCGGTATCTCCGGTTTCATTTTTAGAGCGCGGACAGAATGAGAAAAAGCCACTTTCCCTATGAAGGAAGGTGGCTCTTTGTCATTTGAATACTAGCCAATTTCGTAATTGGCGGCTTGATCGGTCATATAGCGTTCTGTCAAAATGGTTAGTAAAGAGATGCCAATTTGATTTTCTCCGCCTTCCGGTATGATGATGTCTGCATATTTCTTCGAAGGCTCTATAAACGCATCATGCATGGGTTTAACTGTCGTCAAATATTGGTCGAAAACGGATTGTAAAGAACGGCCGCGTTCGTTAATATCACGAGACAATCGACGAAGGATGCGGACGTCGGGATCTGTATCCACGAAGACCTTAATATTCAATGCGCTGCGCAGCTCTTCATCGGTTAGAACGTGAATGCCTTCGATCAACACAATCGGCTTAACTTCAATATGAATCGTTTCTTCCGAGCGAGCATGCTGTGAAAAATCGTAGACAGGAATGTCGACAGCCTGCCCATTTCTTAACTGCGTCAGATGCTGAAGAAGCAAATTATTTTCAAATGCACGAGGATGATCATAATTAATGCGTTCCCGCTCTTCAAAAGTAATGCCGCTATGATGAAGATAATAATTATCTTGTGATATTAATGTCACATTCGCGGATCCGAGTTTTGTCATAATCGATTTCGCTACTGTTGTTTTACCTGAACCGGTACCTCCGGCAATTCCAATCACGAGCATGTAAGTAGTGCCTCCCCAAATAACTTGAAAACCTTCCTACGTAGTTTAACATAATGTGCACCTAAAAAGAAAAAGCGATCGAATATCGATCACTTTGGAGGGGCGAAGCGGTTATCGAACCTGCTTAGGTGTATGGAACTTCTCTTGATTGGCCCCGATATCTTGGGCAGCTTGGTTCAATTGTTCAAAGGTTTGCTTAATTTGCTGTCCGAACTGATCATTGGCAAACTCAGCTAATTGTTGTTGGGCTTGTCTAACCTGCTGATCTGCTTGTACAAGGGCGGCTTGTGCGGATTGGATCGCATTCGGATTGGCTTCCGTTATAGCGACTTGCAGCTTATGCTGGGCATCTTGTGCTTGCAGGATAGCGTGATCAGCAGCATCAATGGCATGCTGAACCGGTTGTTGATGTTGATTGGTTCCTGTCATGGGGGAGGACCTCCTTAAGGTTCAAAAAAGATAAGGGAGAAGCTATGAAAAGCGACTTTACTACATTGCACCAAAACTGGGGAAATCATTCGGATTCGGGAAATGAAATTATTTCCTGGGTAAGCGCAAAATGTGAGCGTTATCAAGAAGATTCGACATTAGTTGTCAGACAATTTTGAATACATTCACTATTTAGATAATACGGATCTGTCTTACACATGTTTCCAAAATAAAAGTGGACAAATTTACTGATTATTCTTAAGCTAGAGAAGATAGCTTTTTGGCATGTTTAGACAAAAAAACATCTTCACGGGGGATGACAAATGAATAGATTCAAGAGTTTTTATTTGTTAACAGCGTTAACAATCGTTATTTCCGGCTGTAGTACAGCTAAAACGACTACGTCTACCACAAATACCTTTACACCTACGTTAGAGGTTGCTTACGTGGTTAAAGACGATACCGTGACCTTGGATCTTACAACGGATCTGAAGCTATCGAAGGAACATTATGATCAACAACGTGTGCAAGGTGAAGGTCATGTTCATATATCGTTAGATAAAGGTGAGAAGATTGTCGTTACAACGAATCAAAAGGTATTGGATCATTTACCCAAAGGGCCGCATGAAGTGAAGGTCTCCTTACATAATAACGACCATACGCCCTACGACGTAAGTAAAACAATTACGTTTGATGTGAAGTAGGTGTGAGTGGATGTTTTCTCGCTCCAAGAGGCTTAGCTTACAGAAACGTATTGTTTTTCTCGTTACAGCAGTGACTGCTGGTATGATTTCGACGATGATGGTGTTTGACACGATCAGTTTAAATCAATCGATTCGAGAAGCCTATGTCAGTCAAATTAGCGGCATGACGATTGCGATTAATGGAAGGTATGAGGAGTCACGATCTATTACGGATGTCCAACAAATCTTCGACTACATTCAGTATAAGAATAATCGGGTTATAGATATGAAGCTTTATGACAAGCAAGGGAAAATTCTAGCCGCTTCGGAACGGAAGGAAATAGGAACGATTCTGAATGAGACGAAGATCGTGATTCCCAAACAAGACCAAACGATTGTAGACCGCATTCCTATTGCAGAGAATGAAAAACCAATCGTACGCTTAACGGCCCCCTTACAAGAGGATGGTGCTGTCGTTGGTGCAGTTGAGGTTATTTTCGATTCATCGGAAGAAGAGCTGCTGCTCAAACAAAGAACTAAGCTTATCCTGATCGTTGGACTTAGTATTGCTATTATTCTCTCCGTGTTATTATGGCTCATTCTACGTGTCATTGTGATACGTCCACTTAGCCTGTTACGTGAGGCTGCTTTGATTGTTAAACAGGGTGGAGAACTGCCTAAATTGCAATTCAAGGCATCCCCGGAAATTGCCGAGGTATCAGAAGCTTTTAATGATATGGTGAGTAATTTGGATGAACGTTATCAGGAGCTGCAGCAGGCGCTGAATACATTGCATGTTACGCAGGATCAACTCGTTCATTCTGAGAAAATGGGGGCACTAGGCAGCTTAGTTGCCGGTGTATCGCATGAAATCAATACACCCATCGGCATTGGTGTAACCGCAATCAGTTACTTAGATCAGAAGACGAAACAGTTTCAAGTGTTATATGAATCTGGGAAGATGAAGAAATCCGATTTGGAGCAATATCTCGCCATAGCCCATGAGACGAATGTCATGGTACAGTCCAATTTGGAGCGAGCTTCTTCGTTAGTGAAAAGCTTTAAGCAAATATCTGTGGATCAGAGCGTGGAAATGAAGCGAACCTTCCTAATCAAAGAATATATGGAGGGAATAAGTGCTAGCTTGAAGCCTGCGCTTAAGAAAACACATATTTTCTTGAATGTCATCTGCGATGATCAACTTCAGTTGTATACATATCCAGGTGCACTGTCCCAAATTATTACGAATTTAGTTATGAATTCAATGAATCATGCTTATGATGCAGACGATGAAGGTAACATATGTATCCGTGTTTTTGAATATCCCGAGCATATTCTAGTTGCCTATTCTGATGATGGTAAAGGAATGACGGATGACGTGTTGGCGCATATTTTTGATCCGTTTTTCACGACAAGCCGCGGACAAGGCGGAACAGGGTTAGGTATGAATATCGTTTATAATCTTGTAAAAGAATCCTTAAATGGCACGATACATTGTTCAAGTGTACGGGGGCGAGGCAGCTTATTTACGATTACAATTCCTAAAGAGGAGGAAGCGGAGCTATGACCAAGGAACTGGAGTCTGTCGATCAGGATGAGCTTCTTTTTGCTGAAGAGGAAGACAGTGAAGCAGCGAATCTCAGGACTGTTGAACAAGACCCATGGATTGTACTTATTGTGGATGATGAAAAACAAATACATCAAGTAACCAAAATGGTCTTGCATGATTTTGAATTTGCCGGCAGGAAGCTGACGTTTCACAGCGCATACTCCGCATTGGAAGCCAAACAGCTGCTAAGAGAGCAGCCGCAGACAGCACTTGTATTACTTGATGTTGTCATGGAACACGAGGACGCTGGTTTGCAGATTGTGAAATTTATTCGTGAGGATTTAAATAATCAAGCGGTACGTATTATTTTACGAACAGGACAGCCAGGACAAGCGCCGGAACGAACGGTCATTATGGATTATGACATTAATGATTATAAAGAAAAGACAGAGCTGACGTCGCAGAAGTTGTTTACGACAGTAGTCACGGCACTTCGCTCATTCCGGGATATCAAAACGATTGAGAAAAGCAGGATCGGTTTAGAAGAAATCATTAAGTCATCAGCTACCCTGTTTGAGTTGCAATCCATGAAGAAATTTGCATCAGGCGTCCTGACGCAAATGACCTCCATCGTGAATTTACATAAGAACGCCATTCATTGCAGTTTCGCCGTGACGAAGGGTGTTGAGGATATCTATATTCTTGCTGCCAGCGGGGATTATGCCTCGAATCAAGATGCTAGAGCACGGGATGTGGTTCCTGTGGAAGTTCTTGAAGAGATTGAGTTGGCCTTTCAAACGCGTAAAAGCAGCTTTGCTGCGGATCGTTTCGTCATCTATTTCCAAAGCAAAATGGGGATGGAAAACGTCATTTATATGAATGGCTTCAATGCACTCAGTGAATGGGAGCAGTACCTCGTTGATATTTATTGTGCCAATGTATCCGTGGCCTTTGAGAATATTTATCTCAATAATGAGCTGGAGAGTACGCAGCAGGAAATCATTTATACAATGGGGGAAATTACGGAAACGCGTTCGCAGGAAACCGGACATCATGTGAAACGAGTAGCGGAATACTCCCGCCTATTAGCATTGAAATACGGCTTGTCGGAGCAAGAGGCCGAAATCATTCGATTAGCTACACCCATGCATGACGTGGGTAAAGTGGGAATACCGGATGCCATTCTTAATAAACCGGGCTCCTTATCGACGGAAGAATTTGAAATCATGAAAACTCATTCTCGTTTAGGTTATGAAATGCTCAAGCATTCGAATAAGAAGGTGCTACATGCCGCGGCTATTATTGCCCATCAGCATCATGAACGATATGACGGGACTGGTTATCCACAGGGATTGAGTGGGGACAACATCCACCTATATGGCCGCATTGCAGCGCTGGCTGATGTTTTTGATGCCCTATGCAGTGATCGTGTATATAAGAAGGCTTGGGAATTAGATCGCGTATTGGAACTATTGAAGGTAGAAAGAGGAAAGCATTTTGATCCAGCTATTGTCGATCTATTCCTAAGCAATTTGGATGAATTTCTTGTTATCAAAGACATGTATAGAGAAAATCGTTAATGGCCTTAAGCTATTTTTTACTGCTACGTAACCCTTGTTCTTAGGAACAGGGGTTTTTGGGCATAATAGGAACCTACTTGAACATTGTAGATTGAAAAGTTGACGTACACGTTAAATTTCGGCAAAAATACGGATGAAGTGTGATTTCCCCTAATTTGTCTTAGAAAGTAGAAGGAAATCTTCGTCTTTGTCTCATTTACGAAGAAAGAAGGCCGTTTCTTTTGATTTACAATTCCTGTATGCTAGAAAGGGGCTTGAGACAGACAGAAAGAAGGTGTCACCATGGAAGGGATTGGACTCGTACTGGAAGGCGGAGGTATGCGAGGCGTATACACCGCAGGAGTCTTGGAATACTTTATGGAGCAAAATTTATATTTCCCCTATGTGGTGGGCGTTTCTGCAGGGGCATGCAATGCCGTTTCCTATATTTCTAAACAACCTGGGCGCAATAAGAAAGTGACGATTGGCTATGTCGCGGATCACCGTTATCTAAGCTATCGTAACTTATTGCGCAGCAAAAGCATATTTGGTATGGATTTTATTTTTAATGAGCTGCCTAACCGGCTAGAACCATTTGATTATGACACGTTCTATGCCTCTTCGCAGCAATTTGCTATTGGTACAACAGATGCGCATACAGGTGAACCGATTTATTTCACAAAACATGAGCTGCAGCAGCAAACGATGCCTATCGTTCAAGCTTCTAGCTCGTTGCCATTTGTAGCTACACCGATACAATTTGAAGGTAGAACCTTATTTGATGGCGGATTGGTTGATCCGATCCCGGTTCAGAAGTCAGTGGCTGACGGTAATCGAAAACACGTAATTATATTAACGAAGGAGCTTGGCTACCGGAAGCGGCCGTTCAAACAGCGCTGGTTAGCGAAGAGCTTCTATCCGAAATATAATGGTTTGGTCAATGTGCTTGTGAATCGCAGCGAGATTTACAATAACACCCTCGAAACGCTTGAACGCATGGAAGCAGATGGAAGTGCGATCATTATCCGACCTTCAACCAAAGTGGAAGTAGGACGGATGGAGAAAGACCCACGTAAATTAGAGAAATTACATGATCTTGGTTACGAAGATGCGAAGAGAGTGGGATCGCAATTAAAGGAATGGTTACTTCACTAGCTGCGAACAGGTAAGTTAAGCCATAAATAAAAGAAACCACTTTCTATCGCGGAAAGTGGTTTTGTGTTTTAATTGTGTACGGTTTTGTGCCGAAATAGATAAAGAATAAAGAGTAACGGGATGTAGGCATAAATAAAGTAAAAACCAATCTGGGCAACATGCATGCCTAACCAGTTGATCTTCACGCGATCACTAAAGGGTAGAGATGCTATAAAGAGTACGATCAGAATCAGTAGGAGTGAATAAGTGGGTTTAAGATGGGTGACTCTTTTCATAATGCGAGTGCAACTCCAAATCGACAAACAAAGTGTGGGGATGATAATTAAAAGCCAAACACTTACGAAAATGAATTCTACTCTTGCAATAAGCGAAAATTCAATCACTTTTATCATCACTAAAGTAGGCCAGTAGGTGTGTTTTAATAGTCCCTGACTATAGTACATGAGCGTTACAATCGATAATATCGTGTATTTGCAAGTAGTCGCGAATATAGCCAATTGTGCCCACTTCCGATTCTTTTCAGGTGATTTAATAAAAGGAAAGTAGATCAGTAGGGTTTCAAATCCCATAAACATGATGCCCGCGTATCTAAAAGTAGAAAGAAATTCGGATATGGAGTGATTAAAGATTGGCATGAGATTATCAAGATGTCCATATTTGAAATTGAAATACATGAACAGAGGTAATACCGTAGATATAACAACCCCGAAAAAACTATAGCCAACTAACACACGAAATCCACCAGAAACGACATAGAAGATGAGACTGATGAGTAAGAAGGCTAATATCCAAGTTTGAAGTGTAGGGAACATCCAAACTTGAATGATCTCGATGTAACTGCGAAATAAAGTTAGGGCCGTGATGAAATAGTAACCAACCATGATGAAAGAAAAGGTATTTCCTACGTATTTACCAAGTAAGATCCGATGTAGGTCAATCACATCCTTGGCTGGATTCCCAAGCATTTTAAATATCATCCAGATGATGACGTGTAGGCTTACTCCCATAAGTAGAACCGAAATCCAAGTATCGTTCTCAGTAAATTTAAAAATGATATTTTGAAAGCTTAAAGCACCAATCCCCACTAAGGAGCTATAGATAAGGAAAAAAACAAAGAATCCGGAAATCATGTGATTTTCCTTTACCAAGTTCTGCACTAATGCCCAACTCCCAATAGTAATATGTTAATTTCTGTCTGTACATCAAATTTCAATTTGGCGTACTGGTGATTATTGAAATCTGACTCAGACCAATTGCGTTGGCGAATTTCAGTAAGATGTCCAAAACCAATCGGATCTACCGCATTTTTTTGGAAATTTTCCAACATAAGTTTAATATCGTTTGTTAATTGATGTTCGTATTGATTCTTCAAACGCATCATATCCTCTTTATTTGTGGAGACATTGGAAGTAACTGGGTAATCCCGAAGCTCGATATTAAGTTTAAGTGAAATCATGACGGTATCATCTGTCACATGCATGTTTCGTTTTGAATTCAAAATTTTAAAAGAAATTCGTTTGTCGTCATCATCAGTGAAGTTGTATGTGCTGGTCATAGCATTGGTTTTATCGTCTTTTAGCAGTTTAATCAACAATCCTTCTTTAGCTGGAAGCATAAGCATTAACTTGTCATTTTGAAATACACCGATACCATCCATTTGTAGAATACCTTTGGGGTTACGAAACAATATTGGCAAAAAGACATCTTGTCCTTCTCCAAAGTATTGATCGAGAAACAAGTGGCCATTTGTGTTAGGGGTATTCCCACTCTCCATATTTTGTTTAATCAGATTGGATAAATAACCTGGTGGATATTTTAAAGTTTCGTTTAAGATATCACTTGCAAGTTCGTTAGTTAAAACAATTCTTGAGTTATTACTCATAAGAGGATCTCGAATGATGGTGGCAGCCAAATTTGAAATACCTCTTCGTGCCATTTTTTCACTAAGAATAATTGTTTGTAATTGACCGATTGCGATAGGATGATCCGATTGTGCTGTAAAAAGGGTAAGTACTTCATTAAACGTTTTCGCTTCTCCATTTATCAGAGATAATCCAACTCGTTTGTTATACGCATAATAAGTACCGCTAGCTTTAAATGTATCCCCTTGCAAGTCAAAGCCAATACTTTGCATGAGTTTAATTCGATCTACAATTTGTTCTTTCGCGCATCCGGATAACAGGAAGCAAAAAATGAGGAGAAGATATCTGTACATGGACTCAATTTCCCTTACTATAATTTATTCGTTATTATAATCGTCACTAACATCGTTCTTTTTGTTTACCTTATACCGTTGAAGCGAGAGTGGGCGTAAGTACCTTGGTCGATTATAGGTAAGGTTAAGGGAGGAGCGAATAAAACTATCTCTGAATTCACGAAAACGAAATGGGAACATAGGAGAAATGTAAGGCGTACCTAAAGACTTTAATCGCAACAAATGCCCTAATAGAATGACTAACCCAATGACAACACCTAGACCACCCCAAGCTGCAGCTAAGCACATAAATGGAAACCGCAAGAAGCGAATGGTGTTAGCCATTTTAAAGATAGGTGTGGCAAAAGAGGAAAGTGCAGAAAGAGAAACAATGATAATTAAAATATTGCTTGTCAGCGCGGCTTGAACAGCTGCTTCGCCGAGTACGATACCACCTACAATCCCCAGGGTTTGTCCTACTTTAGTAGGCAACCTAGCGCCAGCTTCACGTAACAACTCGACAGTTAATTCCAACAGCAATACTTCAAAGATAGGTGCAAAAGGGACGTTTGCTCTTGACTCAATAATCGGTGTTAGAAGTGATTGCGGGATAACGGAATAATGAAAGGTTAGCACCGCAACATAGATGGGAGAAGCAAGTATGGAAAAGGCAATGCCGAAATAGCGTATACACCGAAAAAATGAGCCTAACACCCAGGGTAAATAATAATCTTCTGGTGAAATGAAAAAATCAAACACGGTGGTTGGTCCTGAAATGACGTAAGGAGAACCATTGCTTAATAGCGCCACTTGGCCATTTAAAAGGTTAAATTTCGTTCTGTCTACACGCTCAGAAGACATGAATAAGGGGAAAGGTGAGTTGGCGTTATCTGCGATGACTTGGTCTAGGATGGAACTATCAAAGATAACGTCGAAATTTAGATCTAAGAGTCTTTGTCTAATCGTATTAACATGCTGCGGATTGCAAATACCATCCAGATATACAATCATGACTCTTGTCTGTGAAAGAGTTCCAATTATATGTTCTTCGAATCGTAGCTTGTCCGAAATAATTTCTTTGCGGAGCAAATTAAGATTCGTATCGATATCTTCTACAAAGCCAACTTTTGGGCCAATTACGCTATACTCATTGTCTGCTTCATTATTGCTTCTGTACCCCAGTTTCAGATCCGCAACGTCGACTAAAAGTCCTTCATTTAAATTAGATTCTAACTGTATATAGATGTAGCCTTTAATCAATCTTTGTGAAATTTCTTCTACGTTGGACGACATGCTGATCTTTTCAAGTGGAATCATTTGTTGTAAGACAAGAAGATTTGTGATCTCTGTTTTTGAAGTTTGTAGTCGATGTAGTAATTCATGTTGGAGCAGTTGCGGGTCTACAATGGCATTGTAATATGTAAAATGAATCCGTTTATCTTGAATGATATGGGCAGATTGTACCAAATCATGGGATTTCATTGTCTCAGTCAAGGTTGTATAAATGTTTTCTGAAATTTGAAGCCACTCCTTCCCCTATAATTCCTCACCCTTAGTATGCAACGGAAGATGGAAAGTATACCCAGACCATGAAAGAGCTGAAGTGACAGATGGGTAAGGATTACTTGCATATTTAGTTCAGTAGGGGTATATTAATGTAAATTGAATAGCAACCTTCCGGGAGCTTGAGTAGTCAGGCTGAGAGTGCGGGATATACCGCTGACCGTTCGATCTGATCTAGATAATGCTAGTGCAGAGAATGATTGTACACCACGATTAGTGTGTGCTAATGTCAACGTATACGCCGCGAGAGACTTTTTGTCTTTAGCGGCTTTTTTATATCTATGGACTACTAGGGTAGTGCCAGCGTAGAGATTTCAAAATAAATGCACATCCAACGTATCTAACGTTGGGATTAACATTTTCTACATGGCGCTCCCGGATGTCGGGGGCTTTTCCTTATGCAACAAGAGATACTGAGAGGGGAAAGAAGAATATGAAATGGAACAAAATAGCACCACTTGTACTCGTGAGTTTCACCGTCTTCATGGCAGGATGTGGCAATGACACTGGCAAATCAGCTCAACCGACAGATGGAGGCAAAAAGCTAACTGATGTGAAAGTTGTCCTTGACTGGACACCAAACACCAACCACACAGGCTTGTATGTTGCGAAGGATCAAGGTTTTTTTGAGCAAGAGGGCTTGAATGTTCAAATTATTGCGCCTGGTGAAGGCGGAGCGGATACGATGATCGCTTCTGGGGCGGCAGAGTTTGGTGTGAGTTATCAAGAAAGTATCACGCAAGGCCGTATTCAAGGTGTGCCGTTAGTCTCGATTGCTGCAGTTATTCAACATAATACATCTGGCTTTGCTTCACCTGTTGCAAAGAATATCAAAACGCCTAAAGATTTTGAAAACAAATCTTACGGCGGATGGGGAGCCCCAGCGGAAAGTGCGATGATTGATTCCTTAATGCAAGCGGAAAAAGCAGATCCATCAAAAGTGAAAATGCTCAATATTGGTGATGCGGATTATTTTACAGCGGTTAAACGTGATATCGATTTTGCTTGGATTTATTACGCTTGGACGGGTGTAGATGCAGAACTTCGTGGTGAGCCGCTCAACATGATTTATTTGAACAAATATTCGGATAAACTGGATTATTATACACCGGTTTTGGCGACAAATGAGAAGATGATCTCATCGAAGCCGGACATCGTGAAAGCTTTCGTGGCCGCAGCATCCAAAGGCTATCAATTCGCGATATCGAAACCGGAAGATGCGGCAAATATTTTGATAAAAGCTGTTCCTGATTTAGATGCGAAACTGGTTGTTGCCAGTCAAAAATGGTTAAGCCCTCGCTATCAGGACGATGCTGCACGTTGGGGTGAACAAAAGAAATCCGTTTGGGAGAATTACGCCACATGGATGCTTGACCACAAGCTTTTGGAGAAAAAGCTAGATGTGGATACAGCATTTACGAATTCATTTTTACCTGAGAGTAAGAAATAATCTGAAGTTCGAAAAGAGGAGAATTCCGATGGCTAATGCGCTTGTTAGTATTCAAATCATTCCTAAAACCGTGAATGGCGAAGACGTCATTCCTTACGTTGACCGAGCGATCGAAGTCATTGCTAAGTCAGGTGTCAAATATGTTGTATCACCATTGGAAACGACGATGGAAGGCGAATTAGATCAACTTATGCTGATTATTCAAGATATGAATACAGCTATGATTGATATGGGGAGTCCGAATGTGATATCACAAGTGAAAATTTACTTCAATCCGTCCGGAGCCTCGATGGACAAACTTACGGAGAAATACAGATAATGAACATCCATCGCTGGATCAAAGCAGGATGGCCGCCACTTGTGGTAGTCATCCTTCTGTTGTTTATTTGGCAGCTTGCCGTCACATGGGCAGGCACGGCAGATTGGTTGCTTCCGAGTCCGCTCAAAATATGGCGTGACGGTACCACGGATATGCCTCGTGTTTGGATGCATATGTGGGCTACCGTACGTTTGATGTGCATTGGCTTTAGTGTGGGAGCCCTTGGTGGTGTGCTCGTCGCCAGCGTCTTACATAGGCTGCCATTCGTTAAAGCGGGTTTTTATCCGCTGCTCATTTTAACTCAAAACATCCCAGTGATTGCATTGGGACCCTTATTAATTATTTTATTTGGATTTGGCCTTTTACCTAAACTTATCTTAATTTCACTTGTTTGTTTCTTTCCTGTAACCATGTCTACGTTAGATGGCTTTATGCAAACAGATCGCAGCATGTATAACTACATGCAAATGATTGGTGCTTCGAAACGCCAAATCTTCTATAAATTAGAGCTGCCTCATGCATTGCCATTTCTATTTACTGGTCTCAAAATATCTGCCACTTATAGTGTCATGGGGGCAGTGATTGCCGAATGGCTAGGCGGAAATGTAGGGCTAGGCTATTATATGATTTTGCAAAAATCAGCTTTTCGTGCAGATCGCGAATTTGTTGCCATCGGTATTATCGTGATTCTGAGTTTACTCTTTTTCTGGCTGATTGCAGGGCTTGAAAAGCTCGTTATTCGTTGGAATGTCAAACGATCTTCATAGGAAGGGGGACTACAACAATGAGCAAATTGAAGCTTACTGGGATTCACCATGCGTTCAGAAGTAAAAAAAGTAACGTTTCCGTACTCGCAGATATTGATCTGCATGTCGATCAAGGGGAGTTTGTTTCCATTATTGGACCCTCTGGCAGCGGTAAGAGTACTTTATTCCATATCATTGGCGGGCTCGTTCAGCCGACATCTGGAGACGTGTGGTTGGATGGTGAGAACGTGACAGGCCAAAAAGGGTTGATTTCCTACATGCCGCAGCAACCAGCGCTATTTCCTTGGCGCTCCATTGAGGAAAATGTGGCGCTTGGGAATGAAGTAGCAGGAGCATCACGCAGCACGGCGATCGCCAAAGCAAGAGAATGGCTGCCCAAAGTTGGCTTAGGCGGTTATGAACGAGAGCTCCCTCATGTGCTCTCAGGTGGCATGCAGCAGCGAGTTTCCTTTCTGCGGGCGTTGTTAAGTCCTCAAGAACTCATGTGCCTAGATGAGCCTTTTGGCTCGTTAGATGCCTTAACACGACTCGATATGCAGGCATGGTTGATCAACATTTGGGAGCAGAATAAACGCTCCATTTTATTTGTCACTCATAGTATCGAGGAAGCGCTCTTTCTGTCTGATCGGATATATGTGTTTTCGAACAAACCGGCTACAATCTTGGAAGAGGTGAAGGTTCCATTTGCACGACCAAGACGAGAAGACGTGCAGCAGGATCCTACATTCTTAGCCTTAAGACAACATATTCAAGGACTCTTGCGACGGGAGAAAACAAGCTATGCGGGCCATTGATGCACATATTCATTTAGATATGTATTCGGAAGCATCTTCTAGGGCTATCATTGCAGATCTGGATACTTCACAGGTTCAAGCTTTGATCGCGGTATCCAGACATCTGACATCCTGCCAAGCTACGAAGCAATTGCAGATACTTGCGCCAGACCGCATTTTTGCGGCATATGGTTTTCATCCCGAGCAGAAACTACCCTCGGAAACCGAGCTGGAAACATTACTCGAGTGGATGCGTGTCCACAGAAACGAAATGATTGCAGTTGGTGAAGTGGGGCTGCCGTATTACACGCGACAAGAAGTCGAAATGGCAGGACTCACGTTTGACTTAGCACCATATATCCTGCTGCTAGAACGTTTTTTGCGTCTTGCTGCTGAGTGGGACAAGCCAGTCGTGCTCCACGCGGTGTATGAAGATGCCGAGCTTGTATGTGACTTACTTGCAAAATATGAGCTCAAGAGGGCACATTTCCATTGGTTCAAAGGATCAAAAGAAACGATAGCACGTATGATTGAAGCTGGTTATTTCATTTCGATTACGCCAGATGTGCATTATGAGGAAGAGATTCGCTCGCTTGTTCGGGAATATCCGTTGGAGCTCATGATGGTTGAAACCGACGGGCCTTGGCCGTTTGAGGGGCCTTTTGCAGGTGAAGAAACGCATCCGCGTATGATTCACGCCGTCATTGAGCAAATTGCAGAGTTGAAAGGGAAATCGGTGCTGGAAACGGCGACCCTTTTACTCCATAACACGCATCGTTTCTATCGGTTGTCATGAGGTCTTCACTAAATCCAACTGGACAAGTGTTCGCCTACGATTTATAATGAAATAGAACACATGTTCGATATTTGGATGAGGTGAAAGAATAACATGACAAATCGATGCGGTTGGGTCAATGAAGACCCTTTATATCAAGAGTACCATGACCATGAATGGGGAGTTCCCGTCCATGATGATCGTGTCTTGTTTGAAATGTTAAATTTGGAAGGCGCACAAGCTGGCTTAAGCTGGTATACGATTTTGAAGAAGCGGGACAATTATCGACAAGCGTTCGATGGTTTTGATCCACATGTCATCGTCAATTACGATGATGCGAAGTTGCAGGATTTACTCCAAAATCCTGGTATTGTGCGCAATCGCTTGAAAGTTGCTTCCGTTGTTCAGAACGCTAAGGCGTTCCTCAAAGTACAACAAGAGTTCGGTACATTCGACTCGTACATCTGGAGCTTCGTAGGTGGAGAACCGATTCAGAATAAATGGGAAGACAGTCGTCAATTACCTGCCAAAACGGACATCTCCGATCGTATGAGTAAGGATTTAAAGAAGCGCGGATTTAAATTCGTGGGCTCAACGATCTGCTATGCCTACATGCAGGCTGTGGGTATGGTGAATGATCACACGCAAACTTGTTTCTGTTATCGTGGCGAGTAGTATGTAGGCGAGAGGAAAGCTAAACTTAAGGCCATCTGAAGGACGTATCGTCCGAATCAGATGGCCTTATTGTGCTTCAATTGGCATGTTGGAGTTGTTTCTCTATTAGATTGGCTTTGATCATATAAATCCGCTTACGGATGTAGAAATCATAGACAGCGCCAGTAAGTTCTTTCGGTTTAATGCGGTTGTTCGTGTCGTTATCTATGATTGTCACCGATCCATCGTTATAAAACTTGAACGTGTAGTCGGCATAATAAGAATGAGCATCGTCAAGTAAAGCATCGATCTGTTCGGGAAGCAGATGGTCAGTGTCACATAATGCCTTCTGGTACCAATAATCTCTCTCGATAAAACGGAAATTGTGACTGGGGTTCATCATGTTAACAACCTCCTCATCTAATTGGAACATTTGTTCTTGTTTTCATTATAGCAAACAAGTGTTCGTAATGGAAGAGGGACTTTGAAAAAAGGTAATATTTTCATAGATTCGTAGGTTGGTAGGGGAAAAGATAGGGGGAGAATGGAGTAGAGCAGAACAGAATGGGGTAGAGGGAACAGGAAGGAACAAAGAGGAGCAGACTGGGGCGGACAGAGGCAGATTGATGTAGACTGGGGGAGATCGGGACAGATGGGAGCAGCCAAGGCAGATGGGGCAGACGAGAACGGACGAGAACAAATCAGAGCAGACAGGGCAGACGAGAACGGACGAGAACAAATCAGAGCAGACAGGGCAGACGAGAACGGACGAGAACAAATCAGAGCAGACAGGGCAGACGAGAGCGGACGAGAACAAATCAGAACAGACTAGGGCAGACGTGATCAAACCAGACTCAATCAGGACTAACTGCTCCCATCATCGCCTTCCAGTCGTGCAAATTCTGAAAAACCTGCAAAAGTACATCTTTCTGAGCTCTTTCCAAGCCTCCAGAGAGGAATTGATGCAAAAGTGCAGGAATTTCCCAAGAATTGGCCCATTTTAGATGCGAATGGTAAAAATACCTGCATAATCGCAGGAATTCAAAATAGTAGCTCCTGTTTGCGGAAAAAAGATGCATTTTCGCATCCTTTCCGCGATCGAACGAACTCCCAGCGCTTACGATCCACTCACCAATTAAGACGTAACTCACTTAAATGAACGAAGAAAACCACCAATCACTAAGATTGATGGTTCTGGTCCGAAATGGGATCGGAAACGATATGTTTAGTAATGGAAAGCCCATGTATTCGTCCAGTTTCAATAAAAATCTCGTTCGCATCATATTTGGAAGACGCGACTACGCCAGCGACATATAAGCCGGGAATATTCGTTTCCATGGTGTCGGGGTTGACCAGAGGTGCGTTCGTTTCTTTATGAAACTGAACGCCGATATCTGTGAGCAGCTGACGATCCGGACGAAAGCCGGTGAGGGCAAGAACAAAGTCATTCTCCATGGTGACATGTTCGTTTCCTTTTCGCACATGTACAGCATGTTCATCAATACGTTCAACCTGAGCATCAAACCACATGTGGATACGACCTTTTTTCACCATACTCTCAAATAACGGACGGACCCATGGTTTAATATTCGCGGAGAAATCTTTCCCTCGATAGACAACGGTCACTTCTGCACCGACTCGGAGTAAATCCATGGCAGCGTCCACAGCTGAATTGTTGCCGCCGATAATCGCGACTTTAGCTCCAGCATAAGGATGAGCTTCCTTGTAATAATGAGTCGTTTTCGGGAGTTCCTCTCCGGGAATGCCCAACATGTTTGGATGGTCAAAATAGCCAGTAGCGACAACAACTTTATGCGTTTCGTAAGTGGCTCTACTGCCAAACTGATCAGAAGTATGAACCCTGAAGCCTGTATCAGTTTGTTCAATTTGAACGGCTTCTTCATAAGAACGAATGCGCAGCTGCTCTCGGCGAGCGACTTCGCGATAATAAACAAGCGCTTCTTGACGGTAGGGCTTCTCATGTGGGGTTGTAAAAGAGTAACCGCCAATCTCGAGCAGCTCGGGTGTGCTGAAAAATTGCAAATACGTAGGATATAAATAGATGGCATTTACGATGCAGCTTTTTTCTATAAGTAAAGGTGACAAACCTGCGCGCTGTAAGGCAACGGCTGCTGATAACCCGCAAGGCCCAGCACCAATAACGATTACTTGTTCCAAAGTAACAACCTCCCCAAATCCATTTTCCTTCATCTATAGTAGCGCACGCGATGGGAGATGCCAAGTTCGAATCATTAAGAAAATAAGTCGAAAAAACGAAAATAGAGCAGCCACAGGCTCCTAAGAAGGAACGAGATGACTGCTCTTAACGAATGAAGACGACTATTTTTGGTTCAGCTGATGCTCTTCATTTTCCTCACTAATATCGTCTTTGGCCAGATTAACTGTACTCGTGCTAGGTGCATTTTCTAATGTATCATTGACGAAAGCCATATCTTGATTCTCTGCATTCATATTCGTTGTTCCCGTATAGTTGCCTTCATGGTTCTTGTTTTCCATAGGAGCACTTCCTTCTTTTCTAATTTACAGTACTCCGCTAATGTGCGCATCTCGGCAGGATTTTATTCCCTTCATATCCAAAGGAAGGCAGTAACGGGCATCCATATAGTTCCTAGCTCCAAAATCCGTTATAATAAGCGAAGATGAAAAATAAAGGAGAGTTGTTACGGATGAATAGGACAAGTATTAAACATATGGTGGTTTTCAAGCTTCATGCTGGTAAAAATAACGTGAATGCAGAGCAATTCCTTAATGTCAGTGCAGATGAACTGGCGACCATACCTGGTGTTGAGCAATTTGAAGTACTTCGCCAAGTGAGCCAGAAAGCGGATTATGATTACGGGTTTTCGATGGTTTTTGCCAATCAAGCTGCTTACGACGCGTATAATATTCACCCTGTACATACTCAATATGTAGCTGAGCGCTGGTTAAAAGAAGTGAGCTCTTTTCAAGAGATTGATTTTCAACTATTTGAAAAATAGGAGTGCGAACCTATGAAAGTTCTAAAGTTGCCCAAGGATGAAAAAGACATGCTTATCAGCGATTTGCAGGAGCATTTGGATGTGGAATTAGGGGTAACAGTAGGTCAAATTGCCGCAGAGCAATTGATTGATTACATGCTTCAGCAGCTGGCGGCACCCATTTACAACCAAGCTATCGAGGATGCACTTAAGGGTGTAAGAGATCGCATGGCCGTGCTAGAGGATGATCTTTACGCAATGAAAGTTACGAAGTTAACACGGAGATAGGCCTCCATTAATATGCGTGACAAGTGACAACCAGATTGGAGTGGGGATTTGTAATGAAGAAGTCGGAAGAGTTTTTTGATGTGTTTGATGCGAAAAAGAATTGGCTTGGCGTAGCGCCTCGCTCTGAGGTTCATGCCAAGGGGCTATGGCATCAGACTTTCCAATGCTGGATTGTCAGCTTGGAAGAAAATGAACCGAAGCTTCTGCTTCAGTTACGGCACCCAGACAAAGATCTATTCCCAGATTTATTGGATATTTCTAGTGCAGGGCATCTTGCTGCAGGTGAAACCATTGAAGAGGGGACTCGGGAGCTAGAGGAGGAGTTAGGACTCTCCGTCGCTTTTGAGGATTTAATTCCCTGCGGTATGTTTGCGGAGGAGGACCTGATTTCGGACAAGCTGATGGATCGAGAGTTTTGTCATGTATTTATCTATCGATGCGATCAACCGCTGCGGAGCTACGTCCTGCAGCCTGATGAGGTGAGCGGACTCTTCGCTGTGACTGTATCTGATTTTAAACAACTGGTTAGCGGTGATCGTGCACAAATTGCATCAAGTGGTTATAAAAGGGGAATGAACGGCGAGTACATAGATGTAGAGTTGCCCGTTTCGCTAAAGGACGTCGTTCCTCATCCTGCGGCTTATTTTGAACTTCTTTTTCAGAAGCTGGACGAACAAGGTTGGAAATGAGGACGTGCGCAGGAAAAAGAACCGAATCAGTGAACTGATCGGTTCTTGTCGTGCGATGCTTTTAAACGAAATAAGAATTCGCAATGTAAACATATGCGATGTAACACACGATGGAGAGACCGATGCAGGTGATTCCCCATGCAATTTTTTGCTTAAACAAGAGCAAGAATCCAGCACTGAAGGCGGATCCCATGATAAGCATTGAAATAAAAGTTAGTACACCCATGGAAATGTATCTCCTTACCCTTTGTTTACGTAATCACGGACCATATCCTCAGTAACTAGGGAACGGAGTGGAGAAATACCTTTTTGGGCATGGGCGATAATTTGGGCCGTAATGGCGTTGATCGAATCAACGGTAAAAGGCAGCCCGCGTTTGCACAAATCGACAGCCGCATCAATGGCGTGCTCTCGCTGTGCATCTAGCTCAGCAAATCGCACGAGATGCAGATGCTGTGCATTCGAATGTTTGGAAATCGCTTCATGTACATTCATGTTAAACTTCTCCTTTAGTGACTAGATTGTCTTCTAGTATACACGATTGAAAAGCGAAGGAACAGGTTTCCAAACAGAAAACAGTTGAACAAATCGTGATCTTTCCATCATTGGATAATTATGCAATCGTATTAATTAGAAGGTAGGCTCGGAGTGAACCCCATGAATGTGTTACCTATTACCGCAGTACTTCCGCAAATTATAACGACATTAAAAGAACGAACTTGTGCGATTGTTGTGGCTCAGCCTGGTGCGGGTAAAACGACACAGGTTCCGTTAGCGTTACTGGAAGCCGAGTGGCTTCAGGAGCAAAAAATTCTCATGCTGGAGCCAAGAAGACTGGCAGCCCGCGCCGCTGCTCGGTATATGTCAAAGCTGCTAGGTGAGGAAATCGGCCAGACCGTGGGATATCGGGTGAAAAATGAGACACGCGTTGGCCCCAAAACGCGTATTGAGGTGATCACAGAAGGTGTCCTAACGCGCATGCTGCAACATGATCCTGCCCTAGAGGGGGTGGGTATTGTTATCTTCGATGAGTTCCATGAGCGAAGCCTGCATGCCGACATCGGACTTGCCTTATCGCGGCAATCACAAATGCTGCTTCGTGAGGATTTGAGAATATTGCTGATGTCCGCAACGTTGGAAGCGAAAGAAATTTCGTCATTATTAGATGATGCGCCTATTATCGAGAGTGAAGGGCGGACTTTTCCGGTTGAGACGCACTATCTTTCACAGAAAGTTGCAGGGAGACTGGAGAATGCCGTTATAGCAAGCGTGGGGCAAGCACTGCGTGAGCATGCGGGAAGCGTGCTGGTTTTTCTTCCAGGAGCGGCAGAAATTCATCGGGTTGCGAACGGACTTGCCGCATTACGGTTAGGAGAAGCTGTGCATATAGCACCTTTATATGCAAATCTTTCGTTGGAGGATCAAGATCAAGCTCTGACCGCTGTCCACATGCCAGGACATCGCAAAGTCGTGCTTGCTACCTCAATCGCGGAGACCAGCTTAACGGTCGAAGGGATCACGGTTGTGATCGACAGCGGCCTCATGCGTGTGCCGCGTTTCTCTCCCCGCACCGGCATGACTCGTCTGACGACGGTGCCGGTATCGATTGCCTCTGCGGATCAGCGCAGAGGACGGGCAGGGCGTCTCGGTCCAGGCGTGTGTTACCGCCTATGGACCGAGACCGAGCATCGGCAGCTCCCGCCGAGCTCTACGCCCGAGATCCGCGAAGCAGATCTCGCTCCGCTGGCGCTGGAGCTTGCCGCCTGGGGCGCGCCAGACCCCGCTGCGCTGGTCTGGCTAGACCCACCGCCTGCTGCTGCGTATCAGCAGGCGCGAGAACTTCTCGTGCAGCTAGACGCGCTGCACGAGAACGGAAGCCTAACGCCACACGGGAAGTGTGTCGCGGCGTTAGGCTTGCACCCCCGGCTTGCGCACATGGTGCTGCAAGCCATTCCGCTTGAGCTCGGCGCGCTGGCGTGCGAGCTCGCGGTCATGCTCAGCGAGCGCGATTTCATGCGCGCAGCTGAGCGGGATGCGGATGTGCGCAGCCGCATCGAAGAGCTCTGGCGCGCGCTGCGAGGCGACGCGCGCGAGGGTGTGGATCTTGGCCTATGCCGCCGCATCGCAGCGGAGGCCAAGGTCTTGATGCAGTCGCTCGGCATACGGCCGAGCGTAAGTACTGCAGCGGCGAGCGGCTTGCTGCTCGCCTTCGCTTACCCCGACCGCGTCGCGCAGCGGCGGTCGGCGGGGCGGTTTACGCTCGCGAACGGCCGCGGGGCCGTGCTCCCGGAGCTGCAGCCGCTCTCAAATGAGCAGTATATCGTCGCAGCAGAGCTGGACGATAACGGCATTGAGAGCCGGATCTATTTGGCCGCTCCTCTGAAAGAGGAAGAGATTTTCACTGCTTTTGAAGCTAGCTTCCGTAAGGAGCAGATAGTAGAGTGGGATCGCGAGGTAGGATCCGTCAAGGCTAGAGAGCGATGGCAGTTGGGTGCGATTACACTCAAAGATAAACCGCTTCAGGAGCCTAATCCAGATCTGATCCTACAAGCTTTACTGGAGGGGATAAGATCGGAATCCTTGGATGTCCTTCCTTGGACACGCTCGGCACGTCAACTTCAGGAACGTTGCCTATTTTTACACCGTTTTACAGAAAATTGGCCAGACCTTCGCGATGAATCGTTACTTGCGACCCTTGAAGAGTGGGCTGGGCCACATTTATTTGGCGTAAAAAGCAAAGGGGCTATAAGCCGACTTAACTTGACAAGCCTATTAGAGGGAATGCTAACATGGGAGCAGCGCCGTTCATTAGACGAGTGGGCTCCTACCCACATTCAAGTGCCGAGTGGTTCGCGAATCCCGGTTGACTATAGCAATATGGAGTCCCCAACGTTATCAGTACGTTTGCAAGAAATGTTTGGATTAGCAGATACCCCGCGAATTGCCAAAGGGAGAGTGCCAGTAACCTTGCACTTGTTATCACCGGCACAAAGGCCGATGCAGGTGACGAAAGATTTGGCGAGCTTTTGGCGTGAAGCCTACTTCGAGGTGAAAAAAGATCTCAAAGGCCGTTACCCCAAGCACTATTGGCCTGATGATCCGATGGCAGCGATTCCGACGAATCGTGCCAAACCTAGAACATAAACTCATGATTCCGAGAAAGGAACGAAGCAAGAAATGAGTATTCACGCTGATACCGCAGACATCGTTATATACGTTTCAGCTGGATTTGCAACGGCATCTAATTTTCTAGACGACTTTGCAGCTAAACTTGCTTCGCGATATGAGCAAACTGGCAAGTGTGTGCGAGTTTATGTACACTTTCCTTATGGCGATTGGGATCGCCCGAAGCGGGGGCAACTGCAGGAAATCATCCGTGATATGTGGCATAATGCCCATGGGAAGTCATCCATTTATGGTGGGAAAAGCTTGCTTCAGTTCGTCTTATCGACGAAAGAACAGGGAAAAAAACTGCTTTTTATCGGGCATAGCGCTGGCGCCATAGCCTCGATTTTGGCTGCGGATGAGCTTGAACGTCTCGGCTATGATATCCTAGGGGTAATCCAAATTGGATCCCCAAGGTCATCTATTCCAGCAGCACTCAAGCATAAAGTGTTGTACATACAGGCTACTAATCCGCAAAATCAATCTCGAGATCCGATATCGCGGCTCGGGACTTGGGGAGGCTGGGGTCGAACACGCCTTGGCATTTACGGCTGGAAGCGTGCAAAACATGCACCGACTCACCAACGCATGCTTCCGATTATCGGGAGTCATGCTGATTATTTTAGAGATCACAATCCATACATATGGCAAAATGCAACCAATTTACAAACCACCATGAACGCGATCTGGACATGGATACAAACATTAGAAAAGGATGTTGAACATGATTGAAATTTTAAAAGCGACTATGGAATACAGCAAAGAAGATGGCTACCTTGGGCATGTTGAATTTAAAGTAGAGGGCCACGAGCACCCCTATGAAATCACACTTCAAAGCACCAAAGGCAAAAATGATTGGAGCTACGCACTGCACTTTTTGCGTGAGTCTGGCAAAGAAGAGGACATCGAGGCAGTAGAAGAGCTTCTTGAGGAAGATGAGTGGTTCGATCTGCTCGTGAACGCTGCGCGTGAAACCGTAGTGAAGTAGACAGTACTAAATAATAAAAGAAGAGGGTGCCCCTTGCCATTTCATGGCTTTGGGACAGCCTCTTTTTGTTGCGCGTGCAAGTTTCAACTTGGCAGAAAATAGTCAACTGACAAATTACAACTGACAATAATTGAAAAATGTCATTACACACTTTGCGGAAAAGTAATCTAGAGTACCTCGGGCAAGTGTATTACGATTCTCCTTATAGCACGATGACAAATTACAACTGACAATAATTGAAAAATGTCATTACACACTTTGCGGAAAGGTGATCTAGAGTACCTAGGTAAGTAAGTGTATTACATTTCTCCTCACAGCACGATGACAAATTACAACTGACCTTAATTGAATAATGTCATTACACACTTTGCGGAAAAGTAATCTAGAGTACCCCGGGTAAATGTATTACGATTCTCCTTATAGCACGATGACAAATTACAACTGACATTAATTGAAAAATGTCATTACACACTTTGCGGAAAAGTGACCTAGAGTACCTCCGGTAAATGTATTACGATTCTCCATAAAGCACGATGACAAATTACAACTGACAAAAAATGAAATTTGTCATTTTTCTACTTCATGGAAAAGTGAATTGATGGACTTCCGGTAAGTGTATGACGATTCTCCTCACAGCGCGATGACAAATTACAACTGACAAAAAATCAAATTTGTCAGTTGTAATTTGTGGAAGATTAATGCGCTGGGCTGTTCCTCACGTTTACCCAAATTTCTTCAAAATCAACACTGCATTATGCCCACCAAAGCCAAATGAGCTCGAGAGTCCATACTGAAGCTCCGCACGCCGCGCTACATGGGGCACGTAATCTAAATCACACTGTGGATCTGGATTGTCCAAGTTGATGGTGGGGGGGATGAGGCCGTCCTGTAAGGTTTTGATCAGGGCGACGGCCTCGACACCACCGGCGGCGCCTAGCATGTGGCCGATCATTGATTTGTTCGCGCTGATCGGCACGTCGTAAGCGCTGCGTCCAAGTAGACGCTTGATCGCCAGCGTCTCCGAGAGGTCACCCGCGATGGTACTTGTCGCGTGAGCGTTGATGGTGCTGATCTCCGATGCGTCGATCCCCGCATCAACCAGCGCTTCGCGCATGGCTCGGTAAGCTCCCGAGCCTTCAGGATCGGTCGCCACGATGTGGTAGGCGTCCGAGGTGGATCCATAGCCGACGATCTCGGCATGGATCCGGGCCCCACGTCGCTCCGCATGCTCGAGCGACTCCAACACAAGCACGCCGGCGCCTTCGGCGGGGACGAAACCGTCGCGCTGCGCATCGAACGGGCGACTCGCCTGCTCCGGCGCGTCACAGCGCGTCGACAACGCGGTTGCATTGCCGAAGCCGGCGAGCGCGAGGTCGGTGACCGTCGCTTCAGCGCCGCCGGCAATCACAGCATCTGCGCCTCCGCGCTGGATGAGCTTAAAAGCCTCGCCAATCGCGTTGTTGCCCGTAGCGCATGCAGTAACTGGTGCTAAGGAAGGTCCTTTCGCACCGTATAAAATGCTAACTTGTGCTGCCGCCATATTGGCAATCATCATCGGAACAACGGTTGGACTGACTCGGCTTGGCCCTCTGGACAGCAGCGTGCGATAGTTGTCCAAGATGGTTTGAATACCGCCAATGCCAGAACCGATATAGACGCCAACGCGCTCCTCATTGGAAGCGTCAATCACAAGGCCTGCATCATCAATAGCTTGTTTGGCTGCCGCTACGGCGAATTGGCAGTACCGATCCATGCGGCGCACCTCGCGCCGACCTACAGCAGCCTCGGCATCGAAATCATGAACGACGCCAGCGAAGTTCGTTTTGTAATCGGATGTGTCGAAATGCTCTATTTTAGAAATGCCAGATTGCCCCTTCGTCAAATTCCCCCAGAACGTATCTACCTGATTTCCTATTGGTGTAATGACTCCCATACCTGTAATAACTACACGTTTCATCGCGTCGTCCTCCTTTTTACATAGAATGTCATACTGTGTATCCTATTACAAGTTACCGTTTATACTGGTATAATGGCTTCTATGATAATAGGCTGAGGAGGAAACTTGGCATGAACACAAAGGAGAGGCTTCAAGAATTATCCAATTTTTTAGTGGCACATCGGTCACGTATTCAGCCGCAAGAAGTTGGGTTGATTGGTGGCAGCAGGCGACGAACGCCGGGATTACGTCGAGAAGAAGTCGCTACGATCGCTGGCGTAAGTACGACTTGGTACACCTGGTTAGAACAGGGGCGTGATATTAAGATGTCCGTACAAGTCTTAGATCGCATTGCACTGGCTTTACAGCTCAATGAGGATGAGCGTCAGTATTTGTTCATGCTAGCCCTTGAGCAACCTGCGCCAACAACTTTTATAGATAATATACCGACAATTAGTCCGGCGCTGAATCGGATTTTGACTGAACTTCACGATTGTCCTACGATTGTTTCTGATCGAAGATGCCATATTGTTGGCTGGAATCAAGCGGCTGCGGCGGTTTTTCTTGATTTTGCTCAACTCCCAGAGGGGGAGCGCAATATGATATGGCTGCTTTTTACACGGAAAGAACTGAAAGCACTCGCGGTTAATTGGAGCGACTTTGCAAAAGGATTTTTGGCCATGTTTCGTTCCTATTACGGACAATACGTGGGGGATAATTGGTATAGTGAATTTATTGAGGAAATAAGTGAGCGCAGCAAGGATTTTCGTGCATTGTGGAATGAGAGTGATGTCAGCACGGCACCCGAAGTTTTCATTGAATTTCGACATGCCAAGGTCGGGAAAATGCTGTTTGACCTAACAACTTTGCAGGTGCAAGGACGTACGGATTTGAGATGCAGTGTGTACACACCGTCGATTGGATCAGATACAGATAGCAAAATCAAATTACTGATGAGTAAAATAGGTGAGTAGCAGCCATTTTTCTTGTCCATGTGGTTTATACAAATATGTACATACAAGTTGGGCGGATGGTATAATACGTTCACAATCGAAGCCTTGAGGTGAAGCATGAAAGAAAAGCAATTACCAAAATATCAACAATTAAAACAGGAAATTTTATCCTGGTTACATACGGGAAGGCTCAAACCTAATGATCAAATGCCATCGGAAAATGAAATTGCCGAGCAATTTCAAATGAGTCGACAGACGGTAAGGCAGACATTTGGCGAGTTAGAGAAAGAAGGACGGCTCTACCGAATGCAAGGTAAAGGTACCTTTGTTTCCGCCCCGCAATCTCAAAAATCGCGCGATGTACAAACAATCGGCATTCTGACGACCTACATCTCAGATTATATTTTTCCGCATATTGTGCGGGGGGCAGAGGCGACCTTGCGTGCAAGAGGTTATAGATTGCTGCTCTCTTCTACCGATAACGATAAGGCAAAAGAGCGGGAAAGCTTAGATATGATGATGAGTCAGCCGCTAAGCGGACTTATTATTGAGCCGACGAAGAGCGCGGAAGGCAATCCGAATCTTAGCTATTATTTGTCTTTGGACTACCAGCATATTCCGTATCTGATGATTAACGAACGATATCCGGAGATGAACTGTCCTTCTTTAATCGTGGATGATGAAGAGGGAGGCTTTAAAGCGGCAGAGCATCTGATAGAGCTTGGGCATCGACGGTTAGCGGGCTTTTTTAAAACGGATGATTTACAAGGTGTAAATCGCTTAAAAGGCTTTATTCGTGCTCATCATCACTACCAGATTCCATTACTGCCAGAGTATGTAGTTCATTATACGACTGAGGAAAAGCGATCAAAGCCATATACGAGCGCGATTGCTATGCTGGAGCACATTGAAGTTGAAGAACGTCCAACGGCATTCGTTTGCTATAATGATGAGCTTGCTATTCATCTTTTGGAAGCTGTACGTACAATTGGCTTGCAGGTACCACAAGACGTCTCACTAGTTGGATTTGATGACTCCAATCTTGCTACCGCTACAGAGGTGAAATTGACCTCTCTTTCTCACCCAAAAACGGAGTTAGGCAGCGATGCAGCAGCTATTTTAATTGATATGATTGAGAATAAACGGGTTAGCGGCAGTGAGACGGGAAAAGTGTACAAGCCAGAATTAATCGTCCGAGACTCCACAATTCGTATCAGGTAACTAAAAATAAGGGTAGCCAACTTGTACGTACAAGTGATATACTAGAACCAATAATCATGTTCACTTTTGAAGGAGGCCCCCCGATGTCGAAGAAATATGCAATTGGCGTTGATTATGGAACAGAGTCAGGGCGCGCAGTTCTGGTTGATTTGAGTGATGGTACTGAGGTTGCCGATCACGTTACGCCGTATCCACACAATGTTATTGATGAGAAACTACCTGTTTCCGGTGTGAAATTAGAGTATGACTGGGCTTTGCAGCATCCTCAAGATTACTTGGATGTCCTTACGCAATCGGTTCCGGCAGTTGTACGTGCATCAGGTGTAGATCCGGTGGACATTATCGGATTAGGGATTGACTTCACAGCTTGTACAATGCTTCCTATTGATAAAGAAGGTCAACCCCTGTGCTTCCAACCGACGCTCTCTTCCAACCCGCATAGCTGGGTAAAGCTCTGGAAGCATCATGCCGCACAGGATGAAGCGACATTACTTAATGAAATTGCTGCGAGCAGAGGGGAAGCCTTTCTACCGCGTTATGGCGGAAAGATTTCATCGGAATGGATGATCGCCAAGGTTTGGCAGATTTTGAATGAAGCACCGGACATTTATGACCAAACCGATCGTTTCTTAGAAGCGACAGACTGGGTTGTTTCTCAAATGACGGGCCAATCAGAGATCGTTCGTAACAGCTGTACGGCTGGTTATAAATCGATTTGGCACAAACAAGATGGGTATCCGAGCCAAGATTTCTTCAATGCGTTGGATCCTCGTCTTGTAGATGTGACAGAAACGAAGCTGCGCGGCGATGTTGTTGCCTTAGGCACAAAAGCTGGGGAATTAACGGCTGCCATGGCAGAACGTATGGGGCTAGCAGCAGGAACCGCGATTGCTGTGGGCAATGTTGATGCGCATGCAGCGGTACCTGGCGTTGGCGTTGTTACACCTGGCAAGCTCGTAATGGCGATGGGTACGTCCATTTGTCACATGCTGCTGGGAACGGAAGAGAAAGAAGTAGAAGGCATGTGTGGCGTCGTAGAAGACGGTATCATTCCCGGCTACTTAGGCTATGAAGCAGGGCAATCAGCGGTTGGTGATATTTTCGCTTGGTATGTGGAGCAGGGCGTTCCAGCGTATGTGGAAAAGGCTGCAGCCGAAGAAGGCATCAACGTACATGAATGGTTGGAACGTCGTGCATCCGCTTACAAACCAGGCGAAACAGGCTTACTCGCCCTGGATTGGTGGAATGGAAACCGTTCGGTACTTGTAGATACGGAGTTAAATGGACTTATTCTAGGGTATTCCTTGCTTACAAAGCCAGAAGAGATCTATCGGACATTATTGGAAGCAACAGCTTTCGGCACTCGAAAAATCGTGGATGCTTTCCATAGCAACGGGGTTGAAGTTGAGGAGCTGTACGCTTGTGGCGGTTTGCCGCAGAAGAATCGTCTTTTGATGCAAATTTATGCGGATGTTACAAATCGTGAAATTAAGATTGCCGATTCCAAACAAACACCAGCCCTAGGAGCTGCGATGTTTGGAGCAGTGGCAGCAGGTGCAGGCAAAGGCGGTTATGACAGTATCGTGGATGCCGCGAAGCAAATGGCTCGTGTTCGTAAAGAAACATTTAAGCCGATTGCTGAGAATGTGGCTGTATACGAGAAGCTATACCAAGAGTATAGCAAATTGCATGACTATTTTGGTCGCGGTGACAATGATGTCATGAAACGACTTCGCTCGATTCGCGAGGAAGCACGTCAGTAGTTCCCTAGTAATAAAGAATCCAATTTGCCATTATTCATTACATTCCTAGGAGGCATATAGCTCATGAACCCTTTTTCTGAAAAAGTATTCTGGTTTGTTACCGGAAGTCAACACTTGTACGGACCTGAAACATTGCTTCAAGTAGATGAACATTCCAAGCAGATCACAGCAGGTATTGATCGTGCGGAAATCATTCCTAGCAAGCTCGTATTCAAACCTGTTTTAACGACACCAGATGCGATTCGTAGACTGTGTCTAGATGCGAATGCCGATGATTCCTGTGCGGGTATTATCACGTGGATGCATACGTTTTCTCCAGCAAAAATGTGGATTGCCGGTCTTTCGGAATACCGCAAGCCGCTGCTTCACTTACACACACAATTCAATCGCGATATCCCATGGGAAACGATTGATATGGATTTTATGAACTTGAATCAAGCTGCCCACGGTGATCGTGAGTATGGTTTCATTGGAGCACGCATGGGTATTTCTCGTAAAGTGGTCGTTGGTTACTGGGAAGATCCTGCTGTTCTTGCACGTATCGCAGGTTGGATGCGGACTTCGGTGGCCTTCATCGAAGGGCGCAGCTTGAAGGTTGCTCGTTTTGGTGACAATATGCGCCATGTTGCCGTAACGGAAGGCGATAAAGTGGAAGCGCAAATTAAATTCGGCTGGTCTATCAATGGGTACGGTGTGGGAGATCTCGTTCAGCGTGTTGGGGATATATCAGAAGCTGAAGTCGATCAACTCATGGATGAATATAATGAGCTATACGATATTACACCTGAAGGGCGAACAGCAGGACCTATTCGTGAAGCGATTCGGGAGCAAGCACGCATTGAGCTTGGTATGAAAGGCTTCCTGCAAGAAGGCGGCTTCGGTGCGTTTACGACGACATTTGAGGATTTGCACGGTCTGAAGCAATTGCCAGGTCTAGCGGTTCAACGGTTGATGGAACAAGGTTACGGATTTGGCGGTGAAGGTGATTGGAAAACAGCGTCATTGCTGCGTGTAATGAAGATCATCGCGAACAATAAGGGGACGTCCTTCATGGAGGACTATACGTATCACATGGAGCCAGGCAATGAGCTTGTGCTGGGCGCACACATGCTTGAAATTTGTCCGACGATTGCAGCGACACGTCCCAAAATTGAAGTTCACCCGCTGGGTATTGGCGGCAAAGCGGATCCAGCTCGTCTCGTTTTTGACGGTGCTTCAGGCTCAGCTTTGAATGCTTCGCTCATCGATATGGGCAACCGCTTCCGTTTGTTGATTAACGAAGTAGATGCGGTTCAACCCCTAAAAGAAATGCCGAAGCTGCCTGTAGCTCGCGTATTGTGGAAGCCACAACCTTCGTTGAACGATTCAGCAGAAGCTTGGATTTATGCAGGGGGCGCTCATCATACTGTATTCTCATACACAGTAAGTACAGAGCAGCTTGTGGATTGGGCAGAGCTAGCTGGCATTGAAGTTGTTATTATCAATAAAAACACGTCACCACTTCAGTTCCGGAATGAACTTCGTTGGAATGACGCGGTTTGGAGACGTTAAGTTATTGAAGTTAGGGACCTGGGGCCTGCGGCCTCAGGTTTTTCTTTTGTTGGGGCCCCCCAGGAAAGTCACATTTATCGATATAAAAGCAATTTACGTCCATTGACTTTTTTCACGCACATGGGCTAAAGTGAAATCAATATGTCCGTCCAGATTATGGACATAAGACAAGCAGTTATTAGGAGGAGAATGAAGAGGATGTCTACCAAAGCATATGAAGGAACGTACAACGGAGAACAAGCGATTTGGCTGCAAGCTGGACGCTATGAAGCGGTTGTTTTGCCAGATGTGGGAGCAAATCTGATTGCTTTTCGTGATATAGAGAAAGAATATCGCTTTTTGCGCGAGCCTGCGCTGGAAGAGATGGAAGCGTTTAAAGAACGTCCGATTGTACATGGCATCCCGGTGTTATTCCCGCCGAATCGCTATGAGGATGGCAAATTTCCTTGGCAGGGGAAGGTTTTTCAATTCCCAGTCAATGAACCTAAAACGGGCAATCATCTGCACGGATTTGTACACAATATTCCATGGGCTGTTGAAAATTACAGCAGTGATGGCCATGAAAGTCGCGTAGCACTTGCCTTGCGAGTTCGTGAAGGACATTCTGTTCATGAGTTCTTGCCTTTTGATTTTACGATTCGTCTCGTCTACACGTTGAATGAGCAAGGTTTGCATCAGCAAATTTCTGTACATAATGAGGGCAATGAAGCAATGCCGTGTTTGCTGGCTTTCCATACGACGATTAATGCGCCTTTTGCTGTCAACAGTCAGCCATCCGATTATACGTTCCAAATGACGATCGGCGAGCGTTGGGCATTGAACGAGCGTATGCTGCCAACGGGCGAATATCAAGCGCTGTCTGCAGATGAAGCGAAGATGAAAGTGGGCGGTTTGTCGCCATTCTTCGAAGGCATGGACAATCATTACACGAGTGTTCCGCAGAATAGCCGCAACTTCATGGCATTGACAGATGCACGTGAAGGCATCAAACTAGTCTATGATGTTGGGACTTCTTATAAGCAATGGATGATCTGGAACAATGGCAAAACCGAAGGTTTCTTCTGTCCAGAGCCGCAAATGAACTTGGTTAATGCGCCGAATGTGAATCTGCCTGCAGATCAAATCGGACTAGTCTCCTTAGAGCCAGGCGAAGTTTGGGAAGAAACAGCTCGACTTTATACAATCAATATCACGAAATAAGCAGTAAGCGATAGGAACCGCCCCCTTTGATGCATGGAGAGAATCCGATGGGATGATCGACTTGCGAGGAGGGGGTATTTTCATGCTAGGAGGTGTAAGAATGGGGAAGTGGGATCACTTGGATCGCGAGCAAATCGAAGCGAAGGTTGATGCGCTAATACTTGAAAATGAAAGACTGAAAGCGGAAATCGCGCGCCTGCGCGGCGTTAAACCTGCAGCATCAGGTTCAATGGAGAGCATGTCAACGAAGCTGAGGGAAGCTTTGTATGAATAAAAGGGATTGTCGGATACGGAGATTCGCCTCAGTTCGACAAAGCGCTAGGGATTCGCTATAATGAAAACTGGCAAAAGGAGGGAACTAACATGAGTGAAACGAACGTAAATGCAACTTTACCGCCAAAGACCTGCTCGGTCGATCGACTTGTAACAAAAGAAGAAGAAGTAAGCAAGGTGCTTGCTGGTCTCAAAACAGCTTGTCGTCGTAATGGGCGTTATGCGGATATTGGTGAAACGATGGATTTGCAAGGTACAGCTTTTACAGTAACTAACGTGTATCAACAAGCACTTGGTGATCTGACACCTGAGCATGCCAAAATGGAAGGTCACGAAACCGTTGATGAGTATCGCGACAGTATCCTTGCTATTCACCCAGGTATGCCGTGGCTGCCACAGATGAAAGTATGGGTACACGAATTTCAAAAAGCCGAATAACACAAAAAACCGTGTGGATCCTAGGATTCGCACGGTTTATTCACATTACAGATAGAACGGATGATCAACTTGTCTTGGTATATTGTCATGCTGTATATCCATATTTTTAGCGTTGTATTAAGCATTGGCCCTTATTTCGTCCTATTTCCTTTACTCGCATTAATCCGTAGAGCTCCGTTTGAACAGCTTCCTGATTACTTAGAGCCGTTCCGGATTACAGTACGACTAACAAAGCATGCAGGACATGTGCTGGTTGCCACAGGCATTATTTTGACATGGATAACGGCATGGAGCTGGAAAACCTCTTGGATTGTCGCGACAGTCCTAATCATGGTTGCTTCGCTTTACTTCATTGCACGTGCATTTTCGCCTCTATTACGACAGCTGAAAGCTCCCCACGAAGATCGAAATCTTCTTGTTAACAAGCTTCGCAAAGCTTTGATTTGGTATGTGATTATTACACTCGCGATGATGTGGTTTATGGTGTCTAAACCAATGATCTGGTAAAAGAGTCTGAGAGAGCTACGGCTTTCTCGCATACATCACGACAAAATTATAGGACTTGTAAACGCAGTCCACATCTTCGAATCCACAGTCCCGAAGCCAGCCAAGCTGCGTGTCTAATGGTGCCATTTTATCCAGCTTGGTCCGCTCGTAGGCTGCTTGGAGTGCTTCTTGGGAAAGATCCGTTGCTTCAATTTTCGCCACCCAATCCGAACGGTAAAGACGATCAAGATTGGAAGTTTTGCCTAAGACTTGATCTGCGTTCACAAACACGCCACCTGGCTTCAACAGTTGGAAAATGCGCGGAAATAGTCCTTGCTTAGCTTCGTCATCTAGATGATGAATCGATAGGGAGGAGATGATGGCATCAAAAGGTTCTGCATCCTCAAAGGTGGAATAGTCCCCGACAAGGTAAGTGACCTCCGCTGCTTCCGCTTCTGCGAATCTTTCTTTGGCAATGTCGAGCATTCCAGTAGACAGGTCGATCATCGTTAACTTCGCTTGTGGATACATGCGTTGCATATAAGATGAGAAAAGTCCTGTACCTGCACCTAAATCAAGAATACGCGGAGTTTCGTGACCAACTTGGACTAGCGAAGCGGCCGTGTTGTAAAAATCATCAAAGCAAGGAATTAACTTTCTCCGCTGACTGTCGTACTTTTGGGCGATCTCATCGAATTTCGTTAAAATGTGATGGTTGGCATTGTCGTTCATAGGGTATCCACTCCATTTCCTATTCTTGGCTTATTGATTCTATACCCCTAGTGTAAAGGGCAGTTAGGAAAAAATCCAAGATATAAAAGGCATAAAGTTATAGGTAAAACCTATTAAAATTAATTCATTTATTGGATTATAGAGTGAAATTATGCTTTAGCACGTCTTAAGAGCACATTGATGACTTCCGAAAAGACCAGTCCTATCGCAATGGCACCAGAGAGTAGAAATGCTTTCGCAGCTAACTGCACGGCGACATCATAATGGTTAAGTACGACATTGCGCATGGCGTCATACGCTAATCCACCTGGGACAAGGGGAATAATACCAGACACACTGAAAACGATAACAGGTGTTTTATATATTTTCGCAAAAAATTGACTAATAATGGTGACAACAAAGGACGCAATGAGTGTGGCCAAGATGGGATCCAGATGTGCTTTTTGAAAGGAGAAATAGAGCATCCATCCAATCATGCCAACAAAACCGCACTGGACTAAAGTTCTGCGGGGGACGTTGAAGATGATGCCAAAAGCGGAAGTTGAGATGAAGCTTGTTACAAGCTGCTCCAACATGTCCATGTTAGTACCCCTTCCCAGGATAAAATGTCAATACAAAGGCGATCCCTGCGCCAATGGCAAAGGCGGTTAAGAAGGCTTCAGCACCTTTGGAGACGCCAGAAACGAAATGGCCTGCCATCAAATCGCGCACAGCATTTGTAATTAGGAGCCCTGGTACGAGTGGCATGACAGAGCCAATGATAATCTTATCCAGATTGTGGCCGAGCCCTGTTTTGACCGTTACATAAGCAATAAGTCCAATAATTAAGGACGCGAGAAATTCAGCGAAGAATTTGATCGGAACTAAACGATGAAAATAAGTTAAGGCAATCGTACCAGCTCCACCCGCTAAGAAAGCAGGGATGAAGTCGTACCACTGACCTTGAAACATGATGAGAAAACAACCACTGGCAATGGCTGCGGCTAACGCTTGAAACCATGTGGGATATCTGCGCTTATCTAGATTAAGGGCTTCAAGCTGCTGATATGCTTCAGTTGGTGACAGCTCTCCTTGGCTAATACGGCGAGATATGGCGTTAACCACGGTTACTTTTCTTAAATCTGTGGATCGCGAAGAAATGCGAATTAATCGGGTCGTCTGCTCAGGACCGTCGATGGAGAAAATAATTCCTGTAGGTGTGACAAAGCTGTGGGAATTCGGAATACCAAAGGCTTCGGCAACATGGGTCATCGTATCTTCCACCCGATAAGTTTCGCCGCCGTTTTCCAGCATGATTTTACCAGCGAGTAAACATACTTGTGCGATTTCATAATTTGTCGCTGCAGGCTGCTGCGCCATATGATCTGTATCCCTTCTCGTTTGAATTAATTGACCTTAGTATAAATCAAATTGGGATATTTTGAAAATGAGTATGATGCAAGAGAGGGGCGCATGACACGTTGTTTGTGCTATAATGCTTGGATAAAAATGACTTCTGACACAGACAAAGCACTAGGAGGAGAGACTCGCAATGAGTTTGGAAATCAAATTCGTTTCCCATTCGGACCCTGTTTTACATGAGTTGATAGCAAAGTTAGATCAAGATCTGCTGGCAAGATATCCGATTGAGGATATTTATTTTGTGGATTTTAATGATCCTTCGGTGGAGCGAATTACGTTCGCGGTTGCCCAAATCGATGGTATCCCCGTCGGTTGTGGAGCGCTGCGCCCGATTGATCAAGGTAGTACGGAATTGAAACGTTTTTTCGTTGATGCTAGTTACAGAAAACAAGGTATTGCGACGAAATTACTTTCTTTTTTGGAAAACGAAGCGTTGCGTCTTGGGCATCATACAATTCGGCTAGAAGCTGGCGAAGCGCAGCCAGAGGCAGTTGCGTTTTATGCCAAATGTGGGTATTATCCCATCGCATGTTTTGGTGAATACATAGGAAGCAAGAGCAGCTTATGCTTTGAGAAGAAAATCGGATGAAAAGAGCCTATTTCTTGACGGACTTGGACGGTACCTTGTTGAGATCTCACGCAAAGCCTTCTGATTTTACAATAAGCGTTCTTACACAGGCACTTGAGCAGGGAATGGTTGTAAGTTACGCAACTGCACGAAGCTATCAAAGCTCACAAGCTGTTGCTTCGGATATTCCGTGGCGGTACCCGCTTGTTTTGTACAACGGCGCGATGTTGTTTGATCCTATTCAGAAACGCGTATTGGATGGACGATGGTTGGACAGTGAGCGATGCAATGCGATTATTAAAATGGGTAAAACATTGGGCATAACGCCGCTGCTGTTCGCCCTCGATGAGAAGGATAATGAGCGTGTCATGCACGAGAGGTTGGAGCGCACGGGTGATCTGCAATTTTTGGCTAGTCGTCCAAATGATCCGAGATTCCAAGAGGTGGATGAGCTCCAAAATACGGAAGACCTGCGTACGTTAATACTGACCTATATCGGTTTATACAACGAGCTGCTTCCATTGAAGACTGCCATTGAGGAATTATTTGGCTCTGAGGTACACATCCATTTGATGAAGGATAACTACATAGAGGGGCATTATTTCCTTGAATTTAGTCATCCTGAAGCAAATAAGCAGATGGGCTTGCGTTTATGGGCAGCGCTAGTCGGCTGTACGTCTGAGGATGTGACTGCATTCGGAGATAATCTGAACGACACCGGGATGTTCCTAGAAGCAGGTCATAAAGTCGCTGTGGCGAATGCACATCCTGATCTTTTGCAAATGGCAGATGAGATTGCCGGCAGTAATGATGAGGATGGCGTAGCTGCTTATATCGCTGCTCGTTCGGGTGGGTTGGGTGTGAATGAAGTAAGTTAAGTGTAGGAAATGGTGAGTTGAAAAAGGAGGGGTTTGGATGCCTAGGTACATCGCTATGCTGCGAGGAATTAATGTGAGTGGTCAGAAAATCATTAAAATGGACAGGCTTAGACAGCTCTTCGAATCGCTGGAGTTCACACAGGTGAGTACGTATATCCAGAGTGGGAATGTGATTTTTGACAGTAATGAGCTGAACCCTGAGGTTCTCCGTGATCGTATTGTCCTGGAGCTGAAGGAGCAATTAACCTTCGACATCCCAGTCATCATTCGCACTCCTGCGGAGCTAAAAGAGGTGGTGAGCGATACACCATACGTAACGGTAAATGTGGAAGAAAATGAGCAAAGATATGTCACATTCCTCTCAACGGCTCCGACGGAGGCAGGTCTAACCAAGCTGCAAGCAGCACAGAGCGAAGTGGACGAGTACCATGTCAATGGATTGACCGTGTATCTGCTTATCCGTAAAAACTACGGAGAATCCAAATTTAGCAACAATTTCATCGAGAAAAAGCTAGGAGTAGCTGCCACCACTCGGAATTGGGAGACGGTGAATAAGTTGATTCAGTTAGCTGGTGGGAGTGCTGGCGTAGAGTAGAGTAGAGTAGAGTAGAGTAGAGTAGAGATTGGTGTTTATTGTTGAAAAGTTCGAGTTACATGCGGAATGAAAGGACGAGTTGCCACTAAAGGCAATCCTGCGCCTGTTTGAGCCGTAAAATCGATGTAACGGTTACCCAGGCCGCACATTGCTCTCGAAGCATCATTTAGTCCTAAAAAGCCGTACTAATCTAACTTTCAACGCACGAAAACTCTGTTTAGTCCTAAATTACCCAACTAAATCGCCACAATGCCTCTCACACGAGGAAAAGTGGGGATTGGTTAGGGGAAATCGGACTATTTGTCTTTTTATCAATAGAGGAGGCGTTTTAGTTCGGCGATATCGGACTACAGCGACGCCCAAAAAGCGTCCGCCAACTGTATTAGCAGTGCAAAAGTGTTGCTAAGCAGCTACGGTAGTCTGGGATTATTTGCATATTCGTCGAGGAGATAGGGGAGGCTTAGGAGATCAATCATTGAACGGACATGTTCAATATGGGGTAGGGGATCTTGGTTGAAACTTAGGATGATCCATTGGAAGAATAAGACCGTGCACACGGCCTTGCTGCTCGTGTGCCTCCAGCTGGCATGCTTCGCATCGCCAGCCAAAGCCACGCCCGGGATCGCCATCCCCGTGCTGAATTACCACAGCATCGGGGTGGCCCCGGGGAACACGTACGTGCTCCACCCCGATACGTTCGCGCGCCAAATGGACTATTTGGCCGCGCATCACTACACCCCGTTGACGCTGGATGATTTCGCCAGCGTCCTCTCTCACAAACAGCCGTCACCGGCTCACCCCGTGCTGCTCACGTTCGATGACGGCTATGCCAATAACGCGGAGGTGGCGTTGCCCATCCTCCAGAAGCATGGCTTTCCGGCGACGCTGTACGTGTCGACAGGTCTAATCCATACGCCAGGTTATCTGACCTGGCCCCAAATACGTGAGCTAAGCGCAGCCCACTGGGATATCGCGTCACATACCGTGACGCATCCGCATCTGCCGAAGCTCAGCAAGAAGGCGCAGCGCGAAGAGATACTCGCAGCGCGAGCTAGCATTGAACAAGAGCTGGGAAAACCAGCGGATACGTTCGCTTATCCCTACGGCGAGTACAATCGCGCTACATTGAGGATTCTACGTAAGGCTGGCTTTCGCTATGCGTTTACGACACAAGCTGGCTGGGCATCCTCGGATCAACCTATGCTAGAGCTGCATCGCATCGTCGTTGACAGCCAAAAGTCATTCGAAGATTGGGTGCAGCAGCTAACCGACGCGACATCGACCTGAGGAGAATAGTGGATTTACCCAGAATTTTGAGTATAATCGTTATAGAGATAATACCTACTCTTACTAAAATATGTCGTTTAAGGAGTCGTACAATGTCAAAAACACTTATTTTCGGACATAAAAATCCGGACACTGATTCAATCACATCCGCAATTGCTTACGCAGCACTGAAAACGAAATTAGGTCAAGAAGTCGAAGCTGTTCGTCTAGGTTCCATTAATGGCGAAACGCAATTCGCGTTAGATACTTTTCAAGTAGCTGCTCCACGTGAAGTTCAAACGGTTGCGAATGAAGCGGCAAATGTGATCTTGGTTGACCATGTTGAGCGCCAACAAAGCGCAAGCGACATCGATCAAGTACGTGTTGTGGAAGTTATCGACCACCACCGCATTGCTAACTTCGAGACGAGCCACCCGCTTTACTACCGTGCGGAGCCAGTGGGTTGCACAGCAACCATTTTAAATAAATTGTACAAAGAAAATGGCGTTGCCATCGATAAAGATATTGCAGGTTTGATGCTTTCCGCTATCATTTCTGATTCCTTGTTATTCAAATCCCCAACGTGCACAGAGCAAGACGTTGCCGCTGCTCGTGAGCTAGCTGCCATTGCTGGAGTTGACGCAGAAGAGTACGGTCTGAACATGCTCAAAGCTGGCGCAGATCTTAGTGACAAAACGGTTGCTCAATTAATTTCTTTGGATGCGAAAGAATTCCAAATGGGCAGTTACAAAACAGAAATCGCACAAGTGAATGCAGTTGATGTGAACGATGTTCTTTCCCAGCAAGCTGAGATCGAAACAGCGCTTCAAGCGATCATCGCTGAGAAAAACCTAGACTTGTTCTTGTTCGTTGTAACGGACATTTTGAACAATGATTCCGTAGGTCTTGCTCTTGGACGTAAAGCGGATGCGGTTGAGAAAGCTTACAACGTATCCCTAGTGGACAACAAAGCAGTGCTTAAAGGCGTTGTTTCCCGTAAATCACAAATCGTGCCTGTCCTTACAGACATTTTCAACAACCTGTAGGATACATAGCACTATCTTAAACGAACACCGTTCACGCGAGGAACGGTGTTTTTGGTTATCTCCGTAACTTTTGGTATGATAAGAAGATACTTTGAGAAAGAGGTGGCAGGACACATGACAAATAACAATCAAGGCGTTCATTCAGATAAAGCAACATTTGCAGGAGGGTGCTTCTGGTGTATGGTGACACCGTTCGAGTCACTTCCGGGAATTATTTCTGTTGTTTCTGGCTATATTGGCGGGCACACAAGCAATCCGACGTATGAAGAAGTCTGCTCAGAGACTACTGGACACGCAGAAGCTGTTCAAATTACATTTGATCCCGAGTTATATCCTTACGAAAAGTTATTGGATACGTATTGGCGCCAAATTGATCCAACCGATGCGGGTGGACAATTCCATGATCGTGGATCATCGTATCGTACATCGATTTTTGCCCATTCCGATGAGCAGTTAGCCAAAGCCGAGGCGTCCAAAAAAGCGCTGCAAGACAGTGGCCGATTCGATCGTCCCATCGTAACAGAAATTGTGCGCATTGATGCCGAAGCCTTTTATCCAGGGGAAGACTACCATCAGGACTATCATCATAAAAATCCGCTTCGCTATAAAGCGTACCGCAAAGGTTCAGGACGCGACGCGTATATTTCGCAATATTGGAACACCGCGAAGGATAAAGAAGAGCGCAAGAAGGCACTTACACCGATCCAATACGAAGTTACACAAAATAACGCGACGGAGCGTCCTTTCCAGAATGAATTTCATGACCACAAAGAGAAAGGTCTCTATGTGGATATCGTTTCTGGAGAGCCACTGTTCACATCCGTCGACAAATTTGATTCTGGCTGCGGCTGGCCTAGTTTCACGAAACCATTGTTTGAAGGGCAAGTGAAAGAGGTCACAGATACGAGTCATTTCATGATTCGTACCGAAGTGAGAAGTACAGAAGCGGATTCACATTTAGGGCATGTGTTTAATGACGGCCCTGGTCCGAATGGTCTACGTTATTGTATTAACTCCGCAGCCCTGCGCTTTATTCCATTCACTGATTTGGAGAAGGAAGGTTACGGCGCCTATCTTCGATTCTTCGAAGGAAAGTAATCCGTAAGAGGTAATCCCAGGCTTTGACGCATACATTGAATTATACAGCGTTGAAGCGGGGGGATATGCCTTGGTCGTGTCACCAGATCTACAAGATCTAAGTTATGTCATGCTGCAAGGCGTGAAATTTTTTGAGTTGGTCGCAGAGCCAGTTACGCAAGAGATTTTGCCAGGCGTGTTCTTCAAGGGCTGGGGATACAATAGCAGCATTCCGGGTCCGACGATACGCGTATGTCCCGGGGATTGGGTGACCATACGCGTACATAATCGGCTGCCGGAGGCTACCAGTGTACATTGGCATGGGCTTGATGTGCCGAATCGCATGGACGGTGTGCCGGCCGTGGAACCTTCACCCTATATTGAGCAAGGCGAATATTTTGATTATCATTTTCAAATTATTAATCCACCTGGTACACATATGTATCACACCCATGTAGACACGGCTTTTCAAGAGCTGATGGGTTTGGGCGGAGGCTTTATCATTGAGGATCCGTTCGAAGGCAGCATCCAGCGGGACTATTTTATGATGCTGTCGGAATTTCATTTACTAGGCATGGCAAAAAGTGTGGTGAAGGCTGGACATTATGAGCTGGATACCATGTCGGATCGTTTTAATTTTTTTACAATGAATGGTCGCTGTTTCCCGCATACCAGTCCGTTACCAGTCCGATTCGGAGAAGAGGTGCGTATTCGATTCGGAAATATCGGGATGAACGCGCATCCCATGCATTTCCACGGTCATCAATTCTGGGTCACAGCAGCCGATGGAAATACGATACCTCATTACAATCGAGAACTGCGAAATACGATACTTGTGCCAAGCGGTGTTACGGTGGATATTGAATTTTCAGCGCAAAATCCTGGCGTTTGGCCGCTGCATTGTCATATGCCGCATCATACTTCAAACAATATGACGAAACCTACGGGCGGTATGTTCACCGTCGTTAAGTATGTGTAGGCAAGAATGATTATAATGATTTTGTCCACAGATGCCTCTTGACATGAACCTGTCAAACTAAGTAATATGAGTTCCATAATCACATAAAAAGTTATGATCAAAGACATGATTTTCTTCACGAACTGCCCAGAGAGAGAAGTAATAGCTGAAATCTTCTCCTGTTGCCGGTTGAAAATTACCCCTTTGTAGCTGTGATGCTGAACCCTGGTAGTTCTCCCATGGAAGTATGCGACACCGTCTTATCCTCGATACCGGATACTAATAAGGACTTGCATACAAGGCAAGTCGAATTAGGGTGGAACCACGAGCTAAACGCACTCGTCCCTTTCTGGGATAGAGATGCGTTTTTTTGCGTTGATTTGGAAGATAGGATTGTATCTTTCGTACACAAATTACTGGGAAAGGGAGGCATGGAAGGCATGGAAATTGAAGTTATTTTACCAGATGGCACAAATAGGAGGTACGTACAAGGCACGACGATTGTACAAGTGGCAGCATCCATTAGTGCAGGTCTCAAGAAGCAAGCCATAGCAGGCAAAATGAATGGTAAATTGGTGGATCTCGAGCAGCAGATTGAAGCAAACAGTCACATCGAGATCGTCACTCTGGAAAGTAAGGAAGGACTATCCGTTTATCGACACAGCACAGCTCATGTACTCGCGCAGGCGCTCAAACGCTTGTATGGCCAGCAAGCCATTAAGCTGGGAATTGGACCCGTCATCGAAGATGGTTTTTACTATGACATCGATATTGATAACCCATTATCCAGTGATGATCTAAGAGCTATTGAAGCTGAGATGAACCTTATTATTCAGGAAAACATCCCGATTGTTCGCCGAGTGGTCAGCCGGGAAGTGGCGATGGAAACTTTTGAAGGGGCAGATGAATCGTATAAGCAAGAACTCATCCGCGAGTTGCTGGAAGATGTAGAGATTACGATCTATGATCAGGGTGAATTCTTCGATCTATGCCGAGGCCCTCATCTCCCATCAACTGGTTATATAAAGGCATTTAAACTCCTTCAAGTCGCAGGGGCGTATTGGCGGGGAGACGCTAAGAATAAGATGCTGCAGCGGATCTATGGCACAGCTTTCTTGAAGAAAGCGCAGCTAGATGAGCACTTGCATTTGATTGAGGAAGCTAAGAAACGTGACCATCGCAAGCTTGGAAAGGAACTGGAGCTCTTTATGTTCTCAGAAGAAGCGCCGGGAATGCCATTCTATTTGCCCAAGGGGATGATTCTTCGCAACGAACTTGAGAATTTCGCTCGTGAGCTGCAACGCCAGAGAGATTATAACGAAGTACGTACTCCTCTGATGATGAATAATCGCATTTGGGAAGAATCAGGTCACTGGGATCACTATAAAGACAATATGTACTTTACGAATGTAGACGATACGAAGTTCGCACTTAAACCCATGAATTGCCCAGGACATATGCTTATTTATAAAAACAGCTTACACTCCTACAGGGAATTGCCTATTCGCCTATCGGAATTCGGTCAGGTACATCGTCATGAGTTCTCTGGGGCGCTTAATGGGATGATGCGTGTACGTACTTTTTGTCAGGATGATGCCCATCTCTTCGTTTTACCTGAACAAATCGAAGAAGAAATCGGACGCGTCATTGAACTGATTGCTCACGTATATGAAGTGTTTGGCTTCCCGTATCGGATAGAGTTGTCTACACGACCGGATGATTTCATGGGCTCAAGCGAGCTATGGGATCAGGCAGAGCAGTCTTTGCAGCATGTGTTAGATAAAAGAGGGATTGACTATCGCGTCAATGCGGGTGATGGTGCGTTTTATGGGCCCAAAATCGATTTTCACATCTTGGATGCCTTAAAACGGAGCTGGCAGTGCGGAACGATCCAGTTGGATTTCCAAATGCCTGAGAAATTTGATTTAACTTACATCGGGGATGATAATCTCAAACACCGGCCAGTCGTGATACATCGAGCTGTTTATGGTTCGATTGACAGATTTATTGGGATTTTAACAGAGCATTATGCAGGAGCCTTCCCATTGTGGATAGCACCTGTACAAGTGAAAGTATTGCCAGTTTCCGATTACTACCTAGACTATGCACTGCAAGTGAAAACCTCTCTTGAGGAAGCGGGAATACGGGTGGAAGTAGATGCGCGTACGGAGAAATTAGGGTATAAGATTCGCGAAGCTCAGCTTGAAAAAGTCACATACATGATGATCGTTGGTGAAAATGAAAAAAACTCCGGCAGCGTCTCCGTTAGAAAAAGGGGAGAAGGCGATCTTGGTGTTAGATCGCTGCCAGAGATTGTAGAGAATATCACTTCAGAAATTCGAGTGAAGGGCTAACAATCTTTCACTCCTCATACCAGGGATTCAAATGAATTAAGACTTCGTCCACATCGCTGTGTTGATCCATGATCGATTTTTTGATTGCACGTGAGATGTCGTGACCCTCTTGAATGGTCAGCTCACCAGGAACAGAGATGCGTGCATCGACCAAAATATAGTGTCCATGCTCTCTCGCACGAACACGATCAATCCGCTTAACCTGAGGAACCGCTTCGATCAACGCCGTAAATTGCGAGAGCATGTGTTGATCGACGGTTTTTTCCATGAGGATATCGAAGGATTCTTTGGCCATCTCCACACCTAATTTCAAAACCAAGAGCGAAACAATGACCCCGGCAGCTGCATCACCGTAAGCCAGCCAGTAAATGTCATAGGCTTTGCCGATAAACGCCAATCCAATCCCGACTACAGCCGCAATCGAAGCATACACATCAGCCATATGATCGTGAGCCGTTGCGATTAAGCTTTTGCTATTCGTACTGCGTCCGATTCGCATGGTGTACACATAAAGTACATATTTCCAAATCACAGAAACGGCTGAGGCGATTAGAGCAATTAGACTTGGTGCACTCGGTTCATGGAATAGCGCGGCAACCGCGTGGTACCCGATATAAAGGGCGGCAGTTACGAGGATAAACGCAACGAAACCTGAGCCCAGTACTTCAGCTTTACCATGACCGTAGGGATGATCTTCATCGGCGGGGAGCTTGGAAATCCGCATTGCACTTAGTGCGGCGATGGTTGCGATGATGTCTCCAGCATTATGAACACCGTCCGCGAGAAGAACTTCGCTGTGAAAAATGAGACCAATAATAATTTTGATGATCGTTAATAGAATATTACTGATGAGTGAAAGCCAAATAGCCCAAACCGATGCTTTGTTGTTAGTATGCATGAATGATGACCTCCTGCAGAAGTGTTTCCCGAAGGAAAAAAAATCCCTCGACCACAGGTCGGGGGATTGGGCTGGTTTTTTGGTGGGAATCTAGTAAACTATCAATAAATGGCATATTCAACACTTCACTTTTCACAAATATCTTTGTATAATACCACACATAATGAGAATCCACAAACCGCCAAATGTCATGGAAAGGAAGTCGAGCAGCATGCGTGTACATGAATTTATGGTTGCAAAAGATTTAGAAAGAAGCGATTTATCTACCATTTCTACGAAATCGTCTCATTTTATTTCGGATATCACACTCGACTTTCAATTTGATGAGAAGCATCATAAGGTTGATGTGAAAAGTGTATTAGGGATGTTGTTAGTTCCCATCAAAGCAGGCACTACGTTGCGTTTACTTACGAGAGGCAAAGATGAAGAAGAGGCTATGCACTATATCTTTGACTTATTTCGAATGTTTTGTTGATGACTTGTCCGTATGCGCTTACATATCTTGCAGAGTAAGCAGTCAGGTATGATAAAAAGCCTACAACTCACATCTGATGTGGGATTGTAGGCTTTTCTATGTGCAGTTTAGTGAATATCCTTCTTCTTAAATCGTCCGCCCTTCACATCATGGATATTCCCGATGGCAAGAAAGGCTTTCGGATCCAAGTCGTCTACAATGGATTTAAGTTTCGCTTCTTCAAGCCGCGTAATAACGCTGAAAATGACTTTTTTGTCATCGCCTGTGAAGGCACCTTCGCCTTTAAGGTAAGTAACTCCCCGACCCAGACGATTTGTTATAGAATCCCCGATTTTCTCGTATTCATCGCTGATAATCCAAACGGATTTGGATTGATCAAGACCTTCAATCGTGATATCAATCATTTTATAAGCAATAAAATAGGCAATTAGAGAATACATCGCTCGATCCCAACCGAAAACAAAGCCTGCGCTGGCAAGAATGAACAAATTGAAGAACATGACAATTTCGCCTACCGAGAAGGCGGTCTTTTTACTAAATAAAATAGCTACAATTTCCGTGCCGTCTAGTGATCCACCGGATCGAATAACGAGCCCGACGCCTATTCCAAGGATAATCCCGCCGAATACAGCAGCTAACAAAGGATCCAAGGTAATGGCTTTAACAGGGTGAAGTAAAGATGTGCCAACCGACATGATAATAACGGAGAAGGTTGTTGATATAGCAAAAGTTTTGCCAATTTGCTTATATCCGAGTAAGACGAAAGGCAGGTTGAACAGAACTAGAAATATACCGAGTGGGAAGCCAGATAAATGAGATGCAATGATGGAAATACCTACAATACCACCATCAATAATATGATTTGGAACTAAGAAAATTTCAAGTCCAATGGAGACGAGAGCGGCACCAATGATCATAAAAAAGATTCTGCGTGCAAATTTCATACGTGTTAATTTTTGATGTTGTGCGTGTGCATGTGCTTGAGCTAGAGCTTGTGAATTAGCCATGAAAGTTTCCTCTTTTCCTCATCATTCTATTTCGTTACTTTAATGAGTAAGAAGGAATGAGGCCCGCATAACGAGAGGTGAACTTGAGGAACGCAAGTAGGATCACTTTCAGCTTTTTCCAGAAAAGATGAGTTAAAAATACGATGAAAACGACGAAAATCGTCATCTCATATTGCTTGTGAAACTGGTCAAACAGGTGGATCTTATTCTCATAAACATGGATGATTTCCTTCGATGGCGGTTGCTGTTGAACAGTCAAGACCTGAGTGGTATTGGCTGAAATTAGAACATCAGTCTCAACAGTCGTATGGTTGGAGATAGGAGGTGTTAATGGAAAGACAAAAAGTACGAGAATCAGCCATACCATAATTGTCCAACAGCATCTGCGTGTTAAAGGGTTCACGTACATCCCCTCCAGACAATGTGAATCCAAATTTGCTTGAATTGTAGCATTTCACTTCCAATGAGTCAAACTAGAATATGTAAGATCGGGAATCTCGCAATTTCCATTCGTCATTTTGGACCCTTTAGGCCAATGTTGCATACAGTAGTAGGATGAACCTAAGTGGGAGAGGTGAAATTGTGCGTAATGTAATCGGCATCCTCCTTGATCGAAAGACGTATCTTGGCATTCTACAAAAGCAAACCGGATATGAACATATTGACTACTATAACAAAGCGGCAATTGAGCTCGAGATGACGCCATTTTACATGTGTTTAAAGCACATTAGCACGAAGACCGCCCTAGGCTTATGTTATGAGAATAAAAAGTACACCTTGAAGCGGCTGCCTATTCCAAAAGTCATTCATAACCGCGCGATGACACTTTCCACGTTTTCACAAAAGAAACTTAAAGACCTAGCGAAGATAAGCCAAATTTTCAATGGTCAAAATAGACATGATAAACTTCGCATCCATCGGATGTTACGTGCGAGTTCCGGAAGCTCTGCATTTCTTCCAAGTACCATTGCATACACACGGAATAACTTGGGTAAGGCGATAAGCCGGTATGACTCTTTTTTCGTTAAACCTACGAATAGTTCTGTGGGAATAGGTGTCCTGAAAGTGTCTGCGATGCCCGGTCAGATATGGCAGGTATGGTGGAGTAAACAAATTCTAAAGGAACTGAATAAGGAACAAACGATTGATTTTATAGATGAGAAAGTCAGAGGAAAGTCCTATTTGATACAAAAAACAATTCCTCTTGCGATGTATGAAGGCCGTCCCTATGATTTGCGTGTATCTGTCCAACGCGGCGACAAAGGTCAGTGGGGCGTAACAGGAATCGCGGGTAAGATTGCTGCAAATGGCCGGCATGTCACGAATTTGGCTAGGGGAGGTGAAGCCATGATCTGCGAAAATTTGTTTCGAAGCAATGGTTTCGACCCCATTCAGAAAAGAGAACAGGTGGAGAAAGCCGCGTTGCAAATCGCGGAAAGCTTAAGCGAGAAAATCCCATCTATGTCTGATGTCGGGATGGATATCGGCATTGATGATCAAGGCGAAATTTGGCTTATTGAAATTAATGGCAGGGATCAACGCTATCAATATAAGCATTTGAATTTGAATAAAACATTTTATCGTACGTATGAGACTCCGATGCTTTATGCGAAATATTTACTGGGTAAGTGAATCTAATCAGAAGTTGGCGTAGTAAGTTAACCTGTATTGAAAAGGTGGAGTGGGGATGTGAGTGATCGAGTACTCGTCATCAAAATGAATTTATTACCCTGGTATAACGAGCTTGATGATCGTTTGGAAGTCATGCATCAAACTTTTCCCGAAGAAGTACGTCAGCGAATTTTGACATTTGGTGAATTTCGAATCATCTCGATTAATCGTGCTCAAACACGCATAAGACGAATTTCTCAAAAAGACTAGTGCTATTTGTGCGTAGAAAATAGGTAAATGTGGCATAATTAGTATAGAAGCAATACCCGTAGAGGCAGGGAAATACCTGCTTCTTTTTGTGTACAGAAAATGAATTTGGCTTTAGTGTTGCTTCATACCCCTATAAACAAGTAAAATAGAAGTGAAGCATTATTCGTTCGATGTAGGCTTTTACCCACAAGCAAATACAGGGTGTACAGGAAAAGGGGACATTTAAAAGTGAACGTTCATTTAAATTTTACAAACAAAGGCAAAGTAGTTATCGAAAATTTCAATAATGAGGAGCTCATTGAAATTTTTAGTCGTTATATTAATACGTTAACGAAGAAGTATGCAGTTGATATTACGGTGCCAGCTGAAGCGAATCAGAATATCGTCCAAGATGGTTCATTTAAAGTTGTTCTTTCCAATGTACAATGTGATGTTGAGACTTTTTTCAAAGAGCTCGGGAGAGATATTAAAGTGCCCCTGAAGAAGAGAGCGGACGGTAAGCTCGAGAATGTGTTCAAAATTCAAGTGATCGATTAAGTTACGGGGGCATGTATGCTTAGTTTAGACGAAAAGCTAGAAATTGCAGCATCCTTTCCTGAGTTGCAGCGTAAGGATGTTTCACTGGGACGAATCAATTTTCATTATCTAGAAAGTGACTATGAGAAGACAACGGTTCTGTATCATCTTCACCCGAATGGAAATGGATTTGTGTATGCCGAATACATCCCAGGTTGTACGGCAGATGCCAAAGGATTAATTAACATTCGGGATTATAGTGAAGACGAGCTTCGTGATATCATCGCGAAGTCGATTCAGTCTTTAACTCGCAGCGGTAGTCCTAAGATTGCGAAGATCGAGGTCGAGGTCGAGGAAGCTAACGACCCACAAGAAGAGATCTGGGTAGATGAAGATGGCAACACATTGAGCGTTACGTTCGTAGAGGATTTATGGTATATCTACGCGGGAGAGAACCTCGATTGTGCTTTTGAGACCTATGAAGAAGTACAAGAGTATCTGGAAGAAGAAGGCTTCGATAAAAAGTAATCTTTACATGTAAGCCCTCCTCGGAGGGCTTTTTTGGTATCTCGTGCATCGCTTTCGTCCAAGATGGACGGAGCGGCAGTTTATTTTGTATACTAGATGGAAAATCGTACAAGACTTACGACGACCAAAGGGGAAACATACGTCATGAAATTTAGACCATGCATCGACCTGCATAATGGGAAAGTGAAGCAGATTGTAGGAGAAACTCTGGGTGGCGAGGGGCAGCCCGTTGTTGAGAATTTCGTATCCTCCTATGATGCTGTGTATTACGCAGAAATGTTCAAAAGGGATCGCTTAACTGGCGGTCATGTCATCATGCTTGGCGAGGGGAACAAGGAGGAGGCGCTCAGAGCGCTTGGAGCATACCCTGGCGGCCTGCAAGTCGGGGGAGGCATACAAGCGGATAATGCGAGCTTTTATCTGGAGCAAGGGGCATCACACGTCATTGTGACGTCTTACATTTTCCGTGATGGCCAACTGAATATGGATCATTTGGAACGCATTGTTGCGGCAATCGGCAAAGAGAAACTAGTCATTGATCTAAGCTGCAAGGAAAAAGATGGCAAATGGTATGTGGCGACGAATCAATGGAAACAGTTAAGTGATGTGGAATTGAATCAGGAAACGATTCAGTTTTTCGAACAGTATTGCGACGAGTTTCTTATTCATGCGGTGGATGTCGAAGGCAAGCAAAGTGGTATTCAACAAAGCCTCGTAAGCGCCTTGGCCGAGTGGGTTACTATTCCTACTACGTATGCTGGCGGAGCGCGTTCATTTGAAGATGTAGCTCTGTTTAGAAAGCTTTCCCAGGGGAAGCTGGATATAACGATTGGGAGTGCGCTTGATATTTTCGGCGGTAAGCTCTCGTATGATGAGGTTGTCCAACAGTTAAGCAGTTAAAAAGGATGTGTGCAATGGCAATTTGGCACAAGCTGTACTACTGGGGACTTGGAATCATCCTCTTGTTAATTATGATTGGGGAACTCGTATGGCTGCCAGATCCGCTAAGATGGGGAACACGTTTCTATTGGATAGATCTTATAGATCTGCTCATCTACGCGATTGCACTTGTTCCTGTATTATGGATGATAGCGGCTCTCTTGCATCTAAGAGCGTCACATTCACGTAATTTGAAGGTATTTCGCGGCTTTATCAGTTTGGTCTGTTTGTGTAGTACGGTGATCGTGATCGCGATGCCCAAAAAACTGGAATTCTCAGCTTCCGCTTTGATTCTTAGCTTGCTGCTTATCCTGACAGATATGTTCCTGCACGAGAGAAGGAAACGCAAGGTGCCGCGTCAGAGTATCATCGTGTTTGGCGTGACACTGAGTCTCTTGCTGCTAATGCTGTGGCCTACCCCCTACTTAGTTACCTATCCGGGGATAACGCTCAACATGAATCGCTATGCGCAGGCCGAAGGCGGTTCCAAGCATGGTGATATTTCGGGTGTGCTCATCTTCGAGCGGCCGGCCTTCCCGATGGATTGGTTGTATGCGAAGCTTTTTAAAGACTACACGTTTGAAAAGATTGAATCGTTAGGCATGTCGATCGGTGAATATAATCAGGAAGTGCGCACGATGAAGGAAGATGCGAACGCCGCGGGAAGTGCGATTGCCTTCCAGAAAGTGGGTTTAGGCAAAGGCATCCTATCGGAGGGTGTACGGATTACGGCCGTCTTGCAGAATTCACAAGCCTCAGAAGTGCTGCAGCCCAGCGACGTGATTACTGTATTGAACGGGCATCCCATTACGATGGTCCAGGAACTTAGTGAGCGGATGCAAGTCATTAAACCTGGCGAATCGATCAAACTCACGGTCACTCGGAGTGGCAAGAAACTCGAGGTGACAGTTCCTACGCGCGCGAGTACGGACGATCCCAAACGGGCATCCATCGGAATTATGATTGCCAATGAGCTCAGATATGACATACCTGAACTCGTGTCCTATCATAATTACCTGTTGCACGAGGGTGGACCGTCCCATGGGGCCATGCTGGCACTCACGCTAATAGACCAACTGACCCCTTGCGGGGTCACGTATGGCCATCACGTTGCAGGGACGGGAACGATCGAACCAGACGGCTCCATCGGGCCTGTTGGCGGACTTGTTCAGAAAGCCTATACGGTAAGTCGGACGAATGCGGATGTGTTCTTCGTCCCAATCGCGAATGAAGCTGATGCGAGAAAAGGCGCAGGCGATCTGCCGATCGTTCCGGTTCGCAATCTCGATGATATTCTGAATTGGCTGAAGGCCAATCCCAAAGCTGGGGCAACAGCTTGCTCGTCATAACCGTTCGAACTAATCACGGGAAGCTTCGTAAATCTTGGCAGCTATAAGCTTAGGCTCATATTGAGGCGTCGTCATATGGTCACCATGGACTTGCAGGAAGCGGAAGATACCGAGCCTGCTAGACATGTGAGGATGCCAACCGTAGTTGGGATCGCCAAAAGGAATCACATTATCTTCCGTAATGTGGATATAGCTTTTGGGAATAGGAAGGCTATAAAATTTCTTCAAATCTAACTTTTCGAATAAAGGGCCAGCGGGCTCTGGCGATACTTTGCTATAAATGTGTTTGGCTTGCTCCAACGTTCCCAAATTCGTAAACGTTTCTCTGAATAGTTCAAATGGCAGCATGAGCGTGTTGTTCTTGGAACTAGCGACGAGCTGTTTAAACTGCTCTGTGGCTTGTGGCGGGAACTCATCGGCGGCCATGCCGCCATCTTTGAGAACAAAGGCATTCAGAAATACCAATCGCTTTAAGCGATCTGGAACGAGTTCGGCTACTTTCTGAATCAGCGTTCCTCCAAAGCTGTGAGCAACAAGAACGACATTGTGCAAGTTATAAGATATGATGAAATCGGCGATCGATTTGGACATCATCGCATGTGTGACATTTTTATTGGGGTCAGCGCCATGTCCTGGAAACTCGGGGACGTAGACGGTATGACCTTTTTTGCTTAACTCAGAAGCGATGCCCGCCCAGAAGCTGGTATCCGCCCATGCACCATGGACAAGTACGAACGTAAGCGGCTGTTCTTTGGCGCGGTAGGATGAGTCCTCATCTTGGTACCATGGGGATAATGGATAAGATGGTGTATAAGTGGGTTGATACGGGTTTGGCCATGATGAAGGGCCGTAATTGGGGTAATGCTCATTCAGGTATGTCATTGTGGTCTTCCTCTCGCGTAGTGATGTATTACTATATGCCCAGATGACATTTGTGCGATTGGAATTTGAATGTGAAGGGAATTGTGCGAAAAATGACGCCGACGGAACCAAAGACGTATCGATTTAGCGAAGCACCTATTTGGGAGCTTCAGCGTTCCTACTATGAGGAACAGGGCATAACAGCATGGCAGAGCGGCGATGTGCCGCAATACATAACAAGTAACCGAGTAATGGCAATTTCGTACGCGGAGATGATATTTGCTTTCTTGCAAGATCGAGCCAGACTCGGCGAGTTAACAGAGCGTGTAATGATACTAGAACTGGGAGCGGGATCGGGTCAATTCGCTTTCTATGTGCTGCAAGAATTAACGAAGTGTATTGAAATTGCAGGCATTCCTTTGCCACCATTTCGCTATGTGATGAGTGATTTGGCCGAGAAAAATGTGACGTTCTGGCGACAACATACGGGTCTAGCGCCGTTTGTAGAACTGGGCGTACTTGATTTTGCTAGATTTGACGCGGTTCAGGATAGGGACATTTATGTACAACATGTTGGTGAACGCGTGGGTCCTGGAGATTTGGCACAACCTTTGGTGATCATTGCGAATTATTTTTTTGATAGCCTGCCTCAGGAATTAATTTATATCGAAGATCAGCATGTGTATGATTGTCGGATTTCTCTGCAATTCCCGGAGGGAGCTCACGATTGGAGTGCATCCCAACAATTAAAAGAGGTTATCGGGAGTTACCATTATCAACGGGATCAAGCCTATGATGACGATGCTTACCCGTATCGAGATTTATTGGATGTGTATCGTCAACACGTATCGGATTCGCACATTCTGCTGCCCGAAGTTAGTTTAAGGTGTTTAGCACGATTACAAGCGTTATCTCACAACGGATTTATGCTATTGACAGCTGATAAAGGCGATCATCGTTTAGAGAGCTGGGAATATAATGAGCCGCCGAAGCTGATTCATCATGGCAGCATTTCACTCACGGCGAATTATCATGCGATAAGCTATGTATGTGAGGCGAAGGGAGCTCAGTCGCTGTTCACGAAACATCCGTATACGTATCTAAATATTGGCTGCATTCTTCACGTCCCGGATCCTGCCCTCTATGGGCTAACGCGACTAGCGTATGAAAGATGCGTGGAACGGTTTGGTCCGGATGATTTTTTTAATCTCAAGGAATCTTTTGATACACAAATAGAGCAGAAATCGATGCCTCAACTTCTAGCGCTGTGGCGTTTAAGTGGCTATGATACGCAATTTTTATTACCGAGTACGAAACATTTGATACATTTAATTCCAGAATGTGGGGAACATGAATGGATAGCCCTTCAGCAAGGAATTCATCGGATGTGGGCACATTATTATCCAATGGATAGTAATACGGATGTTGCGCTGGCCTGTGGAATTCTCTTGTATCAAATGGATCTGTATCAGGAAGCGATCCCTTACTTTGAGCGTACGCAGCCTGCAATGGATCATGATGCAACCGTACTCTATGAGATGGCAGTCTGCTATTACGAGCTGGGGCAAGATCATGCTGCCAAACAGTTCGTTGATCGAACGATTGCGATCCAGCCAGAGCATGAGGAAGCACTTGCCTTACGTGAACTGCTGCTTACTTTGGAATAAAAGTTGACAGGCGGCTGCAACAATCTCGTTGCTCCTCACGTTAGGAAGGTAACCATACCAAATGGTAGTAAAAACTGCCAACCGAAAATGAGAGGAGCACGAGCATGAAAAAAATAGCAGCACTAAGCTTATCGATCCTACTGGGCAGTACGTTGACATTCGGTTCCGCTTACGCGTTTACAGATTTGGAAGAGGGACAAGCAAACGCGGTACTAGCTTTAAAAGAGCGAGGTATCGTCAGTGGCTTTGATAACTTGCATTTCGTGCCGAAGGGTAAAATCAGCTATGCACAAAGTGTCCAAATGATCGTTAAGGGTCTGAACCTCAACTTGGATAATATGAAGTTCATTAAACAACCCTTGGCCTCCGACAGCTATACCAATATCCCTAATGATTCTTGGTATGCCAATGCGTTCGTTATTGCCCATTACCACAATCTTGACATACCTAAAGATGTGAATCCGAATGCGACGATAACACGCGAACAATTCGGAAATCTTTTAGTTAAAGCGCTGGAAACTAAAGGTCAATTTCCTCTGGTGAAAATGTATATTCCGATCAATGATGAAGATCAACTTACCGTGGATTACCAAGGAACCATCCAAAGATTGCTGCTCTACAAAATCACGGCTCTAGATGGGAATGGCAACTTCAAGCCCAAAACTGAGCTAACTAGAGGAGAAGCCGCGAACTGGTTATACAATGCCATTCGTGTGCTAGAGGCACATGTGCAAAAACCACCACAAGTAGAAGAAGTCAAAGTAACGATTGAAAAAGTAAACGCTGATGTAAATAAAGTGGTACTTTCTCGAGGAGAGAAACCGAATGCTGGCTACGGAATAAGGATTGACCGCATCGAATTTCCGACAGAAGGTAAGGCTATTGTGAAGTATACGTTACTTGATCCAAAACCTGATCACATGTATGCGCAAGTCATAACAGAAGCGAAGGCTGAAACCTATGTATCTTCGAAATATGAAGTGAAAGCAGAAGCTAGCGAAGTAAAATAAGACGTCTCAAGGCTGTCATCTCATGTAGATGGCAGCTTTTATTTTGTGCGTTTACCCCCCTGTATTCGAACTGTGCAAGCTCGTACTCTCTCACATAGGATATAGCATCCTCTATCAGATGGGTGGTGAGAGATATGAAAACAGTGAACTATTACACGTTAGCTTTAGGTTTGTTAGGTGCGGCCAAATTAATTTTGGATGCATTCGGAATGACTATTATTACGGATGAGTCAGCGAATGCGATTGCCAATGGTGTTGCTGCCTTACTTTCTGTGATCGGTGTCTATACAAACCATCAAAAAGAGCAGTAATTCGCCTAACACCATCTCGCGTTGACACCTATACCTGCCTAGATGAATATCGTAATGGACAGTTCAGATTTTCCATAACGGAGGCGTCGTACGTGGGATACTATGTGCAAGTGGCAGATGGTGTGAAACTATTTATCGAAGATTTAAATCCAAGAGGGACGAAGACCATCCTATTCATTCATGGGTGGCCTTTGTCTCATACACAATTTGAGTATCAATTTAATGTACTTCCTGGCCTAGGGTATCGTTGTATCGGGATAGATTGGCGGGGCTTTGGGCAATCGGATAAACCAGTGGATGGGTATACTTACGATCAACTAGCCGATGATTTGCATGCCGTGATTCTAGCGTTGAAGTTGGAAGGAATCACACTTGCGGGTCACTCAACGGGTGGAGCAATCGCCATTCGCTACATGGCTAGGCATCATGGAAAAGGCGTGTCGAAGCTCGTATTAATCGATGCGGCAGCGCCTACGGGCTTTACGAATGAAACGGCAGCGGCACTATTGAAACAGAATGCTAACGACCGTGCGAATATGCTGCAACAAGGTGTAACGGATGTCTTCTTCTTTCAATATATCACACAACGATTCTCCGATTGGTTCTTTCAAATGGGGCTAGAAGCAGCCAGCTGGTCAACCGCGGCGGTCATACGCTTGCTGCGAGATGAGAATGTGGCGGCCGATCTAAATCGAATTCAAGTACCGACCTTGATCGTACATGGTATTCATGACAAAGTCATTCCATACCCTCAAGCGGTCGAGATGAATGAACGTATTCCGAACTCTCAGCTTATTCCGTTTCATTACAGTGGACACGGTGGATTCTGGGAGGAAAGAGATCGATTCAATTATGTCCTTACGCAGTTTATTGGATAAGCGCGCCTCCCGACAAGGGAGGCTTTTCGGCTTTATGGATATCCGATTTTCAATAAATAGTCTATTAAAAGACTTGTCTCTTAGGTGCCGGTTCTTTATGATGAAAGGGAAGGGAATATCAAATAACGGATGACTTACGTGCATGTCAAATTCATTTAAACTGGTTTGGAGGTTATGTTAATTATGACTCATTCACCATTACGCATTGGTATTATTGGCATTGATTCCTCACATGCCCCGACGTTTACGCAATTATTGAACGATAACGAGCATCCTTTTCATGTTACTGGAGGCAAAGTGACCGTAGCGTATCCAGGCGGTTCACCAGATTTCGAGATGAGCTATTCCCGTATCGAAGGATTTACAACGCAGCTTCGTGACCGAGGTGTAACTATCGTCGATTCACCAGAGGAAGTTGCCGCGAATTGTGATGGCATTTTGATGACTTCTGTGGATGGCCGCATTCATCTGGAGCAGTTTCGTCGCGTGTTGTCCTATCGCAAACCGATTTTTATTGATAAACCGATGACCGTTTCTTCGGCCGAAGCGCGTGAAATCATAGCGTTAGCTCAGCAAAATAACATTCCGCTTATGAGCTGCTCCTCTTTAAGATATGCAGAGGAACTGACAATCGCTTTGCATGCAGCGGATAATAGCCCGATTATTGGTATGGACTGTTATGGACCAATGGCCTTACAAGCGACACAACCGGGCCTGTTTTGGTATGGTGTACATACGGTTGAGATGCTTTTTCGAGTATTAGGCAAGAATTGCCTGCATGTAACAGCTGCGACGACGGAAGATCATGATGTGATTACCGGGGTATGGGATAATGGGGTTATCGGTACCATTCGTGGCAATCGCAAAGGCAATGGGCAATTTGGAGCGCTGATTCATCAGGAGGCGCGTACACAATTTGTTGATGTGAACAAACATCCTAAACCGTATTATGCAAGTCTTTTGGAAAAAATTATGTCGATGTTTGTGACGGGGTCTCCAGAGATTGATGCGGAAGAGACCGTGCAAATCATTCGTTTTATGGAAGCTGCTAATGAGAGTAGACAGACAGGACTCACCGTGAACTTATAGAGGTTATGGCACATAGGAGTTAAGGAGAGGAACACTACGATGGGAATAGTAGATCTAAAGGTAGCTGTTTTAGGCGCGGGCGCCATTGCTGGTCAGCATTTTGATGCGATTCGACGAACCGAGGGATTCGTTGCCTGCGCTGTCGCGGATATTCAATTGGAGAGAGCACAAGCTATTGCTGACGCCTATGGCATTCAAGCCTATCGAGATTATCAAGAACTGATTCGACAAGAACGACCGGATGTCGTGGTTATTGCTTTACCGCATTTTCTGCATAGAGAAACAGCCATTTTCGCAGCTGAACATGGGTGTCACTTGATGCTTGAGAAGCCAATGGCGCTATCTGTAGCGGAATGTGATGAAATCATGGCTGCTGCAACGAAAGCCGATATTCGTATCTTAGTCGGGCATACGCAGCATTATATATCGGAGAATATTCAAGCGAAGCGAATCATTGAAAGTGGCGAAATTGGTGAGGTCGTGATGATCAATGATGTTCGGCATCTGAATTATTTCCAAGACACACGTCCACAGTGGTTTCTTGAAAAGGACAAATCGGGTGGCGGGATTCTAGCCAACTTAGGTACCCATTCGATCGATAAAATACAGTGGTTGATGGAGAGTCAAGTTCGTAAAGTGAGCGCAAAAGTGAGTCATCATGGCAAAAGAGGAAATGTAGAAGGAAGCGGCGTCATCTACTTAGAGTTAGAGTCTGGTCTGCCTGCAACGATTGCACAGTCTGGCTATCCGGGAGCTACTCGCAATGAAACGGAGATTATCGGTACAGCAGGCATGCTGAAGCTAGTAACGGGCGTTAGTTTGTGGATGAGCCGAGGCGGCGTTTACGAACAGGTTAGTGTGCCACCGATGGATACGCCATTCGAGCTGCAGTATAAGGATCTATTGAGCGCAATTGCCTCGAAAAGCGAAACGAGTTGTCCGCCTGTCTATGCGCGAAGTGTGATTGAGGCTCTAGAAGCCGTGTATCAAGCGGCAGAGTCAGGTGTGGAACAATTTCTTTAGCATGAGAAAAAGCTGGAGACCTCCAGTTTTTTTAACATACTAAGAATTTATATGTTTTGGGGTAAGTAGCGCTTACCCCTATTTGGGTTTCCATTCAGCATCTCGCTATGAGCAGAGAACTGCAAAAATACATCTTTTTTAGGAGAATAGACCGTTTATCGAGGAATTGCTACGAAAATACATCCTTTTTTACCGATATTCCATAAAAAGGGTAAATATGGTGGAAAATGATGCATAATTGCATCTTTGCTATTAGACTACGCCTTTTCTAGTGGAAAAAGATGTATATTCGCATCCTTTTTTAGATTCTGACTTTCCGAGGACGCAGCAGCCGTATTTCTTATGTTTATTAAGCCCAAATAATGGCTTTGTTTTTTTGTCATTTTGTCTCATAGGCAGGTATATTTTACTGTGCATGGAATATAAAATGAGGTTCAGTAAAAGAATCTAACGATGATGATGATTTGGAGGATGAATAGCATGACGGTTGTCGGACTTATACGACATGGGTTAACTGATTGGAACACAGAGAAGCGCGTACAGGGACAAACGGATATTCCACTCAACGCGTTTGGGCGTAAACAAGCCGAATTACTGTCCGATAGAATGAAAGATGAGGATTGGGATTACATCTATGCTAGTGATTTGGGTCGTGCTCACGAAACGGCAACATATATTGCAAATGTGAAGCAAATGGAAGTGACAACGGATCAACGCTTACGTGAAATGTTTTGTGGACAGATCGAAGGAACAACACTTGAAGAGCGTGTGGCCAAATGGGGGGAAGACTGGTCCCAATTGGATTTAGGGGTCGAAACACATCAGCAAATTGCTGCCCGCGGTGTGAGTTTCATCCAGGATGTGATTGAGAGACATCCGAATAAGAAGGTCTTAATCGTCAGTCACGGTGCCTTACTTAGTCTGACACTAATGGATTTGATCCCACATGAGAACATCGAAGAACACATACACAATACGTCTGTAACCACATTACAACATATCAACAGCCGTTGGGAATGCTTAAAGTATAATTGTATTAGTCATTTAGATGGGCTTGCACCCGAAACTGTATAAAGATACTCTTCTTGTTATTCCTACTTGACGATAAACCTAAAGTGCGTGGTATGATCATATCGAAGAAAGCAAGGTGCTCATAACAGAGTACCTTATTTTTATATCCATATTTTTCATGACGGGTGGAAAACAATGAAAAAGCCAACTCTTCGTATTGGTTTGATCCGCAGTTTCTTAGTCATTATTACACCTTTGGTGCTCTTTCTGTATTATGAAAACTACTACGCTATCAAAATTGTTCGAGAGGAAGTGTCGCAATCTACTAGCAATGTACTCGCGATACATATTACACAAATTGATCGTACGCTAGAGGAAATCACGCACTATCTGTTACAACAGATTGTCACATCCGATACCAAATCGGCCTATCTGGATATGGCATCACTGCCAGAAACGAACGGAGATTATACGCTTGCTAAAATCAAAATCCATAATGAACTTACCTCGGGAAGTTCCGCTTTCGAGAATTTCCATTCATTCTTTGCTTATTCCGTCAAAAACGAGGATTTTATATTTTCTCGTTCCTCGTTCGCGGACACGAACGATCTGAAAGAATTGTTGGGCGCTTACGTGCGAGAGAAGGTCAACGGACAAACATTCAGTAATTGGATTGTCCTTCGGTATTGGGAAAAGAGGTATCTGGTTCGTGTTGCGCAATCGAGTGATGGGCTATATATCGGGGCTGTCATCCTGTTGGAGGACCTGATGCGACCTCTGCGCGGTTTGGATTATGGTGAGAGGTGGGAGGCGATTCTGCTAGATCAGTCGGGAGAACCTTTGACGAAATCCGTGATGTCACCTGAAACGATGACAGCGGTTAACCGAAAACTGATAAGCAATCCACGTGCTTTTCAAGTTTTTGAAAATCCAGCTGACCATAAGGATTACCTGCTTGTCAGTACGGACTTCCAACAGGCACCACTTCGACTGGCGGCCATGATTCCAGAGAAATCGCTGCTGCAGCGTCTGCCATTTTTTCAAGGAGTTATCTATCTCATTCCTCTTGGTGTTATTGTTATCTTTATCTTTTACTCCCATTATTTGCGTAAAATGCTGTTCAGTCCCATGAATTCATTAATTATGGGCATGCGGCGGGTCGTAAAAGGGGACATGGAAATCGGATTAAAGGAAGCGGAGACCGAGGAACTAAATTTTCTGATCACAACTTTTAATCATATGGTGTCTCAAATTAGCCATCTCAAAATTAACGTGTACGAAGAGATGTTGAAAGCGCAGCAATCTGAATTTAAACATTTGCAAGCTCAGATTAATCCACATTTTTATCTCAACTCCCTGAATATTATTAACAGTCTTTCTACGCTGGGGGAGAACGATCTGATCAAAAAGATGACGGAGCATCTAGCGGATTATTTCCGATTTATAACAAGATCGCATCGGGATACGATTACTATCGATGAAGAAGTACGGCATATCCGCAATTATCTGGAAATTCAAATGCTTCGTTTTCCGGAGAAAATTACGTATAACATTGATCTGCCGGAACAGTTCTCTCGTACGATGATTCTTCCCTTGATGATCCAACCCTTTGTCGAGAACGCGGTTATTCACGGAATGGAAGAGGGGAGCAAGCCGTTCCATATCGAAATCTCCGCGGGTAGTTGCCAAGAAGATCCGAACTGTCTGGAAATTCTCATTCGTGATAACGGCGTAGGCTTCACACCAGAAGTATTGTTAACGTTCAATCAGAAAAAGTTTGGAGATGGAACAGGCACTCATATGGGCATTTGGAATGTGTACAGGAGGATGCGTATGGCTTTTGGCTATCAGGCGGAGGTAACCTTCTTGCTGGGTGAGCCGAATGGCGCTATTGTTCGTCTGATTATTCCGGCAATTGGGGCATTTCATGAAATGGAGGAGGAAGAAGATGGCAAAGCTGATGATCGTTGATGATGAGGTGTACGTACTGCGTGCCATGATAAGGTCTGTTGATTTTGCGGCACTTGGATTTGAAGAAGTGTATCAGGCCATGGGCGGAAAAGAAGCGATGGCAATATTGAAAGCGCATTCCATTGATTTAATCATTTGTGATATTGAAATGCCTGGCATGAGCGGCTTGGAGCTAATTGAATGGGTCAATGATCATTATCCCGAAGTGGAAACCATCTTCTTAACCGGACATGCCGAATTCTCCTATGCGAAAAAAGCCGTACAATTAGGCAGCTTCGAATATTTGCTTAAGCCTGTCAAAACAGAAGAGCTTGTCCTAACGATAAACAATGCGATTGAGAAGATCAATGAAAACAAAAATGCAGCGCAAATGGTGGAAACGAGCAAGAAATACCGGACCTTATGGGAACGCCAGAAGTCGGTCGTTGTTGAACGGTATTGGCAGAATCTGCTGTCAGGCCGAATTATTCCGGAGGCGAGCAATCTACAAGCGGTCAATTTGCCGTTAAAGACCGACTCGCAAATCTTGCCAATTCTCATCAGTATTGAGCAGTGGCACAAGGAGTTCAGCTTACGTGATGAGGATACGTTGGAATATGCGATTCGCAACGCAGCATCTGAGATCCTTCTAGGCGGCTTTGCCGGGGACATTATCAAAGATGAGAATGGCATTTTATTTGCACTTGTCTATGAGTCACCTGAACAGTCGTCGAAACCTGAAGTATTGGCTGAGGCTTGCCGTACGTTCGCTGATGCCTGCACGCGTTATTTTTACTGTACGGTTTCCTGCTATATAGGGCATGCGGTACCGTTCCAAGAGTTAACAGAGGTGTACCATCGTTTGATCGAAATGGAGCAAGAGAATTTGTCCAATCCGCTATCTGTTCAGCAGCTGAACCAATCGGTACGATCTAACAATGCTAGTAAACATCCGTTCGTCATCCCGTGGTCGGACTGGGTTATTCTTTTTGAAACAGGTAATAAAACAGAGCTCTTAAAGCGGTTAGATCAATTATTTGCTGGAATGCAGGAGGGTGGTGCGGATACGGAGTCGGCAAGTGCCCTGTATCATGCACTAGTTTATATGATCTATCATGTTGCGCATAAGAACGGCTTTTCGGTGAAAGAGTGGTCAGGACTTCGAGAACGCAGCGGAGAATTAAATGCCATTCGTTCGATTTCCCAATTGAAGACATGGGCGGAGAAAATCATCGATACGGGATCGCGTTATCTGGAATCCCAAAAAAATGAAAGCTCTCAAATTATTGAGAAGACAAAGCATTTCATCAAAGCCAACTTAAAAGACGTTACACGGGAAAAGGCCGCCGGTTACATTTACCTAAATTCCGCTTATCTGTCACGGATATTTAAGCGGGAAACAGGTCAGTCCTTGATTGACTTCATCATTAATGCGAAGATGGATCGGGCGAAAATCCTGCTGACGGAATCGACTCTGAAAATAGTTGATATCTGCGAGGAGATTGGCTATGAGAATTACTCGCATTTTGGGCAAGCCTTTAAGAAGAAGGTAGGCATCTCACCAGTGGAGTTCCGTAAACGATTCCAAAATCTAGAATTGAAATAGGCACACATCCTGCAGAAGGTTTGGCATCATGCCAAACCTTTTTACGATATTAGTGTTAAGTATGTGGTATAAAGCAGTCATAAAATCGAGATAAGAGTCACGCTACCCGATAGAGAGAGTCACAAAACGACAGTATACTAGGAGTATAGGAATTAAGTGAAAGGTGTGACAAACGCATGAAAGGCAATAACATGAATCTAAAGTCACCGAATATGTTCGTACGATTTTTGCGAAATGTGAGGAAAGACAAGGCGCTGCTTCTGCTGCTTCTGCCTGGCGTCCTGTATCTAATTTTAAACAACTACTTGCCCATGTTCGGTGTCGTCATTGCTTTTAAGCACATCGACTACTCCAAAGGGATTCTCGGCAGCGATTGGGTTGGATTCGATAACTTCAAATTCTTGTTCGCGACGAAGGATATTTGGCTCATTACGCGAAACACAGTGCTTTATAATGCGTTGTTTATTTTACTCCATCTCGTCATTCCCGTTGGGTTTGCCATTGCGCTGAATGAGTTGAGAGTGCGGCTTGCAGCACGATTTTATCAAAGCGTCATGTTTCTGCCGTACTTCCTGTCCATGATCGTGGTCAGCTATCTGGGGTATTCTTTGTTAAATAGTGAGTATGGCTTTATTAACAAATCATTGCTAGAACCGCTCGGATTTCCTGCGATATCCTGGTATAGCGAGGTCAAGTACTGGCCATATATACTCCCGCTCGTGAACATATGGAAGTCTGTTGGCTACTACAGTATCGTATACTTGGCAGCGATCATCGGTATCGATAATGAGTACTACGAAGCAGCGCACATCGACGGTGCGAGCAAATGGCAGCAGATTACACGCATTACGATTCCGCTTATTCGTCCCGTGCTCATCATCTTGATGCTCTTGCAGGTTGGTAAAATTTTCAATGCGGATTTTGGTTTATTCTATCAGGTACCGCTGGATTCGGGGGCGCTTTACTCGGCCACACAAGTTATTGATACGTATGTGTATCGCGCACTTCTTACGCTCGGAGACATTGGGATGTCCTCAGCAGCTGGTTTATATCAAGCTTTCGTAGGGTTTGTTCTTGTGCTGACCACGAATTATGTGGTGCGTAAAATCGATAAAGAGAATGCATTGTTCTAGGAGGAGTCGAAATGAAAGAAACTGTTCAGAAGTTGACTGTAGCCTCACAAGCTCCACCACAGGGTAGCAGACTTTCGCTAACAAGGCGGAAGCGCGAAATCAATGCCATTAAAAGACCGACTGAATTTGTATTGCACCTGTTCTTCCTGCTGTTCTCAGCTGCTTGTATTTTTCCAGTGCTCGTTGTGTTGGGCGTTTCGCTGACGGATCAGGATACGATTTACCTGTACGGCTATAATGTCATCCCGCGTGTATTCAGCTGGTCTGCGTATGAGTATCTATTACGAGATCTCGGACCGATCCTCAATTCGTATATGATTACGATCTTCGTGACGGTATTCGGAACAGTCATTGCGCTCACGATTACAGCCTTGGTCGCGTATCCGTTATCCCGGCAAGATTTTTCGTTTCGAAATTTCTTCTCCTTTTTCGTCTTCTTCACGATGATTTTCGGCGGTGGGTTGGTACCTTGGTATCTCGTGTATACGAACTTCATCGATCTGCGGGACACCATTTGGGCATTAATTGTACCCAATCATTTGTTAGGTGCCTTTTATGTAATAATCATGCGGACGTTTTTTACGACTAGCATTCATCCGTCCATCCTAGAGTCAGCAAAGATTGATGGAGCTGGTGAGATCCGGATTTTTACACAAATCGTTCTTCCGTTATCGCTGCCAGTGCTGGCGACCATCGGCCTGTTCTATACGCTAAGCTACTGGAATGATTGGTTCAATTCCTTGGTATTTTTGAATTCAGATAAGCTGATTTCGATTCAATATATGATGTATAAAGCGCTGCGAAACTTGCAATATCTAACTACCATCGCTGTGGATAGCGGAATAAGCGATCAGACTGCCAAACTTCCAAGCGAAACAGCCCGGATGGCGATGGCGATCATTGGGATGGGGCCGATTGTCCTTGCGTATCCATTCTTCCAGAAATATTTTGTGAAAGGTTTAACGGTTGGCGCAGTAAAAGGGTAGGCTTCATCCGGCTATCGTGCCGGTCGAGCATAGAGCACATTCATAAATACGAACTAAATGGAGGGTTAAAAAATGAAATCGATTCGCACTAGAATTGGCGCTGCCCTAGGGTTCACCCTAACCGCAAGCCTTGTGCTCAGCGCCTGCTCCTCAGGTACGTCTAGCACCAGCACTAGCACCCCAGCACCCGCTACAAGCACAACTCCGACTGCTTCCGCCGCAGCTCAGCCAAAGCTAGATCCGTACACGATTAAGATGTTCGTTCCTGGTGTGCCACAGAAAGATCAAGAGCTTGTGAATGCGGAGATCAGCAAGTATTTGAAAGACAAGATTAATGTAACACTCGATATGCAGGTCATTGATTGGGGTAGTTGGGCGGATAAAATGAATTTGAAATATGCGTCCAACGAAGTGTTTGATATTACGTGGACGACATCATGGGATAACTGGGTTGGCAAAATCCAAAACAAATCGATCATTCCGCTTGATGACTTGATAGCCAAATATGGGCAAGATGCAGTGAAAATTGTGAATCCTAAAGTGATGAACGGGATTAAGTATAACGGTGTCACGTATGGTATGCCAACTAACAAGGAATTTGCTGCCAATAAAGGTTTCTTGGTACGCAAAGATTTAGTGGATAAGTATAAATTTGATCTCAGTACTGTGAAAAAACCAGAAGATATGGAGCCGTTCTTTGATGTCATTAAGAAGAATGAGCCGGGGATGATTCCGTTCTTAAGCAGCAAGGGCAATGCGCTATTCATCGCTGTGCAAGAAGCTAATTTTTATGGGGCAAGCTCCAGTGCAACAAATCTGGGTGTCTTGGATCGTAACAACAAAGACTTGAAGCTAGTTGACCTATACAGTGATCCACGCTATATGGATATGTTGAAGCTGGCGAATAAATGGTACAAAGCCGGCTACATTAACAAAGATGCTGCTACGCTGACTGATTTCGCAGGTACGTACCGTTCAGGTAAAGTGTTCGCTTTCCCTGAAACATTGAAACCTGGAAAAGATATGGAAGTAACACAAGCGAGCGGTCAAAAATGGGTTCAAGTTGAGTTCACGAAGCCACTGATTACAACAGGCAGTGTACTTGGAAATATGTTGTCGATTTCCCGTACGTCCAAAAATCCAGAACGTGTCATGATGTTCCTGAATCTGTTGTATTCGGATAAAACATTGCTCAATATGATTGCATTCGGGCTTGAAGGCAAGCACTTTGTGAAGAAAGACGCGAATACGATTGACTTCCCGCAGGGTGTGACAGCGCAAACTTCCGGATATTCGCTCGGAGCGCCTTACATGTTCGGTAATCAATTTAATGATTATCTCTGGACAAACGAAGATCCGCAAAAATGGGATAAATACAATAAATTTAATACAGACGGGGAAGAAGCGAAGGGCATTGGCTTTATTTTCAACAATGAAAATGTGAAAAATGAAATCAGTGCTTACACTAATGCATTAGCTGAGTTCTACCCTGGTTTGATCACAGGTACATTAGACCCTGTAGAATACTTGCCTAAGATGGTTGAGAAGTTGAAAGCAGCGGGTATGGATAAAATTAACAAAGAAGTTCAAACACAGCTGGATGCATGGGCAGCAGCTAACAAAAAATAATGAATACAAGGACGGCTCCGATAATCGGGGCCGTTCCCATTTAAAATAGTAGAATTTATATGTTTCACATCATAATTTGACTATATTTCTCCATAAACGCTCCCGTCCTTGAAGGACGGCGTAGCCGTTTATTTTGAGTAAGGGTGAGCTGCATGTGGAAAATTGAGAAAAGTAAACTAGCCATGGTCATTGCCATTGTACTCATTGCCTCAAATTTGCGGGCGCCATTAACGTCCATTAGCCCGTTGCTGGAATCGATTAGTCAAAAGTTGAACTTATCCCATCTTGTGGCAGGGACATTAACAACGCTGCCTCTGATGGCATTTGCAGCATTTTCTATCCTGTCGCCACGTCTCGCCAATCGCTTTGGTCTAGAAAGAGTGGTGTTGGCGGCACTATTCCTGCTGGCGTCAGGTCTGTTGCTGAGGCCATGGTCGGGCGTAAGTCTGCTGCTTGTCGGCACGACAATGGCTGGCATGGGTATTGCTGTGGGCAACGTCTTGCTGCCATCTTTGCTGAATCGTTATTTTCCTGACCGACTTGGATTTATGACAGGCATCTACACCGTCTCGATGAATCTAACAGGATCTATTGCTTCCGCCACAAGTATCCCCATTGCCAGATCATTAGGTTGGGGATGGGAGAAAACGTTGGCCTTATGGGGATTCCTTGCCATCATAACTGCCTCCTATTGGATGTATTGCATGCGAGCTCGTCGGCAGGTAACACAAGCGGGTAATCCAAGTTCAAAAAGTAAACGTATATCTTTATGGCGATATAAACTGTCCTGGCAAATTACGTTGTATTTGGGTCTGCAATCCTTCTTTTTCTACGTGGTTATGGCTTGGCTGCCTGATATTGCAGCAGAGCGCGGAGTTGGGGCAGGCACCTCTGGTGTGATGGTTGCTTTGATGCAATTTGCTGGGCTGCCTTTTAATTTTGTTGTGCCTTTGATTGCAGTTAAGGTTAAAAATCAACGCGTGCTAGCGTTGACGAGTGCCGCCATGTCTATTGGGGGAGTTATTTGCTTATTTATGAATCATGCTGTGCTCCTTGCCCTAGGAGGGGCATTAATTGGCAGTGCGGCTGGTTTCGCCTTTAGCCTGACGATGATGTTCTTTAATTTGCGAACGAACAGCGCACGTCAGGCAGCTGAAATATCCGGCATGGCACAATCTATCGGGTATACGCTTGCTTGTACAGGGCCCGCATTATTCGGCTGGCTGCATGATTTGAGCGGAGGCTGGCGTATGCCGCTGAGTGTACTTTTCGTAGCTATCATCGTGTTCTTATGGGCAGGGCTTGGTGCAGGAAGAAATATTCGGCTGCCAGAGGAGGAGAGGTTATCTGCATGAAAGTAGAGGAAATTATTGAGCATCTAGGTATTATCCGAACGGGGGCAGATTCATGGCTGTTACATGAAGACAGCCAACAAGTTCGCAAGCGAATCCTTACCGATGCTGCTTATTTACCATATCTAGAACAATTAGTTGGAGAAGGGGATCGATTTTTGCAAACGCCGATCCCCGATCTGGCATGGTCGCTTTTCCGTAGAATATGGGAAGATGGAAACCGCAAGACGTATGAGGTAGATTATTTCCATCGGAGGCAAAGATTAGCCGCATTAGGGTTATTGAGTTGGCTATGGCCTGAGCGCGAAGATTATCGGGATGGGTTGCTAGATATCGTGTGGGCGATCTGCAACGAGTTTTCTTGGTGTGTGCCCGCACACTTTGAGAACATGCCAGGCCATGTAGCGATAAGGCAGTCCGTTCTTGATCCCCATATGGGTAATCATGATCCCGCGTTAGAAATTGATCTCTTCGCAGCGGAAACTGCGTTTACGTTAGCAGAGATCCTGCAGCTTACAGGTGATTGGTGGCCGGAGGCTGTACGAGGTCGTATTTATCGAGAAATATATCGCCGAGTCTTTATTCCCTATTTGAATAATGCTTATTTTTGGGAAGCTGTGCGTAATAATTGGGCGGCAGTCTGTGCGGGATCGATTGCTGCAGCTGCGATTTATTTAATTGAAGATTCGCAGGAACTTGCCTTGGTACTAGCCAAAGCCTTGCCGATTCTTGACCTCTTTCTTGAAGGTTTTGGAGAAGATGGTGCGTGCTTGGAAGGCTATATGTATTGGAGTTATGGCTTTGGATTTTATACGTATGCTGCACAACTCCTAGAACGCAGGACCGCTGGAGGCATTAATCTTTTTGATCATCCCAAAGTGAAAGAAATCGCGTTATTTCAGCAAAAATGTTTTTTGACAGGGAGAAAGACCGTCAACTTCTCTGATTCGCAAGATGAAGCGGATGTGAATATCGGACTTACCCACGAATGGGCCAGAAGAGTACCTGACATGCATATCCCTGCTTACAGCTTTGAGGGCAAGTTGATTTATGATCATTGCGGACGTTTTGCACCAGCTCTGCGTAAGTTGATTTGGTTTGACGCGAACCTCAAAGGAACGGACTGGGAGGAAGCTTCTTATTATTTGCCCGATGCACAATGGGTGATTTCACGTGTTCACCAACCGAATGGCACCTTTTGCTTCGCTGCAAAAGGCGGTTACAATGATGAGCCACATAATCATAATGATATCGGTCATTTTATTTTGACTGCAGATGAAGAAACGTTTCTTGCCGATATGGGCGCTGGTCTCTATACCAAGCAGTATTTTAGTCCAGCTCGATACACGTTTATAGGCAATGGAGCGCAGGGACATTCCATTCCCATGATTAATCATGAACTTCAGCTAACGGGCAAAGAGATTAAGGCCAAGGTGCTTGAGGCGGATATCGGTCTCGAGTGTGACCGGTTTACATTGGAGTTGAAAGATACTTACGGACAATTGAATTTACACGCATTTGAACGTAGTTGGACGTGGCAGAAAGATTGCAATCCTCCAAGACTTCAACTTGAGGATCAATTCGTGTTTACTGAAGGCATAAACTCGGTGAAGGAACGGTTTATTTGTGCCATGGAGCCTAAGATACATGAGCAAGGGGGAGTCGAGCTGGAGGGCACCCGCTATAGGTTAGTCATTCAGTTTGATAATGAATTACTGAACCCGAGTGTGGAGCAACTGAACTTTATGAACCATTTTGGCAGGGAAGTTAACTTCTATGCCTTAGATTTTAAACTCAAACGAGATGTTATCGAAAATGCGCAGCGTATCCGCTTTGCGTTTCACTTTGAATTCATCTAGTTCGATGCTGACATTGTACAAGAGGTTACAAATTCGATGTTAATGTCATGTAATCATATAGTCGGGGGGAATTTACAACTGTTAATATGTGGGTGAACTGAAAACGATTTCACTTGGAGGTGAGAAAATTACATTTGAAAAAGCGAGGAACAGCAGGTTGGCTATCCCCAGAAACTAGGTGATCAAGCTTTCGAGCATTTCCTTCAGGATCACGTCAGCCATGCGGAGCTAATTGTGAATAACGAGGTGTTAAAGTCCGTTACAGCTAAAGTATTGCTCGAACAGTACGGAAATTCGAGATAATGACGAGGTGGCAGAATGAGAAAACTAGTAACCATGTTTACATTGGCAGCGCTCTTATTCAGCATGATTCCTTTATCAACACAAGAGGCCGAGGCAGCAACTGTAACCGTTTTATCAGAAGACTTTGAAAATACAACTGTTGGCCAAGTTCCTGCGGGATGGGTTGCTTCAGCAAGTCCCAATTTAGTCAGTGTTGTGGCAGATACATATGGCAACCGCTCATTGTCCACGACAGAAAATAGTAATAGTACGGCAAACACGGCTTACTATAATTTTACTTCCCCCATCACCACGTCATTCAGTGTAGATTTGCAAGCTAAGACTAGTACAACCAGCACAGGATTCGAAGGTTACTTCTTTGCCTTGAAAAATGCGAATGATGAAAAAGTGGTCGAGTTGTTATTCTACAACAACACGATTTCGCGCAGATCGGGTGCAAATGGGAAGACGACCGTAAAAGCGGGCATCGTGGCGAATCAGTGGTACAACATTCATGTGGATGTTGATATGGTTGCCAAGAAATATAGTGTAGCGATTGATGGAGTACCGGTTTCTTCAGCTGCCAATATCGCACTTTACACGCCGACTGCGACCGAAGTTTCTCAGTTTTCGTTTTCTTCGTATCGGCTGCAGTCGGGGACAACCGCAGTGGACGATATCGTCATTGTTAAAGAAAGTGGAGGGGTACCAACAAACCAAGCTCCAACTGCAGTGACATTAAATGTATATGGTACGCCTACACTTGGGAATACGTTAACTGGCAACTATATCTTCAGTGATGCGGAATCGGATCCTGAAGGAGCGTCGGTCTACAAGTGGTATCGGGGCACACAAGCAAATGGTTCGGATAGAACAGCTATTACGAATGCCGTGAATGCTGACTATACCATTGTGTCGGAAGATATAGGCAAATTCTTATTTTTCGGTGTGACACCGATAGCACAGCAAGGGACGACAACCGGGTCGCATGTGGTAAGCACTGGCGTATATGTATCGCAGCCACCTACTTCCCCACAGGCTGGAACGGTGATCGGCAATACGATTAGCTTTGACAGCTCTAATCGGTTTGTGGATGATTTGACTAATTTCTCAAAAGTGTTTAGTTACAAAGGAACGACCATAAACAGTGGCGGTGCGGTTGGCGTAGCTGGCGATTTGTCGTACTATGCTGGTACGAACGACTTTAAGTCGTTGGATATGGAAGTCACTTATAACAAATGGACGCTGAACTTTACGGTTCAAAATGAACTGTCCGTGTATGAAGCCGTGTATAACAGTCAGACAGGTACTTTTGAAAACGGCAAAAAAGTGACCCTGCTTCGCAAGCTTCGTCCTGAACTCATGACATCCGGTGTTCAGTATGTGAAAGCAACATACTCGACGGCTGAACCTATTACTCCGGGAACCCAATATCTCCGCGTCATTTTGCCACAATCCGGATTTTATGGAGATACAGCAACAGCAAATGATTTCAGAATTGATCAAATCACGTTAGAGAGTTCTCTATCAACGTCAGCGCCATTGGGTGGTTATCTGATTGATGATGCATCCAGTTTCGCCATGTACACTGCGGGGAGCGATACGATTAATCTACAAGTAGTCACTCCGACGAATATAGCGGATATTCGAACTTTCGGCACCACTTCCTATATTAAACGCAAGGATCCGACGGTTGCTTCGATGATGACGTATGCAGCTCCAGCTGGCAAGGATTTCAAAAATGCTTACGTCGAAGGCTATTATTTCGGCAATGTGCCGAGCAGTCAAGCCATGGAGATCTGGACTTCGACCAATGGCACCGATTTCACAGTTTACAATATCGCAGGTGTTTACAAGCATCCAGCTTTCGGATCATTAGCGAATAACAGCATTCCGGATGTTCTGCAAGCCAATTATTTGCCGCCAGGCGTGAAATTCGTAAGAGTCAAGCTCGTTGGAAATATAGCCAACGGTTTCCCTTACTTGACGAAGATGGCATTTGGCTATGGGGCAGAAGTACCTGTAACTCTGATTGATACCGACATAGTGATCAAACAAGCATCAGGAGAAATCGTTTTAGATGGTGTGGTTGACACCGATTCAGACGGTAATCCGACAGGAGAATGGGCTGGTAGTGAACTGCTGCGCATTGCAGGCGTAACCGATAATAATGGGGATAAGCACAGTGCGGACATTTATTTCAAATACGATGAGAGAAAACTGTATCTCGGAGCTAAGATTAAAGATCCGACACCAATGATCAACACCAAAACAGGAACTGGCATTTGGAATGGCGACGTGCTGGAATTGTTTATGGGCGCTGAAGACCTCGATTATTCCCTATATCCGGACAAAAAGGGTACAATGCTTCCTACAGATATTCAGCTGGTACTCGGAAGTGGGATTGATTTTGGTTATCAATCCTACATGTCCATGAATGGCGTAAATTCTAAACCGTCCGTCTTCATGGAGTTGAAGAAGGATACCGATGGCAAAGGATATACGATGGAAGCCGCCATACCGCTACACGCATTAGGTTTGTCTCAGCCGTGGACTGGCAAACCATTCATACTGAACGCTTTCCTAAGTGACGGAGGCTTTGCCAGCCGTGGACAATGGGGTTGGACGATTAACGGCGAGCAAAACAAAAAGGTAAGAGGAAACTTTGGCAAGATAGCGTTTGAGCCAGCGTCACCTCCACCTTCGGAAATGCAATTGTCTGCTGTTGTTGATCCTAGCGCGCAATTCGTAACGGTGAGCGGGCAAACCAATCATGTTCAGGATAAGTATGTAACGATGGCGATGCAAGATGCAACAGGTACTACAATCACGTTGGATCAAACGATGAGCGACGAAGATGGTAACTTTGCGTTCGTGTTCGATTTGAGCGGTTTGGTGAATCGAAAAGGATCGTACACCGTCAAAGTTGGCGGTCAAGGTATCCAAGTTCCGCAAACAGCAGCCTTTACGGTTGGTGATGGGATTTCGACGATTTCCCCGCTTACGGCTTCGTTTGACAAGAACGTGTCTAAGCAAGGGGACGTGAACGTTGATATGACCTTGAATGGGAACACGCTGACGGCGATCAAGAATGGAACTTACCTGCTTGCTGCGGGTACAGACTATGTCTTGAACGGAAGTCGTGTGGTTCTATCTAAGACGTACCTCACAACATTGTCCGTAGGCAGCGTGACGATATCTTTCGAGTTTAGTGCAGGCGATGCTTCTGCGTTGACGCTGCAAGTGGCAGACACCACATCTACGGGCGGTTCTGGACCTGAAACTCCATCTAGTCCCGTTGTTTTGTCAGCGGATTTTCTAAAAAATAATACGAGTATCACCGTTAATTCCGATGTGACTCAAGTCAGCTTTCCAGGGCGAGCTTACAGCAGCATTGGTAAGAAAAAGTTTGAAATTAAGTCTGATAAGCTCAGCATGATTATCCCTCCGGAAGTTTTTATGGAAGTAGCCGCATTCACGCTAGGAACAGAGTGGAAGGATGCTGTAGCAACACTCAGCTTTACGCCACTCGCGGATACCGCTGCAAATCAATTGCAGCAGCAGATCCAGCAAACTTACAAGAGTACAGTGAAAATGGATAGCGAAGTTTACAATTTCAATTTGACACTGACGAACTCATCAGGCAAGACCCGTAAGATTACACAACTTGTTGCGCCTATCACTCTTCGTCTGAAGCTCAAAGCCAATGCGGATATGAAGAAAGCAAATCTATACTACATTACGGAGAATGGCTTATTGCTTTACCTCGGTGGCAAGAACAGTAATGGTTATAATGAAGCGGGGCTTTGGCGATTTGGCAGTTATGCTGTTCTCGAGCTGCAGCGTCCATGAGGAGGGTAACTATGAATGTAAAACGTCAATTTGTACAGATGATTTCCATCGCCATGGCAGCAATTATGCTGCTTAGCGTATGGGGAACTGTCGGTCCTGTTAACCGTGCCTATGCTGACGGAGTTACCTACTATATTGACGCCGTAGGCGGAAGTGACAGTAATAACGGAACCAGTGAAACGACAGCTTGGAAGAGCATAACCAAAGTAAATAATAAGACCAATTTTCAACCTGGTGATCATATCTTGTTCAAGTCTGGCGGTTCCTGGTCGGGCTCACTGAAGTTGAAAAGCTCAGGGGCAGAGGGCAATCCCATTGTTGTAGGTAAATATGGAGAGGGTCCCGCACCTGTCATTAATGCCAATGCCGCTTATGCAGCGATCGATCTGGAAAACATTCAATATATCACCTTGCAGGACTTGGAGTTAACGAATTTTAATCCAGCGGCACCAGATGATTACAAAACAGGTTTTTACAGAAGAAGCGGGATCTGGATTAAGTCATTTCACAATGGACCTATGAATGATATTACGATTCGTAATATGGATATCCATGATGTCACAGGGATGAATTTGACAGGTGAAGCGACGACCACGACTACCGATGGTAAGGATAAAGGGGTTAACAAAAATGCGAACGCCGGCATTCAAATCGAAGCTTGGGAATTCGAAACCGGTAAGCCCAAAGCATATATTGACGGTTTGACGCTGGAGAACAATTATATTCATGATCTGGCGGTCATCGGGGTTAATATTACAGCCTTCTCCAATGATGTCGCGTATTTTAACAAAAACGTCACGATTAGAGGCAACACGGTGTCCAATACGGGTGCAGACGGCATCATTGTAGGGGTTTCATCTAATCCATTGATTGAGCATAATATCAGTTTGGATGCCGGTGCTTATGCTCCCGGTATCAAATGGATTGCGGGCATCTGGGTTTGGAGAACCGACCGGGCGCTGGTGCAATTTAACGAAGTAGGTCGTACGCGTGCGGAGATCAAAGCCGATTCGGATTCCGCAGCATTTGATACGGATCTGGCCACGCGAGGCGACCATATTTTCCAATACAACTATACCCATGACAATGCAGGCGGTTTCTTTATGGATATGGGTCAGTTGAAAGGCGGTATTAACATCCTCCGCTACAACATCAGTCAGAACGATAAGCGTGACGGATGGCATAGCTATACGTTGAATATTAACGATCCGGGAATCTATTATAACAACATTTTCTATAATGATCTCGGTATCGGGTTCCAAATGAAAAATAATTCGAATGCCACGTTTATGAACAACGTTTTCTATGTTACAGGGCCAACGCCTATCACAGAAACGTATCCGACTGGGCCCAAATTCCTATCCAACGCTTTCTATGGCAAAGCCGCACCGACGCAAGGAAAGAATAACGTCGTCGGCGATCCAGGCTTTGTGGATCCAGGTAAAGGCGTAGATGGTTACAACACGGTGGATGGTTATAAGCTGAAGCCGGATTCGCCGTTGATTGGCGCAGGTGCTGTGGTCGCGAACAACGGAGGAAGGGACTTCTGGAACAATCCAATTTACAGAGGATCGCCAGATATCGGAGCGTTCGAAGATTCGTCTACCGCAATTAACGACACGATTGCTCCAGCCAAACCAACCACGGTAGCCGTTAAAGATTACCAAGACTCGACCGTAACTTTGACATGGGCAGCTTCAGAAAATGGCGTGGACCTGGATGCGGATATTTATAATGCAGCGAACAATCAACTGCTCACCTCTGTGATCGCCAGCAATGAAGCTACGGTCACAGGACTCACACCAGATACAGATTACAATCTCTATGTGGTGGCTAAAGACAGGAATTGGAATTCCTCCGAGTCAAGCGCAAGTATTTCCGTAAAAACACGGAAGTCCATCATTGTCGACGATACACAGGCCGTTAAAGTCGGCACTTGGACAGCTTCAACAGGAACCAATTCTTATAATAACAACTTTGTGAGGATTGCAGCAGGATCAGGAACAAACTCAGTCAAATGGACACCGCAGGTTACAATCCCTGGTTTTTACGCCGTGTATTACTATCTGCCGGACGGTGGTTCATCGAGGGCGGGGAATGCGAAGTACACGGTCACCTCGGCAACAGGATCGAAAACCTATACAGCCGATCAAAGACCGGTAAGGGGAGGCACTTGGAATCAGCTCGGTATTCATAGTTTCAGTGCAGGTACTTCAGGCTACATTCAACTGAGCGATGGGGCAACTGGCGAGGTCGCAGCGGATGCGATTAAGCTCGTTTATCTGGAGGGCTTCGGCTTGGAGGATATCGCCAACATTCAGCTGTTCACTTCGAAGCTGCAGCTGCGCTTTGAGGAATCCACGAAATTCTCTGTGACAGGCACAGATCATGAGGGTCAGATGGTCGAGTTGCCAACGGATTCCACGGAGTTGTCCTATATTGTTGATGATCCGACAGTTGCTGTTGTTAACGGTGGATTCGTGAAAGGGATTTCCGAAGGTGTGACTCGTTTCCATGCCAAATTCAGCTATAACGGCAACATCATCGAAAGCAACTCGGTTGAGGTGATCGTCGGACCGAAGCAGTCTGTGGAGACACCGTTGTTCACGGATGCCAGTGGTCAGGAAATAACCACTCTGACGACTGGCACGATTACGGTATCATCGAGAATCATTAATTCTACCGATAAGCATTTGAATGCGACACTGATTGTCTCCTTGCAAGCACCAACTGGCATTGTGGAAACCAAGACGCAAGAGGTTGTGTTGAACAAGTATGACAATACGACGCTAACGGTATCGATGACCATGCCAGAATCGGTGGAAGGATACACACTTAAAGCATTCATTTGGGATAATCTCACTGATATGACGGCATTAACTGATCTGGTCACTTTAGAATAAATATATGGTAATAAATGTAAATTTAATGAGCGCATGCGAAGTTTGTTATTCATGAAAAGGTGTTAACAAGGTTTGTATGGAATTAAATGGATAGTGCGCATACACGAATGGCCAAGGTAGAGATGGATATCCTCTCTATCATGGCCATTCAATGCTAATAAACGATCAGGAAGTGGACAACGATGTTTACTTATAAGGATTCGACTTTACTTGTATCCGCGCTAAGCTTGGAAGAGAATTCGGGTCTGCCCGTGCTCAGCGGCTTCGGCGTAACCGTATCTTTGGACAACGAAGCGCCCAAGAGACTGGCTTATCAAGACAGTGAGACAACGCATGGTGTTAACAAGCTTGGAGCGTACGAGGAACATACCTTGAAATTCGATGACGGCGGCAACGTCAATGTGTCATTTACTTTACGGTGTTACGATGATGTAGTTCTTGGATTTGTTAATGGACGGATCATTACGAAGAATCCATTCGTGCGGAAAAAGTCCTTCTCAGCCAAAGCAAGTATCCGCATTACTCTGGATGAGATCGTGGGATTGACCAGTTTGATGGCGAATTATCAGCATAATGCCTGGTGGACACGACCTCACTTTGAATCTGATCTGACAAAACTTCCGGCTCAAACGATTTCGTTGCTTTGGCAGTCTGATGCAGCTTACTATCGATTATTGCCTGTTTGTGGACCTGTCTGCCGTACCGATCTTCAAGGAGGCGGAGGCGCTCATGATCAAGGTTTATCCGTGATTCTGTCTTCTTATCAAGGAGGCTTACAGCATCAAGAGACGCTGGCGTTCGTACTGGGAGTTGGCAAGGAGCCGTACACGTTGGCAGATCGAACAACGGAAGCTGCACTGATGGAATTGGACTATCCAGTCCTTCCACGTGAGCACAAAACGTATCCTGAAGTGCTAGATTATTTGGGCTGGTGCAGTTGGGATGCTTTTTACCAAAAGGTTGATGAGCAAGGGGTATTGGCCAAAGCTGAGGAGTTTAATCGTGTTGGTCTGCCTGTGCGTTGGATGATGATTGATGATGGCTGGTCTACTGAAACGGGTGGCAAGCTGCAGGCTTTTGACGCGAATCCAGATAAATTTCCAGAGGGTCTCGCGGCTACGGTAGCTCAGCTCAAAGAAAAACATGGTGTGAAATGGGTCGGCGTCTGGCATACCATCGTTGGGTATTGGGGCGGCATCGATGCGGACAGTACCCTTGCCAAATCACTTGGGAATTATCTATACAAGACAGCAGATGGAAGTCTTATTCCTTATCCTGACCCAGCCTTGGGCTTCGGTTTCTGGCATGCTTGGCACGGGTACCTTCGCAGACAAGGCATTGATTTCGTTAAGGTGGACAGTCAAGCGGCAATTAACAACTTCCTGCAATTTGAACGTTCTGTCGGCGCTTCCGCTTCGGCGGCACATCAAGCCATAGAAGCTTCGGTTGCGCTGCATTTCAATCGCACGATGATTAACTGCATGGGCATGGCGGCAGAAAACATTTGGCATCGTCCAACATCTGCGGTGTCGCGCAATAGTGATGACTTCATGCCGAAGAGCCCGAATGGATTTCGGGAGCATGCGATACAAAATGCCTACAATTCCTACTATCATGGTTCCTTCTATTGGGGGGATTGGGATATGTTCTGGACGATCAATCATGACGATCATCAGAATGCCGTGCTTCGAGCCATAAACGGCGGGCCTGTCTATATCAGTGATCCACTCGGTCAAACCGATCCGACAAAGCTTTTGCCGTTAATCTATAGTGATGGTAAGCTGATTCGGTGTGGACGAACTGCTGTTCCTACGCTTGACTGTTTGACCAAAGATCCGATACGTGAGCCTATCCCGCTTAAACTGTGGAATTATGCAGGAGAAGCAGGGATCGTTGCAGCCTTTCATATTGGGGAAGAACGTATTGAGCAAGAAGGAACAATTTCCACGATGGACATACCGACACTTGCAGATAAACGTGTCGTTCTTTTTGAACATTTCTCTCAAGAAGTTAAGATATTGGAACCGGGGGAGTGTTTTGCGTTCACGCTACAGCCAGAAGCATGTAAGCTATTTCTGCTTGTTGAGATGAAGAACGAGGTAACGCCACTAGGGTTACTTAATAAATATGCCTCCTCACATGCGATCCTGAAGCAGTGGCGGAAGCAAGGAAGTGAGCTGATTCGACTACGAGAAGGCGGAAGATTTGCTTTTCATTCGGAGGTTGTTCCATCGCACGTCTTGGCCAATGGAGAGGAGCATCAGGTAATCGCAGTAGGGAATAACGTATACGAGATTGCGTGCGGTCATATCCTGGAGGAGCTAGACATTGAAATTGTTTGGCATCGATAATGGTGGGTGTGGGGAAGAGGCTATTCTATTTGTAGAATAGCCTCTTTCTTTTTTATTAATCAATGTTGTCTGCCAGCAGCCCAGCACGGCTGAGGGGAAGATTAGCTTGATAGAGATGTCCAACATCGCCTACGCCATAGCATCGCGGAGCAGCCCAGCCATGTGCACGTTCCTCCATGACAATCGTCGTTACCGAACTTGGTGCGATCCAGAAACCTGCCCAGACCATCGGCAAAGGAAGCTCAAGAAGATGAGACAACCAAGCTAAGCCAAAGCCGAGATGGCAGAATACAGCAATGGTGTCCCTGTTAGATGCCTTAATTCGATAGCGGCCACCTTCACGTTGATAGCCATTTTCTTCAAAGAATCGATCAGAATTGCGGCGAATCTCTTCGTATTTGTCATGAAAATCCGGCACATTGAAAGGTGGCAGTTGATGCCAATTCTCACTGGAGGGATAGGGTTGATGCTGACGAATCCATGAGTTATCGACATTCCAGGCAACTTCAGTTTTTCCATTTGGATGCACGAAGTTCCAGCCCTCAAGTTCTGCAGTCCATGGCAATAAGGTCGGTTGAATGCCCATCGCATCTGCGGTGTACTGCATTGTATGTATAGCCCTGCCTAGCGGAGAATGGTAGATCCGATCGATCTTTGTTCCACATAGACGCTCTGCTAACGCTTGGGCTTCAAGATGTCCTGGCGGAGTGATGGTATTATTGGGGTAGTCCGGTTCTGCATGTCGAATGATATAAATTTTCATAACGGCCTCCGCATTCATCGTATGTTCACATTTAGTATAGGCGCCTTGCATTTGTATCGCAATAGTTACCAAAAACTCACGATCGCGCAAAGAACAAACTTTCTTTTTATCAGAAAAAAAGAATAGCTGGTGCGAATGTCGAAGTAGCATAAAGCTAGAAGTGGAAAGAAGGTATCCTATGCTAATCTACCAAACCGATGCATTGACCGTACGAAAACTGGCGTCCAGCGACAAAGAGCTGCTCGTAACCTGGTTGAATAATCCCTTGGTTCTCACTTATTATGAAGGGCGAGATCGCCCCCATGACATGGAGAGGGTAGAGGAGCATTTCTATAAGGAAGACTCTGCGACGAGATGCCTCATTGAATACCATAAGAAGCCGATTGGATATATTCAATTTTACGAAATTGATGAAGAGGAACGACTTGAATACGGGTACCTTGATCGGGCGGAGACCATTTATGGAATGGATCAATTTATTGGTGAAACGGATTATTGGAATCAAGGAATTGGGAAGCTGCTTGTGACATCCATGGTGGCATATTTAATAGGTGAACTCGGGGCAGATCGTGTCGTGATGGATCCACAGCAATGGAATGTGCGAGCAATCACATGTTATGAGCGCTGTGGATTTAAGAAAGTAAAGGAATTACTTGCACATGAGCTGCACGAGGGTGAACTGCGAGATTGTTGGTTGATTGAATATTCACGGATTACGAAGATTAGGGAAGAAGAACGAAAATACCATGAAGCTTGCTATGAAAATTATAAGTTATTTGAAGAGGGAACCTGGCTATCGAAGCCTGTGAAAACAGTCATGCAATCATTATCCCATTTCGACGATTATGAGAATGTTACTGTCCTGGATCTGGGTAGTGGTGTTGGGCGAAACAGCATCCCCATGGCGGAAGCGTTGAAATATAAAGGGGGTAAAGTGGTTTGCGTGGATATCCTGCAATCCGCGCTTACCAAGTTGCTGGTTTACAGTGAGCAATTCGGTGTTAGTGAGAAAATCGAAACCCATCTCTCTGACATTGGTGACTATGACATTGCCGCGAATACCTTCGATTATATCGTTGCTGTATCGTCACTGGAGCATGTGGATTCGGAACAAACATTCAAACGTGTTCTGGATCAAATGGCGATGGGGACGAAGGATAAGGGGATTCATTGTTTGATTCTGAATTCACAACTGCAAGAAATGGATAAGTTAACTGGAGAGGAACTAACGCCTCTTATCGAGCTTAATCTTACAACCGAACACTTACAAACCATAATAGCTAATCAGTATGAGGGTTGGGAAGTTTTGTTAATGACATTAAATAATTTAGCTTTTGACATAGAGCGTAATGGCAGACCCATTCAGTTGAAGACAGCTTGTCTCACTTTTGTCGCGAGAAAACAATAGCTTTATGGCGATGAGGGTTGCACGAAACACAGAAAGGAGCACCTCTGATGGAAGTGGAAACGTTGTATGTTACCTATAAACGGCTATTATTCTCTGTCGCCTACCGGATGTTAGGCACGGTTTCCGATGCGGAAGATATGCTGCAAGACATATTTATCACGCTGCAACAAACAGACATGGAACATGTAACAAATGTGAAATCGTATTTGGTTAAAATGGTCACGAACCGTTGCTTGAATTACTTGAACTCCGCCAGTAAGCAAAGGGAAACCTACCTGGGCCCATGGCTTCCTGAGCCTCAAATGACCACATCCCGCGATGATCCGATGGGAAGTCTTGTTCAAGATGAAACGATTTCATATGCGTTTCTAGTCTTGTTGCAACAATTGACCGCGGTAGAACGAGCTGTATTCGTCCTGAGAGAAGTACTCGGCTATGAGTATGAAGAAGTGGCCGACATGCTTCAGAAATCGGAAGCGAACTGTCGCAAAATTTATAGTCGCGCTAAAAGTAAAATTAATGAAATAACTGAGCAGGATGAGGTTGCTTTAGGGGAGACCGAACCCTTGGTCAAAAAATTTCTTTACGCGGTTGATACGGGGGACTTCCAAGATTTTGTCTCCCTGTTAATGGAAGATGCTGTGATGGTCTCAGATGGAGGAGGGAAAGTGCGGGCTGCCATTCATCCGATCTATGGGAGACAGCGAATTGCCGCGTTCTTCGAAGGGATTTGGACGAAAGGTTCATTGGAAGGACTTTGGATATCTACAACCTTCAATGGTCAATCTGGCGTTGCGCTTATTCATGAACAAATTATGACGATGGTCATCTTGTTTGAATTAGCAAAGAATCAGGATCAATCAAGCCAAATGTTCCTCATTAAGAATCCAGATAAATTACTTCAAATAAATAGGCTGCGAAATGTCACAAAACCATAAACTCATTTGTCCTATAAGCGCAAACCCAAATATTGCGTTGTGGAGGAGAATTCAAATGGAAGTTAGATTACAACATGGTAAAGTAAACCCTGCTGCTTACCAAACGATGATGAAGTTAGAAGGATTTGTGAAAGAAAGCGGATTAGATCTAACGCTGTATGAGTTTATTAAAATTAGAGCATCACAAATGAATGGCTGTGCATTTTGTTTAGACATGCATACGCGCGATCTTCGCAAGATGGGGGAGACAGAGCAGCGTATCTATTTATTGAGTGCATGGCGTGAAGCGCCATTTTATACGGAGAAAGAAAGAGCGGTCTTGGAATTAACGGAAGCCGTAACCACGATTGCTGCTTCGGGTGTTTCCGATGAGTTGTATGATCGTGTTCGTAAGCATTTCGACGAGGGCGAGTATGTCACGTTAATTATGGCCATTAACACGATAAACGCTTGGAATCGTATCGCGATCTCAACGGGTATGTTCCCTGGATGTATGTAAAATAAGTAAAAGGAGCTCTTTCACCAGGTGAAAGGCTCCTTTTCACTTCATGATAGAGGCGGCTTCTTGCCCTCATTCTCAATCAAATGGTCACGTTCGCCATCCTCCATGATATTACGTGTTGAGTTACGGAATTCACGTAAGGTATCGCCAAAAGCGCGACCCAGCTGTGGCAGTTTGGAAGGGCCGAAAACGATTAAAGCGATAGCCAGAATCAAGATTAATCCTGAAACGCCAATATTGTTGAACATGGTGTTCATCCTCTTTTCCTATTTTTAACTCAATCTTCGATTAGATTTAGGTTCGCAACACGCTGCATGGCTCGCCATTGCCAGCCGGCCACCAAAACACTGATTTCAAACAATAAGATCAATGGAATGGTGACGGATAAGTGTGAAATCATATCAGGTGGCGAGATGCAGGAGCCAGTGATGGTTAGCGCGATATAGGCATATTTCCTGGACTTTTTCAAAATTTGTGGCGTTAGCAGTCCGATCTTTGTTAAGAACAGAAGAACAACGGGCAGCTCGAAGGCGATAGCCATCGGAATCACTATTTGAAACAGGAAAGCGAAATAGCGATCTATCCCATAGGTTTCGACAGCACCGATCGATTGATTCATCCGAATCATGAAACGCATCATCATCGGGAAAACGACCCAATAGCTGAACGATACCCCAATGATAAACAAGGCAAAGGCGACGGGTATATAGGGGAGTGCACTCCTAGATTCACTCTCTGTCAGCCCTGGCTTCACGAAAGCCCATGCTTGGTAGAGGATCACGGGGATTGTAAATAAACCAGCGAACAGAAACGCACATTTCATATAAATCATCAGCCCATCTGTAAAAGCAAACACATTCCACTTAATTTCACCGATTAATGGCTGTGTTTTCAAGTACAGGAGAATATCGGAAGAGAGGTATAAACCGACACATAGTGTGACGATGAACCAGGCGAACACAATGAGCAATCGCTTGCGAACTTCCGTCAAATGTAAGATCCAATCTTCTTGCTCCATGCCATTCCACCTCCTTCATGAATCGTAAAGACTCCTTAACTCATGATCTCAAACGACACTTCCACCTTGTTTTAAATATTTAGCAATGCCTTCAACGGCGCGGTATGCCAGGGCTCCAACCGTTCCTGTTGGATTGTAACCGCTATTGTGAGCAAAAGCAGATGCACCTACCACAAATACATTCTCTGCATCCCACATTTGCAAATACGAGTTAACCGCTGAAGTTGCAGGGTCTGCCCCCATAATGACGCCCCCCGTGTTGTGGGTTGATTGATAGGGAACGATATTGTAAGGCGCAAGTTGATCCGAGGAACCTATAGTTGTTGGGTTCATCTCTTTCATGATTTCTGCTGCTTTACCTGCTACGAATTTGATCATTTGTCGATCTTGCTCTTCAAAATCGAAAGTGATACGTGGGAGAGGGAGCCCGTAAGCATCCTTGTAGGTTGGATCCAAATCCACATAATGATGCTTCCAAGGTAAGCTGCTGCCCTGTGGAGAGACGGACAAGACACTGTTCGCGTATTTCAGCGACTTTTGTTTAAAATCGCCACCCCAGGCCGCTGTGCCTTTGGGAACTGAGTTCGTTGCAATAGGGCGCTGGCCGGTTTGGGAGATCCGTATACCTGCACCGTGGATGAAATTCAGATTCGTATGGTCGAAATTATCGCCATTAAAATCAGGAATCTCCATGCCGAGGGAGCCGGCGCCTGCATATAAATTGAACTGTTTTTCATCGAAGAAGCCTGTGGCACTTCCGCCGTTTGTTTGGTAACAGTAATTTTTACCAATGACACCTTTACCTGTCGCTGGATCGTAAGGTTTGCCTAATTTGGATGTGAGCAGCAGCTTAATGTTATTGAATACATAGCTTGCCATGATGACAACATCAGCAGGCTGCTCGAATTGTTCGCCCGTAACCGTGTTTACGTAAACAACGCCGCTAGCTTTTTTGCCGTCATTTAACACTTGAGTCACGTTGGAGTAAGAGCGCAGCTCGAAATTGCCAGATTTCTGCGCAATGGGGAGAGCCGTCACGATGACATCGGCTTTTGCCCCGTATTCACAGCCAAATCGCTCGCAATAGCCGCAATATTGGCAGGCTGCACGCGTGATACCATCCGGGTTCGTATATTGCTCTGACAAGTTAGCCGAAGGCATCATATACGGGTGATACCCGAGCTTCTTGGTTGCGTCCTCGAACAATTTCAAGACAGGTGTTTTCACCATCGGCTTAGTAGGAAAAGGAGCGGAACGTTTGCCCACCATTGGATTCTGTTCCGCATCACCTGAAATACCAGCTAGTTTCTCGAATTTGTCAAAATAGGGTTCTAACGTGTCATACGTAATGCCCCAGTCTTGAATGGTCATGCCTTCTGGGATCTTTTGCTTGCCGTAGCGTTCTACGGTTTTGCTATAAATCTCGAAGTCGTAGGGGAGAAAACGATAGGTTTGTCCATTCCAATGAACACTGGCCCCGCCAAGACCTTCCCCGAGTAGGAAAGAACCATACTCACGCATAGGCACAGCAGCCATTTTCTCGGTATTACGGAATGTCACCGTTTCTTTGGACAAATCTTGCATGAGATCATAGCGTGAGGCGTACCGCAGCTCATCATGGACCATGTAGTAGTCAGCGGTATTTCGTGGCTTTCCACGCTCCAAGCCAACGACCTTCACACCTTGCTTCGTTAATTCAGCAGCAATAATTCCCCCGACCCATCCCATACCGACAATGACAACGGGGACTTTCGGCATTTTAGTAGCCATCCATGTATTCCTTCCTTCGTGAGAATTGTCCCTTTAGTGAACAAAATGATCGTGCAAACTGCGGGGCTCCATAACGACGAATTGATCTTTATCAATCATGTTCGTATAACTCATTTGGTTGCCTGGATATTTACGCATTTTCCAACCAGCCATATTCTTATTTCCGCCATACAACGGATCAGAGTAGACACCTTCCATAACAAGGATGCGAAATGAGTTGAAAAAGGTTTTCCCTGTGATGCCGTTCACGACAAGGATTTCGCCTTTTTCCATAGAGGTGAGAATGGCATCCCGTTCTTCAGGTGTAATATCAACGAAGCCCTTCGTATGCTTGGTTTTGGCGGTTTCTTCAAGACTATTCAGACCCATCGTGATGAGCTCATGTCGTTCAATACTGAGGTAATCACCTTGGGTAGCTTCACCTTTGACGAAGGGGCCCATTCGATAGGTACGCGCATTTACGCCCCATGGACTAGCTAATTGATGATCGATATAGAACGCAACACCTAGCTCTGCTGCGCCTGGGCCATTGTCGTCTTTGGGAAAGATCCGTTCCGCGGCGGCTTCGGCGACCTGAAGCTGGAGTTGATTGAGGAACATCGGTGCCTGGTTATAGTCCGCGGTAACTTGCGGGTTAGGACTTGCGGATGGCGTTGGAGAGGTTTGGGGTGTATCTTTCTTGAAACCTCCTGACACTGCGCTTCCAATGACGCCACCGACGACCACGCCACCAATGGCAGTACCGGTATACTTGAGAAAACGGCGACGCGAATGATCAGGTGTATGTTGCGTGTTTTTGTCAGCCAATTTGTCATTCCTCCATGGAATTTTATGTACATCTGGGTAGTTATGGATATGTTGAGCTTGAATGGCATTTCCTATTCATCATTTGCATGAAAATATGGAAACGGGGGCAATGTAGTGGTAGGTATCCGATTTCAAAATACGGCATGTGAACCTAAGAAATGTGAGGAGAAGCATACGCATGAACAGAAAGATTGTAGTACTCACCCTCTTGCTGGCTGGCGCTTTATCTGCTTGTGGTAAGAGTGAAACGACACCTAGTCCTACTGCAGGAACAACCACTTCACCAACAGCATCCGCAAGCACTGGAACGACAACAAAAGCTGATGCACAGACGGTTTTCAAAGCCAATTGTGTCAGCTGTCATGGCGCTAATTTGGAAGGTTTAGTTGGACCGAATCTTCAAAAGGTAGGCAGCAAACATTCTAAAGATCAGCTTACCGCGCTCATTACCAACGGTAAGGGTGCAATGCCTGGTTTTAAAGGAAAGCTTTCCGATGATGAAATCAGTTCATTGTCCACGTGGCTTGCAGACAAAAAATAGTCCGGCATAAACCCGCCCCTCGCTGTCAAGCGGTAGGCGGGATTTTTGTTTTGCAGCTTGGACGACATTCATTTCGTTCAATACTAGGCATAGGATAATGAAGTGCTTTTAACATTGACTAGGTAAGGTGCTTCCTTTTTATCAGGATGGAATAGGGAGATGGGGCAGATGAAGGGTAAGGATCGGTGGAATGATCTCATTGAATTAGGGATGTATGTACTAGCGGGATGCTGTTTTGTTTATTTTCTGGTACGAGGGAATGGGGCCAAAATGTTCCAAGCGGTGCTCATTGTGGCTGTTCTTCAGCTTATTCGACTCCTTGTCAAATGGACGAAAACAACCATGTTCACTTCGTTGCGCTTCTGTGTACTGCTCTTTATATTCGTCACGATGTTCATAGCCAACGAATTTGGATTTTATGGCGTCATTCCCTATTTGGATAAAATAGAGCATCTCTTCTCGGGCGTTATTCTCTGCTTCATCGGGTTACTCATCTATAGCAAAGCAGCCGATCACCACGAGGGGACTGAACCACCTTCATCAAAGGTCGCCGTATGGCTTTGTTTTTTCTTCTCTGTGGCGATGGCGGGTGTTTGGGAAATCTATGAGTTTGCGACAGATCACTTGTTTGGTCTCAACTCACAAAATGGCAGCTTGCTCGATACCATGACTGACATCATTTGCGGAACATCGGGTGCCATTCTGACGGCTAGTTATTTGGCCATGAAGGCAAGGAGAAAGACGCTTCCGTTGGTGGATGTGAGGTGAAAGATAAAATGGGCAAGAGGGCAGTTCTAAAGTCAATGTTAGACTTTGGAAACAGCCCTTTTGCGTCCTGCTAACTTTTCTTGATATCCCATAATGCATCAAGTTCAGGCAGCAGAAGAACGCTCTCTTGTTCGTTGGGATCCGTGCGGGCAAGTACACAAGTACAAATATCCGTTGTACTTGGATTGTAGGGAAGATGGGGCATGCCAGCTGGAATATAGAGAAAGTCACCTTGTTCTAGTTCCATGTGTTGTTCCAAGTTCTCGCCGTACCACATACAGGACTTACCTTCCATCATATAAATGGTGGTTTCATGATTTTGATGCAGATGTGCTTTTGCTCGTTGCCCCGGTTGAATGGTTAGCAGCATCATACAAATTCCTTGCGAATCAGCACTTTCCTTGGAAATTGCTTCATGATAATCGAATCCTTGTTTTCCATGATAGGTTCTAGATGATCGGATCAGTCGACATGTGCGCTTATTGTCCATGTAGCACCACCTCCTAGAATTATCCTATGCGGCTCTACATATTTTAGCTGCGGATGACCCATCTTACTAAGTAAGGAAAGTATGGGGTGTATTTCTATGGAGGAGGAACTGATTTGGACATATTTCATTTGAGCTATATTGTTCTATTTAGCGCATTGCTCGCGGTCGGAACGATCGGAGTTGCGTGGTTCGTATTTCATAAGCGGAAACGAAAAGCTCGATAAATTTCATTCTCATTCTTAAGAAGTAAGAGCATCCTGTGGATGTTCTTTTTTTGCGTTCAATTAACAAGGGGAATGCTGTATCTTTCACGAATACAATGTAGAGAGTCCCGTTTCACTGACGTTTTAATATAGCAAGGAGGATTGCGTGATGAAGCTCTATGAAAGGTCTATAAAATTACAGCTTGTAACTATTAGTTTGATGTTCTTCCTAACGCTTGTGCAAATAATTATAAATATTGCTGCTAAAAGTCCTGTTATTTTTGTTTCCATTTTCAGTTTATGTCTAGGCGTGTTTCTTATCCTTGCGGTTATTATTTGTATTGATTTAGTGCAGAATGACGCGGAGAAAATGACAGCCAAAGTTGAGTTCATAGAAGAATATCGCGTACATATTCGGAAACCGAATGGCAAATTAATGAAAGTGCGTGTAAAGCCTACAGAATACGAACAATTCTATGTAGAACAATCAGTTGAACTATTAACTGCCAAACGTACACATGCGCTGCTTACGATCCATAGTCTGACTGCTCCGACAGAAAACGTGGATCAACCATGAGACGATTGAAAAAACTTTTGAAAAGTAAAATCATATGGACGATCCTCGTTCTCCTTGTGTTCATTTACGTGAACAACACATCACTCCTTGCGAAAGAACGGACTGGGGAGCCGTTTCTCATGGCGCATCGGGGACTATCACAAACCTTCCATACTGAGAATCTGAAGAACGACACCTGTACAGCTGAGCGCATTTTCGAACCGGAGCATCCCTATCTGGAGAATACCCTGCCATCGATGCAAGCTGCTTTTGAAGCTGGCGCTGATGAGGTTGAATTTGATATCCATATGACCAAAGATGAGCAATTCGCCGTTTTCCATGATTGGACACTTGATTGTCGAACGAATGTAAAAGGGCAGTCCAAAGACTATACAATGGCTGAGCTGAAAAAGCTGGATATTGGCTACGGCTATACGGCCGATCATGGGAAATCATTCCCTTTTCGCGGCAAAGGTGTTGGATTAATGCCTTCTCTTGGCGAAGTATTCTCGCAATTCCCAGACAAAGAATTCCTCATTCATATAAAAACGGATGATCCTCATGAAGGCGATGTATTAGTTAACCTCTTGTCCAAGCTTACACCAGAACGGAGAGCACAATTGACGATTTATGGTGGAAATTTGCCAATAGCTATCGTGAAGGAAAAACTGCCAGACATGCGAGTTATTTCTGTTGATACGATGAAGAGCTGTTTGCTTCCTTACCTTGCCTACGGCTGGACAGGCATTACGCCTGCGGCTTGCGAACATATACAGATCCATATTCCTGAGAAGCTGGCTCCACTATTATGGGGATGGCCAGACAAGTTTCTAAATCGTATGGACAAAGTGGATACGCGTATTCTCGTTGTTGGAGGCAATGGGACGGAGTTTTCAACAGGATTTGATACGCCAGCTGATTTGGAGCGGCTTCCAGCTTCGTATACGGGGGGAATTTGGACGAATCGGATTGATTGTATTGCACCAATGTACAAGAGATAAAGGTGTTTACAAGGGTACCTCGCGTAGATCATTCTACTTCTGAGGTGCCCTTGTTGACTAAAAGAAGGCAATTTCCGCCTATTTTTACTTGTAAAATGGGGATTGAAACGGCGTCAGCGCTGCAATGACGGCATCGCGGAAAACGTCACTCCGCGTAATACGCCCTTCGGTAAATAAACCATACGCACCATCTTTGTGATTGCTTCCGATGGTACTGCTTAGTTCATCGATAATGTGGCGCAGCTCACTCCCGCCTTGTTGTAATTTCTCCCCAATGGGATTGGGAATGGGGAAATATAAACCTTTGCCGACGAAAAGTTGCTTACCATCCCAAGCGGCACAAACAGAGAAGAGATACCACTGTTGGGTATGCGTCTCATCATAGGTAAGTCCACCTTCTAGACCAAGTCCTATGTCTGCTTGTGGTTCAGCTGCAAGCACATTTTTTGCACGATTAATGGCACCGATAATGGTCTCGCTTTCGGAAAGAGGCTGGTTAGCTACCCCGGAAGGGACCGCATGGCAGATAGGTTCGATTCCAGAAGCTAGCACAACGGCAGCTCTTTTCGCTTGGTTGTGTGTGCCCAAAGCAATTATGAATTCTTTAGCGAACATTCAAATCACTCCTAGTCATCCATTGCGAATGAAGTTTATTATTTGTGGATTAGTATATCATGTTTTGATTAACAGGTTGAGTAGGGAGTAGGTTGGCAATGGAGAAAGTATGGTATAACAGTATGAGGACAATTGGGAACTAATCGTGTCAGAGAATAAGTGAGAGGAGTATTAAATCATGAAAAATTTACAAGGGAAAGTTGCCTTAGTGGCAGGAGCTACACGCGGAGCAGGAAGAGGAATAGCGATAGAATTAGGGGCTGCAGGGGCCACTGTCTATGTGACGGGCCGCACGACACGTGCGCAACGTTCTGAATACAATCGACCTGAAACCATTGAAGAAACAGCTGAATTAGTAAATGATGCAGGTGGAGTAGGGATAGCGGTTCAAGTGGATCATCTGGATCGGGATCAAGTTCAGGCGCTTATTGCCCGCATCGAGAGCGAACAAGGGCGACTAGACATCCTGGTCAACGATGTGTGGGGGTCTGAATACTTGACGGAGTGGAATGTACCTGTGTGGGAGCATTCATTGGATAAAGGATTTCGTATGCTTCGGCTAGCGATTGATACGCACATTATTACGAGTCATTTTGCACTAGCTTTGCTAGTTCGCAACAAGAATGGACTTGTGATTGAAATAACGGACGGTACAGCAGAGTACAACGATACCAACTACCGGTTATCGCTCTTCTATGATCTAGCCAAATCCTCTGTCATTCGCATGGCGAAGTCGCTATCCCACGAATTGGCGCCGCACGGCTGCACGGCTATTGCAGTGACCCCTGGTTGGATGCGTTCGGAAATTATGTTGGAGCACTTCGAGGTTACGGAAGCAAATTGGCGTGACGCGACAGAGAAGGAACCACATTTCATCATCTCGGAATCGCCGCGCTTTGTAGGACGTGCGATTGCCGCATTAGCTGGAGATCCGGAAGTTGCTCGATGGAATGGTCACTCGATGTCAAGCGGCAGTATTTCACAAGTGTACGGCTTTAAAGATGTGGACGGCTCACAGCCAGATTGCTGGCGCTACCTTGTTGAGGTGCAGGAAGCAGGGAAGCCTGCTGATGCTGAGGGGTATCGCTAAGCACTTATTTGAAACCGTATTAAAAAAGAGACGAATTGGGCATATTTGTTAAAAACAATGCAATTTGAAGGGAATCTAGGTGTTGCGTCAATGGGGGAAATTGTATTAATTACATGTTACATTTTACTGGTAATCACATTTTTCATAACAAAGAGACGCCTGCATTTATTTGAACTTATCTTCATTTGGCTCCTTACGGTTTTTATGAATGATGCCTACTTTATGATAGTCTCACTTAATTATTCTTACATCGTTCCTTCACTACACTATGGGGATATCTTCTTACGTCTTGTCTACCAACAGATCTTCACTCCTATGATTGTGATTTGGGCTATGGAGCGATGGGTGACGAAGCATGGATTGTTGTACAAGTTAGGAACGGTTATCTTTTATTCACTCGTTCTTATGTTGTTGAAGATATGGTTACATCGGTTGGAGATTATTCAATACTCAGATATGTGGAAATTAGAGTGGTCCTATTTGGAAAGCCTCTTATTGCTTATTGCAACTGGAATAGGACTGCTCATTTTTCGTGCGATTATGCGGAAGGATGGCATACCTTATGAGTCATCTTGACGTTTTGTTTCAACGAAATACCATTTTCACAATGATTTGCCTCGTGCTCGGTTATGGTTTTGTGTGGCTATTGCCGAGAATGATGCCTAGATCCATTAGCCTTCTCATGATGCTTTTTAGCATTGAATCTGCAACAGGATTAGATACGGTCATCGGGGTAAAACCATTTGATTTCTATAACGCGAATATTTTTCCCTATTTTGACTTAGCAGATCTTTTAACATGGAGCCTTTATCCGGTTTTTGGCTATCTATTTGCCTACTACTACAACAAGTTCCGTATCAAAGGGCTTCTGATTCCGCTCTACATCCTCGTATCATCCTTGATTGGAACAGCGTTTGAAGCCTTAAATGTGTATTTCGATGTGTTCCAGTATAATCATTGGAAACTGAGCTACTCTTTCTGCATTTACCTTGTTGTACAGACCTTGACTGTTCTCTTATTTACGAGACTGAAAAAGCATTGGATTGAACAGAAAAGTCAATCGATAAGGAGAATGTATCGAAATTGAGTTCGCGACACGCACAATCACCCCGTAGGCAGCAAGCCTTATTAAGTCAAGATGGATTAAGTAGTCTGAGATGGCAGGATCCCAGGATCATTGCCTGGTGGTCTGCCTCTTTTCCAGGATTCGGACATTTCTTGCTTCATCAGTTTATTCGAGGATTTCTGCTATCTGCATGGGAAGTTGCCATCAATACGCTTGCTCGAATTAATGAAGCTATTTACTATTCGTTCAGTGGACAATTCGAGTTGGCTGCTCAAGTCATCGAACCAAGATGGGCATTTGCGTATGCGATCGTATATCTGTTTGCAATATGGGATAGTTATATCAAGGCGATAGATGCGAACAAACAGTATCACCTAGCGAGATTGGAAGGAGCACGGATCACTTCAAATTTGATGAAGCCGTGGACGATTTCGAATATAAGTATCAAAAGACCTGGTGCAGCGCTATTCAGTTCTTTTATTTTCCCAGGGCTTGGACAGCTTTATAACAACCGATTAGCCTTAGGCTTCTACGGTGTCATGTGGTGGTTTATTTATATGACAATGTCACGATCACATGAAGCTTTGCTTTATTTAATATTAGGCAGGGTATCGCAATCGACATCGCTTTTAGACCCCCATTGGCTTTTGTTTATGCCATCCGTCATCTGCGGCGCCATGTATGATGCTTATATGACGGCTGTTGAGCATAATCGCTTATTCCGAATAGAACAGAAGCAATTTCTGACAGAGTCGTATCCTCATTTCTCATTACACCTGTTTGAAAAGGAGAATGACCCACATGTTGATCATTAGTACATTTGAGCATTCGATCGAGGTGGAGGAAGCGCTAGCAGTTCTGGAGAAGTTGGGGCTATCTCGTCAAGAAATGATGACCGTGATGATGGACAATTACCGTGAGACCTCTGATCGTAATTACAATTCGAATCCAAATAAAAAAACATTAGCTTTTGAGGTTGGCATGGCAACATCGACGGGTGCAACGGTTTTGGGGATAAGCTTCGGCTTCATTCTGTACTGGGGACCGATTATTTGGGGCGTTATTTCCGCTATTTGCGGGTTTCTATTAGGTTTTATTATAACAAGAGTGATTCAAACCAAGGTGCTAAAACATACCATTCGAAAGAAAGAACGCCTACCCGAGCTTGCAATAATCATTCAATGCCATGAGGGACGACTTCAAGAGGTACAGCATGTATTGTGGGAATATCAGGCTTTGTCAGTGGGCAAGATTTATAGTTAATTATGGCAGAAATAATAGAGCGGAAACTTTTTGTGTGCTGAAATGGAAAAATTTGAGTCATGTTTTAAGGATAATCACATGATACAATCGGTTAGATCCATTTTGGATCCAAAACTTAGAAGGCCGAAGCTTTTTTGAAGCACGGGGGAACCAATCTTTGGGGTGAAGCCGCCAACGTGCGGCCGGGTGATTACTCTTTGATCCGAATCCGACAGCTAACCTCGCAGGCCGCAAAAAGGAGAGGTTTTTGCATGAAAAGTTATAAAAAGTTTGTCATTACTGGTGCACTAGGTTTGAGTGTCCTTATGGGGGCGAACGCAGCAGGGGCTGCAACGGCAACACATACGGTGTCCGGTAACGATACCATGTGGTTAATATCTAAGCAATATGGCGTTAGTCTAACTGAACTTATTAAAGCCAATCCTCAGGTTGCTAATCCCAATGTCATTTGGTCGGGGATGAAGCTCAACATCCCAGGAAAGACGAGTACGAATGTTGCGGCCAAACCAGCTGTCACACCTGCACCTGCGCAAACTACGTTCGCTAGTCAAGTTGTTAACTTAGTTAACCAAGAGCGGACTAAAGCTGGACTGAAGCCATTAACCAGTAACACCGCACTTACCGCGATGGCGTTGGATAAAGCGAAAGACATGTACAACAAAGGATACTTCGATCATAACTCGCCAACCTACGGTTCTCCTTTTGATATGATGAGCTCCTATGGCATTAGCTATTCCTATGCAGGTGAAAACATTGCAAAAGGTCAGCAAACACCTCAAGCCGTTATGACAGCATGGATGAACAGCGCTGGTCACCGTCAAAATATATTAAGCCCCAACTTCACGCAAATTGGCGTTGCCTATTATAATGGTGAGTGGGTACAGGAATTCATAAGTAACTAATAAGTGAGGCAGCCTTCCTTTGGGGGGCTGTTTTTTCGTATGAAGTTTTGCTTGGAAAAGGAGATAAGTGATGCGTGTCGAATTGGGAACCGACGAGAACCGAGCAAGGAAATTCGAAGGAAACATGAGGAGAACATCATGATAAAAATAGTTACAGAAATCGAGATTGAAGCACCAATTGACATTTGTTTTGATATGGCAAGCAATATAGATATCCATACACAAACCGTTTGGCCTCATACCAAGGAAAGAGCGATCGCCGGAACAACTAGGGGTCTGATAAGCGGAGGGGAAACGGTCACTTTCGAGGCACGGCATTTCTTCATACGGCAAAAGCATACGTCGCTCATCTCCAATTACGTTCGTCCTTATCACTTTGTTGATGAAATGCTGAAAGGTACTTTCAAAAGCATGCGGCATGAACATGAGTTTATTGATTTGGGAGATAGAACTTTAATGAAAGATACATTATGTTTTGAAGCTCCATTAGGGTGGATAGGATGGGTCGTTGAGCGAGTAGTTTTGAAAAATTATATGAAGCGATTCTTGATGTATCGGAATCAACAATTGAAGATTCTAGTTGAGAAATCGTAGTGAAAAGGAGCGCGCGGCGATATGGGGAGTGTAATCACACGTTTAATTCATAAGGATGAGTTAAGTGAACTGTTAACCTTGTATAAGCATTTGCATAAGCAAGATCCTGAACTTGTTTGGGACAATAATCTAGAAGCACTTTGGGATGAAATCATGAATGACACCTATATGAAAATTATTGTTGTGACACGTGATGACGTGATCGTTTCCTCTGTCGTTTTGACAATAATTAAAAATTTAACTAGAAATGCAAGACCGTATGCACTTATTGAAAACGTAGTCACACATGAACAACATAGAAACAAGGGATTTGCAAGAAAGGCAATGGATAAGGCAATAGGAATAGCTACGGAATTTAACTGTTATAAGGTTATGCTCATGACGGGGTCGAAGAGAGATGAAGTACTTCGTTTTTATGAAAAGTGTGGATTTTCCCAAGGGAAAAAGACAGGATTCATTCGCGAGTTGGAGTGAAGCCGGATTGCTGGAATGGATAGTTTTCAGCATGTGTAAGGAGGGAAGGAAGTCCAATGAAATTTTATATTGCATCAAGTTTCAGGAATATCAAAAATGTCAGAGAAGTCGCAGACAAATTGAAGTCACGAGGATTTAGGCAAACTTATGACTGGACTATGCATGCTGCCACGACTACTCTCCAAGAACTCGCGGAAATCGGTCAAAGTGAGATGAGGGCTGTATTGGAAGCAGACGTATTCATTATCATGTTGCCAGCGGGGAAGAGGAGTCATGTTGAAATGGGACTTGCTTTAGGAGCCAAGAAGACAATTATATTGTATTCTCCTACGTCTGAGCTAAATGATATCGAAAAAACGAGTACTTTTTATCAGTTGCCAGAAGTGCATAGAATCATGGGAAGTATAGAGAATTTGGTTTCTCACTTAAAAGGGGAACCGCCGACTTATCCGCTCGAGTAAGTCGAAATATTCGACTTACAGGAGCGAAAACATCGCATTGGAGAGCTGTAAGTCGAAATATTCGAGTTACAGGCTCGCAAACAGCGAATCGGAGAGCTGTAAGTCGAAATATTCGACTTACAGGCTCGGAAGCATTGAAGCGAAGAGCTGCAAGTCGAAATATTCGACTTACAGGCTCGGAAGCTGCTGCGAATCTGAGAAGAGTAAGTCGTACCTCGACTTAAACGTCTGAAACATCCACAAATTCACGTCCCACAAGTCAGCCACCGGCTGCCTCGTGTAAGGCTGCACCTGCAAATACGGCGGCGGTCCGAATTCGGGCGTAAAGGTCATTGTATCCGCACCGGCATCGAATCGGTGTTGGCAGATTCTCAACCATAAGTCGATGAAAGTCTCCACATGCGCGGCGAATTCAGGTGCCCGCGGGTCCGACACTTGCGGCCCTTCCTGATACCCGACGCGCCCATGGATATGAATGGCTCGCGATATGCTCAGCCGAACATCCTCGTCGTCGGGGCTCGGCATGCTTTCGCAAGCCGCGCACCAATGGCTGAAATCAGCGCCGATCGCAAGCGTCGGCAGCTGCTTCAACACGGCGGCCGTTTGCCACGGCGTGAAAAAAGCTCGACCCCGATGCGTTTCGTGCGCGATCGGAATCCCGATCTCTTGCTCCACTCGCAGCGCCGCTTCGAAGAAGCGCAACTGCTCGTCAGCTGTCATTCGATCGGCTGCGCTGTGCGAATTGATCAGAACAGGCCGCAGTTCCGCCGCGCGAAGGACTTGCTCTCGGAAGGAGCGGCTATGATCCGGTCCCCGCGTCACCACTTGTGCAATGAACGACAAGTTCATGTTGTCTAAGTCTTTTCGAAACGTACGATCATCCTTCGGATCCGCAGGCGGGGTATATTCTACACCGACATATCCAGCCTCAGTGACCCCAGCTAATTTCCCTTCCCAGCTCCCATTCCATTCCCACAAAGATTTATAACCGCGTAATTGCATAGTCAATTCTCCTTATCTGATAGCTCTATAGCATTATCTTTGAGTATAGATCGGGAGACGCGTATAAAACTTATGGTATCTTCAGCAATACGCAACCTATTTTCACCAAGACAAATGTCTGTAGGCAGTTGGGGATAAATTCGTCCATCGTTTGAATTGTTTGCTAAATTGCGACAAATCCTTATACCCCAGCTGATCGGCGATATGCTCGATAGAAAGTGTAGGGTCCATTAGCATTAGCTTAGCTTGACGGAGCTTTACTGTGCTTAAATAGTGACGTGGCGAGACGCCATAAGCTTTGTGAAAAACGCGATTACAGTGAGCGGGACTATAACCAAGCTGTTTGGCTATGTGTGTGATTCGAAAAGGTTCCTGCCCTTTCAGGGTTGATGCTTGATGTTCAATGCGTGCTGCTAGCTGCGCAGCTAAGCCAGAATCTCCCGTTTGCTGTGTAGAAACCTCAGACTCATCGAGTAATACTTCGCTTAACGCAGTGAAAATACGAAAGGAAGCATGCATCGTCTGCAGCTTTACATTCACTCCGCTGGAGGAATTTTCTCGAGCTATTTGTGCGAGATCCATCAAAATCGGGCGAAGTAGGCTCTCCATTTTGCTGCCAGACGGGTGAATGATTTGATTAATTTGACTCAATTGCTGTCTAAACCACGGATCTGTGACCTCTAAATGCACACACACATACTCCATCATACTGCCCTCGACAGCACCCAAGCTGGCATGAACTTCATTCGGCAGAATCCAGACCAAATCACCTTGCTTCTGTACAAAATGCTTGTCACCAACCCGCATACGCTGGGAACCGTCTACAACAAGATTCAGCTCAAACATCGGATGCTGATGCTCTGGGAATGACCATTGCGCGTTAACCTTGCGAAGATGCGCGGCAAAGATACGAAAGGATGCTTGCACATCAGGCAGCATGCCGCCATGAACGACGTTGTCGAGTCCACTAGGTAAAGGTTTTTGTTGATAAACTTCCATATATAAGGCTCCTTAGTAAGGTTATGATCTACTTGTACAACTACTATCTCACCTAACGAAGGTGAAAATCAAATGTTTCTTTTGTCCAAATGAAAGATTGTATTGCCCATGGGTTCAAGGTTTCGGTCATTGTATAATAAGGGCAAATGACGGAGAGGGGCATCATTCTGATATGAAGAATCAATTTTTTAACGCACACCATTCACCTGTTGGTGCATTTGCAAGCTTTACACTTGGATTTCCTGGGAAAAGTGGAGGCTTCGACTTAGAGCAAGCGCGTCCTCCTAAGCAAAATATATATATTGGTCTCGAAACCACCCAAGGTGGTACCTATGATGCACTGCCATTCTTTGAGAATGTTGGTGAAGACGAGAGTCTTCGTTACGATATTGAGAATCCAGATCCAAGACCGAAGAGGAAAAAGCTGTTGTTTCCATTCGCAGACGAGGAGATTCGTCGAGATTTCAAAGTAAGCACAGATACGTGGAGAGCTGGTGATTTGGAATTTAGTCTTATTTCACCGACACAATCGGTGCCAGATCCAGCTACTGCTAGTGAAGATGAGCTTCGTTTAGCGCTCGTGCCGGCTGTTCTCGCTACAATTACTGTTGATAATACAAAAGGTACTTCCCCTAGAAGAGTTTTCTTTGGGTATCAAGGAACGGATCCATACAGTGCGATGCGTAGGTTGGATGATACGATGGAAGGCGCCGCGGGTGTTGGACAAGGTCGGATTACGGCGATTGTTTCACGAGATCCAGAAGTGCGTTCGGGGATGTATTTCCGAATTGAAGATATTTTGGGAATGAAAATTGTGGAAAACTTGACCTTTGGTCTGGGTACTGTCGGCGCATTGTTCGCAGATACACCTGCGGGTGAAAAGCGTACCTATCAGTTTGCGATTTGCTTCCATCGTTCAGGAATTGTTACCGCGGGAAAAGATGCCTCCTACACGTATGCACGTTTATTCAAAAATATAGAAGCCGTAGCTGATTACGCCTTGGGCAATTTCGACAAGCTAGCAGCACTAGCTCAAACCGCAGACGCCAACATCGCAGATTCTAGCTTGTCAGCGGATCAGAAATTTATGCTTGCGCATGCCATCCGTAGTTATTATGGAAATACGCAGCTTCTGGATATGGATGATGAGCCATTCTGGATCGTCAATGAAGGCGAATATCGCATGATGAATACGTTCGATTTGACAGTTGATCAGTTATTTTATGAGTTGGCTGTGAATCCATGGACCGTTCGTAATGAACTGGATATGTTCGTGAAACGGTACAGCTATGAAGACATGGTTAGTTTTCCAGACGATCCTACCGAATATCCTGGTGGTATCTCGTTCACACATGATATGGGAGTAGCCAACACGCTATCACGCCCAAGTTTCTCTGCCTATGAGCTTTATGGTTTGGACGACTGTTTCTCCCATATGACGCATGAGCAGTTGGTGAATTGGACGTTGTGTGGAGCAACCTATGTGGCGCATACGAATGATCAAGCGTGGCTGCAAGCGAATCTTGATATATTTGACAAGTGTTTAACAAGCATGCTCAATCGGGACAATCCAAATCCAGAGCTGCGAAATGGCATTATGTCGTTAGACAGCTCACGCACCATGGGTGGAGCAGAGATTACGACTTACGATAGCCTAGACGTCTCGCTAGGACAGTCACGAAACAATATTTACATGGCGGGCAAATGTTGGGCTGCTTATGTGGCCATGGAGTCTATTTTTGCTCAAAATGGCAGAGAAGATCTGGCGCTTATTGCAAGCGAGCAGGCGTTGAAGTGCGCGAAGACGGTTACATCATTCGTTACGGAAGATGGTTACATCCCTGCCGTCGTTGGCGAAGGGAATGATTCCAAAATCATTCCTGCGATTGAAGGCTTGGTATTCCCTTACTTCACAGGCAATAAGTCTGCACTTGATGAAAATGGGCGTTACGGCTTCTATATCGAAGCATTGAAGAAGCATCTAGATGTTGTGCTTGTTGAAGGCACTTGCTTGTTCGAAGATGGCGGCTGGAAGCTTTCCTCAACGAGCAACAACTCTTGGTTAAGCAAAATTTATTTGTGCCAATTCGTAGCACGTGAAATCCTTGATTTGGCTTGGGATGAGACAGGTGCTGCAGCGGATGCAGCCCATGTAGCTTGGCTAACACATCCAACCTTGTCTATTTGGAGCTGGAGTGATCAAATTATTTCCGGTGAAATCACGGGCAGTAAGTATTATCCTCGTGGTGTAACAAGCATTTTATGGCTGCAAGAAACGAAATAATGGCCTGTGAGCAACCAAAGCTAACCGCTTTGGTTGCTTTTTTGTTGGCACTATTTGTAAAATGGAGGAGAAGTGTGTGTTGGACTGGGGGTAGATGAAACGAATGACGAAGAAGGAAATCTCAGCAGGCGGTGTCGTTTACCGTAATATAGGGCAAGAAGTTCACATATTGCTCATTGTGGATCGGTATCGTAAGCTGGCTTTTGCAAAGGGAAGAATGGAAGCTGGAGAGACCATTGAGCAGGCTGCGCTTAGGGAAATTAGAGAAGAAACGAACATTGTCGGCAGGATCATTCAGCCGCTGACCATTAACTATTATCAGTTTGAGCATTCGGAGCATGGACATGTTGAGAAGGAAACTAATTATTTTCTAGTTGAGGCGATCAGTGGAGAACTCAAAGCTCAAACCGAGGAGATCCGTGATGTTCAGTGGCATACTGCGGAGGAAGCGTGGACTTTACATAATCAGAATGGCTATGAGAATAATCGTGTTATTTTGAAAATGGCGTTAGAAAGCTTAGGTTTCTTAGGTGATAGAAACGAGATGGAGCTATAATGAATGGGACTCCAGAGATTCGAATCGATCAGGTGTTGGATGAAATAATCACAAGTATACACATGCAATTTGGGATGAACGTTGTGGGAACAAGTATCCTAACCAAGGGTTGGCTAAATGTGAAATGGCGTTTTGATATTCAACCCGATAGCACGTCTGTGTTTGTTAAATATTATCACCCTGATCGTTACAAACTGCATCTACCGGAAAGACGGGCTAAGATTGAAAGAACACTCTTCTTGCAACAGCGCTTACATGAGCGAGGATTTACTTGTCCAAGGGTCTATGAAGGAAATGGAGCATACATCCAAGAAACACCTAGTGGCTTTTTGTTTGCCATGATGGATTGGGTTCAGGGAAATGTTAGAGAAGCAGGGAAAATGAGCAGATCTGACATGTACGATTTTGGGCAAAAGACAGGACGAATGCACCAGCTTCTCTGTGACGAAGAACTGGATGCAAGTGCTTGGCATCCTGATCAAACAGCATGTTTGGCTGATTTACAAAGTAACTTGAAACAAGCAAAAGATGAGCAATGCCATCCATTAATTGAACTTCTAGAGCAAGCGATACATCATGTAGAGATGTTGGATTTTCGTATTTTTGAGGGTAGTCGGATAGGTTGGACACATTGGGATTTGTGGGCGGATAATGTCATATTGGACGAAAACAAAATTGCAGGCTTTGTTGATTTTGACAGAATGGCTGTGGCTTACCCGGAAATTGACGTAGCGCGTGCGATCCTATCAGGTGCATTTGATGCAGGAGGCATCCGAGTAGATGCCGTTCAAGCCTATGTTGCCGGATATCGTGAGTATATAGAAATACCGTCTGGACTTATTTTACGCAGTTTTAAAATGTTATATCTCATTGAGTCTATCTGGTGGCTACGTACGCCAGTATTACGTGATACTGCTGTTCCTAAGCGGTTTCTGGAGGAAATGATTTGGCTGACGCAGCATTGGGACGAGCTACCATACCTATTCAGTGATTATTAATAAACAATTGGTTACACGATGACTAGGAGGCGATAGATTGAACACGAAAAACGAATTGCCGCAGATGCATTTTGAGGATCAACTTGCTTTTGAAAATTGGCTTGCGCTTCATCATAACTCTTCACCTGGACTTCGATTGCAGATCGCGAAGAAAGGTGCTCGCATGAAATCAGTTTCTTATGATCAGGCACTTGAGAGTGCGTTGTGCTATGGTTGGATTGATAGTCAAAAAGAAAAAGCAGACGAGCATTCATGGCTTCAACGCTTTACGCCACGTGGTGTTAGAAGCATTTGGTCCAAAGTGAATAAAGACAAGGCTGAGCTTCTGATTGCAAATGGGAGAATGAAGCCTTCCGGCTTGAAGGCGATTGAGGCTGCCAAGAAGAATGGACAGTGGGAAAAAGCCTACGAACCGCAGAGTAATGCCTCCTTGCCAGCAGATTTTGCTTTAGAATTAGAGAGAAATCGTGAAGCAAAAGCCTTCTATGATACACTGGATCGGCAGAACCAATATGCCATCACGTTCCGAATTCATACGGCGAAGAAGCAAGAAACTCGTGTGAAGCGAATACAAGAATTTATTTTGATGCTGGAAAATGGGGAGAAGATTTATCCTTAGCATTGAACCTAATTTACTCAGGAGTGGTTAATACGAAAATCTTGTTTATTTGTAGTAAAAATAAATGGAGAAGTTTAACGGCTGAGAACATTTTTGATAAGCGTAATGATTACATCGTTAAATCTGCGGGCACAGAAGATGGCGCAAGAATTCGAGTGACGGAAGGCCATATTGGTTGGGCAGATTTAATTTTTGTGATGGAAAAAAAGCATTTGAGAAGATTAAAAGATAAATTTCAAACGGAAATCGCTAATAAACGGATTATTAATTTGGATATACCGGATGATTATCAATTCATGGATGAAGAATTAATCGAAATTCTAGAAGCGAGAGTATCGGAGTATATTGAGATTTAAGTGAAAGTCCGGAGTCGATCATCAAACGATTGCACCATGATGGAGGAAAACGAACAACATGACGAAAAAACTATATTATGATTCAGCCTATAAGAAGGAATGGCAAACTACTATCCGCGAAAAGATTGAACGAGAGGATGGCAGCTATGTCCTCTTGGAGGAGACAGCGTTTTATCCGCATGGGGGTGGACAGCCCTGTGATGCCGGTGAAATCAACGGAATTCCTGTCTTGGATGTACTTCTGGAGGAGGATGAAGTTCTCCATAAGGTAGACAGAATGCCAGAAGGAACAAGTGTGACTTGCCAAATAGATTGGAAGCTTAGATTTGATCATATGCAGCAGCATAGCGGGCAGCATCTGCTTTCGGCTGTATGTAGAGATCTATTTGAAGCGAATACGGTGAGTTTTCATCTTGGGACCGACTACTGCACGATAGATGTGGAGACGCTCGACTTGGAGCCGAGAAAGTTGGTAGCCATAGAGTTCGAAGTTAACCGTAACATCTACGAGAATCGAGCGATTACCAGCTATTTCGTTAGTCCGGAGAAGTTGGCGCAGCTGCCGCTAGTCAAACAACCGAAGGTGACGAAGAACATCCGTATCGTTGAGATCGCTGATATCGAGTATAATGCATGCGGTGGTACGCACGTGAAGTCGACGGGTGAAATCGGGATGATTAAGCTGTTGAAAACGGAGAAACAGAAAGGAAATACACGTATTTACTTCCTCTGCGGATTCCGCGCATTAGCTGAGTTTAACGAGAATGTCAGAATTCTAGGCACGTTATCCGCCAAATTCAACACGGGTAAAGATGAGATTATGGACCGTATTGAGAAGTGGGAAAATGACCACAAGCAGGTTCAAACGGAACTCAATGAGCTAAAAGAGAAGCTTGATAATTATCTGGCTGACGGACTTTTGGCTGAAAGTAAGGATGTCATTTCACAACAGTTCGTCGATAAATCCTTAAAAGACATGCAGAGCTTAGCAACAAAATTAGCATCACGAACTGATCTGCCTATCTTATTTGTAACAACGATGGAGAACAAGGTTGTATTAGCGCATAGTGGGAACTATTCGATTGCTTGCGGAGCTTTTTTCAAAACCAATTTGGGGATTTTCCAAGGCAAAGGTGGTGGCAGCGATAAAATGGCCCAAGCCGGATTCGCTAGTAACGAGGAAGCTTTAGCGTTTTATCGTTTCGCAGAAGAGCATTTTAGAGGCAATTAAACTTGTGGCATGCATGACGCTAAGGAGGTGTCGGTCATTAAGCATAGCAGAAAACGCCCTATCGCCTTATTAGCTTCACTAATTGTAGTCGCCTCATTATGTGGGGGAATCCTCCTCCCGCAAACTTCAAAGGCAGCCGAGATCACCTTACAAAATATGGCGAATTGGACTGTGTACGGTGGATCGCAAGTTCCAGAAGGTCTACGGATACCCGATACGATTGAGCTTCTGAAAGACACGCCTTACTATGCGAACCCGGATGATCCTCAGGATAAAGCGGAAGGTATCTTTGCACCGCAATCCGTGCGTGTTCTTAAGGGAGAAGCTACCTGGTCCGTAAGCAGTGGCTCCCAGTGGCAGATCGAGACGATGTACGGTCCAAGGTGGGTTCGTCCTTTTATGTGGGACATTAGCATTTCGCAGCCGGATTCAATTCTGCTGACGGAAGTGACGCAACTCTACCGAAGTCAGAATGACAAAGCAGCATCCGTTGCTTCTTTATCACCTCAACTCGTGGAAGTCGTTGATATGGAGGATAAATGGTTCGTCGGCGACAGCCGGAGCGGTAAAGCTTGGGTGCAGATTCACACGACATGGCTTGGCGATCTGTGGGCCCATATACCAATCAATAGTATCAGCACTGTGCATCCGAAATCTCAACGTACACATTATAACGATGAGCCCTACTACACCGAAGTCGGTACAGCGCTTCAAGATAATGATCATACCGCCGGTGTCAATCAACTTGCCGTTGGTAAGTTAAAGAATGGTGATTATGAGATCATTTCCGAATTAACGACCGTATATGATCGCAGTTTTCTTGTTCGTACGGCAGAGGGAGATCGATGGGTGCGTGGCACAGGATCGTTCATCACAGATACGAATGAGAAACTCGAATTGAAAGTAGAAACACCTCTTTTGTCTGATGTATGGTCGACGGAAAACCAAGAACTTGGTGTATTAAAAGGTGTTACAGTAAGTGCATTTGAAACGATACAAGATCCGTTCAATGGGACTTGGTACCATGTCAGAACGTCAGATGGCACGATCGGCTGGGTAAATAAACGACGAGCTGAGCCGGAACAAGCTGTTCCTATCCAATGGAAGATTAAGCTGTCTGGCGTAAAAGCGCCGTTTCGTTACCCTGGGGTGAATTTTGCAGAGGAAAAGCCCAATCTGACACCACAAACGGTGACAGCGATCGCATATTGGGATGAACCTTCAGGAAGTAAGTGGATTAAAATTCATACGGCTGACGGGTATGTCTGGGTCACGATTTCACCGGATGACAGGATACAAGATCCGGAAGCTACACTTCAGATCACCTATAATGAGCGAAATCTCGGGTATGTGATGATTATTCCAAAAGGTGAAGATCTGACACTGTTCGGTCAGAACAAGATTGGCTATCACTCAGAGAAGGGTACCGATTATCTATCTGTCATTCAGCTTGCCAAAGCACTTCGTTACGAGTCGAAATCAGATGCTATCACGCATTCGCTTTCCATTTCCAAAGGGGATTATACGTTTGTACTCCAAGCAGGCAAACCAGAAGTCCAAATTTACTGGCACCATGTTTTTGAGAAAAAAATACAGCTTAAAGAGCCCCCTCAAGATTCGGACCGTGAGTGGTATTTGAACTTGGAAGACCTGCGCAATTTGTTTGGCTTATCGCTAGAAAGTTCGCGAAATCCAGATAATTATTCATTAATCGAAAAAGACTATCTGGTCGAGCTCGCCAAATTCCCAGCGGTCAGCGCAGATAAGAAAATTGAGTTGCAGGCTTGGCTTTATGAGGCGTGGAGTCTACCGATAAATAAAATGCGATTGCCTGCGCTGTTAACAATCGAAGAGGCAGACGATGATTCTGCCGACCGTTCAATTGCGCGGCAAGAGAGAATAGGGACGGAAGCGAAAGTAGCCATGGTATGGTATCAGCTCCATGCTTCTCGGACCTTGCTTCCTGGATTTCATCAGCTGAACGCTGTTCTTCGTGTAGGTGAGCGGATCGTCTGGAAGCAAACATTTTCAGTGGATGTGCCTTCGTGATTTAAATACGTCATCTGCGGGTTTTCGGAGTTAGCCATACAGTGATTAGGGGGGCTGGTATGAAGAAGCGATTAACCTTAATGATTGTAATTGTTGCCTTTTTCCTAGGAGCCTATTTTATAAGTGATCTGTTTAGAATGGAACCTCCTAGACCGACTATTATGGCAGGAAAAACTATAATTAATTTCGCACAAGGCTCTTATTGTTGGAGTGGATTCGGAAAAGGGACGTGTTCGGATATGCCGTCGCCACCAGACATAGTAAAATATCAGAACCTTATGCCTGAAGTTGTCCCAGCTCAATACCCAATAAAAATCACATTTAGAAATAAACCTAAGCGAGATACCTTAGGCGCAATGAAATGGACTAGTTCTAATGGAACGTCCGAGGGTGTCCAAGTCAAGGATAATGTGTTGATCGTTCCCAAAGAGAAAGGCGTCTATACGTACAGCATTTACGCCAATTGGCGGCGAGGAAGTTCCAGTTATGTTTTTGTCATCGAAGTTAAATAAAAAAACTTGCTAATCAAATGAATCAACGCTATTATAGACTCATAAAGTCCTTAATGGAGGTGCGAGATGAAATATTCACAGGCGACCGACTACGCCCTTCATGCTATGCTCTTTTTGGAAGCATCAGCGCCAGACAAACCTGTCGGTGTGCAGTTGCTTGCTGAGAAGTTGAGTGTTTCCCAGACATATTTATCTAAATTAATGACCAAGCTTGTCAAGGCCGGATTAATTCACTCTTCGCCTGGGGCTAACGGCGGCTATCGAGTCAAGCGAAAGCAAGAGGAGATTTCATTTCTCGATATCATTCGTGCTATCGAAGGGACTGCTTCTTTGTTCGAATGCAGCTTTGATCATGGAACTGAATGTCAGATTCAGCAGGTTGTAATGGAAGCTGAACGACAGTTGGAGCATTATTTGGCAAGTAAGAAAATAGCCGATTTGGTGCCAGCGCATAAGACGGAGTAGATCCGTCCTTTTTTTAAGTATATTAAGGATATTAAGAGTCTATTAAGTCTCCAATGAGATGAGGAAGTGAGGAAAACATGATGAAGTACGATTGTGTCATTATCGGCGGGGGACCAGCAGGTCTGAATGCAGCTCTAGTATTGGGCAGAGCAAGAAAAAAGGTGATTGTTATTGATGAAGGGCGTCCGCGCAATCAAGTTACTCGCGAATCCCACGGTTTTCTTACGAGAGATGGTATTGCGCCAAGTGAATTTCGGCAGATCGCCAAAGAGCAGATTCGTGCGTATCCTACTGTCTCCTTTGTAGACGATACGGCTATATCGATTTCGGGCAGCGATGGTGAATTTAACATTCATACAGCTCAAGGTTTGAGTTATGTATGCAAGAAGGTGCTTTTTGCAATTGGCAAAAAAGACGTTCCCCTGCCTATTAACGGTTTGGCCGAGGTATACGGCAAGAGTGCATTTGTATGTCCGTATTGTGATGGGTGGGAACTCCGAGATCAAGCACTCGTGCTGATCGTGAATGGCGCCAGAGCGCTTCATTTAGCGAAAATGATTACTGGCTGGACGAGTCAATTTACGATTTGCACGAATGGACCTAATGAAATGACGCAAGACGAGAAAGAGGAACTCATGCAACACAACGTTCCCATATTTGACTCGCCAATTAGGAACATCGCTTCGATGGAAGGAAACGTCCAGCATGTTGAGTTAGAAGATGGGACGCTCATTCCGTGTACGGGAATATTCTTTGGTCCCAAACTTGTCATCGGTTCTAACCTTCCGCAATTGCTCAGTTGTGATATGACGGAATCGGAATCGGTCGTTGTGGATTCTATGGGCAAAACGAGTGTTCCCGGTGTCTATAGTGCAGGTGATGCTGCAACGGAAATGTATCAAGTCATTATGGCGGCTTCCTTAGGCGCGGTAGCGGGAATGTGCATCAACGGTGAACTTCTGATGGAGGATTGGCACAAAGCACCTAATCAATAAATGTATGTTTCAATGTAAGTATAATCAAAGAATGGAGATGGACATCAATGAATAACGAAAACACACACAACGCGAATAGGTCGCATATGTACGATACGAAAGCTCGAATCTCGATACCATCTTATGATGCGTTATTTGCCATGATTCAGTCCTATTTCCGCGTACAAATGGATGGGGAAGGCGCATCATTGCTAGTCATTGGCGCTGGTGGTGGAAATGAACTTACCGCATGGGGACCTGCGAACCCAGCATGGTCTTTTACAGGTATTGATATCTCGGAAGAAATGTTGAAAATCGCACAATATAAAGCGAATCAACTCCGCATGGAAAACCGCGTTAACCTCATTCTTGGAACGATTGATGAATTGCCCGCGACTGACGAGAAGTTCGACGCGGCAAGCTGTATCTTAGTTCTTCATTTTATCACGGATGTTCAAGAGAAATTGAAATTGCTTAGAACGATTAATACGCATTTGAAACCAGGTGCACCATTTGTACTTGTGAGCGCGTTCGGGGACCGAGACAGCGCAGAGTTGCAGAACAGATTACAGATTTGGAAAAGCTTCTGGTTGGATGCTGGAGACGAAGCCTCTTCAGTGGATGAAATGGTGAATAAAGCGCTTATGAGCCTTTCATTCCTATCTGATGAGCACATAGAAAAACTATTGACAGAAGCTGGATTTACGAATATAAATAGATTTTATACGACTGGTCTTTTTGGTGGATGGATGTCAACCGCAGCTTTGTGATAGGGAGGAAAATCAGTGCATATTCGTATTTTGGATGAACAGGATGCTGCCTTATATCAAGCTTTAAGATTACGTGCTTTACAAGTCAATCCAGAAGCTTTTGGCTCCACTTACGAGCGAGAGGTGCAATTTTCGTTGGAAACGGTAGTTGAGCGTATAAAGCCAACGAACGAGAAATTTGTTCTTGGGGCATTTCATGATCAGGATTTACTAGCTGGAACCGTAACGTTTGTACGAGAGAGCGGTCAGAAAAGCGCGCATAAGGGCAATGTATACGGTATGTTTGTGGCTGAAGAAGGCCGTGGACAAGGCTTGGGGAAATTGCTTATGCTTGATCTTATTCGTCGGGCAAAGTTGTTCGAAGGGGTCGAGCAGATTAACTTAATGGTCATGTCGGATAATGAGTCAGCGAAGAAGCTTTACAAGTCGCTTGGTTTTGAAGTGTATGGTGTGGAGTATCATGCTTTAAAGTACAATGGGCAGTATTTTGATGAGGATTTAATGGTTCTCAAATTGTAAAATTAAGAAACCCCGGCTAAGTAAACAAGCCGGGGTTATCTGCTATTCTGGCGTATTACTCTGTGTGACAAACTGATTGGAAAACATTCGATAATACGTGCCTTGCTGACTCATTAAGGCACTGTGATCGCCTTGCTCCGCAATCTCTCCGCGAGAAATAACCATGATCGTATCGGCATTTCGTATGGTATTCAAACGATGCGCAATGATAAAGCTCGTTCGGCCCTTCATGATCGAGAGGAGGGCTTCTTGAATGTGCAGCTCAGTCCGCGTATCGATAGAGCTAGTTGCCTCATCGAGAATGAGAATAGAGGGATCTGCCAGAATAACACGGGCAATCGCCAGCAATTGGCGCTGACCTTGGCTTAAATTCCCGCCGTTCTCGGAAAGCAGCGTCTCATAGCGTTTGGGCAGCCGGCTGATGAACGCATCCGCATTCGCGAGCTTCGCTGCTGCAAGTACTTCGCTATCTGTCGCTTCAGGCTTGCCATACTTGATGTTCTCTTTAATCGTGCCAGAGAACAGATACGTATCCTGCAGCACGATGCCAAAGCTGCGGCGAAGACTGTTGCGGGTATACGATTTGATATCTCTGCCGTCAATCAAGATTGTGCCGCTTGTCGCGTCATAGAAGCGGGTAACCAGATTGACGATGGTCGTTTTCCCAGCGCCGGTCGGACCGACGAGGGCAAGGCTGCTGCCTGCCGGGGTCTCGAAGCTGACCTGATTAAGAATCGGCATATCGGGTCGATAACCGAACGTCACATCCTGGAAGATCACTTGGCCAATGGGTTTATCCAGCTCAACCGCGCCTGGTTCGTCCTCCACTTCCTCAGCTTCATCTAGTACCTCAAATGCACGCTCTGCCCCAGCCACACCGGATTGCAGGACGTTATATGTGTTCGCAATCTCATTCAATGGTCTTACGAATTGTCGTGAATAGCTAAGAAAACTTGCAATGACACCGACAGTTATGTGCCCTTTCACCGCCAACACACCGCCGACGATCGCTACGGCGGAAAAGCCAATATTATTGATGACACTTAGCAGTGGCATCAAAAATCCAGACCAGATCTGCGCCTTCAAGCCAACCTCATATAAGCGACCATTCACTTCGTTAAATTCATGAACCGCTTTCCTCTCACGATTGAAGGCTTTTACAACAAGAAGACCTGAGATGGTTTCCTCAATATGTCCATTTAGCTTGCCAAGTTGTGCTTGTTGTTCTTTGAATAGTACACGGGTGCGTTTGGTTATGGTTTTGGCCAACATGAATACGAGCGGAACGGTGATGAGACTGGCAAGTGTTAGCGTGGGACTTAGAACCAGCATCATGATTAAAGAACCGACAATGGCAATGGAACCTGACATCAACTGTGTTGTCGATTGTGAGATCGAATTGCTTACGTTGTCAATATCATTCGACAGTCGACTCATGATATCTCCATGCGTCCGTCCGTCGAAGAAAGAAAGCGGCAGTTTCTGGAGCTTGGCAAACATTGTTTGTCGTAGGCGCTTTACTACACGTTGCGCAAGTCCTGCCATGACCCAGCTTTGGAGGAAGGTAAGTCCGCCATCGGCAATGTAAGTGCTGATGAGAACTATCATCACCACATCGAAGACACGATAGTTCACTTGTCCCCCGGCCATGGCATCTATGGCTACCCCAATGAGATAGGGGCCTGCTAAGGTTAAAGCGGAGTCAGCTAATATAAAAAGAAAGACAATGGTCAGCCATTTGCGTTCTGTCCCTAAATATGACCATAGCCGAAGCAAGGTGCCTTTAAAGTTTTTGGGTTTTACCGTTGGAGCTCGTCCACCTCCTCGAGCCATCGGCCCCGTAATCATCGGAACATCAGGTGCTGGTTGACGAGAACTTTCATTCGGCTTTGACATGATGAGGCAGCTCCTTTCCGAATTGGGATTGACATATTTCCACGTAGACCTTACAGCTTTCTAGTAACGACTCGTGTGTGCCAATGCCGACAATTTCACCATCGTCCATGACGACGATTTTATCCGCATCCATGACAGAGGTTATGCGCTGGGCAATGATTAAACAAGTTACGCCAGACGCAAAGGCTTTGAGTGATTTTTTGATTTCGGATTCCGTTGCGGTGTCGAGCGCGCTCGTACAATCATCTAGGATTAGGATATCTGGCTTCCGCACGAGTGCACGGGCAATCGAAAGTCGTTGTTTTTGTCCGCCGGATAAGTTCACACCTTTTTGTCCTAGTCGGGTGCCATAACCTTCGGGGAAACCCACAATGAAGCTATGCGCTTGCGCCATAGTCGCAGCTTGTTCAATCTCTTCACGTGTCGCATGCTCATTACCCCATTGTAAATTCTCTTCAATCGTGCCGCTGAACAGAATCGTATTCTGTGGCACAATGGCAATGCGATCTCGCAGTTTGGCGGGGTCTAATTGACGGATGTTCACACCATCCACACTGATCTCGCCAGAGCTTGTGTCATAGAAACGGGGAACAAGACTTACAAGGCTGCTTTTCCCAGATCCGGTAGAGCCTATAATGCCAATGGTTTCACCAGGGAGGCAGGTTAAGTTAATATGTTTCAAAACAGGTTCTCCGGCAGCTCCCTCATAGGCAAACGACACATTCGTGAAGTCAATTCGGCCGCCTGGGCGATGAGCAGGAAGTTCCGCTTTATCATCCCAAGTCATTTCATTCAACTGACTGAACACTTCACCGATCCGAGTAGCGGATGCTTTCGCTCGAACGAACATATTAAAGACCATTGAAATGGTTAGCAAAGCAAACAAAATCTGTGTCATATAGTTGACGAACGCTACGATATGCCCAACCTGCATCTGGTGTTGATTCACCCGCCAGGCTCCGAGCCAAAGCACAGCAACAATTCCAAAATTGACCGTCAGCAGAATGGAGGGGTTAAAGATGGCCAACAGCCTCGTCACTTGGATGGATTTGTCTTGATACTCGATATTGGTCTTCTGAAACTTATCGGCTTCATGGTCGAAACGATTAAAAGCTTTAACCACGCGTACACCAGATAAATACTCTCTAATGACGCGATTTACACCATCTAGCGCTTTCTGAACGTTAACGTAACGGGCAAATCCGACTTTCAAGTTCAGGGCTACGAGTATACCAACGATAGGGACTACGATCAGTAGGACGACAGCCAAGTGCATATTTAGCCTTACTGCCATAATTAGACTTCCAATACAGAGGAGAGGCGCTTTTACAAAGATACGCATGAGTCCATTCACAAAATTTTGAACTTGAGTTACATCATTCGTTAAGCGCGTAATTAAGGAAGCACGTTCAAATCGCTCAATATTATTAAAAGAGAGAGATTGCATTTTTGCAAATAAATCGGCTCTAAGCTCAGTGCCGAATTTTTGTGAAACATGGCTGGCGACAATATTTCGCAATGATGCTGCGACTGCACCGAAAGCTGTGATCATTAGCATGATGCCGCCCATTTTAAGAACATAATCAAGTCGTTTCTCCGCAACACCGACATCCAAAATGTGAGACATAATTGTCGGTTGCAACAAATCCGCAAGCGCTTCCAGCATGACGAAAAAAACAGCCACTAGAAACAGTTTCCAGTGCTTTCTAACATATTTCTTCATGAAATCCATCGTGCACACTCCTCTTTCGGCAGTCAACTACTCTCTTGAACGATACTCCCATTTTAGCAAATTGTCATCCTTAACTCGTATTCATTTTCCTGAAAATATGTCCAATGGTTCATGAATATCGTCATGGTAACGCTTTCTGATAAACCTTATAGTTAAATTGTGGTTAACACAACGAATCAAGGAGGTATAAAGCATTCGAATTCACTTATATACCAGACAATTCATGAGGGTATGGGGATGGCAAGCAAAGGAAAGAGCGATCTAAGGTCCATTGGCGTGGGAACTCCTTAGAATCGCTCTCGGTAGTGAGAATGAATTTCGATTGAAATTCACAGCTCACTACAATTTTGACACAAATTCAACGAAGTAAGCAAGTACAAATTGTGTTTAAAATTGAAGGGAGATTACAACGATGAGAAAAATGAAAAACTTACACTTGATGGGTGCAGCAGGTTTGTCGATGGCATTGGTTTTAGCGGGATGTTCCTCAACGAAAACAGCAGAGACTTCACCGGCTGCAGCTTCTCCAGCAGCTTCACAAGCAGCAACGGCAACGAAAGCGCCTGAGCCTGTCAAAAGTGGCGAGAAAATAACGGTTAACTTCTGGAACCCGTTCTCGGGGAATGATGGTCCATTCATGAAGAAAATCGTCGATAACTACAATAAATCGCAAGACAAATATACGGTAAAAATGACCATTCAACCGAATGGCGACTACTACAAGCTGCTTGATACAGCCATTGCTACGAAAAAAGGAGTTCCTGATGTCGCGATTATGCATCTTGACCAAACACCTACCTACATTGCGAAGGATCAGCTGCAACCTCTGGATGCCATTGCTAAAGCGGTTGGCGTTGAGAAAAGCAACTTTCCTCCAGCAACCGTGGAATACTCGACAAAAGACAATAACTGGTACAGCATTCCACTCGATATTCATCCGCTAGTCATGTACTACAACAAAGATTTGTTTAAAGCTGCCGGTATTACGAAGGTACCAACGAACCGTCAAGAGTTTGTTGATGCTGCAGTTAAATTAACCGATGCTTCCAAAGGCGTTTGGGGAGCAGCAATGCCAACCTTCTGGATCCAAAACTTCTTGTTCCCAACTATTTTATTCCAAAATGGCGGCGATTTCTTAGACGATAAAGGCAACATCGCCTACAACTCACCAGCAGGTGTAGAAGCAGTTACTTTTATGAGAAGCCTAACAACGATGAAAGTTTCACCTCCAACCGTTGCAGCTGATGGCGATTTTAACCTGTTCCAACAAGGAAAAAGTGCGATGCACTTTAATGGTCCTTGGTCCAAGGATGCCTTCGATAAAGCGAAAATTAACTATGGTGTAGCACCAGTTCCACAGCTTGGAACAGTTAAACAAGCGGTTTTCGGCGGATCCCATAACTTTGTTATTCCAAAAGGAACGACAGACGCGAATGTACTTGCCGGTGTAGGTGATTTCTTGAAATATGTGAATGCGAATTCCATTGACTGGGCAGAGTCTGGTCAAGCCGTTGCTTCCAAAGTTGTTCGCGACAGCGCAGCTTTCCAAGCAATGACACAGCAACAAACAGAAGTAGCGAAGGAATTTGAGTATGTGAAATTTGCACCAAAAGTATTAAACTGGGGTCCGATTTCCGACAGTATCTGGAGCGAACTTGCGAATGCCCTTCAAGGTAAAAAAGAACCAAAAGCTGCGCTCGATGATGCAGCAGCCAAATCAACAGCAGCCATGAAGAAGTAACCATAGCTTATCATCATGGAAAGGCGGGTACCCAGTACCCGTCTTCCCTTTTAAAGAAGAGGAGGGAATCAAGTGCCTACCCCATCACATTGGAAATCAAAGCTGACATCAAGCTTATTCATATTACCTTATCTTATTGCTTTCTTAGCTTTTACACTGATCCCCATCATTTATGGGTTCATCATTAGCTTAAAGCAATACAACTTGCTAGATCCTGTGCATCCGTTCGTGGGACTCGATAACTACCGCAAAATATTTACGAGCGGAACGCAAGAGAATGATTTGTTTTTCATCGGAATGAAAGCTACCTTGAAATTCGTCGTGTTTTCAGTACCATTTTTAGTCATCGTAGGACTTGGATTTGCCCTATTATTAAATGCACTTCCAGCAAAATTACGCTCCCTTTTCCGTTCGATTTATTTCATTCCATATGCCGTTTCTGCTACCGTTATGGCGGTCATTTGGAAGCGAATGTTCGACGTTACAGGCGGATTCTTCAACCTCCTTTTAGCAAAAGTAGGCATTCGGGAGTTCGATCCTGTTCCGTGGTTGTTGGATACACCGTTCGTGTGGTTTGCTCTAGTTATTGCAACCTTATGGTGGACGATCGGCTTCAACATGATCATTTTCGTAAATGCCCTGAATGGTGTGCCTGAGGATCTCTATGAAGCCGCCAAAATTGATGGTGCAAACGGTTGGGATCGATTGAAGGGGATTACGCTTCCTTTCATTAGACCTGTTCTTATTTTTGTTTTGATTACCTCAACAATTGCCTCTTACAACGTCTTCGCTCAGCCTAATCTGATGAGTAACGCAGGGGATGAGACCAAAGTGCTCTTGATGGGGATTTTGCAAACCGCGTATACAGCTAGAGAAATCGGGTCCGCATCTGCGATGGCGATTCTCATGGGGTTAACGATCATGATCGTGTCTGTTATTCAATTCAAAGTCACGAGCCGGAAGGAGTAGAGGACGTTGAAATCACTAAAAATCTTTTATGTGCTGCTCGCTTCGATACTAGGGATCATTTTCATATTGCCGATCTTATGGATGTTTTCCAATTCATTTAAGACGGATATTGAAGTCATGTCACCTGTTTTTCATTTATTTCCACAAGAGTTTACATGGGACAATTTCCATACTATTTTTGTTGGCGGAGCTGTGGAGGTTCCGATTTTCCGTTGGATGTTTAACTCCTTTTTCGTTGGCTTTGCTGCGACACTCCTAGTCATTTTACTGGATGCGATGGCTGCTTACGCGTTAGCGAAATTGGATATTCCTTTTAAAAGGACACTATTTGCCCTATTCGTTGGATCGATGATGGTACCGGGCATTATTTCTTTCTTACCTCAATATTTGAATTTCAGTAATTTCAATCTGATTAATACGTATTATGTGCTCATCTTGCCATACTCAGGTGGGGCGCTCGGCGTGTTTATGTTAATTCAATTTTTCCAATCATTTCCCAATGAGATTATTGAGGCGGCACGGATTGACGGGGCTAATAAATGGCAAGTATTTACGTCGGTTTTGATGCCATCGTCCATTTCCATTGTAACGACCCTGGCTATTTTCACATTTATGGGTGTTTTCAATGACTATGTATGGCCTTTCTTTACAGTGACTGATCTTGAGATGCGAACGTTAACGGCTGGTGTGGCGGTTATGGCTACAGGTAGTTTCACACAATCTTATGGTAAATTAATGGCACTAGCGACGCTATCGACAATCCCGACACTGATTATTTTCCTCATCGGTCAGAGACAATTTATTCAATCGATTACGGCAACTGGGGTCAAGCAATAGAGGTAGAGATGTGAGGCGAGGTGAATAGATAAAGGTGAGTTTATTCTTACGAAAATGTAGTGTGATAAGTTTAAGTTTGATGCTGTTAGCCGGGTGTACGAAGGGAGCTGTGGAGACTCAAGTGAAGGAAACCAATAATGTTGTTTCACCGACAAAAGAAGCCAAAACATTTACCAATCCGATTATCGATAATGGTGCAGATCCCTGGGTGACTAGTAAGGATGGCACTTACTACTACACACATACAACGGGAAATTCCATCCGCGTGTGGAAATCGAAGACGCTAACTGGGTTGGCTGAAGCCGAATATAAGGACGTCTGGTTCCCGCCAGTTTCTGGACCGAATACGTCCAATATTTGGGCGCCTGAATTACATTTCATTGCTGGAAAATGGTACATCTATTATGCCGCGGATGACGGCAAGAATGAGAACCATCGTATGTTCGTGCTAGAATCCGTAACGGATGATCCGCTTGGTGCTTACGTTGACAAAGGAATGATGGACACGGCTGGCCGCTGGGCAATTGACGGGACTACGCTACAGAAGAAGGATGGATCGCTCTATTTCATCTGGTCAGGATGGGAGGGAGCCGTTAACGTGAGTCAGCACCTCTACATTGCACCGATGAGCAATCCCTACACAATTAGCGGAAAGCCTGTGGAAATTTCACGTCCCACGTACGATTGGGAGCTGGTCGGTAATCCGACGATTAATGAAGGACCGCAGGTCTTGCTGCATGAGGATCGGATTTTTGTGATTTATTCGGCTAGCGGGAGTTGGACCGACGACTACTGCCTAGGCATGCTGAGCGCGGAGATGAGCAGTGATGTACTGAATCCGGCTGCTTGGAAAAAGGGAGAAAAAGCTGTGTTTTCGAAAACGGAGCAGGTTTTCGGACCTGGGCACAACTCGTTTGTGAAGTCGTTGGATGGTAAAGAAGACTGGATCTTGTACCATGCGGCCAAGACGCAAGGATCCGGCTGGAATCGCAACGTGCGTATGCAGCCGTTTCAGTGGAATAAGGATGGTACGCCGAATTTCGGTACACCGATTGCGGAGGGCGTGCCAGTCGCGGTGCCAGGCGGGGAGTAACGCTTAGCGCGTAGCTGGCGTCGAAGTATCGGATCCGCCGCGGAAGCGAGGAGAGAACACCTTTTTTTGGCGTTATTGTGCCCGCGCGAGCGACATATCCCCCTCATGACAAAAAGAAACTGAAATCCCGATTCCGGGCATTTCAGTTTCTTTTGTCTAGAAATCGAAAAATATGTCCATGACTAACGGAAATAGGTCATTGGCTTGCCTCAGCTTAAGTTTGTATAATGAAGGCATAGTTTGAAGGCAGGAGGGGTTTCATCTGAGTAGAAGACAACAACCAGGTAGGAAAGCAGCAAAAGCGATATGTTTTCTTCTCATGTTGAGCCTGTGCACGGTAGGCTGCGATAATGCGCAGACGAATGTGGCAACGGAGGAGCCAGGGGCTAGTAAGCTGCGAATTACTTTTTGGACACCGTTTAGCGGTGGGGATGGGCAATTTATGGCGGAGCTCATTCAGCAATATAACAATGAAAATACGGATCATGTAAAAATAGAGCAGATCAATAATAATTCAGGTGATTATTATACCAAGCTGTCCACGGCAATCGTAACCGAAGAAGCCCCTGACATTGCGATCGTTCACTCGGCAAAATATTCGCAGTATGCGCCAGCGGGATTTTTGACGGATTTGAATGCGCTAGCGATCGAAGCTGGCGTCCATTGGGACGATTTTAACCCTACGATTCTCCAAAGCACAGTTGCTGACAATAAACATCTCGGAATCCCGCTGGATACACACTTGGAAGTGATGTATTACAACAAGGATTGGCTGAGAGTCGCCGGTCTATTGGATGAGAAAGAAAAACCGATTATGGCAGAAGGCGAGGCAGGTTATTTAGCGTTTCTAGAGAAGATACGCGCGAGTGTACCGCCGAATATTACGCCATTAGCTGAACCCAATGTTCGGATTGACTCGTTCTGGATCTGGTTCTCCTTCTATAACCAAATGAAGCAGGATGGCGGTAGGTTTTATACCGATGATGGGAAAGCGGCTGCGATTGACAATCCATCTGCATTGAAATCGTTGGAATTCGTCAACTCGCTCTACACGAAGAAGCTCATTTTGCCTAACATTAATGATCAGATTCAAAGCTTCGCGAAGGGCAATGCGGCGACGTTAATTTCGGGGGTATGGGGGACGGGAACGTTAGAGAAAGCAGCAGATTTACACTTCGGGGTGACCAAAATCCCACAAATCTACGATCACCCTGCAGCTTGGGGGGATTCGCATACGTTTTCACTCCCGTTCCATGAAAAACCGGATAAACAAAAGCAATTAGCTGCGATCAAATTTGCGAATTGGGTAGCCGCTCACGGCGCGAGCTGGGCGAAGGCCGGCCATATTCCTGCCGTGAAAAAAGCAGTCGCTTCAGAAGAATTTCAAAAGCTGAAATACCGTCCGGATTATGCCAGTGCCGCAGATGATGTGAAATATTTCCCGAATCAACCGCGGCAGGGTTCGATTAATGATGAGCTTGTGCGTGAGTTCGAGAAGATGATGGCGGGACAAATCTCGCCGCAAGAGGTGCTGCAAAATGCGCAAAAGATCATTAATATCAATCTTCAAATCCAGCAAAATACACCTCAGCAATAGGATGCAAGGGATGAAAGATTTGCCTATTGCCATTAAGTTAATTGTGATGAGTGCTATTTTCATAGCGGTACCGTTAGGCATTGCCAGTTATTTAACCTTTACAAGCTATTCAGCCTCAATTCAGAAGAATACAGGGAAATATCAGATGGACGTAGTGAAGGAGCTCACTGCCAACATTGATACGTATTTGAATGAGCTCAATCTACTGACGTTATTGCCTTATCAATCTCCTCAGATTATGAAGTATTTGGAAGTAAGCGAGAAGGCCAATGAGAATCTCTCATTTAATGACCGTGTTACGATTGAGGATTTCGCGAAGCGTGTTTTTGCCAATGGACGTGTGGATATTTCGGGCTTGACGTTATATCGCACCAGAGGCGGTAATGTGTATACGGCCATAACGGAAGAACAGGCCAATTATACGATGCGTGACGTGAAGAAGGAAGTCTGGTACGACAAGGTTTCCCAAACGGGCAAAGTCGTATATCTAGGAACATTTAACAAGAATGGATTAGGAACGACAAGTCAGGTATATTCTTTTGCAAGGAAAATTCGGAGTGTGGATACAGGGGCTGTACTGGCCTATCTTGTTCTCGATGTGGATAAAAATGTGATTCGCAATAAAATTGAAGCGATCTCGAATGATAAGAAAAATATCATGATCGTGGATAATGAAGGTTCCATGATTTATAAAAGCACCCTGACTGGCCCAGATGCGGAGCAAATCAAGCAGTTCAAAGGGATGGGGACTGTTGTCTATAAGCAAAACAACGACTCCGAGTTGGTATCCTACTATACGTCACCTTTAACGGGTTGGACCATGATCGAGATGGTTCCTTTGGCTATATTGCTTCAGGACACGGTGTATGTGCGGAATTATATTATTCTAATCGGTGCGGTGTGCTTGCTGATGGCGATTATTATTTTCACGTTATTTGCCCTTCGGATCACCAATCCGATTAGTGAGTTACGTAATCTGATGAAAAAAGTTGTAGTAGGCGATCTTGCTGTTTCCATTCCTATTCATAGCCGTGATGAAATTGGCCAGTTAAGTCAATCTTTTAACATCATGGTATCGAAGCTCAGTGATCTGGGATATCGGTTGTACGAGTCGGAGATTCGGGAGAAAAATGCACAAATTTCGGCGCTTCAGAGTCAAATCAATCCTCATTTTTTATACAATACGCTTGGTTCGATTAGTATGTATGCGGAAATTCAAGGCAATAAAGAAGTTGTGAAAATGACCAATCATCTAAGTAAGCTGCTTCGTTATAGTATCAATAGTCATCAGAGCCAAGTCCCCCTACATTTGGAACTAGAGCATGTGACGGGGTATATGGCGATTCAACAAATTCGTTTTGAGGATAAAATAAAGTTCAACGTATGCATAGAGCCTGAGTTGCTGAGCTATTCGGTGATTCGATTTATTTTACAGCCGATTGTCGAGAACAGTATTGTTCATGGGATTGATAAAGGCAACGGCTACGGAACGATCAGCTTATTTGGGAAAAAGCAGGATCATCAGATGTTGGTTCAAATTCAAGATGATGGCGCAGGGATGAGTGCCCAGCAATTACAGAATCTGAAGGATCGGAAGTTCCAGATGACGACAACCGAAGAAGGAACAGGCGGTACAGGGTTAATGAATGTACATCGTAGAATCGCCTTACGGTACGGGAATCAGTATGGTGTGACCATCGAGAGTAGTCTCCAGCAAGGTACGACGATTTCATTAACTTTACCGCTCATCGAAGGTGATCACGAAGGGAGGATGAAAGATGCCTAGTATCTTAATCGTGGACGACGAAACCATATTTCGCAAAGGGATACGGTTGATGATTGGGGATATGCAAAGTGAATGGCATGTGATTGATGAAGCGAGGGATGGTGCTGAGGCATTAGAGAAACTCGAGGAATTGCAGCCTGATTTAATTATTACAGATATTAAGATGCCAAGGATTGATGGTATTCAACTTCAATATATTGTGAAAGAGCGCTATCCACATATTTCCTGTGTCGTGATGAGCGGTTATAACGATTTTCAATATGCGCGTGAATCCTTGCGATTAGGTGCGAAGGATTACTTAATGAAACCTTTTGGGCGGGAGGAGCTGTATGCTTTGCTTGCAAAGCTGCAGGAAGAGTGGCTCTCCGAGAAAAAACCTAATAAAACGCATGGCATGGATCAGCAGGTTCAGAATCAGATGCGGCAGCATGTGCTTGCGGGGCTTCTCACAGGGAATGTACATCACGAAGAGACGGAGTTGCTTGAGAATGTTGGGATACATTTTCCGCATTCGTATATTAGTTGTTTAATCGCCAAATTGGATCGGGATTCAGTAACAGATGAACGTTATTATCAGTTGAATCCATCACTTTTTTCTATCTATATTCAGCAGTTTATTCAAGAGAGTCTTAATGAGAGTTTCAATGGGTATGTATTCATTCACCACGACACGGAAGTTGTCGCATTGATTAATCATGCAGGTACGGCTACCATCAATGCGGATATGGAGAAGCTAACGAATCGAATTCGAAAAGATATTCGGGTGCAGTCTAATTTTACACTGACATTCGGGTTAGGCAGTCCTGCAAAAGATTTGGAAGCCATTTCCAAGTCTTATAAAGAGGCTGGATTAGCGTTGTTGTACCGTTTGGTTATTGGTGGAGATCGCTTGCTGTCCAATGAAATTGTTGCGGAGATGACGATGGAAAAGCACGATTGGCACGCCGCCGATTGGCATTCCTTAAATCAATTCGTCCAAGAAGGGGACTTAGCGAATGTTCAGCAGCAAGCCAGTCTTTACGTGACGAAGCTTTGCCAAGAGTGGAAAGATCCTGAAATGATTCACCAACAAATTTGTAAAATGCTGCTGCATTTCTACGAGTTGGCCGTGAATTTGGCCGTTGTGAAGATGTGGTTGCAAAACACGGATGTAAAGCAGGTTTTGGTGGACATTTACTCTTATTCATCCAGTAAAGAATTGATTGAGCGCTGCCAGAAACTGCTGGGTGATCTCACCGTATGCATTGGGAATCGCAAGAAAAAGATGGTGACCAGCCCAGTCGAAATCGTGGTGCGTTACGTTGAGGAGCATTATGCGGAATCCATCACATTGAATACGATGGCTGAAATCGTGTATCTCAGCCCGTCTTATTTAAGCAGCTTGTTTAAAAGTAAACAAGGAAAGTCATTCATTGACTTTTTGACGGAGAAACGGATTGAGAAGGCGAAATCGCTGCTGCTCTATTCCGATGAAAAGATTCAAGCAATCTCGGATTCTACCGGGTTTACGAATATTAGACATTTTAATCGGGTGTTCAAAACGATTACGAATCGGACTCCCTCTGAGTTTCGGGAGGGGAAAAGCGTGGAACCGTTCAAGGTGAATTAGACTTGAGCGGTTTTTTGTATTGGGGATGGGACATACCCAATTGAGCGGGAGCTCGTTCTCCCTCGCTTTTCCCCTCGCACACGCGCAAACCAATCGCCTCCCCCAAAAAATAGCAATCGCCTCCCCCAAAAAATAGCAATAGCGTGCAACAATTAAGCAATAACCGCCTATAACAGCGCTTACAAACGTGCTACGCTTGATGTAGACGAAGCTCATTACCTGTCTTGACGCTAATCCGTGTAAAGGAGGGAATTCGAATAGTTACCTAATTGAACTAGATACTCGATGAACGCTACTTTACTGCTTTTAAAGAAACGGTCCCTATAGGAGGAAATCAAGCATGCGTATATCAAAGGCAAGCAAGCTGCTCTTCCATTCAACACTAGCCTCTTTACTAGTCTCAGCAACACTCGGAATCACACCCGCATTAGCTGCAGTCGATCCGACTTTACCTAACTGGACAACAGCGGGGTATAAAGGTGGTCAGGCACTGCCGACAGGCGGCACTGTAATTGATTTAACGACAAAAGGGATTACAGCCAACGATAGCATCGACGACTCAAACGCTTTGCAGCAAGTGATTAATGATATTCGCAGTGGCACGTTGACAGTGAATGGCAGTGTTGTAAGCGATACCAATCGAGCGATTCTGAAGTTTCCTGCTGGTCAAATTGACCTCAACAAGCAAATTCGTGTAGATGCGAGCTTCATTACGCTTCGTGGTGCAGGGAATAATCCGACAACGGGTACGAAGATCGTGTTCAAGCCAACTGCGACGTACTCGGAAGATCCGGCTAATCCAGGGGCTCCACTCATCGATGGCAAAATGTGGCCTGGATATGCAGCCTTCCGCGTGGAGGATCGCGCCAAAGACTCAGGAGACACAACCTACGAGGGAAGTGTTAACTTTCACTGGTTAACGGGACAACGAGTTGCCTCAGCAGGCGGTGGCACCAAAGGCAGCACATTGGTGAAAGTTGCCTCAGGCAAAGGATCTCAATTCGCAGCTGGAGACACGATTTATGTTGGGGCGGCCAATACGGTTGCTTTTTATGATGGGATGCAGGCACCGCAAGCTTATCGCTACAACGGCCATATGCGTACGCAAATGTTCAAGGTTGTCAGTGTCAGCGGCGATAATTTGACGATAGATAAGCCGCTTGAGTTTGATGTCCCTTTTAGCAACAGTGGGCAGCTTCCGGCAGACCCTGGCGGTTCCAATTCGACGTATTATAGTAAAGTCATGAAGGTTACCGCTGTGAAGGGCGTGGGATTTGAGGATTTTTATTTTACACAAGATATTTCGTATACGCCTTACAATGGTCTCATTAATGCTAATGACTACGATGCGGTTACCAATCCAGGCGGAGTGGGACTCAAATATAAAAATGAAGCGCTGGAGTACGCGGTTCATGGTATTTTGTTCAAATTTGCACAGGACGGCTGGGTCAAAGGGATTCGAACCTACATGACGGGCTCTCATCCGATCGTGACGGAATTTGCGAAGAATATGGAGATTACGAATAACATTATTTTTGGAGCATGGAACAAAGGAAAAGGCGGTCATGGTTACGTTCGTGGTTCCAAATTGTACGATTCCAAAATCACGAATAATACAATTGATCGTGTTCGACATCTAACCTTGCAATGGTCGGCGACCGGCAATGTGATTCAAGGGAACGCACTGAGTGCTGACATGAACCTACACGGAGGTTGGGAGCGTCACAATTTAATTGAGCAAAACACGATCAGCATCCCATTCGAGCATAGCTCTTGGGGAGAGGGTGAAGGCGGCCAGGATATGCTAGAGGGCACGTGGTATCCGATATGGTACGGCGCTGGCCCACATGCTTCCAAATGGTCTGGCGGTACGGGAGAGCAGAACGTATTCTTTAACAATACGATGTCTAAGCAGACGACGAAAGACGGTGCTTATGTTCCTTTTGCCCCATACAATAATGCGAACACAATCTATCAAATCGGATGGGATGGCACGCAGTGGACGCATTTACAGAAGCCCACAGGGACTTTTATTTCTACATGGGGGCAAAATGAGACCGTCGATTTCTCCCAAGCGCCAAATAAGGGCGTATATGCTTGCTTGAGCTTTACGGGAAGCTCCTTGTTAGGGAGTGGAACGGCAACAAACTCGTGTACCGGAGGTACTGACACGCAAGCACCAACCGTGCCAGCAGGGCTGACGGCAACAGTAGCCTCAAGCAGTCAGATTAACTTGAGCTGGACGGCATCCACGGACAATGTCGGCGTAACGGGATACGATGTGTACCGTGGTGGCACGTTTTTGAAGACGGTAACGGGCACATCGACGACGGATACAGGCTTAACGGCAAGCACGGCTTACAGCTACTATGTCCTTGCGAAGGACGCAGCAGGCAATGCTTCTGCGGCAAGTAATACAGCGAGCGCAACGACGCTTGCAGCTACTGACACGCAAGCACCAACCGTGCCAGCAGGGCTGACGGCAATGGCAGCGTCAAGCACGCAGATTAATTTGAACTGGGCGGCATCCACGGACAATGTCGGCGTAACGGGATACGATGTGTACCGTGGTGGTACGTTTTTGAAGACGGTATCGGGCACATCGACAACGGATACAGGCTTGATGGCAAGCACGGCGTACAGCTACTATGTGCGAGCGAAAGATGCAGCAGGCAATGCTTCTGCGGCAAGTAATACGGCGAGCGCAACGACGCTGAGCGGCAGCACTGCGGCAACTTTGAATCCCACGGATGATGCGTATGTACACGAAAGCAATCCGACCACCAACTATGGCAACGATACAACGATGTTCCTCAAGACATCGTCAGGAGCAAATCGGTATGTGTATGTGAAGTTTGATTTGAGCAGTATTTCCAGCGCTTCGAGCGCGAAACTTCGCATTTACGGCAGCGCATCAGCGAATACGACGGTAACGGCTTATCAAACAACGGATAGCTGGACGGAAGCTGCATTGACGTGGAACAATAAGTCTGCGATTGGCAGTGCAGCTGGCAGCATCGCTATGAATGCGACCAATGCTTATTATGAAATTGACATCACATCCTATGTGCAAGCTCAAGTTGCGGGAGATAAGATTATATCCATCGAACTGCAGGAGAGTGCAGGCAAATACACGACGCTGAACACGAGTGAAAATGGGGCTAATAAGCCATATCCCCGAATGGTCGACTTGATAGTATTACTTTCCGACATTAACGCATATGATTCGTTAGGAAGCGAATTTATGCAGGCCGGGGAGTGGGAGTGGCATGTCATTTTTTGATAAAGTGAAGCAAGGGGCATCTGAAGCAGCGAGGAAAGCGCAACAGACAGTAGAGATTACGAAACATAAAACACATATTTCCTTAAAAGAAAGAGAAATTGATAAGATTTATAAATTAATTGGCGAGTCGGTTTATACGTCGTATCTATCCGGTGATTATTCACAAGTGGAAGCGAATGTTAAGGACTATTGCCAAGGTATTGCTCAAATTAACCAAGAAATCAGTGAGATTGAAGTCAAGATTACCGAGGTTCGGAATGAAAAAGAATGCGTGTGCGGCAAAGTAGTTGTTGCTGACACGAAGTTCTGCTCATCCTGCGGCCATCATTTTGTCTAACTAAATGACACTGGTGTTAGGCAGCAGCTTCCGTAGAGAATGATTCTCTGGAAGCTGTTTTTGCTTTTCTTAGGTTTTGTTGCTTAGGTTTTTAGTTGCATGTCCACCTATGCTATGATGAAGAGAAATAGGCCAGTGAATGGAGGCATTAAAAGATGGAAGAACACATACAAGCGCCGATCGTAAAAGTAGAAATGTTAGTTCGTAGACCCGTACATGAGGTGTTTGAGGCTTTTATTGACCCTGAGATCACATCGAAATTCTGGTTTACCAAAGGAAGCGGAAAATTAGAAACTGGAGCTAACGTTCAATGGGATTGGGCTATGTATGGCGCTACCGCGAAGGTTGAGGTCAAAGATATTGAAGTTAACCAACGAATTCTTCTTGATTGGGGCACCTTGGTCGAGTGGACATTTACCTCGCAAGCTGATGATGCGACCTTTGTGACGATCACGAATACGGGTTTCACAGGCAGTGATGATGAGATCGTCAAGCAAGCTCTGGATGCAACTGAAGGTTTTACGATTGTTTTGTGCGGATTGAAAGCGTATCTAGAGCATGGGCTCCGTTTGAATCTTGTATCGGACAAGGCTCCGTACGCGCATATTCAGATATAGATATGAAAGTCATTCACTCAACCAAACGCATGTCCTTAGTCCAACTTGACTCCGCTTCTTGTGAGTTAGTCGTGGATTACTTTCGTCGGAATCGGGACTTTCTAGAACCATGGGAAATGGTGCGGGAGGCGTCATTTTATACAGCAGATTACCACGCAGAATTGTTGGAGAAAGAGAAGAAATTGCACGAGGACGGACAGCTCTTTAAAGTATGGATGCTGTATGATCATCGAATCATTGGATCCATTGCGCTCAATAATATCGTGCGAGGAGCCTTCCAATCGTGTCATTTGGGCTATCGGATGGATGGCGAGCTGCTCAATCAAGGTCTGATGACGGAAGGACTCCAAGGCGTGATTGCCTATGCGTTCGCAGAGCTGCAGCTTCATCGGATCGAAGCCAATATTATGCCTCGCAATCAAGCTTCGATGAAGGTTGTTCAGAAGTTGGGCTTTTATGAGGAAGGCCTAGCGATCAAATACTTGAAAATTCATGGCGTATGGGAAGATCATATTCATATGGTGCTTCGGAATGCGGCGATGGAGTGAGTAGTTGGCAAAACTCCAGTTAAATTTCACCAATTTGGCCGAATGTGAGCAAATTGCTGAAAATAGCTGGAGTTTTGAGACTGTCGATTAACTGTTTATCCTGAATATCCTATAAACATTTGAAATTTAGAGAAACATCCGGGAACTTTTGCAACTCGAGATAACTTATCGCTTCCATGACATAGAGATGAACCTCGTTTGCAAAATAGCGTTATGAAAACATCTTATTTATTAGTTTAGTAGAGAATACGGGAGAATAACGTTATAGAATAGCGTTATTTCAGTCTAAATGGATAAATTCCACTCCATTTGGTCGAAATAGCGTTATTTCGTAATGCTATATTTTCACAGAACATGTATATGTAGCAAATAACGTTATGCCACACCTTTATTTGAAATCGCATGTGACCGTACCTTTGTAAGGAAAGACAACCTCCTCTGAAACTAACAATTTTTATAAAAATTCACTAAGTTGCATGTTTATTAAGCCTCGATTCATTAATCGACAGTCTCGTTTTTCCAGTTAATCACCCCGGGGGAGTTTTCTGATATCGCGTTGCCACCTGAGCCAAATAAGTATGAATCCAGGCATCAACCGTTTCGGAATTCAAACAATGTTTACGAAACTGACTAGGCGGTGTGCCCATTTCCCTGGTAAACACCTGGGTAAAGTAGTGGATACTTTCAAATCCGGTATCCTCTGCAATTTGTTTCAGGGGGACATCCGTGTAGCCGAGTAGATAGGCAGCGCGTTTGATTCTCTCCGTTTTGACAATAGAGGGGAAGGATTGTCCCAATTCATCAGATATCAGACGTGATAGCTGTCGTTCTGATAGGTGGAGGCTCTGTGCCACGTCACTAAGTGCTATTTTATGAGAAAGATGATCCTGAATGTAGGCTTTGACTTTCTTCAAAGTACCTTGCAGCTCCAAATTAGCTGTGGACGAAGATGTTTCACCAGAGCGGCAATGCTGCAAAAATAAAGAGATACAACTCATGACCAGCGTATAGGCTAAATGCGTAATGGTTTCTTGGTACCGATCGTTCGTCTCTGAAGCTTGGATGAGCAGAGCTTGCCAAATCAGCATCGATGCCGTGCGGTCTGCATGAGGAATAAACAGATGTGGATACGCACAGAGTTGGCTGAAATCCTGCATAAATGCCTCACTCGATTCAGCAGCGACAGGCTCTAGTGCGAAAAATAAGAGCAGCATGCCCTCATCGCTTTGGATCGAATGGCGACTCTCGGGTTTCGAGCAATATAGTGTTCCTGGCCGGAGTGGATAGGTAATCCCATCGTGAAAGTATTGTCCTTCACCTTCGGCGACGTAGCATATTTCGAAAAATGAATGCGTATGTGGACGATTTCCCTTATGCTGCGGTTTAGCTCCCCAGTAATGAACAAAGATGGAGGCGGAGGCACCTTGCAGCTGCACCACATTTTGATTGAGGTACAGGTTGCTACGCGAATAAACGGATGGACTCAGCATGCAGGGGTCTCCTCTCGAGTAGATTGAAAACTATTATAGCATGGTTTTTTTGAAAAAAAGCGGCCTGTTTTTATAAAGACGAAAACGCCTTCATTTTTTATAATTACGTTCATAGACAAGTAGAATTTGCAAAGGGGCTGTGAACAGTGGGGAAAGATGTGAACATTTCACTAGCAGGAATTATGGGATTTCCAGTAACGCCGTATGATCGTAATGAACAGTTGGATGAGAAAGCTTTTCAAGCAAATGTCCGATTTTTGGTGGAAAATGGGTTGGATTCTGTGTTCGTTTGCGCGGGCTCAGGCGAATACCAATCCTTAGATATCAATGAATATGAACAATTAGTTTCTGTAGGCGTAGCGACTGCGTCTGGTAAAGTTCCTGTTTTTGCAGGGGCAGGCGGTAATATTAGAGAAGCGATACCACGTGTTCAGCTTGCAGAAAAACTTGGTGCAGATGGACTTTTACTGCTGCCGCCATATTTGATCATTCCTGAGCAAGAAGGATTGTTTAACTACTATCGGACACTTGCCCAGAGTACTAGCTTACCTGTCATCATATATCAGCGTGATAACGCGATTTTTACGTTAAGTACGTTAGAAAAGCTAATCAGCATACCTAATGTCATCGGATTTAAGGATGGTTTAGGCAATTTTGAGCTGAATATTGAATTCGTACAATCAATCGGCCCAAGGTTACAATGGATGAATGGCATGCCGCTCGCAGAATTAACCATGCCAGCCTACTCGGCACTAGGTTATCTATCCTACTCATCGGCCATTTCCAATTATATTCCGCAGGTATCGAGAACTTTTTATACAAGCTTGCTTGCTGGTGATCAGGCGACGGTTAGATCCATCTATCAGGAAGTCATTTTACCAATTCACCGGATTCGTCAATTGCGTAAAGGCTACGCGGTATCACTAATTAAGGCAGGTATGAACATTGTTGGTTTGCCAGTAGGGTTGGAGGTTCGGACGCCGCTCGTCCAAGTCGAACAAGAGCATTATGAGCGTTTGGAGACGATTATTAAACGAAGTTTAGACCTTGTCGCGATCGCCAATAACGGTTAGGAGGAAAATGTCATGATGAAAGTGTCGATTCAAGTTCCCACTTGTGAACTATCCGATAGTGATTTGAAGCAAATGTGTCAACTTGGGGTTGACTGTATTGATTTTACGCAAGGTGGTTCTTTCCCAGGTGTTCGAGAGTTAGGATATCCTGATTTGGATAAGCTGTTGCAATTAAAACGCAGAGTTCGCGCCCATGGTATGGAAATTAATCGGGTGACGCTGCCTGACATGTCAACGAGCTTTATGCTGGATGAGCCAGGATCTGAGATACAGTTGGACAACGTCAGCAATGCGATTAAAACCTTCGGCGAAGCGGGGATCACGTTAGTTCGGCAGCGTTTTGCAGGTGATGTGTTTCCCTATATGGCGGAGGAGTACACAGCTGTACATCGTGGTGGCGCGTTAGTTCGCGGAGAGTCATTGAAACGTAATCTGGATAAACAACCGCCAACGGTAGAGCAACTGAATGCATGGTGGAAGCGCTTTGATCTTGTCTTCAGCAAGCTGGTTCCTCTTGCAGAGGAATATGATATGAAACTGGCTGTTCATCCTTCAGATACGCCTTATCATAACACACCGTTCGGCGGGCTTGGTTTGAACCGGGTAATTGACAGTTTTCCTAGCAGAAATGTGGGTCTTGTCTATTGTGTTGGCAGCCGTGGAGAAGCGGGAGGAACACCACTTGTGCTGGATGAAATTTATCAATATGGCCGGAAGGATAAAATCTTTCTTGTCCATTTCCGCAATGTGCGGGGAAGCTTAGCGACAGCAGGTGCATTCGAAGAGGCTATGCTAGACGATGGACATATGAATATGGCTAAAATATTGCTGGAGCTTCATAAGGTTGGTTATAACGGTTGTATTAATCCCGATCACATTACGTCGCTTGAGATGGATCGCGCGCCGCATCGAAGTGCTGAATCCAAAATGAACTGGGTCGGTTGGGCGTATGCAATCGGTTATGTGAAGGCGCTATTAGCCGCATTGACGGAGTTTAGAGGCGGGAGAGATTAATATGAGTGAGATTAATACGTATCTGAACTTGATCAATGGCAAGTGGCAACAGGCGAGCAACGGTGAAGTTGAGGCAAGTATCGATCCTGCAAATCGACATGAAATCGTGGGGTATGTGCAGCAATCGTCCCTTGCTGATTTGAACGATGCTGTTGGTGCGGCAAAAGCAGCGAAGCTTAGCTGGCGCAAATTATCTGGCTCTGCTCGTGGAGAGTACTTGTTCAAGGCTGCGGATAGGCTAGAGCGTCGATTAGATGAAATCGCGGAGATGATGACCCGAGAAATGGGGAAAACGTTCCCTGAGGCAAAAGGTGAAACGGCAAGAGGTGTCGCTATTCTGCGCTATTATGCAGGCGAAGGCATGCGAAAGGCCGGTGATGTGATTCCATCAACGGACAGCACAGCATTGATGTTTACAACACGTGTGCCATTAGGCGTTGTTGGGGTTATTACACCGTGGAATTTTCCTGTTGCCATTCCTATTTGGAAAATTGCGCCTGCCTTGATTTTTGGGAACACCATTGTGTTCAAGCCCGCTCAGGAAACAGCTATCACGGCTGCCCTCGTCATGGAATGCTTCCAGGAGGCGGGAATTCCAGCAGGTGTCATCAATATGGTGACAGGTCAAGGGGATGTCATAGGTCAGGGAATCGCCGATCATCCAGACGTACAAGGTATTACCTTTACCGGATCAGATCGTATAGGAAAGCTTGTTGGTCAAAGCGCACTTGCCAAAGGGGCGAAGTACCAATTAGAAATGGGAGGTAAAAATCCTGTTATTGTGCTCAACGACGCAGATCTCGATCTCGCTGTTGAGGCCACTGTTAGCGGAGGCTTACGCTCAACCGGGCAGAAATGCACGGCCACGAGCCGTGTTATCGTGCAAAGCGAAGTGTATGAAGCTTTTAAAAGTAAGCTATTAACACGTATTGGGCAAATCCGCGTAGGTCCAGGGATGGATCCCTCCACGTGGATGGGGCCATGTGCGAGTGAGAAGCAATATCATACCGTGTTATCCTACTTAGCCAAAGGGATCGAAGAAGGTGCTACGTTGCTTTGCGGTGGAAGTAAAGTGCAAGATGAGGCTTTAGATGCAGGCTTTTATATTGAGCCTACCGTTTTTGAAAATGTGACAAGCGCGATGACGATCGCACAGGAAGAAATTTTTGGACCTGTTCTCGCCTTAATGAAGGTGGATACTCGCGAGGAAGCGATTGGCATTGCTAACGATGTGAAGTTCGGTCTTAGTGCTTCAATTTTCACGAGGGATATTTCGAATATACTAACCTTCGTACAGGATATTGAGGCAGGGCTCGTGCGTGTCAATGCTGAAAGTGCCGGAGTTGAGCTGCAAGCACCGTTCGGCGGTGTCAAAATGTCGAGCTCAGGCTCACGTGAGCAAGGCCAGGCGGCTATCGAGTTTTACACAGATGTAAAGACGGTGTTTATTAAATCATAGTCGTGGTTTTTTGGGGTAAGCGAAGCTTACTCCTATTTTTGTTTCCATTAAGCATCTCGATAGGAGCAGAGAACTGCAAAAATACATCATTTTAAGGAGAAAAGACTGTTTATTGAAGAATTGCTGCGAAAATACATCCTTTTTTGCCGATTTTCCATAAAAAGGATACATGGGGAGGAAAAAGATGCATATTCGCATCTTTCCTAATAGACCGCGACTTCTCGAGTGGAAAAAGATGCAAAATCGCTTCTTTTTTTAGATTCTGACTAAGGCTCTCCAATGAAATTTCAGTTCTCTACTCTACATAGGTTATATTTGGGGGAGTAGAGGTGAATCTTGTAAAAGTGGCATCCGTGAAGCAGAAGGTGTATATTGGCATGAATGTTATTTTAAGAGTCGTGAAATTGTCTGTGGGAGGTTAGGAGTTGGAGTTGGTCATCACCAGTATTCTCGTCATACTAGCGCTCGGCGCACTTTTTATTCTATATAGTACCTTCTGGGTTAACTATTTCTATATTCAGCTGGGCCAACCAGATAAGAAGAATTTCACCGTAGTTCAGATATCCGATATGCATGGGCAAACCCACTTCATCAATGGCTCTCTGAGTCAAAAAGTGAATAACGTCAACCCTGATCTCGTGATGATCACAGGGGATTTGGGTTCAACGAAGGTGCAAGTGGAACATGTTTTAGCGGAGATTCGACGAATCAACTGCACGCATTTATTTTTTGTTCCGGGAAATCATGAACGGTATATAGGCAGCGAATTACCATCTAAGCAAAAAGCGGATCAAGCTTATGACGCTTGTATGCGAACCATAGAAGAGTCTCATATCGCTGTGCTAGCCAATCGTGGGGTGCCTTTCCAAATGGGTGAGAAGACGGGGTTGGTTTACGGATTTGACAACTCCCTTTATGATAAAGAACGGATGACACTTAGTGAAGAAGAATTACAACGCTATGATTTTGTCATCATGCTGGCCCATTCCCCGAGTATCATCAAGACAGCACTCGCACATAAGCATCCGTCCTATGATTTGCTGCTCGTTGGGCACACACATGGCGGTCAGGTTAGGCTGCTTGGGCGCACGATAGGGGCGTATAAAGATTTTCATGTTGGACTCAAACAAATAGACGAGCGAAAGCATTTTTATATCAATCGAGGCTTAGGGACTTCGCGGTTACCCATTCGCGTGGGCTGTTCGCCGGAGATTACGGTTTTTAAGATAGGGGTTTAGATCCAGGCAGAACCATGTAACCCATAAACGGCAACCTAAGGCATTATGACTATCTTAGGTTGCCGTTTTCTTATTTACCTAGCTTGTTCTAGATCATGTTCTTCGCTGTGTACGACGGGCCTCCCTACAGGTATGTAAACGACATCTTCTTGCGTCATCAACCGCGCAATCATCGCATCTGACAAGATATTTCGACCGTCCAATAGGATACGCTGGTGCATCAATTGAACCATGAGGACCCAGTTCAATTCAGTGAACTGCGGCCATTCCGTTAGGATGATGACCGCATCAGCACCAGCCGATACTTCAAAAGCAGAATCCACCTGCGTGACCTCTTTCATAGAGAGATGCTGAACGACAGGATCATAAGCTTGCACATCGATGCCATAGAGGTGACAGAGCTGCACCAAAGTGAGAAATGGCGCATCACGCACATCATTCGTATGCGGTTTAAAGGAGATACCGAGTACACCTAAACGCTTGCCGCGAGGATTTCCCCATAGAGCAATTAGTTTATCCATCATTTGCGGAATTCGCTCCTCATTAATTTGAGCTGTTGCTTCAAGTAAGGGGAGTGAGCGACCGATGGCTTTGCCGGAAGTCAGCAGGGACTGTAAGTCTTTAGAGAAGCAAGAACCACCGTAGCCGAGGCCTGCTTGCAAAAAGTGAGGACCGATGCGTCGATCTGCACCAACGCCTTCCATCACTTGGCGAATATCCGCCTCATATCCTTCACATACATCAGAAATCATATTGGCAAATGAAATTTTCATTGCAAGGAAAGCATTGGAAGCGTATTTGATAAGTTCCGCACTGCGTCGATCACAGACTTGAATGGGGGCATCAATTCCTTGGTAAAGTTGACGAAGTTTAGCCTCAGCTTGGCGCGAATGGCAACCGAATACGATACGATCTGGGTGCATAAAGTCCTTAACGGCACTGCCTTGACGTAAAAATTCAGGATTGAAGGCAACTTCAGTCCGAATGCCAGCTGCCTGTAAACTTTGTTCTAGCTTGTCACAAGTACCAACGGGAACTGTACTTTTCATAATGACTAGCGGAGGACAGCTGCCAGCTGCATACAATTGAGCTGCTACTTGTTCAACTTGACTAAGATCAGTCTGACCATCCTCTCGCGTAGGGGTGCCGACAGCAATCATGAGGGCATCAGCTCCTGCTGAGGCTTTTATGAGATCGGTTGCGAACAATAATTTCCCTTCACTGCGGCTTATGACAAGCATGTCAAACAGATTCGATTCCCAGATGCTCAAGTGATTATCTTGTAAATCTTGGACTACATGTTCCCGATCCACAGCTGTTACGATATGTCCTAGTTTAGCTAAGCAAACCGCAGCTACTAACCCCACATAACCGGCCCCAATAATCGTTATACGCATGCCAATGTCCTCCTCTTATGCCGAATAGAAGCCAGATTTTTTTCCGATGCGACGCGAATCAATAATGTGCTCATAATCATGAATTAATTGGTCGAAGATAGCATCCCACGAACGTCCAAGAGCGAACTCCCTGGCCTCAACACGGAAGCTACGCATACGTTCTTCATGTTTCACCAAGTCACAGATTTCTTGTATAAAAGACTGCGGCTGACGTGGTGTACATAAGACGCCATTCTCCCCATGGCGCACCATTTCGAGTACACCACCGCTGTTCGCTGTAACTACGGGGAGTCCAGATGCCATGGCTTCTTGAACGACATTTCCAAACGTTTCGGTACTGGAAGGGAAGACAAAGAGGTCAGCAGAAGCATAAATCTGAGCAAGCTCTTCGCCATGTTTATACCCAGCGAACGTCACATTCGCAGGTGCTTGCTCACGCAGCTCTTGAAGCTGTGGTCCATCTCCCACGATGAGCCAGTGCACATTGGCTTTCATGGAATCGGGCAAATCTTTCATGATTGCGGATAAGGTATCGATGTCCTTCTCAGGTGCAATTCGACCAACGTAAAGAAAGAGGTATGGGGCCGTAATGCCATAACGCTCTCGAACCTGATTATTCTTCTTGTCAGGGGTATATAACAGGCAATCGACACCTCGCGTCCACAGCTGCAGACGTTCGATACCTTGTTTCTGCAACGTATGAATGGTATCGCTGGATGGCGCAAAGGTCGCATCGCAGGAATGGTGAAACCATTTGATGTAACTCCAATAAAGGGGGACTGCTGCCTTCATATGATAATAAGTCAGGTACTGATCAAAGTGGGTGTGATAGGAGGCTACATGAGATATGAGTCGCTTACGCGCGTAATGAAGCCCACATAAACCTAAGTTAAATGGGGTAGCAAGGTGGAGTAAATCAGGACGGAAACGGTCGAGTTCAGTTCGAATGGCAGCTAAGTTGGGGAAGGCAAGTCGACACTCAGGGTACAGAAACAAAGGAATGCTGCGAATGGGCCGAATGGGATCCGAGTACACCATATCAGCCGTGCTTTTCGGTGAAAAAACGAGATGATCGATGCCACGGCGATTCAAATAGGACGTTAACCGACCCATGGTGAGTGCAACGCCGTTCATCTGTGGAACAAAAGTGTCGGTAAACAACGCGAGACGCATAGGAATCCCTCCAGTAGTTCCAATTTAGCTTCAGCGTAGCTGGGAAGTATTCGGGGAATATCAATGGCGTATTAATTTTATATAATAATTTCTGATTGGAACTTTCTATACATAAATGTATACTAAGTGAAGGGGCACAAATGCAAGCCTTCAGAGAGGTTGTGGGCGTCATGATTACTCATTATGCTGGGCTGCAAGTACCGACAGTTTCCTTGCAGGGCGCTAAGCAATTTTATAGCCAACAGTTGAAATTTCCAGTGATCTCGGAATCCGAGGACGAAATTTGTTTTCAGCCTACCGACGACTTCACCTTAACATGTAAAGAGACAGAAACAGCTCTGCATCCAGTGCATATCGCATTCGAAGTTCCGTACTCGGAATTTGATGCGGTTGTCTCCAAGCTGCATGCTACGGGTGTTACTTTTTTAGACTGGCCAGACGGCCGAAGCATCGACCAGTTCGAAACGGGAAAGAATGTGTATTTCCGCGATGGAGATGGGAACTTGCTGGAAATCATTGCACATTCCTATGTCAAGGAGGGGATCTTACAGCCTCATGGTGATCTCAGCATTCTATACTTGCGAGAAGTCGGTTTTCCGGTAGAGGATGTTGTAGCGTTCCGGGAGATGTTCGTACGTCTATTTCATTTCAAATTAGATAAAATGATGGACAATTTCTGCTTTGCGATTAGCGGCACTGCGCATGCCGTGATCCCTTCGACGAAACGCAAATGGATTCCGATCGCGATGAAGGCTTTGCAACCAACCGCCATGGTCACCACTTTTGGTGTAAGCAGCCATGTTTTTATTAAACAAGTGCAAGAAAGGCTAGACGAAGCTGGCATTCTTGGTGAGCTAACAGCAGCGGATGAACTTATTTTTAAGTTGGATGCCTACTGTATACATCTCAGAGTGACATCCTTTCCTGAAGATATCCCTGTACAGTTGAATTTGCCTCTTGCATGAAAGTTGATCATAAACGATTACATGTCACCCAGAATCCTTTTGTACTCATGCCCCTTTTGCTGCTCATATGGGGATCGGTTGCTGCCGTGAGTAAATTGGTCTTGAACCAATTAGACAGTTATCAGGTATTATTTTATATGTACGGCATTGGTGTGTTTATTTTTGCAGCAATTATCCTCATCAAAACGCGAGGAACGATCTTCCTAACATGGACGCTTTCCGAGTGGATGCTTGTGCTTGCCTGCGGCGTATTTACGTTTTTATATGACTTTCTCTATCTAAAATCCTTAGAACTCATACCTGCAGTAGAAGCATCCATGCTAAATTATTTATTTCCCATTTTTATCGTGATTTTCGCAATTCCCATCCATAAAGAAAAACTCAATCGCTACAAAATTCTCTCTATGATTATGGGTTTTATGGGAACCGTTTTATTGATAACAAAAGGTAAATTCACCAACTTCAGTTTTACAAACCTTGAGGGCGATCTATTGGCGATATTTGCTGCGGTGAGTTGGGGGTTGTTTACGAATCTAGTGAAGAAAAACAAGAAAGATATGCTAATGAGTACCTTTGTCATCACTTTGGTAGCTTGGCTGCTGGCGATTGTAGGGATGTTGGTTTATTCACAGGGCAAGTTGATTCAAATGGTCGACTTCTATGGTGTCTTATGGCTCTGTCTCAGCAATATTGTATTCGGATTTTTCTTATATTTCAGAGCATTGAAGTACTCGTCTGCGTCACTTATCGCGAGCTTTACCTTCTTTGCTCCGTTTGTCACACTTGTATTTATCATGTTGTTGTTAGGAGAGAGGCTGACTTGGATGGATGGTCTATCAGCTATGCTAATTCTGTTCAGCGTTCCGGTGCAAAGGGTGGGAGAGGTTATTCATAGGCGAAAGGGGAATGTGATATGAAAATAGGAGTGATTAATCATTTACTGTTCTCCGTCTCCGATTTAGAGAAATCCATTCACTTTTATCAACAGGTCTTTGATGCGAAGCTATTGGTAAAAGGAAGAAATCTGGCCTATTTTGACTTGAACGGACAGTGGTTGGCTTTGAATCAAGAGACGGATATTCCACGCCAGGATATTCAATATTCGTATACTCATATCGCGTTTACGGTTGACGAGTGTGATTTTGATGCGTTAGAAGAAAAGCTCCGCCAGTTGAATATACCCCTGCTTCCTGGTCGAACCAGAGATGAGCGAGATAAAAGGTCCATCTATTTCACGGACCCTGACGGACACAAGTTTGAATTCCACACGGGGACGCTGATGGATAGACTCGCATATTACAAAGCGGATAAATCTCATATGGTGTTTTATGAGTAAATAGGTGAGAGTATCTTGAGATTAAGGCAGCAAGGCCATAAAAGACTTCGACGCCGCGGAGAGTGGAACTCCCCGAAGTGTTGCAAGTCCTATTTGGCGTGCAGGAAGAGGTTGGGTTAATGGGATTTCAATTAACTCGCCTGAAGCAAGCTCCTCAGCGATATAATTGCCTATGACAAAAGCCAGTCCGAAACCACGTTTGGCAAATTGAACGAGAAGATCGATGCTGCCCAGCTCGAATTCGGGTGAGAGTGTTACGCCCTTCGAAGCAGCAAAGTCCTCGATATAGCGCCTCGTGCTCGCCGTATGTTCCAATAATAGCAGCGGGTGTGCATGTAAATCTGCTAAAGCTATCGGATTACCAGCAAGGTGTGCATAGGCCTTGCCGCCGACAAGACAATCTTGAATCGGGGAACTTTCCCGGAACTCAATTTGTTTGTCCGAAGCGGGCAGACTAACGATCCCGAAATCAATTTTGCCTTCTTTGAGCAAGGCCAACGTTTCAGGCGTCGTACGGTTCGTAACCCGTATTTTCACGCCTGGATGCTGATTGTGAAAGGCTTCGAGATAGGGTAAGAGATAGTATTTACAAAGGGTATCGCTAGCCCCGATATTAATTTCCCCGCTTTGCAAGCTATGCATGTCAGCGATAGCTTTCTCGCCGATTTTCATAAAGCTAAAGGCTTGCTCTACATAACGAAATAACACTTCACCTTCAACGGTTAACGTAACTCCCTTCGCCGTACGGAAGAAGAGCTGCCCGCCAAGCACGTTCTCAAGCTGCTTGATGGTGTGACTCACCGCGGGTTGGGTGATGTGAAGCACTTCGGCCGCTTTTGACAAACTGCCGGTCTTGGTGGTCCAATAGAAGACCCGATACCACTCCAAATTAACGTCCATAATATTACCTCACTTTATATCTGATATTACTTATATCAATTATTCTAATGTCATTAGAGCCATTATAATAAGCGGTGTAAGACAAAACAAGTGTTGGAGGCGTTCAATTTGACAGTAACTGCAATTGTAGGTGCGAATTGGGGAGACGAGGGCAAGGGCAAGATGACGGATGTTTTAGCTGCACAATCATCCTTCGTTGTAAGATACCAAGGTGGAAGCAATGCGGGACACACGATCATTAACGATTTCGGGAAATTCGCTTTGCGGATGCTGCCTTCTGGTGTGTTCTATTCACATGTAACGAACGTGATTGGGCCGGGAACGGCTCTTGATGTGGATATATTAATAAGTGAATTAGAGGCGCTTGCAGGGAGAGGTGTTCCTCAACCGAAGTTGGTTATTTCTGAGCGAGCTCAAGTCGTTTTGTCAGTTCATCAACGTTTAGATGAACTCGAAGAAGAGCGGCTTGGCGCACTCAGTTATGGTTCCACGAAGCGTGGGATCGCGCCATTTTATGCCGACAAATATGCGAAACTCGGCATTCAGGTAGCCGATTTATATGATCAGAATCGATTACAAGCCCGTTTGGAACATTTGCTCACATCGAAAAATGTGTTGCTCCAACACCTTTATGGACAGCCGGCCATTCAGGTGGATGAACTTATGGCGCAGCTGCTGTTGCAGGCTGAACACATTGCTCCGTATGTGTGTGATACGACAACACTACTCCAACAAGCGAATGCAAAGGGAGAGTCCATCCTAGTGGAAGGACAGCTCGGAGCCTTGCGTGATCCTGATCATGGCATCTATCCGTACTCGACATCCTCCTCGACCCTTGCAGGTTTTGCTCCAGTTGGTGCAGGTCTACCTGCTAGTTCGATAACGAACGTGTTCGCGGTAGTAAAAGCCTATTCTAGCTGCGTTGGAGCGGGACCTTTCGTCACGGAGCTGGAGGGGAACGAAGCGGAAGAATTACGTCGTCGTGGGGGCGACGCTGGTGAATATGGTGTCAATACCAAGCGTCCAAGACGGATGGGGTGGTTGGATCTCGTTGCCACAAGATACGGCTGTATGATACAGGGAGCGACAAGTGTGGTTTTAACCAATTTGGACGTATTAGGCTACTTGGATGAAATTCCAGTCTGTGTCGGATATGAACTGGGAGATGGTTCGATCGTTGATCGGTTTCCAGTCACAGCGGTAATGGACTCGGCAAAGCCCATACTGACTCGTTTGCCTGGATGGAAACGCGATATTTCTCAGGTTCAACGCATGGAAGACCTGCCGCTGGAGGCTAGAAACTATATCGATTTCGTAGAATCTGCCATCAGGGTGAAGATTTCAACCGTTTCGGTGGGACCAAGACGTGAGCAAGTAATTCCAAGATAACCACGCATCGAAAGGAAGCAGCCACCGGGAGGTGGCTTTTTCCTAAACGTCATAGAAATCGGGGAAGTAGGAAAAATAACCATATGAAACCGATGGAGGGATAGTGATGAAGAAAATAATGACGGTTACGTTGATTGTGGGATGTGTGTGGATTCGTCCAGCATGCAGTAAGGCCGAAGTACCCATGCCTTGCAGTGCAGTGCTTGAGCCTATCGCTATGGACAATGCGAATGCCAAAGGAGGGGCGCTCGTCTACAAAGTGAAGCTCACACCAAGTTTTCCTCGCACCAGTATCAGCATGCATGCGAATCACTTACCTGTCCCCGCAACACTTGGAGATTACGATGGATATGAAGGATTTACGTTTATTCCGAATGAGATTAGTTGGCGGTTCAAACTGTACCCAACACCTCAAGATGGAGGGCCGACTTGGGCAGGAAGATTGGATGATATTACAGCGGATGTAACGAAAAGCACGATGGTGATTCGACTCTCCAATGGGAAAACAGGTAAACTTGGCCCGGTTATTTTATCCAGTCCAATGAATGTTTGTAAATAAGTGAGATTACTGTGAAACTTATCGATGTTACACCTCGTCTAATGAAGTGAATTGTTAAAATATGGGTTGTTGGCCATACTAACTAAAGTAGTAAAGTTAGTTCTGTTGTATAAAAACAACGATTATTCATTAGACGAGGTGACACTATGAAGTGGTTGAGAACCCTTATCTTACTTGCAAGTGTAAGCTGTATGACAGGTTGCACAGCCCATGCGGTTATAGCTCCAACTAGTGAGATGAGTATCCAACAACAAGATGATTTGAAGCCGATTGTAAAGAAACTATTTGCAGAACAATTAGAATTGGATGAGCAGTCATCGGTATCCGCGAGTAAACGAATTTTACAGTATAAGATTCATGATGAGATTCAAATTTTACATAAAGATGCAGACACCTACTTTATTGTCTCTTACGACATATTACCGGCATCCATGGAATTCATCCTAGCTGGGGGTGGTGAACGAACTGAGAATGGTTGGATTATAAATCGTAAGCTTTACATCACGCTCCAAAAAAACTCAAATGGTCAGTACCAGATAAAGAGCTTGAGTTCTGGGCCATGAATCGATAATAAGTAAGATAATCTCACAACAGCGTAGGAGGATCCCATATGTCCGAACAAACCATTGCTCAAAGGTTAGAAGCCCTAGGAATCGTCCTACCCATAGCAAGTGAACCAGCAGCGAAATATGCTAATTTTGTGAAGGTGAACGGTTTATTGTACGTTTCGGGAAAAGGCCCTTCAGGCAACCCGAGGGGAAAACTAGGGAAAGACTATTCGACCCAAGATGGATATGAATTTGCTAGATTAACTGGAATTGAGATTCTAGCCGTTCTGCAGTCTGCGGTAGGTTCTCTTTCGCGCATTAAACAAGTGGTGAAGCTGCAAGGATTTGTCAATGCAGTCCCTGAATTTGAGGAACATCACAAAGTGTTGAATGGTTGTTCGGATCTCATGTTGGATGTATTTGGAGAGAATGGCGTGCACGCTAGATCGGTTTTTGGTGCCGTTTCTTTGAGAGATAACTTGCCGATCATAGTAGATTCTATTTTTGAATTTGTAGAATAGGACGGATGCTTGTGAGGAATCGATTCCTGATTGGTCAATATGGTAGTTTTGATGAGTCTAAAATGAAGAGGGATTTCCGCAAAGGTTTTTTCGGCATTGAAGCATGCCTAATTGAGACAGAAGAAGATAGGCACAGGCTTATACTAGCGTCGCAGCGTAACCATTTTCAAGTGGGTATTCATTTTCCATTACGTCCTCATATATCTAAAATGCGAGATGCCTTATTTCTGGCAAATTCGCCTGAAATGAGAGAATCCGCCTATGCTTGGGTGCAGAGTGAGCTGGAGTACCTTGCTTCCATGAACCCAACGTACATCCTTTTTCACTATCCGAAGCCAGTTATTCTGGATGATCGAGTCGATTGGCGTACGTGGAGATTCTCTGATAAATCGGAGTATCTGTCTGAAACTGAGATGACACTTACAGAATTAATTGAAAGAACAGAAGTGCTTTTTCAATGGTTGACTATGAAAAGCAAGACGTATGGCTTCATTCCTGTTCTTGAATTTGATGCGTTGAATCGATACATCTATGAGACGACTTTTCTTGAGGAGCTATTAGGGAAGTATCCCCACATCAAAATCTGTCTGGATACAGCGAGACTGTATCTGCAGGAAAAGTTAGATCCATACTTTGATGCTAGAAAAGTGATACATAAATTTGCGCGTTTTGCCTATTCGATTCATCTAAGTACGGTGCAAATCAAGGATTCTATTACCAATTCTCGTCATCCTGTCCTACCAGAGTTAGATCAACGAGACGGTTGGGCTCCAATCGAGGATTATCTCGCGATCATTACTGAGCAAAATGATCAAGTGAAGATCATGTTTGAGCACCGTTCTGATTTAATTAGTGAAGATCAATTGAATCAATGTTATGATTGGGTGACGCATTTATTGAACAATGGAAAATTAATGCGCAGCAATCATTCTTATTAGGCAATCATTTTAACTACTAGGGCAGTATGAAAGTTTTGGAGGTTACTACGAAGTGAAAAAATCAAGATGGAAGCTGTTCACGTATGTTCCTTTTTTGGCGGCGATCATCGTCATCGGCTTGATTCAAACGTTCATGTTGGCGAATGAAAATGTAAAGCCTTATCCTGAACCTTTTGGTCGTGCAACGGAATTAACGCAAACAGCAACGGTCGGTGAACCCGTGCAAATGGTTGGCGATAGCAGCTTTGCGTATTTGGCAGGAAAAACGCTTGAATGGGTCACGATTGATGATAAGGGGCAGAGCAGTTCGGAAACGCGCGGCTTGCCTACGGAAGGGCCGTTTCGTTCCTATAGACAGTTGGATAAGGATCATGTGGTCTGGATTGGGAACGGAAATAAGCTATATGCGAGCGAATGGAAGAACGGTTCATGGTCACCGATGAGTATAATAAATGACAATGAAATCACGGCTGTTCAAACGGTAAAGAGTGCACAAGGGGACAGCATCTTACTAGCTTACAATGATACAACGCTGTATGTGAGTGCTTTTCATCCGAATGAGAAGCTAACTTGGTCCCAGCTGGATATCCCCAATATCAGACATATCCAAGGTCATAGGGATGCGTCTGGCAGTCTTTCACTCGTCTACGCAGTCAGTCAAGAAGGCAATGAATCTTTTCACTACGTTCAACTCGCATCAGAAACTTGGAAACCGCTTGTACAGCGCAAGTTAAAGGATGTCGATTATGCAACGAGTAGTTTAGATGATATAGCGCTGGCTGTCGATGGTTCATCAATGATGACGGTGTATACGACGAGTTCTCGTAAATCTGGGAAGAGCACGTTGCACTTGCTCACCTTCCCTTCGAGTCAACCAGATAAGTTGGTAGATGATGTTATCAATCTGCCTGTCTCGACAAAGAGCGATTCGGATACAATTTTGCATCCCAACTTCACACAATCTTCTTCTGGTGAAGTAACCCTTGTGGTATCGTCGGTTTATGAGAAAAATAGGCGTCAAACGAGTCAAGAGGTGTACAAAGTTAGTTTCAAGGATGGTAAATTGAGAGATTCAGCTCGGATTAGTCAATTCAGTGGTTTCGCGTCCTACCCGAGCTTAGCGACTAGAGCAGATAGTTCCTTAGCTGTTTGGCTGGATGCCGTGAATGCGGAGTCCTATCGCGTGTATTACGCCACAGATCAACTACCTTATTTGGAGCGTATGAATCACATAGGCAAAGAGGATTTGCAAGAAGCAGCTGGAAACTTACCGCTTTTTTGGGGGATTGGTGTTCTCACAGCACTTATAAGCTTAAAATGGATTTTACTACCTGGCCTTTATTTAGTCATTATCAGTGTATTTTGGCAATATCATTATGATGAGCATGCCAAGCGGCATTTTGGGATATCCCTTGCGATGTATCTCATCGTCAAAGCCCTTTTTATCGGGGATTTTCGAAAATCAATAGCTCTGCAAGTCATGCCAGATGTCTTGCAATCTGTGTGGGCTGGCTTGTTGTTACTCGCTATTTTTGCCGTAATTTCTTATGGTGTAACTCGCTTATGGCGAAGAGGTCTATCTGAACGAAATGTTGGGCTCGAGATTTTCTACTTTGTTGTGCTTGATGTATTCATGACGAATTTGTGGTATTCGTTCTTCCTGTCACCAGCATCTTTATAGTCATTTTTTTGACAAACATGTTGAACATAAGGGAATGGATTGCTATGATATACCTATTAATAAACGATGTGTAACTGGCGGAGCATGGGTAACCATGAGGGAGCACACCGATAATAGCCGTACGCCTGGGCAGAGGTAAGGGGAATTCCCCTTACCTCTTTATGTTCTTACCTTGGGAGGAATGATGAGATGAATGTGGAAACAGTAATCTTGGACGGTAATCGGGTGGCAACGAACATGAAAGAGGCACTGATAAGTAGAATTAGTCAGTTAGCTTTGAAAGGGGTCACACCTTGCCTAGCGACGATTTTAGTTGGCGATGATCCTTCTTCAGCTACTTATGTGAAAATGAAAGGAAATGCGTGTAAACGACTGGGTATCCGTTCTATTCGTGTTGAGCTACCCGCGCATACAACGACTGAAGAATTAATCGCAACCATTCAGAAACTGAATGCTGACCCAAGTGTGCATGGGATTTTGCTGCAACATCCTGTCCCTCATCAAATTGATGAAAGGGCAGCATTTGAAGCGATTCATATGGATAAGGATGTAGATGGCGTAACGACACAAGGTTTTGCTCAAAATGCCTTCGGCATTGCTGCTTTTCCATCCTGTACACCAGCGGCTATCCTAGCCATTATGGATGATTACCAGATTCCCATAGAGGGCAAACACGCTGTGGTGATTGGCAGAAGTCCCATTCTGGGGAAGCCAGTTTCTATGATGCTATTAAATCGGAACGCGACGGTAACCATCTGTCACTCAAAGACGTCGAATGTGGGAGACATGGTTCGATTAGCTGATATTGTGGTAGCGGCTGTTGGTAAACCGAATTTTGTGCAAGGAGATTGGATTAAACCAGGAGCGGTCGTGATGGATGCGGGATATAATCCAGGCAACATTGGAGATGTTGATTATGAGGCTTGTCGCGTAAAGGCATCAGCGATTACACCTGTTCCTGCGGGAGTAGGACCCGTAACCATAGCTACCTTATTGAAACACACAGTTGATGCAGCGGAGAAGTATGTAAATGCTAGATGATTGGGGGCAGGAGCATAGGTGAAATTATTTCACGTAAGCGAAGAGAAAGACATTGCTATTTTTAACCCTAGAATGCCTACAAGAAAAGACTTGGATCCAGAAAAAGGATTAGTATGGGCGATTAATGAACAATGCCTACCTAATTTTCTGACACCTCGGAATTGTCCAAGAGTGACCTATCATTGCAATGAAACCACTTCTGATGAAGATAGAAGACACTTTATTTCCTCGCAGTCATCGATGCACGTTGTTGCTATCGAGCACAAATGGTTTGACATTATGAAGCAGACAACGCTATATTTGTACGAATTTGATTCAACCGATTTTTACTCGCTAGATCCTGGAGCTGGGTACTATGTGAGTGAGAAGTCACAACTACCTATCCATAAAGTTGAAATTCGAGATTTGTTTGGAGAGCTCTTTAGAAGAAACGTGGAAGTTCGCATTTTGAATAATTTATGGGACTTGTCTGATAAAATTCAGCAAGCGAGTTTCAATTATTCCATGTGTAGGATGGGATTTGCGGAGCAGCGAGAACCATAAATGCCTTATAGATAAAATAGCCAAAGAATTGGACAAATTCATGATCCTATTCTTTGGTTTTTTTGCTATATTAAAAGAGTAAGTAACGATAGGGAGGAATGGACATGTACACATTTGGATGGTGCAGTGGAATTCAGGAAGCGGAAAGACTTCAACGTATTGGCTTCGATTATATGGAATGCGCTCTCGTATCATTAAATTTAGAAGATGAGGCGGACTTCAACACCAAGCTTCCTTTGTACGTGAACAGTCCACTGCCGGTGCAAGCTTTCAGTATATTTTTTCCTGGAGACTTAAAAGTGGTAGGTCCAGAAGCGGATGAAGAACGCATCCGTCGTTATGTTCATAAAGCTGCAAGCGCTTTAAATAAGATAGGAGCTCAGACAGCCGTATTGGGAAGTGGAAAAGCACGTCAAATCCCGGACGGTTGGGAGCGCAATCGTGCAGAGGAACAGCTGCTTCAATTACTCTCTGTCATCGGTGAAGAATTCCAAGATACAAGTGTTTCATTGGCAATAGAGCCTTTGAATCGCAAGGAATCTAACATAATCAACACGGTTTCTGAGGCGGTGGCTTTTGCTAAACAAGTAAATCATCCTTCCATACGGGTTTTGGCTGATTTCTACCATATGGATGAAGAACAGGATTCAATCACTACCCTGATCGAAAATAAAGAATGGCTCCAACATATTCATCTTGCCGATACAGGACGATTGTCCCCTGGGACTGGACAGTATCCCTACGATCAATTCGTTACGGCTTTGCATGCATCCGGGTATAAAGGTATGATTTCCGCTGAGTGTACGGTGCATGATCCAGAGAAGGAGTTTGCAGCAAGTTTGGCCTTTATGCGAAGTAAGTTCCTTTAACAGGTATTCCGATTCCAAGAGGAATTCGGTATTTGGGGGTCGAACTATAGAATACCGAGTAGTTTGCTATGATTTCATTTTTTCGGGAATTAGAGAGATAAGGTTGTGACACATATGCTAAAAGACAAAATACTGCGAAGAGAAACAGGTATCCTTACCTATGGGATGACGCCGCCGAAAGAAACACAATCCCTAGAGAAAATGGCTGAAATTTCACAAAAGCAATGTGAGCGGCTTCAGAAGCTTCAAATAGATGGCTTAATTCTTTACGATGTGCAGGAAGAAAGTGATCGGATTGATCAAGATCGGCCTTTCCCGTATTTACAAACCGTTGATCCGACGACTTACAGTAAGGCATATTTATCCAAGTTAAAGGTTCCCAAAATTATTTATCGCTGTGTTGGTAAATATACGGAGGAACAATTGTCAGATTGGATTAGGGCCGATCATGAGGAAGAACGGTTTTCCGTGTTTGTTGGCGCGTCCTCTAGTCATCAAGAAGTTCATATGGGGCTTCCGGAAGCTTATGCGTTAAGTCAGAAGCTGAACAATAATCTTACCTTAGGTGCCGTTGTCATTCCGGAAAGACACATGAAAAAAGACGATGAACATCTTAGAATGGTCAGCAAGATAGCGAGTGGAAGCCGCTTCTTCATATCTCAAGCAACCTATAATGTGGAAGCGTCCAAAAACTTCTTATCCGATTATTATTACTACTGTAGAGAAAATAAGCTAGACATGGTGCCAATATTGATGAATATTGCGCCTTGCGGATCAACCAAAACGTTAGAATTTATGAAATGGCTAGGGATCAGCATCCCGAAATGGTTGGAAAATGATTTGAAATACTCCCATGATGTTCTGGACAAATCAGTAGCGGTATCACAACAAATATTCGAAGAATTATTCGAATTTGGATTGGAAAAAGGAATTCCCATCGGATGCAGTGTTGAGAGTGTCTCCACGCGAAAAGTCGAGATTGAAGCTTCCATTCAACTAGTCCATGAGATTAAAGCGATGATGGATAAGAAGATGCGATCTTCGTTTGTTTTTTAAGTGGTGGAAGAAAGAGGCTATTTCAAAGTCTAGAACGACTTTGAAACAGCCTCTTTCTATATGTTGATTAATTACGAGTTACACCAGGTTCTTCCCAAGTCCGACCACCATCTTTCGTCACCAAGACACTGCCGTTTATAAGTACCCAGCCAAAACCACTCATGCGCAGGTGAAATTGGGTAGCATTTTGCAACGAAATGTTGGGCTTGATTGCTTGCCAGTCTGTACGGTTGTAGGTATCCATCGTGTAGATCGTTTTGCCATCCTGAGAAAGAGCTCTGCCCATGAGCAAGTTATCGAAGTGCAGGACTGGAATGTCTTGTAAATCATGTAATCGATAAGGGAGCGGGATCCAGGTATCGCCAGCATCTCTCGATTCATAAATGACATAGGTTTTCGTATTGTCCTGTACGAACTCAGCGATGAAAATAGCGTGATAATTGCTTTCTTGATCGAAAACAGGGGGATAAGCGTTAGCATACCCCTTCTGCAAATCGATGGGGACGTCGACATGCTGCATCGACCAGGTTTCGCCGCCATCCTGCGTGCGATATAGCGGGATATGGTTGGTGCCATCCTTCAAGGTGGTTAACCAGCCCTCTTTCGCATTGCGGTAACTGAGGCCAGTTGGGGAACCCGAAATGTCAGGGCTTAGATTCCCTACACGTATCCATGTTTTACCACGGTCATCGGTGCGGTAAAGTGATTTTAACGTGTGATTATCCTTAGTTGATGAAGTCAGCATGATATAAGCGGGATCCGTGTAGAGATTGGCTACGATCGGTTTAACATCAGCGGACGTTTCCCATGCTTCTGTCGTAGGCAGTACGACCGATTCCCAGACTCCATCGTCTACTTGATGAGTGGCAATGAGATTTGGTTGCGGATCGTCGGTGAGATAAACCGCATAGCCCCAGACAGGTACCTCAAATTTAGCAGTGAGCAGACGATCTTTGTCAGCAATCCCATCCGGTATGACCACCTGCCAAGAAAGACCATTATCCGATGTCTGCAGCAGCTTCCCATCACGCCAGCTCAGACCATCCGATGATTGCATGCCTTGAATGCCGGGGAGGTTCTCTCGGTAATCAACATAGAAACGAGCAACGTCGATGTAGGTTGTAGTTTGTCTTGGAGAAGGAATAGATAAATTAGATCGAAGTGTGACCCGATACCGCCCCGTTCCATGCGTTAGCGGCAGCGAAGCTGCAAATCGTTCCTCTTTAAAAGGAATGAGAGCTGTCTCTGGTTCAATCCAGGTTCCGTTGTCTTCTTTTTCGATGACAGCTTGTAATCCGCTGCCTTGTGCTTTAAGCACAGCCCCTTTGAGCTCAATGTTGCCGTTATCAGAGTGAATGAGTCCGGATTCAGGCGAATCCAAGGTGATCGAACTGAAGCTGCCCAAGCCATTCGACAAATCCCTGTAATTAATAACCGGGTTCAGCAACAGTGGTGTAAGGGAGTTGACGAAAGCGTTACTGTATATAATACGGTTCCCAATGTGGTAGACGATCTGGATGTCATTGTTACCTAAATCAAGCTGCACAGATGAGGAGAATTGATATATCGGCGATCCGGTTGCCGACGTTTGTTCCATTAACGAAGTCTCAGAATTACCTCCGAACTTCGTACCGTCCCGAGAGACAAACAGAGAAATTGTCGGCATTTCCATACGACTTGGTCCCACATATAATCCCTTTAAGGTGTACAAATAGTTATTCGTATGTGTGGAAACGCCAAAATCCTTCACATCGAAATGGGCATAATCGATATCCAATTGCTTCAGCTCCGATTGCCAGTTACCGGAATAACCGAATAATTGTTTTAAATCATATTCAGAAACGTAGAGTTCACCAGCGCGTTCTATCGTTGGAAAAGTGAGTTTGACCTCGTTGGTTTCACCATTGAACCAATATAAACTAACTGTGTCTAGATGCGGGGTGATGCGAAAACCGTAAGTTTTGTCAGACAAATAAAGTCCAAGATCTTGGATTTCCGTCTGATAGGTAAGTAATTGTGCCATTTTCGTTACCGAGAGCATCGCTCTGCCATCTTGCCCGAATCCAATAAGAGAGTCTCCTACATAAAGACCGTCATCCTTAAACTGAATGGTAAAGTGAGTGTTCGACGATTGTTCTACCTGTAAGGGGTATTCGACACTCTGGACTGCCCGTGGATCAGCAGCCAAAGTAGTATCCGACAGGAAGGACGCGGTATGTAGTTGATCATTCCACGTGAGTCCGCCAAGTAGCGGTGAGAGATCCTTCAGAAACACGGCCGTTCTGCCTTCTACATTGTAGGAAGGAATCTCTTTGCCTAAGGCAAATGTGTGAATATCTGTTGCGACCACATCGGCGATTTTGATGCCAATCCCTGAGCCAGTAAAGCCTAGGTTAGGATCGCTCTTTGATGGATCTAATTCGTTGGGGTCTGGGAAAATGGAAACTTGGCGCTGATTCGGTTCCCATGCAATGTGAAAGCCGTGACTTCGCAAATCCTCGAGGTAAACAGCAGTATTGCCGTCAATATTCATCGAACGGATGGCACTGCCATTTACGAAAGCGCGAATATCTGTTGTAAGCACGCTTCCAACGACGGTTCCAACAGGGAGATCGTTTGCATGAACGTTTGTTAAAGCCAGAGGAATGATAGCAATAGCCGCACCTAGTAACGTTGCGAGTCCTACAATTGATTTGCGTCTCATTGAGGTTAAATCTCCTTTATTAGGAAGTAGTAACACTCATTAAACGCCAGAAAAAGGAAAAAGTTGCATTTTTAAGAAAGGGTATTCCGATGAGAAATAAGCCTTCATAAAGATGAATGCTACTTTCCATTTTATCATAAGGACCAATTTCTGCTATTATATTAGGAAATAGTTGATGGTGAGGAGTTCACGGATGAAGACAATTGGGTTAATCGGTGGAATGAGCTGGGAATCATCTTTACTTTATTACCAAATCATTAATCAGCGTGTAAAGGAGAAATTAGGCGGCCATCATTCGGCCAAAAGTCTGATGTACTCGGTAGATTTTCATGAGATTAAGACGCTCCAGCATGAGGGGAAGTGGGACGAAGCAACCCAAATCATGGTGGATACGGCTCGCAAACTGGAGACTGCGGGTTCGGATTGTATCGTCATTTGCACGAATACCATGCACAAGATGGCCAAAGAAGTGGAAGAGGCAGTAGCCATCCCTCTCCTGCATATCGCGGATGCAACAGCGAAGAAAATTGTTCAATCAGGTAGAAAGAAAGTAGCCTTATTGGGCACAGCGTTTACGATGGAACAAGATTTTTATAAAGGTAATCTAGTGCGAAAATATGGACTAGATGTCATCGTGCCTGACGAAGCTTCACGGAAAATCGTCCACGAGATTATATATGAGGAATTATGTCTGGGTATCATCCGTGAAGAATCGAAGCAATCCTATATCACGATTATCAATCAGTTGGTCCAAGATGGGGCAGAAGCTGTTATTCTGGGCTGCACAGAAATCACGTTGTTACTATCGCAAGGGGATGTTGCGGTTCCTTTATTCGATACGACTAGAATTCATGCCCAATCTGCAGTGGACTTTGCATTAGGGGAGTATGAATTGGATGATCTATGAAATAACGACTTCTTGGAATGAAGACTTATGGGAGCAAGCGGAGCATGTTTATGAGGAAGCTTTTCCAGCACATGGAAGAAAAAATCGTGCGCTCATTCAGAGCATGTTCGAAAGAGGCATTTGTATGCTGCACACCTGGCGTGAAGGTTCAAATGTGATTGCGATGGCGTTGACTGCTTGGAATCAAGCGGCACACGTACTTATCATCGACTATATCGCTGTTGGACGCACTCAGCGTGGGCAAGGAGTGGGTTTGGCATGTATGGGTGACATACGTAAGTGGGCAGATACAGCAGGCTGTCATGGTATCGTTATTGAAGTTGAGGCTGAGCTAAGCAAAGAGAATGCGGAGCGAATTCGATTCTGGGAAAAGGCTGGATTTCGGTTAACTGACTATGTACATACCTACATTTGGGTGCCAGAAACGTACAGGGCGATGTATTTGAACATAGGTGAGTTCCCCCAACAAGATGACGGCAGGCAATTGTTCAGTTACATTACGGAGTACCATGAACAAGCCTACCGGCGCGAATAGCTGAAATGCCAAACAGCCCCCTAGGAGGGGGTGTCTCGAATGACTCTTTTTGCAGCACTGTATTTGAATATCAAGCGCAATAGCGGCGGTACTGCGAAGAAAATGAAAAATGTGCGAAATAACTGGTAGCCGACAACGACAGATAAGTTCGCATTGATTTCGTGAGCGATGATCCCCATCTGATCCATGCCACCTGGAGCTAAACTAAGCAGGGCGGTAGATTTGGATACAGCATGGAGCTTCATAAAGACATAACTTAGTCCGAATGATCCAAATAAAAGCACAACACTGCTGCCAATCGCCAGCGAAATAATTTGAAGCTTACGCGTTAATTGAGCTGGCTTTAACATGAGTCCAACATGAATGCCAATCATGATTTGGGCTGCATTGATGATAGGGGTGGGCAGCGCGGGTCCATGAATACCGGTAAGTTGCAAGATCGCCGTACTGAATGCGGGTCCAAGTAAGAACGCAGTTGGGAAATTAATTTTATTTCCTAGAAGTGCACAGCCGATACTTACCGCGGCAAATAGAAAAATATTCGGCATCAGCGATCCCCAGCTCGCAGTCGAAGTGGTAACGCTGTTTATTACTGTTTCAACGATTTTGTGATTGCCCATGAGCGGGCTAAAAACCAGCAAAGGTACGCATACAACAATCATCATGAGTCGGATTACTTGTAATACAGTCACAATGGTTAGCTGGATGCCTTCCGTTTCTTCCGCCAAGATGACCATCTGGGTGAGACCACCAGGTATGCTGCCAAGAAGTGCCGTTTTGTAGTTGATGTTGGACATCTTGGTTATCAAGTAGGCAAGTATGGCGCAAAGCAGCATAAGTAGAAGTGTCATGATCAACATGGAAGGTAGCTGGACGGCCATTTCATGCAATGCGGCTGCCGTCATCGAAAGACCAATGGTATATCCAACGATGATGAGTCCTGCGTTTCTAATGGGCGTAGGCCAAGCATAGCGATTTTTGAATAGATTCGACCCTAGTAATACCGCAATCATAGGCCCGAGCAGCCAAGGAATGGGAATATGTAAGAGTTTAAATACGTATCCGCCTAGAAGGGCAGTTATCAGGGCAACGATCAGCTTAAGCGAAGTATGGTAGAAGTTAAGTAAAATAAGTCTGTTCCCCCCTTGGTAGAGATGAACTTATTTTAGCAGAGTTAGATTTGGTGTTCAAATACGACGCGAGGTGAGCAATTAATGATTCAACGTAGGATGTATCGGGCGCAATGGCAGATAGGACAAGAGGATAGTGGCCTGAAGGCGTTGGTGTTGAACCAACAAGCTCAACAGCTAGTGGAACAGGGAGAACTCATGACCGCTGCCGCTTTTATTTGGCGGACAAATCTATTTCTCTATTATGAGTGTATAAACAGAGAGGTGTTACCCGATGAAATCGCAGGGGCTGTGGTCCCGTTCTTACAAGATTGGCCTGGACAAGATGAGCCTCGAAAGTGGATAGTAATGATCGACGTGTTCCACTTTAATGAACCTGCAAGCTATGAACACTGGTTGCGGAAGGAACCTGTCGAGTCTCGGATAGGGAGAGTTGCCCATTTGAAGCCAGAGATGATGAGCAGTTACATCTACTACCATTATCAGCTGCAAGAAGAGCGTGCGTTCCATGGTGATAAATATGAGATTATTGCGATGCATGAGAATCTCTTATTCGGTTATCAGGAATTTCCGAAAGTCATTGAGGAGCCGGAAGTAGCGGGTCGTTTGAACACGAAGGGAACCCCTGAGAATTGGAACGATTCACGCATGGATCTGCATTTTCAGCCATGGGAAGATGGACATTTGTATTTTAAGCCGATTGAGCAAGTGTTTGCTTATTATAGAGGTGACCAATAGTCTGAAAAGTGGGGGGGGGCGACGTGGAGGAGAAGTGGCATCGTCATTTGGGCGTATACGGAATTTGTGAGAGGCATGGGAAGCTTCTTGTGATTCATAAAAGTGGCGGCCCCTATACAGGGCGATTCGACCTTCCAGGAGGCACAATTGAACCTCAAGAAACCGTCATTGAAGCTCTTCACAGAGAGATTCAAGAAGAAGTTGGGGTGGAGGTTCAAGTGAAGAAGCAAGTAGGCGTTTGTGATTATGTAGTCCCCTATGCACTATCTAAGCGAGGAACTTCACATATCCATCATGTAGCGTTATTTTTTGATGTAGACTATCTAGGTGGACAGATAACAGCGAAGCTGGAGTTATTCGAGGGGCAAGATTCTTTGGGAGCAAGTTGGGTATCGTTAGGGGAATGTACAGTTGAAAATGCTTCACCACTTGTTTTACATGCCGTGAATTGGCTGCTGACGGGAGAAATACCAATTCAAAGCCAACGTCTGGATGATTGGTTCGTCAAATAGTATAGGTTTCAATAAAGAGGCTGTCCCAAAAGACATTAAATGACGCAACCAGTTTAAATAACGTTATGGGAAAACGCTAATTAGTGCTAATGGACGACCGGCTGAACAATAACGTTATGCGTGCATAACGTTAAAAGCTCCAAAATCGAAGTTTCCTGCGTATTTCAACACTTTAGCGTTATACCTGCTCTTCTGTCAAGAAAGTGGACGTCACTAAGTTAAGCCACCTGCTGGTAGTATAGCTGCTCAAATTGAGCGGGAGATATGTAACCAATTGTGCTATTCGACCTTGTTCT